>NZ_NSDJ01000001.1:1358963-2038445 GCF_003610915.1 Rahnella variigena
GATTGCTTTCCGCGTGAGAGCGCAGGGCGATTAACGCCAGCAACGTCAGCAGGAAACCGGCGAGACCGATCGCCGTTAAAATCACAATCACATGAATTCGGTTCAGTGCAGCGCTCAGCGTCGGACGCTGGCCTGACTGTTCAACCTCAGGAACAGGAATTTTGTTTTTCATGGTCACTCCTTTTCCCTGGCAAGTTGTAATACGGCGGGATTTACCCGCACGCCGCTGCGGGACAGCGTGTCCAGATTCAATTTGAATCCGGTATGAAGTGGCGTCATCACCAGACAAAATGCATTCAGTAATGCACAGGCATCATCCTGTTCACCGATAGTGAGAATTGCATGGCCTTCCAGGCGCTGATGTAAATCTGCCTGCTGTTCCGTTGTCATGTTGCCGGAATAAATAGCGTCGCACTCAGATGTGAGCAGCGGGCTGTCGAACGGAAGCGTCATGACTTTGAGTGGCCGGCCGGTGAATGCGCTGCCATCAGGGGTGAGTTGCGCGGCGTATTTCACGGGAGGGATGATGCAAAGCGTTAAGACGGAAGTGGGCGTTGCGCCTGGCCAGCGCGAATAGCTCAGGATGCCATTGACGGTCTGCGCGACAGCCGCATCCGCCTGCGGATCGCTGTCTTGTGCAACACCCGATGTCAGCGGAGCGACCATCAGCATCAGCAGCAGGACAATGCCATACGCAGCCTTAATAAAACGGCGTAGTGATATCCCTGCTGGCGGGCAAAAAGGTGATCGGGCTTTTCCCATTGAGTCGCTCTGTGTTTCTTCCGGTTGAAATGATTTCCGCAGCGTAAGAATAACTTTATCGGCAATAGTTCCGAAAGCGTAAGTGGAAAAATTTTCCTTCTGTAACTGCGGTCGCGTTGTGGCGTATTTTTTACACAAGTCAGAAAACAGAGGAAATTCAGAAGGAATATTAACGTATTCCGTTTTATCGAGGGAAATTTTAGTGGTCAATTTATGAACGATTTAGTTCAGGGAGTCAGACTATAAATAATACATGTTGCTTGTATTTCAATCGTTATTTAAATAATAGTCACGGGCATAACAAAATATCACAAAAAATAGATGTTACCGTAATCACTATTTGATGAATTTAAATTAGAGAAAATGTTAATGGTTTGGAATTTAAAGGAATATCAGTCCGCGTTTTAAAGATATTCGTGACCATGATCTCAAAGCTACGCGGTTATCCAGATTTTTATGCTGCTGATAGGTATCATGCCCGCATTAATGGTATGTTTTATCCGTCAGGGTGGTTTTTTTGATGACGGGTGCAGTAAAAAAACATCAACCATTCCTGGGGAAACGGAATTATTTTTATAATTAGGTGCTGAGGAATCATGGATAATACAACAATCGGGACGCTGTCTAAAAAATCGGTAAGTTCCTGGCGTAAAACTGACACTATGTGGATGTTAGGTTTATATGGAACAGCAATTGGTGCAGGTGTTCTCTTTCTTCCTATTAATGCCGGTATCGGCGGTCTCATTCCTTTAATCATTATGGCGATCCTCGCCTTCCCAATGACATTCTTCGCTCACCGCGGATTAACCCGGTTTGTATTATCAGGAAAGAATGCCGGTGAAGATATTACGGAAGTCGTGGAAGAGCATTTCGGTATTTCAGCCGGTAAATTAATTACCCTGCTTTATTTCTTCGCTATTTATCCTATTCTGCTGGTTTACAGCGTGGCGATCACCAATACGGTTGAGAGTTTTATTACTCACCAGATGCATATGAATGCGCCACCGCGTGCGTTGCTGTCTCTGATCCTCATTTTGGGCTTAATGACGCTGGTGCATTTCGGTCAGGATATGATCGTGAAAGCGATGAGTATTCTGGTCTTCCCGTTTGTTGCGGTGCTGATGGCGCTGGCGCTGTACCTTATTCCTAGCTGGAATACGTCAGTGTTTGAAAACGTCTCCATGTCCGGCAATGGCGTGGGTCACGGTATGCTGATGACATTGTGGCTGGTCATTCCGGTGATGGTGTTCTCCTTCAACCACTCGCCGATTATCTCCTCTTTCGCGGTCGCAAAACGCAAAGAGTATGGCGAAGACGCTGAGAAAAAATGTTCACGTATTCTGGCATTTAGCCACATCATGATGGTTATCACCGTGATGTTCTTCGTCTTCAGCTGCGTACTGAGCCTGTCTCCGGCAGACCTGATGGAAGCTAAATCGCAGAACGTGTCTATTCTGTCTTATTTAGCCAACCACTTCTCTAACCCGGTCATTGAATATATCGCGCCATTTATTGCCTTTATTGCGATTACTAAATCTTTCCTCGGCCATTATCTGGGTGCGCGTGAAGGTTTCAACGGCATGGTAATTAAGTCATTGCGTGGTAAAGGAAAAACTATTGCCCTGCCAACGCTGAACCGTTATACCGGCATCTTCATGTTATTAACTACCTGGTTAGTGGCAACCCTGAATCCAAGTATTCTGGGTATGATCGAAACGCTGGGTGGTCCGATTATTGCGATGCTGTTATTCCTGATGCCGATGTATGCGATTCGTAAAGTTCCTGCGATGAGAAAATACAGCGGTCATATCAGCAACGTGTTCGTGGTGATTATGGGTCTGATTGCCATGTCAGCCATCGTATTCAGCCTGATTGGTTAATGAATAAAATATTTAAAGCTAATTGAAATAAAGTGGGCGGGAATATTCCTGCTCACTTTCCTCCCGTATTTTTGCCCGTCATCTTATTCACATGGAGTGCCCACCGTGATCAGCGTCTTCGATATTTTCAAAATTGGTATTGGTCCTTCCAGTTCGCATACTGTTGGCCCGATGAAAGCCGGGAAAATATTCACTGATGAACTTATCTCTTCTGGCCATATTACTCATACCACCCGCGTGGTCGTCGATGTCTATGGTTCTTTATCGTTAACCGGTAAAGGCCACCACACCGATCTGGCGATCATCATGGGGCTGGCCGGCAATATGCCGGACGATGTGGATATTGATGCGATCCCGGCGTTTATACGCCAGGTGGAAACTTCCGGGCGACTGATGCTCGGCAAGGGCGCAAAGGAAGTGGATTTCCCGGCCGGTTCCGGTATGAATTTCCATTTTAATAATCTGCCGTTACACGAAAATGGCATGACAATCAGTGCGTTCAACGGCGACGAGCTGCTGTATACGCAAACCTATTATTCTATTGGCGGCGGCTTTATTGTCGAAGCCAGCAAATTTGGCCTGCAGGATGAAAACCCTGTGGTGCGACCGTACCCGTTCCGTTCGGCCAGTGATTTGCAAAAGCATTGCACCGACACCGGCCTGTCCCTGTCGGCGCTGATGCTGCAAAACGAGCTGGCCAGCCATACACGTGCAGAAATCAGCGAACACTTTGCGGCTATCTGGAATGTGATGAGCGAAGGCATTACGCGCGGTATTCATACCGAAGGGCTATTGCCAGGCCCGATGAAAATCAACCGTCGCGCCGCGGCGCTGCGTCGTATTCTGGTGACGCAGGATAAAAACAACGTTGATCCGATGGGCGTGGTGGACTGGATCAATATGTACGCGATGGCTGTTAACGAAGAAAACGCGGCAGGCGGACGGGTTGTTACGGCACCGACCAACGGCGCGTGTGGCATCATTCCGGCGGTGCTGACGTATTACGATCAGTTCATCCGTCCGATCAGCCCGGATTCTTACAGCCGTTTCTTCCTCGCATCCGGCGCGGTCGGCATTTTGTTCAAAATGAACGCCTCGATTTCCGGTGCAGAAGTGGGCTGTCAGGGCGAAGTCGGCGTGGCCTGTTCCATGGCGGCAGCCGGTCTGACTGAGCTGCTGGGCGGCAGCACGGCGCAGGTGTTTATGGCGGCAGAAATTGCCATGGAACATCACCTCGGGCTGACGTGTGACCCGCTCGCCGGACAGGTTCAGGTACCGTGCATCGAACGAAATGCCATTTCGGCGGTTAAAGCGGTCAATGCTTCACGTATGGCACTGCGCCGTACCAGCGAGCCGCGCGTGTGTCTCGATAAAGTCATCGAAACCATGTACGAAACCGGCAAAGACATGAACTCAAAATACCGTGAAACCTCGACCGGGGGCTTAGCGATTAAAGTGTTAGCTTGCAATTGATTTCTTTCTACATCATTTCCTAAAAAGGCGGGAAACCGCCTTTCTCGTCTCCTTCCTGATTTTTGTCCTGTGCTATGTTTTCAGATACCTGCATTACGCAGAGGTAAGTTTTTTCTGCCTCACAACACCTGGAAAACAGTTAAAAGGAAAGATCCGGCATGTCTAAATTCTTTATGAATGACCGTAAGTCTCTGATTAACGATGTTATTGAAGGGGTGATCCTGACCTCTCCCTACAAAAATCTGGCAAAACTGGACGTCGATCCGGCTATCCGCGTGGTCGTTCGCCGCGACTGGGATAAGAAAAAAGTCGCTCTGATTTCCGGCGGTGGCTCCGGTCACGAACCGGCCCACGTCGGTTTTGTCGGTAAGGGTATGCTCACCGCGGCGGTATGCGGCGAAGTGTTTGCGTCACCGAGCGTGGACGCCGTGCTGAATGCGATTGTGGCGGTCACCGGTAAAGCGGGCTGCCTGCTGATTGTGAAAAACTACACCGGCGACCGTCTGAACTTTGGTCTGGCGGCCGAGAAAGCTAAAGGCATGGGCTACGACGTCGAGCTGGTGATGGTATCCGACGACATTTCTCTGCCGGACAACAAGCAGCCTCGCGGCATCGCGGGGACGGCGCTGGTGCATAAAATTGCCGGTTATGCCGCAGAGCAGGGGAAATCTCTCAAAGACGTCACCAAAATTGCGCAGCAGGCCATTGATGCCACGGCGAGTATTGGAGTGGCGGCCGCAGGTTGCAATCTGCCGGGCGGCGGCGAAGATGAAGAAGAACAGCGTATCGAATCGGGCCACGTTGAGCTGGGATTGGGTATTCACGGCGAGCCGGGCGTCTCGACGATGAAAACTCAGAACAGTAAAAAAGTGGTGGATACGCTGGTTGAAAAGCTCCAGCAGCATGTGAAAAAAAGCGACAAGCTGGCGGTATTGATCAATAACCTCGGCGGCGTTTCTCCGCTTGAAATGAGTCAGATCACTAAAGAAGTGGTGCATTCAGCGCTGGGCAGTTCGGTGCGTTATCTCATCGGACCCGCCTCACTCGTCAGTGCGCTGGATATGAAAGGTTTTTCTCTTTCCGTGATCGCGTTGAAAGGCGGAATTGAAGAGGCGTTGCTGGCAGAGGTGGAGGCCGCGGGCTGGCATCCGCTGGTTAAGCTGGAAAAACTGGCGACCAAGAAAGGTAAAGCCATCAGCGATAAAAAATCCGTTAAGGCGTCATCGAATGCTGAAGTCGGCAAGATCGTCGAAACCATCACACAGACACTTTCCGGTCTGGAAGATGAACTGAATAAGCTCGATGCCAAAGTGGGTGACGGCGATACCGGTTCGACATTTGCCACCGGCGCGCGCGATATCCAGAAGCAGAACAAAGGCAAAAAATTGCCGCTGAATAATGTTGCCGATCTTCTTGGCGTAGTCGGCGATCGTCTGGCAACAGTGATGGGCGGATCGAGCGGCGTGCTGATGTCGATCTTCTTCACGGCCGCGGGTAAGAAAGTCGCTGAGGGCGAGAAATTACCAAAAGCGCTGCTGTTCGGTCTGGAGCGCATGAAGCATTATGGCGGTGCTGACCTCGGCGATCGCACGATGATCGACGCACTTCAGCCCGCGCTGGAAGCCCTTGGCAAAAAAGATGCGCTGAAAGGTGCAGCGAAAGCCGCCGCCAAAGGTGCCAAAGACACGGCCAGCATGAAGAAAGCTAACGCCGGGCGCTCATCCTATCTGAGCAGCGACAGCCTGAAAGGCGTCAAAGATCCGGGTGCAGTCGCAGTCGAAAAAGTGTTTGAAGCACTGGCGAAGAAATAAGAGTTTTTCTTTTAAAAGAAAGGCCTGCGGCAAATTGGCAGGCCTTTAAGAGAATGTCATTACCCGTCCTTTAACTACGTTACGTTATGAAAATTCGTTTTTGTTTATCAGCGAGTAGGTCTTTGTATCCTTTATTCTCTGGGTTTTACCGGAATACGTTTGCTCTGAAATAAGCAGTCGTCCAACGCGCACACTTTCTCTGGAACATTGGTCGTAAAAAGGATCGTAAGTTCCACGGCCACATTTCCCCTTCAGGCCACGGTTCGACCATTTATTCATTTTCATTTTCCATTCGAGAGAATAATGCGCCAGAGGACAGACAATTTTTCCCCACGGGTCGCAAATTAACGTATTTTCCATAATTTTTCCGCTGCCGCGCGGGGGTTCAGTTCCTACTAATACCAGGCTGTGATCGACAGGGTGCTTGAGAAAAATAGTGAGTATTTTTATTGGCGTTTTGACGAGTTTTTCAAGTTCACGAATATGTTCAGTGAGATACCAGAACGCGATCATGGCATTTTCACCACAGTTACCGGCATTGCGTATCCCGTTGCGGTGATCCTGTTCGTACTTCCTGTAGACCTGTTGTGGTGCCAGTTTGAGCTTTCTGTTAGCGGCCAGATTCAGAGAACGATCCCTGTCTCCGCCCAGAGAATGCATCCGGTACTTGTCGGGATTGGTCATCATCAACCCATCGATCATTCTTTTATCAGGATAGAATTTATTGGCTGATTTCATGGGGATTCTTGAGCGTGTATAAAGCATCGCTTCCCTGAGTTTTGGCAACAATAATTTTTGAAATTGTTTACTGTCCATGGCCATGATGATCCTTCAATGTGAAAGTAATTAACGGATCATTTGAGCACTCTTTAATCCGCAGATACAGGAAATGACATATTCAGAAATCTCAATTACGGAGGAAATTAAATAGCCCGGTTGGGATCCCGATAGCTAAAAAGAAGAAGTTGATCTAAAACAAATTTAGGCGATTTGCTCACCCGCAGTGGTTTCTGTCCCCGTATAATTTGCGGCCAATTATTTGCCGCCGAACGAAGAAACTACATTATGCCAGTCAGCCTGATCCAACCCGATCGCACCTTATTTTCTTACCCACGTTACTGGGCGGAATGCTATGGCACCGCGCCGTTTTTCCCAATGAGCCGGGCGGAAATGGATGAACTGGGCTGGGACAGTTGCGATGTGATCGTGGTGACCGGAGATGCGTACGTCGATCATCCGAGTTTTGGCATGGCGATCATTGGCAGGATGCTGGAAGCGCAGGGGTTTCGCGTCGGGATCATCGCTCAGCCGGACTGGACCAACAAAGAAGATTTCATGCGGCTTGGCAAACCGAATCTGTTTTATGGCGTGACTGCCGGCAATATGGATTCGATGATCAACCGTTATACCGCCGACCGGAAGCTGCGCCATGACGATGCCTATACGCCGGGCAACGTGGGCGGTAAACGTCCGGATCGCGCGACGCTGGTTTACACCCAGCGCTGCAAAGAAGCTTTCAGCGATGTGCCGGTGTTGCTCGGCGGCATTGAAGCCAGTTTGCGGCGTATCGCGCATTACGATTACTGGTCCGATACCGTGCGGCGCTCTGTGCTGGTGGATTCCAAAGCTGACATGCTGATTTATGGCAACGGCGAAAGGCCACTGGTGGAAGTGGCGCACCGTCTGGCGGCGGGCGAATCCATTACGGATATTCATGACGTACGCAATACGGCGGTGATGCGTAAAACGGCGCTGATCGGCTGGAGCGGCGTGGACTCCACGCGGCTCGATAAGCCGGGGCGCATTGAGCCGATCATGAATCCGTACGGCGAAGACTTACCCTGTTCAGAAGATGAACTGCCTGCGCCAGATGCCCCGCAGCCGGTGACGGTGCGTGCGCCTAAGCCGAAACCGTGGGAGAAAACCTACGTTCTGCTGCCGTCATTTGAAAAAGTGAAGGGCGACAAGGTGCTGTATGCCCATACCTCGCGCATTTTGCATCATGAAACCAACCCGGGTTGTGCCCGTGCGCTAATGCAAAAACACGGTGACCGCTATGTGTGGATCAATCCACCGGCAATTCCCCTTTCTACTGAGGAGATGGATGAAGTCTTTGGATTGCCTTTCCAGCGCGTGCCACATCCCTCTTACGGTAAAGCGACTATTCCGGCGTATGACATGATCCGTTTCTCGATCAATATCATGCGTGGCTGTTACGGCGGTTGCGCATTTTGTTCGATCACCGAGCATGAAGGGCGGATCATTCAGAGCCGCTCGGAAGAGTCGATCGTGCGTGAAATCGAAGAGATCCGCGACAGCGTACCGGGATTCACCGGTGTAATTTCCGATCTTGGTGGTCCGACGGCCAACATGTATATGCTGCGCTGTCAGTCGCCAAAAGCGGAGCAAAGCTGCCGCCGTGCTTCCTGCGTTTACCCTGAAATCTGCACACACATGGACACCAACCATGAGCCGACGATCAACCTTTATCGCCGTACGCGCAGCCTGAAAGGTATCAAGAAAATCCTGATCGCTTCGGGCGTACGTTATGATCTGGCGGTAGAGGATCCGCGTTATATCAAAGAGCTGGCAGAACATCACGTGGGCGGTTATCTGAAGATCGCGCCGGAGCATACCGAAACCGGGCCACTGTCAAAAATGATGAAACCGGGCATGGGCAGCTATTACCGGTTCAAAGAACTGTTCGACAGCTACTCGAAACAGGCCGGGAAAGAGCAGTATCTGATCCCGTATTTTATCTCCGCGCATCCGGGCACGCGCACTGAAGATATGATCAATCTGGCGCTGTGGCTGAAGAAAAACCGCTTCCGTCTGGATCAGGTGCAGAACTTCTATCCGTCACCGCTCGCCAGTGCGACCACCATGTATTACAGCGGCAAGAATCCGCTCAGCAAAGTGGATTATAAAAGTGAAGATGTGGTGGTGCCGAAAGGGGATCGTCAGCGGCGGTTGCATAAAGCGTTGCTGCGCTATCATGATCCTGTGAACTGGCCAGTGATCCGCGAGGCACTGACCGCAATGGGGATGCGCCGCCTGATTGGGATCCGGCCTGATTGTCTGGTACCCCCGGATGGATTTGATCCGAAGTTTGCACCGTCACGTTCGGGGAAAGCGAAACCGGCGGCTACGCGATTTACTGCCTCAAAAGCGCAAAATCCGGGTGCCGTAAAAGGAAAACCCGCCGGTCAGCGGGTTAATCGAGGTAAAAGACCGGTTTAAGATCGCTACTGATCGGGCTGTTATCGGCATTGGCAGGCATTACGTCTGCCATATGCTTCCACCATTTCTGGCAAATATCCGTTTTTGCCACGGCATTCCATCTTTCTTCAGATTCAATTTCCACATAGCCAAACAGCAGATTACGTTTTTCATCAAGAAAAATGCTGTAGTGATGTGCGCCGTGGGCTTTCAGGGTTTCCGCCAGTTCCGGCCAGATAGGCGAATGACGACGCTGATATTCATCGTGTGCATCTGGATTAACCTGCATAACGAAGGATTTACGGATCATGTTTGCTCCAGGTTGGATTTACTCCCTCCCCTGCGAAGGGGAGGGCTGGGGTGGGGTATTAATGGCGCCTGCTAAACCCCCTCCCAACCTCCCCCTTCGCAGGGGGAGGAGTAAGGAAATTACACCTTTTTCTTCCCCTTCACAGAGGCAGAAGCTAAAAATTACATCGCTTTCAGATAAAGCTCGCGAACTTCTTCACGTGTTGGCGTACGCGGATTACATGGCGCACAGGGGTCAGCCAGTGCTTTATCCAGCCAGCCTTCAATATCGGATTCTTTAATCCCCAGTTCTTTGAAACCGGACGGGATCCCCACGCGGGCGGATAATTTACGGATCGCGTCAATAGCCGCCATGCTGGCTTGCGTTTCGCTGATCCCTTGCGTGTGCACACCCATTGCGCGGGCGATATCGGCAAAACGGTGCGGGGCAGAGGAACGGTTAAACTCTTCAATGACTGGCAGTAAAATCGCATTACACACGCCGTGCGGCAGATTATGCGTCGCCCCTGGCTGATGCGCCATCGCATGGACCAGTCCAAGCCCGGCGCTGTTAAATGCCATGCCAGCCAGATATTGTCCCTGCGCCATTTTCTCGCGAGCTTCAATATCGTCGCCGTGATCGACGGCTTTCGGCAGCCATTGCGTGATGGTAGAAATAGCGGCGAGCGCCGTCGGATCAGTCAGCGGATGCGCGCCAACAGATACATAGGCTTCAATCGCGTGCGTCAGCGCGTCCATACCGGTTGCCGCGGTAATGCCGGCCGGGATCTTGAGCATAATCGACGGATCGTCAACGGCGATATCGGGGATCAGATTTGCATCAATGATCACTTCTTTCACCTGACGCTGACTGTCGATGATCACCGCATTACTGGTGAGTTCAGCGGCAGTACCCGCGGTAGTGTTGATCGCGACCAGGAATACACCCGGTTTAGTGACTTTGCCGACGCCGGAATACATCGTGGCTGGTCCCGGATTAGCAGTCAGAATCTTGATGCCTTTAGCGGTATCAATCGGGCTGCCGCCGCCGAAAGCGATCAGATAATCGCACTGGTTTTCCTGATACAGACGGAAACCTTCGTCAACATGAGCCGAGGTTGGATTGGGCACCACGCCGCCGTAAATGGCGTAAGGCATTCCTGCCTGTTTAAGTGCGGAGAATAAACTGTCGAGCAGACCCAGTTCGATTAACTGGCTGTCGGTGACGATAAGCGCTTTGCCGTGTTGTTTGGTCGCCAGCATCGCAACCATATCTTCGATTGCGCCCTGACCGTGAAGGCTGATTTTAGGAAGTGCCAACATGAAACTCATAAAAATTCCCTCTATTTTTCCCGTCGTACTCCAGGCTGCAGATGCGTTGGCTGCGTTTAAGAACCCGAATCACTGACTCATGTCAGCTCATCGGGATTCTTGCACTTGCCGCCTTTCTGCAATCAGGATTACTTAGGGAAAGGTTAAATGATCCATACCTTGCGATGCTCTGTTTTTGGTCTTTGCCGATCTTAAGCGAGGAGCATCCGTTGCTCCCCGTTGAAGAATTATTAAACAGATTTTTCCATCAGGCTTTCAGAGCGGCCTCGAAAGGCGTGACGTCAAAACGTTTGCCGAGGGCAATCAGTTCTTCAGTCTGGATGGTTTGTTTCATGCCACCCATAGAAATCACTTTCACCAGGATTTCCGCCGATTTTTCAGCTGTGTCGATCAGGCCGAATGCGTCATCCAGCGTCGGGCCGCAGCCGAAGATGCCGTGGAATGCCCACAGCACCAGGCTGTGATGTTGCATCCGGTCGGACGTGGCTGCGCCGATGCCGTCGGTACCCGGTACCATCCACGGCACGATACCCACGCCGTCGGGGAAGACCACCAGACATTCAGTGCTGCATTCCCACAATTTGCGGGTGATTTTGGCGCTGTCGAGTTCCAGTACGTAGGTCAATGCAATCAGGTTAGTGGCATGGCAGTGCATGATCACACGATCCTGACCGTTAGTGACACGTTTACGCACGGCGTGAGATTGCAGATGCGATGCCAGTTCTGACGTCGGCAGACCACCTGCGGTCAGGCCCCAGAGGATTTTATAGCTGGCGCCTTTATCATCGAGCTGAATAACGGTCAGCGCTTCTGAAGGTGCGAGTTGCACGTTACGGAAGAATTTACCGGAACCGGTCACGATGAAGTATTCGTTGGCCAAATCCGGCGCGTGCTGTGTCAGTTCAACCGTGCGTGGCTGGGCGTAAAAATCGTTCTTATAAGGTGCAACATCTTCTGGCAGCAGTCGCATACTGACGTTGCCGCCGTTGCGCTCATCCCAGCCTTTCAACCACATATCGGTGGTCGCTTTAACCATGCCCTGCACAAACCACGAGGTAAATAATGTTTTCATCAGTTCTTTCCTGCAAATAAGGTGAATGCTTTTCTTCGGTGCTGTCAGCAATACTTTGGGTTTATCAAACCTTAGCGTTTAGCCAGCACGCTGGTTTCGTAATGGCGAACGGTATCAAGCCACTGGCCGCCGACCGGTACGTCGTGGCGCTGGCAATACATATCCCACACGGCCTGCCATGGCAGGGATTTCTGTTCTTCCAGCAGTGCCAGACGCGCGGTGTAATCGCCTTCAACTTCCAGTTTTTTCAGTAAATCTGTCGGTTCCAGCAGCGCTTTAAGCAGGGCTTTTTTCATGTTACGGGTGCCGATAACCCAGGCAGCGATGCGGTTGATAGAGGCATCAAAGAAATCCAGCCCGATATGAACGCGGTTAAACAGGTTGTGGCGGACAATTTCGCTGGCGATGGCCTGCGTTTCGTCGTCAAGCAACACCACATGGTCGCTGTCCCAGCGAACCGGACGGCTGACGTGCAGCAGCAGGCGTGGCACATACAGCATGGCGGCGGAAATTTTGTCGGAGATCACTTCAGTCGGATGGAAGTGACCGGCATCAAGGCACAGCGCGGTACCACGGCTTGCGGCGTAACCGAGATAGAATTCGTTTGAGCCCACGGTGTAGCTTTCTGAGCCGATACCGAACAGTTTGCTTTCGACGGCGTCAATGTGTTCGCTCAGAGCAAACTTCTCAGAAATCACTTCATCCAGTGCAGTCATCAGACGCTCACGTGGTGCCAGACGATCCACCGTGAGGTCTTTCATACCGTCCGGTACCCAGATATTCATCACGGAAGGCGTGCCCAGTGCGCGACCAAATGAGGCCGAGACGCGGCGGCTGGCCTGGCAGTGTTCAATCCAGAACTGACGGACTTCCGGGTTCGCGCTGGAGAGCGTAAAGCCGTCGGCGCTCATCGGGTGTGAGAAGCAGGAAGGATTGAAATCCAGCCCAAGTTTGTTTTTCTTCGCCCAGTCCACCCAGTTAGCAAAATGCTTTGGCTCGATTTCATTACGCGCAACGGGCTGATCGGATTCCAGGTAAATCGCATGCAGGTTAAGCCGGTTAGGGCCAGGAATCATCGAAATAGCCAGCTCTAAATCAGCCCGAAGCTGCTGAGCATTACGCGCTTTACCGGGATAATTACCGGTCGCCTGGATACCACCGGTCAGATTGCCTTCCGGGTTTTCGAAGCCAGCGACATCATCTCCCTGCCAGCAATGGATAGAAACGGGCAGGGTATCGAGTTGTTTGATTGCAGCTTCGGCATCAATACCCAGCTGTGCAAAGCGTTCTTTGGCAAGTGTCCATGCTTGATCGATAGATGAAGTCATACTGCGAGTTCCTCATTGACGTGACAGAGCGCCTGGAAACGGCGCCAGTGAATAGCGAAATCCGCGTGTATACGTGGAATGTAATGGTGTTGCTCAAAATTCGTGGCGACGATGCGACGAAATTCAGCGTTATCTTTGACGGCGTTCAGCGCCATAAGCTGGCAACCGATATTGCCCAGGGTTGAAGCTTCAACCGGACCTGCGCTGACGCTGACCTGGCAGATATCAGCACAAAGCTGGTTCAGAAACTGGTTCTGGCTGCCACCGCCGACGATGTGAATATCTTCCAGCGGCGAGCCTTGCAAATCAGCAAGTTGCAATGCGATTTTGCGGTACAACATAGCAAGGCTGTCGAAAATACAGCGCGCCAGCTCTGCAGGTGACTCCGGCACCGGATCACCGGCCTGACGGCAGGCATCGCGAATGGCATCCACCATAGAGGGCGGATTTATAAAACAATCTTCGTTCGGGTTAATCAGATAAGTGAACGGTGTGACGTGTTTAGCCAGTGTGATTAAGGACGGCAAATCCTGAATGTTCAGTTCGCGGCAAACACGCTGGAACAACCATAAGCCCATGATATTTTTCAACACCCGATAGCTGCCGTTGATGCCGCCTTCGTTGGTGATGTTGTCGTGGAGTGCCTGCGCATGGTTGAACGCTTTCGGGCTTTCGATGCCCATCAGCGACCAGGTACCGGAGCTGAGATAGGCGCTGCGTGAACTGGTCAGCGGGGCGGCAACCACCGCACTGGCGGTGTCGTGTGTTGCCACGCTGAACACCGGCACACTGCGCCCGCGAGGGCTTTTCCACAGCCCAGGAGAGTTGCCCGGCTGTGTCGGTTTTTGCAACCAGTGGCGTGGCACACCCGCCAGTTTCAGCAAATCTTCATCCCAGTCGCCGGTGGCGAGATTGAGCATCTGTGTGGTGCTGGCGTTGGTGTATTCCCAGTTCATTTTGCCGGTGAGGCGGTAAAGAAAATAATCCGGGATCATCAGCATGTGTGCAGTTTTACTGACGATTTCAGGCTGTTGTTCGCTCAGCGCACGCAACTGGTAAAGCGTGTTAAATGGCATGAACTGAATACCAGTTTTTTGGTACAAATTCTCGCGGCCAAACTGCTGCTCCATTCGCGCCATCACGCCTTCGGTACGGTTGTCACGATAAGCCACTGGCAAACCGACCCGCTGGCCCTGTTCATCAAGCAGCACGTAATCCACACCCCAGGTATCAATGCCGATACCGTCAAGCTGAACGCCGGATGCGTCGAGGCGATTCAGCCCCTCAAGAATGTGTTTTTCCAGCGCATCCAGATCCCAGGTATCGTGGCCATCAACGCGGATCAGGTTATTAGGAAAACGGTGGATCTCTTTCAGTGTCAGCGTCGCTGCCGGCTGCGGATCCTGACGGGTAAACGTCGCCAGCATCACCCGGCCGCTGGAAGCGCCGAGGTCAATAGCGGCAAGATGGTGAGTTCTCATAGCGGCCATTCCTTATTGAATATATGGCCAGTGTAGGGGAGGCGTTGTGGGGGCACCTTCCGGTGATTGCCACGGGTTTTGGCGGGATGGCAGCATTAAAAAGGTAGATGGGAGGCAGATCACATAACGGTTCAAAGCTGACTGAAACTGTGATTTACCGCGTCTGCGTCATGCGGGGCAGACGATTGTGATCGTTGCCGCAGATCTGCATCACGGCAGGGGGAATCTTTAAAATATGACCATTTATGACGTTTTTAACGCTGCGGTTTGAAGGTAAGAAAGCGGGGCACAAGGTAGGGTTGTTTCCCGAAACACAATGATTTTGAACCGGAGGCGATAAATGACGTTACTGAGAGGTGATGATTATTTTGCGGCACCTGAATTGACCGTGACGGTTGAGCGGCGGCTTCCGCAAGACGTATTCCCGGAGCACTACCATGATTTCCACGAGATTATGCTGGTGGAAAGCGGATCGGGTGTGCACATTTTTAATGACAATCCCTACACTCTGACCGCCGGTACGGTCTGTTTTGTCCGTGCCAGCGATCACCATCTTTTTGAAAATGTTGATAATCTTCGTCTGACCAATGTGTTGTTCCGTTCACCGAAAGCGTTCCGTTTTATTCAGGACGTCGGTCATTTTTTGCCGCAGGAACATCATTATCAGTCGCAGATCCACTGGCAGCTCAGCCCGTGCGTGCTGCAACAGGTACTGAACTGCATTACTCAGCTTGAAGCATTACCCGACAGCGTTGAAATGGAACACATCGCCACGCGCGAAAGTCTGTTTTTACAACTGCTGATTTTGCTTTATCAGGATTGTTTCCAGCCACAATTGCGAGATACCTCGGAAAACCGGGTCAATCAGCTTTTGCAATGGCTCCAGTCACATTACAGTGAGGATGTTAACTGGACTGAAGCCGCGGAACGTTTTTCGCTGGCACTGCGAACCCTGCACCGGCAGATGAAGCATTACACGGGCATGACACCGCAGCGTTATCTCAACCGGCTGCGTTTACTCGAAGCGCGCCGTCGTTTACATCATAGCGATCAAAGTATTACCGATATCGCTTATGCCTGCGGGTTCAGTGACAGTAACCACTTCTCGACACAATTCCGTCGGGAGTTTTCGGTGTCGCCAAAACTCATGCGTGATCAGATGCGTTAAACGGCACCTCTCGCAGTTTCGGGAATGTTTATCTGAACTGCCTCGTTTATATTGTCGTCAAACGGGTTTGAGATTGTCGCTATGTCGCTAAGACTTTTTAAAAATGACTTCTTTCTGACGGGAATAAATTCGGTTGTGGTGGCGGAACGTCATCCGCAGGCGGATTTCCCCAGTCACGATCATGATTTTGACGAGCTGGTGATTGTCTGGCGTGGCAACGGCCTGCATATCTGGAACGATATCCCTTATCCCATCACTTGCGGTGACCTGTTTTATATTAGTTCGCGGGATCGCCACAGTTACGAATCGGTCAACGAGCTGGCGCTGGATAACGTGCTCTTTTGCCGTGAGCGCTTCGGCCTGGCGGCAGACTGGTCGCAATTATTGCCCGATGAGAATGTCAGTCAGGAGCAACGCTACTGGCGGCTGAGTACGCTTGGAATGTCAGTTTTACGCGATAAAGTGGAAGAATTGGCAAAAGAATGTATGAAGTCGGAGCCGCTTTCCGTGCAACTGAGTGAAGCGTTACTGATGCAACTGGCGCTGTTATTACTGCGTTTTCGCCAGCGTCCAGACAGCGGGGCATTACCCGATGCACATCAGCTGGATTTATTGCTGATGGCGCTGCGAGCAAACATCGCTGAATCATTCCATCTGGAGACGTTCTGCCAGCAGCATGCGCTGAATCCTCGTGCTTTACGCTCGTTGTTCAAGCAGCATACCGGTATGAATGTGAGTCATTATTTGCGTCAGCTGAGGCTTTGCCGGGCAATGAGTCTGTTGCGCTATGGCAGCATGACGATCAGTGATGTGGCGGCAGAATGCGGTTTCGATGACAGTAATTATTTCTCGGTGGTCTTCAGTCGCGCCTGTGGAGTATCACCCCGTGATTACCGGCAGCGTTTTATCGGGCAGGGTGGGAAGATATCTTTGTCACTGATGACGGCAGAATAATTTCTGCCGTCTTTTAATGAGTGGTCTTTTGAAGTGTGTAGTGGATTTACAATGCCATTCCCAGACCGACGATATTCGCAGCCAGAATAATCACCAGCGCGCCGATACACAAAACGCGCACCGGTTTTTTCCCGACACCAAGCCATTCTTTCAGCACCAGACCCACGATGCCGCCGCACAGTACGTAGAAGCTCATGTGCAACATCCAGCTCATATAATCATATTCTGCCGGAATGCTGGCATGACCCCAGGCGTAGAAGAAGAATTGCAGATACCACATCACGCCGCCGATAATGGAAAAAATGGCATTGGTGAGCAGCAGGGATTTCGCCACAGACATATCGGCCCGGAACGAAATGGTTTTGCGGGTTGCCAGGCGGACGAAGCAGAAGCCCAGGTTCACGATGGCGCCGCCTCCCATGATCACGACGTAACTTGGCAGCGCGACATACAGCGGGTCAATGCCCAATGCGCGTGCGGCCTCATGCATCGGAACTGCGGCACTCATGGCGAAAGACATACCGGCGGAGAAAATCCCGCACATCACCGCCAGAATCAGCCCTTTTCGCAGATTGAACTCTTCGGCTTTAATGCCCAGTGCTTTTTCTTTCAGGAAGCCTGCATAGCTGACAATAGCTACGCCGATGACCGCAACAAATACACCGAGCAGCGTAAGCTGGCCGCCGGTTGTGCCGAACAGCATGCCGATTTTACCCTGAAGAATGGGGGTCATCAGCGTACCGATAATCAAGGTGATGCCGATGGCGATGCCGATCCCCATAGACATGCCAAGATAGCGCATGGTCAGGCCGTAGTTGATATTGCCGATGCCCCACATCGCGCCAAAAAGGAAAATGGGCAGCAGGGTTGCGAAGGTGAATGATCCGTAATAGGCCCAAAAATCAGGCAGCAGGACGTAGCTGACTGCCCACGGCAGGATGATCCAGGAAAAGAAGCCGCCCAGCGACCACATGGTTTCCCATGACCAATGTTTTACTTGTTTGAATGGCGCATAGAAGCAAGCTGCGCTGGCCGCTCCTATCAGATGCCAGATAATCCCTAAAGCTATCGAACTGTTCATACACCGGACCTTTTTATGTAGAGAAACGTACTGGTGAAGAGATAAGTAATAATTGCCGCGCCTTACTGTTCCGTCAGAAGTCAGGGCTGCGGCTGGACGGTAGTGTAAGAAGTGTCCGGCAGAGCGACCTTCCGGTCAGTGCCACAGGAAAATGAGTGCTGGCACTCGCCGGAAGGTCAGGGTGAGTCAGTTCACAGATTAAGAAATGGAGAAAATAATGGTGTTAAAACAACAGAGTAGCGTGTTTTTTTGACGCAGGGAATGAGAAGAATGAGCGCAACCGGCAGGTCGTTCAGTACATTGGAAAGATGGTCTTTAGGATTATCTTTATCGGGGTTATTAAAGCAGGGGGGAACGATGAAAATGGATTATTTAAGCAGATTGATGAAATCGAAAAGTAACATTGTTCAGTAACATTCGACATGATAAATAAGCTGTTTAGCTTTTAGCCAGAATCGTTAATCTGGCTAAAAGCTGAATGATTATGCAAAAGAAATGAATGTCCGGCCTTTAATAAAGACTATCTGTCCACTTAAAATATGTCACAGGAAAATAAAAACAATAAACACGCTGTTATCATTGTTACTTTCAAACACCATCAGGCCATTCTTTCTTCAATGGATGCCTCAACGGTTTCCTCTTCCCACGCATAAAATATTTTATTGCGGCCGCTATTTTTTGCGTTATAGAGAGAGGTATCTGCTTTACCTAAAGCCTGAATAAAGTCGCCTTCCTCCAGCGCAGCCAGCCCGGCACTTACTGTGACGTGGGTCGATACCTGCGCATTAAACAAATGCGGGATATTCAACCCGAGGACTTTATTCTGGATACGTTCGGCCATGCGAACTGCATGTTCCTGTTTTACATTGGACATCAGCACCAGAAATTCTTCTCCACCGTAGCGCACTACTACGTCGCGCGAGCGCACGGCATCACGGATGGCAGCAGACACGCGCACCAGCGCCTGGTCGCCCATCGTATGGCCATAGTTGTCGTTGTAGGCTTTGAAGTGATCGATATCCAGCAGCATGACGTAGTGGCCGGAGGCCTGATTAAACAGGGTTTCCAGTTTGTTTTGCAGTCCGCGCCGGTTGTACAGGCCAGTGAGCGGATCCAGCATACTCAGGTCGCTGAATTTCTCCCGCTCGCTGTAAAGATTGGATAGCATTCTGCGTGTAAATTCATCGCTGCGTTTTAACATCAGATGATGCAACCACAGGCCTATCAGCGGCAGGGAAACGGTAAATAAGATACGCCCGATATGTTGAAAATCGTCGAGAAAGATGACGCAAATAGTCGAAGGTACTGCGTGGAGGCAAAAAGCCAGAAAATTATCTGATAAAGCGATAGCACTGATAAAGAATATACTGAGCAAACTGACCAGCAGATAATTTTTATCTGTCTGACTAATTTCAGCAAAACGAAATGCAATTTGCCATCCCCATAACAGCCCGACGATGACAGAACACATATTCAGATGCGCAGAATAATTTTTCTTACTGAAAAATGAAAATATTAATCCTGCTCCGCAGAGAACAAAAATCAGTACCAGCGGAAAAGGCATTGAGGATGCGCCTTCTGGCGGAGAAACCATAGAAAATAGCGCAGTGGCACTATTTAAAAAAAAGAATAGCAACATCGCCAGCCGATGTTTGCTTTTCAGCAGCTCATCATAGGAATGAGATATCATCAAATTTACTCTATTTAGCGTGTGGTGGTCTGAATAGATAAAGTGTTTTATCGCCTTATACCGCGGGTGTATTCCGTGTAAACAGGCTAATAGTTCAAATGGGTAATTATTAGAATTCAATAAATGTCGTTATTAGTGTCACTATTTTATAGGGCTGCATGGCTAATTTGTTTTACGGCTTCAAAATTAGCACTTTTGTCGACAGGTGTCACCCTAACGGAGGGTACCGCTGCAAATAGGTGGTAAATGAGAAAAAATCCTATATGATATTGGTTCTCATTATCAGCGTTTGGAGCAGGGTTATGATACCGGCGATTGTCATAGCATGTGGGATCTGGGCGGTTGTCTGGATACTGGGTAAGCGTCTCACCAGTGGCTGGGGGGTGTTGCTCCCCTGTGCGCTGATGCCTTTGCTGGCGCTGACGCATATGACGCTCGACCAGCTACGGATGCTGGTGGTAGTCGCAATGCTGGCGACGCTGGTCATGTTGTTTCATCGCACGTTACGTCACTATATGCTGTTGCCGTCATTTATGGCGCTGGCAGGTGGACTGGCTGCGGTCACGCTGAATTTTAGTCTATAGTGATAAGTGATTGTTACAGAAAAGGAATCAAAAGAGATGAAAAACAGGAAGCACAGTAAAGCCGCAGGGATTTTTTATTTTCTGAAAGCGAGAGAGTTGATGCAGGAAGGAAAAGCCGGAGAACAGAATCATGTGGTGCGAAGAGAGGGACTTGAACCCTCACGTCCGTAAGAACACTAACACCTGAAGCTAGCGCGTCTACCAATTCCGCCACCTTCGCACAGATGATTTCTGCTTACTGCTGATTTGATTTATATCACCGGAGTGGTGCGAAGGGAGGGACTCGAACCCTCACATCCGAAGGACACTAACACCTGAAGCTAGCGCGTCTACCAATTCCGCCACCATCGCGTACCGTGCCGTGCAATATAAATCTTGTGGTTGTTTTGGTGCGAAGGGAGGGACTCGAACCCTCACATCCAAAGGACACTAACACCTGAAGCTAGCGCGTCTACCAATTCCGCCACCATCGCTTCCAATTGATTACTGTGTTGATGCATTCATCGGAATGTCATCAGCAAGTAACACAACCACGGGGGCGAATTCTAGAGATTTTCCCACAGGCGTCAATAGTTATTTCCCCCATTTCGGACGTTTGATGTAAAAAACAGCATATTCACCGTGAATGGTTCAGTGTGCCAGAGAGTCCTCAGGTTAATCGATGGTTTAATCAACGATTTTTCCCGGAATGGCTTTCTGATTGTCCGGTTGAACGGGGCTGGAAAACAGCGTGATCAGCCAGTCAAGCAGCACACGGATCCTTGGCGCAAGAAAACGGCCGGGCGGGTACATGATGTATAACGGCATCGGCGGTGGAAGATGCTGATGTAATACTTCCACCAGTTCGCCCTTTTCCAGTTCCTGCGCCATCGCCAGTTCTGAAGCCTGTATCAGTCCGAAACCGGCTTTTGCGGCGGCGACATAAGCGTCAGCACCACTGACGGTCAGTTTGCTGAGTAATTGTCGCTTTTCAACCTTTCCGTCAGTCATGAAATCCAGATGCGAATCAGCCCGCTGATGGGCAAAAAAGTAGCCGACAGCCTGATGTCCGGCGAGATCTTCCGGCGTTTCTGGTGTACCGAATTTCGCTAAATACGCAGGTGAGGCGCAGGTGATTTGTTTCAAATCCGCCAGATGGCGCGACTGCAAATTGTCATCTTCTGAAGGCCAGGCGCGCACCACACAATCCACACCCTGATCGAGCAGATTGATGGCGTTATCATTGGCGCTGACGCTCAGGGTAATTTGCGGATAGCGCTGGTAAAACGCCGGTAACGCGGGGATTACCATCACGCGTGCCAGAGAATGCGGCATATCGATGCGGACAATGCCTGCGGGCTGATTTTTGTGATGTGCAAACAGGGCGTCGGATTCTTCCAGCGCCGAGATCAGTTGCAGACAGCGCTGGTAGTAAATTTTGCCTTCGTCGGTGATTTTCACCTGCCGCGTGGTGCGTAAAAACAGGCGAACCCCGAGCTTCTGTTCCAGCCGTTTAAGGGTCGTGCTGACTGTCGCCCGTGGCAGATTCAGGTCTTCCGCTGCACGGCTAAAACTTTCCAGTTCGGCAATACGGATAAAAATTTTCATCGCCAGAATTTGGTCCATCACTTTCCCGCTGATTGTTTGCGATTTATGAACAGTGTTGCACGTTTTCGCTGATTTATCTTTCCTGACATAACAACCACACTTCACTTCGTTACTTCCCTCTTAGAGTCAAAAAGGAAAATCCGATGAAACAACGTCAGTTGGGTAAAAACGGTCCGATGGTATCTGCACTGGGACTGGGTTGCATGGGCATGAGCGATTTCTATACCACGGGTCTGGATGATAAAGAATCGATGGCAACGCTGGAGCGTGCGCTCGAAATGGGCGTCACGATGTTTGATACCGCCGATGTTTACGGGCCGTATACCAATGAAGAACTGCTCGGGCGCTTTCTGAAAGGGCGTCGCAATCAGGTCTTCTTAGCCACCAAATTCGGTATTGTACGCGACCCGGCTAACCCGCAGGCGCGCGGGACCAACGGTCACCCTGATTATGTCCGCAAGTCGGTAGAGGGTAGCCTGAAGCGTCTGGGCACCGAGGTTATCGACCTTTATTATCAACACCGTCCGGATCACAACGTGCCGGTTGAAGACACCATGGGCGCGCTGTCCGATCTGGTGCGTGAAGGGAAGATCCGTTATATCGGGCTGAGCGAAGTGCCGGTGAGTATTCTGGAAAGGGCGCATAAAGTTCATCCGGTCACCGCGTTGCAGACAGAATATTCACTCTGGTCGCGGGATGTGGAAGCCGATATTTTACCGGCGTGTGAACGCCTTGGGATCGGTTTTGTGCCTTACAGCCCGCTGGGTCGTGGGTTCCTGACCGGACAAATCCGTTCAGTGGATGATCTGGATGCAGATGATTACCGTCGTGAAAGTCCGCGTTTTCAGGGCGAAAACTTCGCGAAGAATCTGCAACTGGCGGAAAAAATCGGGGAACTGGCGCAGGAAAAAGGCGTGAAACCGTCGCAGCTGGCGCTGGCATGGGTACTTTCACGTGGCGACAACATGGTGCCGATCCCTGGCACCAAGCGTCGTCATTATCTTGAGGAAAACATCGCCGCGCTTGATGTCTCCCTGAGTGAAGCCGAAATCGCGGCGATCGAAGCAGTGTTTCCTTTCCGCGTGGCAGCGGGTGACCGCTACAACGCAGAAATGATGCGTATCCTCAGCGTCTGACTGATTAACGTTTTTTCTTTTTCAAATCGCGCGGCGGACGGCCACGGACGGCTTTATAAACCTTAAAGCGGCCGTTCTGTGCCAGCACTTCATGGCTGCCAAAAGCATCATCGAGCAGGGCGGCATATGGCAGGAAGGCGTTAGCCACAATGCGCAGTTCACCGCCAATGTTCAGATGGCCCACTGCGCCACGGATCAGCTGCTCAGCCGCTGTCAGGCTAGTTTGCAGACCTTCATGGAATGGTGGGTTGGAGATGATCATGTCAAAACGACCGGCAATGTCGGAATAGACGTTGCTGGCGATCACTTCGCCCGGCAGGTCGTTCGCCGCCAGTGTGGCGCGGCTGGCTTCTATAGCGGCAGCGCTCACATCACTGAGCGTGACTTTCATCTTCGGCGAGTACATGGCCAGTACCGAAGCCAGCACGCCGGAACCGCAAGCCACATCCAGCACTTTGCCTTTCACCGGTTCTTCAAACGTGTTGATCAGCAGCAGGCTTCCGCTGTCCAGACCTTCACGGCTGAATACGCCCGGCAGGGTTTTAATGGTCACTTCTTCGACCATGTACTGATCCCACCAGCCGTCGGCATCAAATTCAGGCTGTTTTTCCAGGCGACCATGATACAAACCGCAACGACGCGCGCTGTCGATTTTGCTCAGTTCACACAAACCTTCCAGCGTGGTTTCAGCGCTGCGTACGCCACTGCGGTTTTCACCGATGACAAACACGTCAATGCCGACCGGCAACTGTGAAAGTAAGTTGAACAGCTGGAATTTCGCTTCCAGTTTGCTTTTCGGCCAGTAATACACCAGCACATCGCAGGGCGCGATAAGCTCAGCATCAGCCAGCAAACCGAACTGAACGTTTTCGCCCAGACTTTTGCTGAGCATCTGCCAGTGATGATACATATTGGTGTGAACGCGGACTTCTTCGGCGTCAATTTCAGCTGGCAGATTGTCTTGTAAGTCGCCGGCGAACAATACGCGGCGGCTTTCGAATTCTTCGCTATGGCGCAGTATGACTTCGCTGGCCGGAGTTAATGCAGACATCAGGGTGAGGCTCCTCAGGAATGAACGCGGGATTATATACTCTTCGCCTCTGATTGAGTAATCGAGCTTTATTGGCGCATATTCGCTGTGTTTGCTAGCATAGCCGGGCTTTTCGCACTTCAACCGGCAGGAAACAGGCATGGCATCCAGACGAGACACACTGTTACAGCAACTGGGGATCACCCAGTGGACGCTGCGCCGGCCCGCGGTTTTACAGGGCGAAGTGGCGGTCAGCCTGCCTGCGGACACTAAACTGCTGATTGTGGCAGATGTTCCTCCTGCGGAAGATGACCCGCTGGTCACCGATGTTTTACGCAGTCTGGCACTGGGTGCTCATCAGGTTTATCGCCTGACGCCGGAACAGGTCGCCATGTTGCCTGAAGATACCCGCTGCAATGTCTGGCGATTGGGGTTAAGCGAACCGCTAACTCTCGCCGGTCCGCAGTTATCCAGTCCGGCTCTGGCCGAACTCTATCAAGACGCCGGCGCAAAACGCGCGCTCTGGCAGCAGATCTGTGAAAATGAACAACATTTCTATCCTGACCATCGCTGATCTTCCCCGCGCATTTGAAATTGAGCAGGCCAGCCATGCCTTTCCGTGGACGGAAAAAACGCTGGCCAGCAATCAGGGCGAGCGCTATCTGAATCTCAAGATCATGCAGGGCGACGTGATGGCCGGTTTTGCTATCACCCAAATCGTTCTCGACGAAGCGACGCTTTTCAATATTGCCATCGATCCGGCTTTTCAGCGTCAGGGCTTAGGCCGCACATTGCTGGAAGAAGTGATACAACAGCTTGAGCAGAAAGATGTTTTCACGTTATGGCTCGAAGTCCGCGCCTCTAACGCTAAAGCTATCGCGCTCTATGAAAGCCTCGGTTTTAACGAACTCTCCGTTCGCCGCAATTACTATCCCGCCGCACAAGGCCGCGAAGATGCCCTTATGATGGCGCTCCCGCTGGGGTAAAAACAGCTAATTTGTTGTAATCTACGCATCATTACATCTAATAAGTTGTATTGATGTGCTATGACAACTAATCTGTTGTTAAGCCATGCGAACGGACAGCCTCATGAAAACCCTCAAGCAACTCCCGGAACTTCTGAAACAAAGAAGAATACAACTGGATCTGAATCAGAAGGATATGCTGATGCGAATCGGTATGTCTCAGCAACAGTACCAGCGTATTGAAGCGGGGGCCGATCCGCGACTTTCGACTCTTCTACGCATTCTGGAGGGTATGGATCTTGAAATGATGCTTGTGCCGCGTCAGCGGGTGCAGGAAATTGAGGCATTACTGGAGGGTACGTCGAGACTGACGGTGAATGAAAGCCAACCAGACAGCTGGAATGACCTTCTGCATGATCTGGACGATTAGCCATGACAAAACAAACAGAGTCTGTCGAGGCACTGGCCTTATATTTACATGATCAGCGGATTGGCGTACTGGCTCATTATTCCGGCAGCCGAAATATCCTGACTTTCGACCCTGCTTATGCGGCTTTATCTTGGGAGGATAAGCCGGTTTTTACATTGTCACAAAAGTCATACTCTGATTACTTGCATCGCCCGCTGGTTTCTTCTCTCCGTTTACCCCCTGTACTTTCTAATTTGTTACCGGAAGGGGCTTTGCGGGCATGGATGACGCAGTCACTAAAAATCCATCACGATTCAGAATTCCCTTTACTGGCATATGCGGGAAAAAATCTTCCGGGTGCATTGCGGGTCAGACCCGTCCTCAGAGATGAAATGCCAGCCTGGGCTAAAGTGTCTCGTGGCGACCGGCTTGAGCCTGTTCAGATAGATGTTCGTCAGCAGGCCGATAAGTTTTCGCTGGCTGGCGTTCAGCTGAAGTTTTCTGTACAGCAGGAACAAGGACGCTCCAACGTCAGCGCTGAAATCGGCGAAGATAGCTGGATAATCAAAACGCCTTCGGTAGTGCATCCTTCGCTCGCGGAGAATGAATTCACTGCCATGACACTTGCGGCAAGTGCGGGCGTTGAAATCCCTGAGATTAAGCTGGTCCGTCTTTCTGAAATCGATAACTTGCCCGACATTCGCCTTCCTGATGAGCCTTTTGCTTTTAGCATTAAGCGTTTTGACCGCAGTCCTGCCGGGCGTATACACACGGAAGATTTTGCTCAAATTTTTGAGGTGTATGCCCATGGGAAATACGGGCGCCATAACTATGAACAAATCGCAGCGGTGCTTGATCGTGTTGGTTCTGCCGGGTTGGCTGATGTGCAGCAAATGGCACGCCGGTTACTGGTCAATATCCTGCTGGGAAATGGCGATGCGCATTTGAAAAACTGGTCGGTTATCTATCCTGACGGAATAAATGCCCGACTCTCTCCGGCTTATGACATCGTGAGCACGCGAATTTATATGCAGGATGAACAAGGAGTGGCACTGAATATGGCCCGGGAAAAACGCTGGGCTGTGATCGATTTCGCGACTTTTGAAAAATGGACAGACCGAATCGGAGTGTCATGGCCTGCGATAAAAGTGCATCTGAATGATGTGCTGAGTATTGCTCGCAAAGAATGGCATGACAGGCTTGATTCGCTCCCTATGGCCGATGAGCATAAAGTGATTTTGCGACGCCATTGGGCTTCATTGCCTTCTGACTTCAAACTCTGAGTTTTTCTCGCACACACCATACAAAAAAACCATTGATTGCCCATCCCGGCTAAATCAGTGAAAATAGCCGGCTATAACTTTTATTACCGCTTTGCCTGACGTCATCTTCTGACGTGATGTTAAATCCTATGCAGGGCGGACCAACCGCAGAAACGTGAAAAACATGTCTCCAAGTGAATACGCCCTTGAAGTGGCCAAGCGCCGCACATTTGCCATCATCTCTCACCCCGATGCCGGTAAAACTACGATTACTGAAAAAGTTCTGTTATTCGGACAGGCCATTCAGACCGCCGGTACAGTAAAAGGCCGCGGCTCCAGCCATCACGCCAAATCCGACTGGATGGAAATGGAAAAACAACGTGGTATCTCCATCACCACGTCCGTGATGCAATTCCCGTACAAACAGTGTCTGGTTAACCTGCTCGACACCCCGGGGCACGAAGACTTCTCCGAAGATACCTACCGTACCCTGACCGCGGTTGACTGCTGTCTGATGGTGATCGACGCTGCGAAAGGTGTTGAAGACAGGACCCGTAAGCTGATGGAAGTCACCCGTCTGCGTGATACGCCGATCCTGACTTTCATGAACAAACTCGACCGTGACATCCGTGACCCGATGGAAGTGATGGACGAAGTGGAGCGCGAGCTGAAAATTGCCTGTTCTCCGATTACCTGGCCGATCGGCTGCGGTAAATTGTTCAAAGGGGTTTACCACCTCTATAAAGATGAAGTGTATCTGTACCAGACCGGTAAAGGTCACACCATTCAGGAAGTTCGCGTCGTTAAAGGCCTGGATAACCCTGAGCTGGATGCTGCTGTCGGCGAAGATCTGGCTGTGCAACTGCGTGAAGAGCTGGAACTGGTTCAGGGTGCATCCCATGAATTCGATCACGAAGCTTTCCTGCAGGGCGAACTGACGCCGGTATTCTTCGGTACTGCACTCGGTAACTTTGGTGTTGATCACATGCTCGACGGTCTGGTGGACTGGGCGCCTGCGCCGATGCCACGTAAAACTGACCTGCGTGAAGTGAAAGCCGATGACGAGAAATTCACCGGTTTTGTGTTTAAAATTCAGGCCAATATGGATCCGAAACACCGTGACCGCGTGGCATTCATGCGTGTGGTGTCCGGTAAGTATGAAAAAGGCATGAAACTGCGTCAGGTGCGTACGGGTAAAGACGTGGTGATTTCTGACGCGCTGACCTTTATGGCCGGCGACCGTTCACACGTTGAAGAAGCCTATCCGGGCGATATCATCGGCCTGCACAACCACGGCACGATTCAGATTGGCGACACCTTTACCCAGGGTGAGAACATGAAGTTCACCGGCATTCCTAACTTTGCCCCTGAACTGTTCCGTCGTATCCGCCTGCGTGACCCGCTGAAACAGAAACAGTTGCTGAAAGGACTGGTACAGCTTTCAGAAGAAGGCGCGGTACAGGTGTTCCGTCCGATCTCTAACAACGATTTAATCGTTGGTGCGGTCGGTGTGCTGCAGTTTGAAGTGGTCGTGGCACGTCTGAAAAGCGAATACAACGTCGAGGCGATTTACGAATCCGTGAACGTTTCCACCGCGCGTTGGGTGGAATGCAGCGACGTGAAGAAGTTCGAAGAATTCAAACGCAAGAACGAAACCAACCTGGCACTGGATGGTGGCGATAATTTGGCCTATATCGCCCCAACGATGGTGAACCTGAATCTGGCTTCAGAGCGTTATCCTGAAGTGAAATTCCGTAAAACCCGCGAACATTAATCTGTTCCTGTTTGTGGAAAGGCGACATTTATGTCGCCTTTTTTATTACTTCTGAATTTAACATTAATTAAATATATATTAATTTACTTGCTTAATTACGCTCTATTATTACATTCCTGAATGTTTAAATGCAGAAAATATGTCTGGCTTATTAAATAATCTTAATTGTAATTATTAGTGCGATCTATTAGTTTTTGATTAGTTTGTTTCCGAATAGATATGTCATTATACGTATGCCACAAATTACTTCATATTTATTTGATATGTATCGCAATAAACACATGCTTTGCATTTATGTATTAATAAATAAATTCTCAATTCACCATAGTTTCAAATACGTTTTCTCGTAAAACATATATGTATTCTATGAATATCCCGCCGTGGCAATGATATATATATAAGGAATGTAAGTTATGAAAATGAATAAAATCACACAGATGTTGTGTGTTGCCGGTCTGACGGTGGCCTCTGCCAGCGCCTTTGCTCTTGAAGCGTGGAATGGTCAGGAAGGCGGCGACACCTATGAAGTTATCTTCGACGGCGGCGTTTATTCTAACGCCTGGTGGGTCGGTGCGACCAATTGCCCGGGCACCGCTGAACAAGATCAGGGTGCCAACCCGTGGCGTAAAGTACGCGACGCATCCGCGACTGAAATGAGCCAGTATGGCAACCCGACAGTTTGTGAGATCGCCGGTGACGGTACCCAGAATAATTATGTCAATTATGACAGCAGCCGTGATTATTTAGCCGGTGATATTGTCCTGGCAAATGGCATGACGTACAAAACGTCTAAAGCAACGCCTGCACACAGTTTCGCACCAGCAGAAAATAACCCGTGGGTAGCTTATGCGCCGACGCCGGTCTGGAGCAGCAGCACAACCTATAATCAGGGTGATAAAGTTCAGAAAGACGGCGTGATGTATGAAGCTCTGTTCTACACCGTTAATAATGATCCGTCTCTGGCAGCCAATCAAAACCCTGAGGGAAATAACGGCCATCCGTGGAAACCGTTAGGTGCAGTACAATCTTATTCTCAGGATCAAATTGATAACGCGCCAAGGTTGAATATCAATACATTATATCCTGCTAATTCATTGGTGAAATATAACGGCAAGAATTATCAGTCTGCTGTCATCGTTCAGAAAGTGAAACCAGACGATGTTACCCCATGGGCTGTTTATATGGACTGGAGCGGCACTAAAGAGCGAGTGGGTACGCCGAAGAATCCATGGCCTGCCCAGTTCTATGCGCCATATGTCGATTTTACCTTAAACATGCAGCCTGACCTGGTAGGTCTGGCGAAAAACCAGAACGTTAACCACTTCACCATGGCCTTTATGGTCGCTAAAGATGCTAATACCTGTGTACCGACATGGGGCACTGCTTACAGCGTCACCAACTATGCGCAATACAGCAAAATCAAAGCATTGCGCGAAGCGGGGGGCGATATCATGGTATCGATCGGCGGCGCGAACAATGCACCACTGGCCGCGGCCTGTAATAACGTGAATGATCTGGCACAGCATTATTACGATATCGTTGAGAACCTTAATCTTCAGGTGCTTGATTTCGATATCGAAGGCAACTGGCTGGCGGATAAAGAGTCTGTTCAGCGTCGTAATGCTGCCGTCAAATTGGTGCAGGATCGTTGGGCTGCCGAAGGCCGTCACATCGGTATCTGGTATACCTTGCCTGTTCTGCCAACCGGTCTGACCCATGAAGGGATGGAAGTGTTGCAGGATGCCAAAGATCAGGGCGTGGTGCTTACTGGTGTAAACGTGATGGCGATGGACTACGGCAACATTCAATGCCAGTCAGCCAATACTGAAGGCCAGAATATCCATGGCAAATGTGCGACGTCGGCTATCGACAATCTTTTTGCTCAGGTGAAAGGTTTATACCCTGAGAAGAGCGCGGCGCAGGTTTACGCCATGCTGGGGACGACCCCGATGATCGGCTATAACGACGTGCAGGGTGAAGTGTTCTATCTTTCTGATGCCCGTCTCGTTTACCAGCAGGCGAAAGATTATGGCCTGGGTATGATTGGCGCATGGTCTATGGCTCGCGATCAGCCGGGTGTTTCTGGGCAAGTTTCCGCAGAACACAGTGGTATGACACCGGAACAGGCTCCGCTCTATGCTTACAGCCAAATCTTTGCGCCAATCACCAGCGGTTCAGTCGCACCGGTAGCAACCAATACACCACCGGTCGCGAATGCGGGTATGGCTCAGCAAGTTAACGGCATCGGCGTGATTACACTGGATGGCTCGGCCAGTACCGATAAAGACGGCGACAGCCTGACTTATCAGTGGAAACAAGTTTCCGGCCCGGCAGTGACGCTGCAAAACAGCAATTCAGCTAAAGCGACATTCAGCGTGGCGCAACCGGTGACCAATGCGGTGTACACCTTCTCTCTGACAGTGAGTGACAGCGAAGGCAGCACCACGGCGCAAACCAGCGTGAATGTGATTGATGCCTCTAAACCTGTCGCACCGTCCGTTACCCTTGAATCTACGTATACCGTGACTTCAGGTGAATCGCTGACACTGACAGCAAAAGTGACCGATCCGGATACGCAGGCTGCTGATTTACATTATCAGTGGACTAATCCGGCTGGATTACCAGTTGCACCGGCTCAGGGTGCAGCATCCAATACTGAAGTCATCAATGCACCACAAGTGACAGTTGATACACGCTTCACTGTTGACGTGACCGTGACCGATAACACCGGTTTAACGGATACCGCGACCACCACGGTTCTGGTAAAAGCTAAAGCGGCGGCGGCAGGTTACGACTATGTTTACCCGGAAAGCAGCGAGAAATACGTGGCGGGTACTAAAGTATTAGGCAGTGATGGCAGCATCTATCAGTGCAAACCTTTCCCATACTCTGGCTGGTGTGGTCAGGCGGCCTGGGCTTATGCGCCAGCCACCGGTACTAACTGGCAGGATGCATGGGACAAGCAGTAATCTAAAACCTAAGTCTGATTTTTAGAGCAAATTTTTAACCCAATAATGCCAAATGGCTCCTTTTACAGGAGCCATTTTTTTATCTGACGCGTGTCAGCCTCCAGATATTTCTTATCACTATGCCGATATTTTGTGCAGATTTAGGGGGAAACCTTCGGACTTGTCTGCATTAGGGTCCCTATTCGACGATCTTCCTACACATTTGATCATTCTTGACTATATTAAATGTGTGTTCAGGAAATGGTGGCTTAAAGCACTGCATTAAAGTCACTCAACAGAGAGTTATATCGCAAGGCAGTTAAAAGCCAGAATAAAACGATGTACTCTGCTACAAGGACAGTAAAAACAGCAGCAATACAATTTGTTAGAAGGCGTCACCAAGAATGTGACGTACAGAGCCGAAATCAAGGCTTATAAACCGAAAGGAAGAAATCGATGAAAAACTCTAAATTTGCCTATTCCATGATGGCCGTAGTACTGGGTACCGCACTGATGAGCGGCAGCGCTCTGGCTGCGACGACTACAGATAGCGCAGGTGCAAAAATCGATAGCTCCATGAAGAAAGTTGATAACTACATGGGCGACAGCGCCATCACAGCGAAAGTAAAAAGTGCACTGGTGGATGATAAAGCCATCAAAAGCAGCGACATTTCCGTGACCACCAATGCAGGCGTCGTTACGCTGAGCGGTTTCGTTGGTTCACAGGCTGAAGCTGAGCAGGCGGTTGCCGCCGCAACTAAAGTTGAAGGTGTGAAATCTGTCAGTGACAAACTGCACACTAAAGACAGCAAAGACCAGAGCGTGAAAGGCTATGCGGGCGACAGCGCAACAACAGCGTCTGTGAAAGCAAAACTGCTGGCCGATGACATTGTCCCTTCACGTAATGTAAAAGTTGAAACCACCGACGGCGTAGTACAGCTTTCCGGTGCAGTGAAAGACCAGGCACAGTCTGACCGTGCTGAAAGCGTTGCGAAAACCGTTGATGGCGTGAAAAGCGTCAAAAATGACCTGAAAGTCGCACCGTAACGATATTCTGCTCTACCTGTAGTACAAGACCTGTAGTACAAGACCTGAAGTACAAGGCGCCTTCTCACGGGCGGGCGCCTCATCTTTTGAATAACGCATAACAATATTTGTGTTGCCCGCTGAATATTCGGGACGGATAAGATTTGCCTGATTTCGGAAAAATATCGTGTCAGAAGCTCTAACACTTTAATTTTTCGACTACCTTTATTAAGTAAGAAGTTTTTGTTCCCGGCATACGGTCGGGAGATAAAGTGTCAAAAGGCAGATGTTTAACAGTGAGTCCGGCCCGAAGCGGGGCACCACCTTTTAAACTGGCAAAGTGAAAATAGGGTATAAAGGAGAAGCTTATGTTTCGTTGGGGCATTATTTTTCTAATCATCGCGTTAATCGCGGCGGCTCTCGGTTTCGGTGGTTTGGCGGGTACAGCTGCCTGGGCTGCAAAAATCGTCTTCGTAGTCGGTATCATTCTGTTCCTGGTCAGCCTGTTTACCGGTCGTAAACGACTCTGACCGCATCAATGATTTGATGCCAAAAAGTGTTAATGAATGACATCGCCCCCTTCAATGAAGGGGGCGATTCTTTTTATGTGCGATCTGGCTGTTAACAGGACGTAACGATTTTATCGCTGAAATTTGGCAAGAATTTCACGTAAATCAGTCAGACAAGGTATGCTCAGAAATGAAGGCCGCTGAGTGAGGCCGATTTTGTGAGGATAGCCCGTTGGGATACAGAATACCTGTCACGCTGGGGAACATAGAACCACTGGCGTATAAACCTTATACACCCGGCAAAATAGCACTGGTGTGCGAAGGCGGCGGACAGCGGGGCATTTTTACAGCTGGTGTGCTGGATGAGTTTCAACGCGCGCGCTTTAATCCCTTTGATTTATATCTGGGCACGTCTGCCGGCGCACAAAATCTCTCTGCTTTTGTCTGCGGACAACCTGGTTATGCCAGAAGAGTCATTACCCGCTATACCACCAGCCCCGACTTTTTCAATCCTCTGCGTTTTGTGCGCGGCGGGCACCTTATCGATCTCGACTGGCTGGTGGAACAAACGGCCAAAAACATGCCGCTGGCGATGGAAACTGCTGAAAAGCTGTTGATCGACGGGCGTGAGTTTCTGATGTGCGCCTGCCGCAGTGATGATTATTCAGCCAGTTACTTTGCGCCGACGCGCGATAACTGGCTGCCGGTGATCAAAGCCTCCAGCGCCATTCCGGGCTTTTACCGTATGGGCGTCGATCTTGATGGCGTGAGTTATCAGGACGGCGGCATCAGCGATGCGATCCCGGTTGAGGAAGCTTATCGCCGTGGCGCCGATACGATTGTGGTGATCCGCACCGTTCCCTCGGCGATGTTCTATACGCCGCAATGGATGAAACGCATGGAGCAATGGCTGAGCGAAAGCAGCCTGCAACAGCTGGTGCGCATGATGCAGCATCACGAAGAAAGCTATCACCGCATCCAGCAGTTCATCGAGAATCCGCCGGACGATGTGCGTATTTTTGAAATCTTCCCGCCAAAACCTTTAGCCAGCCACGCGCTGGGCAGTCGTCTGCCCGCGCTGAATCAGGATTACCATCTTGGGCGCCGCTGCGGGCGTTATTTCCTGTCAGCTGCGGCGCACTGGCTGTTGCCGCGTGAAAATGAACGGCCTTATCCGCACATTGAACCCCGCGTGACACGTCGCCCTCAGCGGGTTGTCATACCGCAGGACGAACCAGAAAACGTGATCCCGCTGGCTGCTTCAGCCAGCACGGTGGAGCAGATCATTTTGGATCCCGCCGTGCTGACGGATATGGTCGCCGACGGCGGCGTTGTGCGTCCGGCCGCCTTCAAAGATAACCTGGTTCATGATCCGCAGCCGAAACGTGTGGCATCTGATATGCCACCGGTAGAAAACGGTGCATCAGAAACCTATCCCGCCAGTGAGGGTGATAAGTTGTGAGTCATACCTTCGCCGATACGCACTGCCATTTCGATTTTCCGCCGTTTACCGGTGCGGAAGCCGAAAGTTTGCGTCTCGCCGGAGAAGCGGGCGTCCGGCAGATCATCGTTCCGTCGGTTACGTCAGATCGTTTTCGCGGCATTCTCTCACTGGCAAAAAAATTCCCGCAGCTGCACGCGGCGCTGGGTTTGCATCCCCTTTATATCAGCGAGCACAAAGACAGTTGCCTGGAATTACTGGATTCATTGCTGACTCACCGGGATCCGCACCTGGTGGCGGTCGGTGAAATCGGGCTGGATTTATACATGGAAACGCCGCGATTTGAGCAACAACAGCGGCTGCTGAAAGCGCAGTTCGCCATGGCAAAGCGCGCAATGCTGCCGGTGATTCTGCATTCGCGGCGCAGTCACGATCAGCTGGCGGCAATGTTACGGCAGGCTAAATTGCCTGCTACCGGCGTGGTACATGGTTTTGCGGGCAGTCTTTCGCAGGCGCAGGCGTTTATCAAACTGGGTTTCGCGATAGGTGTGGGCGGCACTATCAGTTATGAACGCGCGCAGAAAACCCGTCAGGTGATGGCGCAATTACCGCTTTCTTCTTTGCTTCTGGAAACCGATGCGCCGGATATGCCGTTGCAGGGTTTTCAGGGTCAGCCCAATCGTCCGGAGCGTGCTGCTAACGTGTTCGACATACTGTGCAGCCTGCGCAGTGAAACCCCTGAACAGATTGCCGCCGAATTGCTGGACAACACCCGTCGTATCTTCAATTTATCCGCTTTCTAATCCATCCCCTCCTGATTTTGTGATTTAAATAACATTATCATTTTCCTTTCATGCTTTCCTGTAAAAGGGTTTCTTCAGGCTATGTAATTTATGTTCTCTTTAAAATGTTATTATTATAACATCACTCGTAAGATCGCCGGTCGGTGATCGCTGTATATCCGTGCGCACTCCGTTTGTCATGAATCGGGTATACACTCTTATCTGGACCAAATACTGAGCATAACGCCAGTGAAATGTGATTTAGATCTCATTTCACTAAGCAACGTTGCAAACGGTTTTCATTTTGTGTGAAATACTGCACACAGGAACCTGATGTGACGTGTTCAAATAGTCACAACGACTTGGCGTCAGCCAATCAAAGCGCGGTGAGAAGGATCTCAGTTGCCGCGTAAGCCACGACACGCTGCTTACGCACGCTATCTTCAAGGAACCAAGTCCGCTCGCCAACCGTGCAGAATTCATTTCCCGTCGGACTCCGCCGGAACGAATTCATGACTGTATGCTCAGTTCTGGCCGGTCGCTGGAATTGAAAATTGTTGGAGAGTTATATGACCGATTTAACCGCCGCAGCGCAACGTGCGCTGAACCTGATGGATTTAACCACCCTGAACGAAGACGACACTGATGCAAAAGTGATCGCGCTTTGTCACCAGGCGAAAAGCCCGGCAGGTAACACCGCTGCTGTCTGTATTTATCCTCGTTTTATTCCTGTTGCCCGCAAAACTCTGCGTGAGCAAGGTACGCCTGATATCCGCATTGCGACTGTGACTAACTTCCCGCACGGTAACGATGATCTTGATATTGCGCTGGCAGAAACCCGCGCGGCGATCGCTTACGGTGCCGATGAAGTTGACGTGGTATTCCCGTACCGCGCACTGATCGCCGGTAACGAGCAGATCGGTTTTGAGATGGTCAAACAGTGCAAAGCAGCCTGTGCTGCGGCCAACGTTCTGCTGAAAGTGATCATCGAAACCGGTGAACTGAAGCAAGATGCACTGATCCGCAAAGCCTCCGAGATCGCGATTAAAGCGGGCGCTGACTTCATCAAAACCTCTACCGGTAAAGTGCCTGAAAACGCCACTTTGCACAGCGCTGAACTGATGATGAGCGTGATTGCTGAAATGGGCGTCGGCAAAGCCGTTGGTTTCAAACCGGCCGGTGGCGTGAAAACCGCTGAAGATGCTGCGCAATATCTGGCACTGGCTGACCGCCTGCTGGGCCGTGAATGGGCTGACGCACGTCACTTCCGTTTCGGTGCTTCCAGCCTGCTGGCAAGCCTGCTGACCACATTGGGTCACGCTGGCCAGAAAGCCACCAGCAGCTATTAATCACTGTTGTTATGCCTGTGCCGTGGCGCTGTTTTACAGCGTCCGGTACTGGCGTTCACATTTAGCGTTCAGCTCAGGCAGGGGGATACCTTGTTTCTCGCACAAGAAATTATTCGTAAAAAACGTGACGGTCAGCCTTTAAGCGACGAAGAAATTCGTTTCTTCATTAATGGTATTCGTGACAGTCAGGTTTCTGAAGGACAAATTGCCGCACTGGCAATGACTATCTATTTCAACGACATGACCATGAAAGAACGTGTTTCGCTGACCATGGCGATGCGTGATTCAGGGACCGTGCTCGACTGGAAAAGCCTCAATCTGAACGGTCCGATTGTCGACAAACATTCGACCGGCGGCGTAGGTGATGTGACCTCCCTGATGCTTGGCCCGATGGTGGCGGCATGCGGCGGTTATGTCCCGATGATTTCAGGCCGTGGCCTCGGTCATACCGGCGGTACGCTCGATAAACTCGAAGCTATTCCTGGATTTGATATTTTCCCGGATGACAGCCGTTTCCGCAGCATCATTCAGGACGTCGGCGTGGCTATAATCGGCCAGACCAGCTCGCTGGCACCGGCGGATAAACGCTTTTACGCGACACGCGATATCACCGCAACCGTTGACTCTATTCCGCTGATCACTGCTTCGATCCTCGCCAAAAAACTGGCCGAAGGTCTGGATGCGTTGGTGATGGATGTTAAAGTCGGTTCCGGTGCATTTATGCCAACTTATCAGCTGTCCGAAGATCTGGCGCAGGCGATCGTGGATGTGGCGAATGGCGCGGGATGTAAAACCACAGCGCTGCTGACTGACATGAATCAGGTGCTGGCATCCAGTGCCGGTAATGCGGTGGAAGTGCGTGAAGCCGTGCGTTTCCTGACCGGCGAATACCGTAATCCGCGTCTGCTGGAAGTCACGATGGCGCTTTGCGTTGAAATGCTGCTGTCCGGCGGACTGGCGAAAGATGATGCCGACGCCCGCAGTCAGTTGCAGGCAGTGCTGGATAACGGCAAAGCAGCGGAAGTCTTTGGCCGCATGATTGCCGCGCAAAAAGGCCCGACCGATTTCATCGAAAATTACGACAATTATCTGCAACAGGCCACGCTGAGCAAACCGGTTTACGCTGAAACCAACGGCATTGTCAGCGCGATGGATACCCGCGCGCTGGGGATGGCGGTCGTTTCACTGGGTGGCGGTCGTCGCCGTGCCAGCGATGCTATCGACTACAGCGTTGGTCTGACCCACATGGCACAACTCGGCCAGCAGGTGGATACCCGTCAGCCACTGGCGATGATCCACGCGAACAGTGAAGCGGCCTGGCAACAGGCGGCGCAGGAAGTGCGGGCGGCGATTGTACTGAGTGACAAAGCGCCGGAAAGTACGCCGGTGGTTTATCGCCGGATCAGCGGCAAAGCTTGATTTCAGGCTAAATCGCCCCCATTTAAGATTGATCAGGTGCGCGGCAGTTCCGCGTGACCCAATGCGTAACCATTCGCAGGAGAGCAAAATGAAACGTACATTTATCATGGTGTTAGACTCATTCGGTATCGGTGCCAGTGAAGATGCCGAGCGCTTTGGCGATGCCGGTTCTGATACATTGGGCCATATCGCGGCTGCCTGTGCGCGTGGCGATGCAGACAAAGGCCGTAAAGGTCCTCTGAATCTGCCGAACCTGACCCGTCTGGGGCTGGCGAAAGCCGCTGAAGAATCCACCGGTAAAATTCCTGACGGCATGGACGGTAATTCTGAAATTACCGGTGCGTATGCTTACGCCAGCGAATTGTCTTCCGGCAAAGACACCCCATCAGGCCACTGGGAAATCGCCGGTGTGCCTGTTCTTTTCGACTGGGGTTATTTCAGCGATACCACCAACAGCTTCCCGCAGGAACTGCTGGATAAACTGGTGGAACGCGCCAATCTGCCGGGCTATCTCGGCAACTGCCACTCTTCCGGTACCGTGGTACTGGACGATTTGGGCGAAGAACACATGAAAACCGGCAAGCCGATTTTCTACACTTCCGCTGACTCCGTCTTCCAGATTGCCTGTCACGAAGAAACCTTTGGACTGGATCGCCTGTATGAACTGTGCGAAATCGCCCGTGAAGAACTGACCGAAGGCGGATACAACATTGGCCGTGTTATTGCCCGTCCGTTCATCGGCGACAAAGCCGGTAACTTCGAGCGTACCGGTAACCGTCACGATTTAGCGGTTGAGCCACCGGCACCGACCATCCTGAAAAAACTGGTTGATGAAAAAGACGGCCACGTGGTGTCTGTCGGTAAAATCGCCGATATCTACGCGCAGGTCGGTATCACTAAAAAAGTGAAAGCCACCGGTCTGGATGCGTTGTTTGACGCGACAATCAAAGAGATGAAAGAAGCGGGTGACAAGACCATCGTCTTCACCAACTTTGTAGATTTCGACTCCTCTTACGGCCACCGCCGTGATGTGCCGGGCTACGCTGCGGCGCTGGAACTGTTCGACCGCCGTATGCCGGAACTGCTGGAGCTGGTGAAAGAAGACGACATCATTATCTTCACCGCTGACCACGGTTGTGACCCGACCTGGCGCGGCACGGATCATACCCGTGAGCACATTCCGGTCCTGATCTATGGCCCGAAAGTGAAACCGGGCTCATTGGGCCACCGCGATACCTTCGCGGACATCGGTCAGACCGTTGCTAAATACTTCGATCTGACACCGATGGATTACGGCAAATCAATGCTATAAACCCTGCGTCTTTCAAGTTGTAGCGTTGTTGGCTTCGCGCCTTCACCCCAGTCACTTAGTTGTCTAAGCTCCTGGGGATTCACGCGCTTGCCGCCTGACTACAACTCGAAATTCATTGGGTTTACTTCGTTAATTTTTATACCAATTTTAGGAAAAGATAATGGCAACTCCACACATTAATGCTGAAATGGGCGACTTCGCTGACGTAGTGCTGATGCCGGGCGATCCGCTGCGCGCCAAGCACATCGCGGAAACTTTCCTTCAGGATGTTAAGCAGGTGAACGACGTGCGTGGCATGTTGGGCTTCACCGGCACTTATAAAGGCCGCAAAATCTCTGTTATGGGTCACGGCATGGGCATTCCTTCCTGCTCAATTTATGCCAAAGAATTGATCACTGAATTCGGCGTGAAGAAAATCATCCGCGTGGGTTCTTGTGGTGCTGTGCGTGCTGATATCAAACTGCGCGATATCGTGATCGGCATGGGTGCCTGCACCGATTCCAAAGTGAACCGCATGCGTTTCAAAGACCACGATTACGCGGCTATCGCCGATTACGACATGGTGCGTAACGCCGCTGATGCAGCGAAAGCCAAAGGCATCAATGCCCGCGTGGGTAACATCTTCTCCGCTGACCTGTTCTACACACCAGACCCGCAGATGTTCGACGTGATGGAAAAATACGGCATTCTGGGTGTCGAAATGGAAGCCGCTGGTATTTACGGCGTGGCAGCAGAATTCGGTGCAAAAGCGCTGACCATCTGTACCGTTTCCGACCATATCCGTACTCACGAACAAACTACTGCCGCTGAACGTCAGACGACCTTCAACGACATGATTGAAATCGCGCTGGAATCCGTTCTGCTGGGCGACAAAGAATAAATTCTGCAGATCCTGCAGTAACTAAAACGGGCGCCGGATGGCGCCCGTTTTGCTATGCATTTAGCTATGCATATTAATTCGTCTTCTTGGTGGAGAACGAACCTTACCCGTAGCTATTTCTTTATAAAATAGAATATTACGGATGGTCTCTGTTCATTTTGCGATGGAATTAGCTATGCATTTAGCTATGCATAGCCAGGGTGATTAAGCTGTTTTCCTGACTCACTTCGGCCGGCTTCTTTTGAGGCTGCGGTAAGCGGCCTGTGCGGCTTCTTTGGTTTGTGCTTCGGTCGCCGGTTTTGCCGGTGCGACCTCAGATTCCGGCTCAGGAATGTTCAGTACCGGCGGCGGGCCGAACTCGTCCGGCTCATCTTCCTGTTCGTCATCTTCTTTGAGCGGTTTGCTGGCGGTCAGCAGGAACGGCGATTGCTGCCAGCGCGAACGACGTCCTTGCAGCAGCGTGCGGGCCAGAATAATACCGACACCCAGCGCAGCGAGCATCATCAGACGTAACAGATTGGTGGTGTTATCTACCTGCTTGGATTCAGTCGCCAGTACGTGCGTGTCCAGCGTGATACGTAAAAATCCGCTCGGACCGTTTTTATCCTCAATAGGCACCACAATCTGATGATTGAAGTAGCTGCCTGCGCGTTTACCATCGAGCGATAATCTGTCGCGTACCGGCACCTGTTCGCCTGCATGGGCGACCAGGGAGCCATCTGACTCATAAACGCTGGCATCGAGAATGCGGCTTCCGTCGGTAAGCTGGCTCAAAATAGTGGAAATTTGTGCGATATCGGCGCCATCATTAGTGCTGTCCATCAGCGGCGCGAGCGAAAACGCCACCTGTTTGGCGAGCGTCTGGGCAAGCTGTTCCACCTGCGTCGAGCGTGCCAGTTGGTGACCCAGACTGAAATAGGATGCGCCTTGCATCAGAATGACTAATAAAGCCAGACTAATCAATACGATAGCGGCGCGGTGCAGGCGAAATTTGAGTTTGGCCTTGGCCATTCTGTTTCCTTGCGTTTTTCGAAGACTTTATGTTGCCAGAAGACGTCACGATAAGGTAGCTTGATGCCTCATTTTACCCTGCATCCTTCAGGCTGCCTCTGCGTTGGCTGCCTTCATTCACTCCGGTCACTGACCTGTGTCAGCTTCCGGAGATTCATTCAGTTGCTGCCTTGATGCAACTCGAATGATTTTGGGTAAATACTGATATTTGTTTTCCTATGCCATAACGCCCTACAGGAGCCATCATGCCAAACAGTCTGACCTATTGCGATCTTCCTGCGGAGATCCACCAATGGCCGGGACTTCCCCTTTCATTGAGCGGTGACGAGGTCATGCCGCTGGATTACCGGGCCGGACATACCGGATGGCTGCTTTATGGTAGAAAACTCGATAAAACGAGCATTACGCAGTTCCAGCGCCGGTTAGGTCGTGCTCTGGTGATTGTCAGCGCCTGGGCGGTGGAAGGTTATCAGGTTGTACGCCTTGCCGGTTCGCTCACTACTGATGCGCAACAGCTGGCTGAATCTTTCGAATTTGATGTCACCCAGCTTGGCAAAGTGCCTTATCTGCGCACGCCAGGTCTGCTGGTGATGGACATGGATTCTACCGCGATTGAGATTGAATGCATCGACGAAATTGCCAAACTGGCAGGCGTCGGTGAACAGGTGGCGGAAGTCACTGAGCGTGCGATGCGTGGCGAGCTGGATTTCTCCGCCAGTCTGCGCCAGCGCGTGGCGACCCTGAAAGATGCAGACGCGGGTATTCTTGAGCAGGTGCGCGAAACCCTGCCGCTGATGCCGGGACTGACCGTGATGGTTCAGCGTTTACAGGAAGCAGGGTGGCACGTTGCAATTGCTTCCGGCGGCTTTACCTATTACGCCGAATACCTGCGCGATAAGCTGAATCTGATTGATGTCGCGGCGAACGAGCTGGAAATTCGCGACGGCAAACTGACCGGGCGTGTGATTGGCCCTGTCGTCGACGCGCAATATAAAGCAGATACCTTGCTGAAGCTGGCGGAAAAACTGGGGATTCCTCAGGAACAAACCATTGCGATTGGCGACGGCGCCAATGACCTGAAAATGATGGCGGTGGCCGGTCTGGGCATTGCGTATCACGCAAAGCCGAAAGTGTATGAACAGGCTTCAGTCTGTATCCGGCATGCGGATCTGCTTGGGGTGTTGTGTATTTTTAGCGGCAGTCAGGCATTATAAATTTCTTTTAAATATCATCGAGGTAAGTTGTGGCAAAAGCAGCAAAACGTGCATTTGTGTGTAATGAATGTGGCGCAGATTATCCGCGCTGGCAAGGGCAGTGTAGTGCCTGTCAGGCCTGGAACAGCATTACTGAAATCCGTTTGGCGGCTTCCCCGACTGTGGCGCGTAACGAGCGTCTGACCGGTTACGCCGGTGATGCAGGCGTCAGTCGCGTGCAGAAACTTTCCGATATCAGCCTTGATGAACTTCCGCGTTTCAGCACCGGTTTTAAAGAGTTTGATCGCGTACTGGGCGGCGGCGTGGTGCCCGGCAGTGCGATCCTGATTGGGGGTAATCCCGGTGCAGGTAAAAGTACGCTGCTGCTGCAAATTCTGTGTCATCTCAGCGAAAACATGAAAACCCTGTACGTCACCGGCGAAGAATCTTTGCAGCAGGTGGCGATGCGTGCGCACCGTCTGGGGTTACCGACGGCCAATATGAATATGTTGTCGGAAACCAGCATCGAACAGATTTGCGACATTGCCGATAAAGAACAGCCTAAACTGATGGTGATCGATTCCATTCAGGTGATGCACATGGCGGATATCCAGTCGTCACCGGGCACGGTTGCGCAGGTCCGTGAAACGGCAGCGTATCTGACCCGTTTCGCCAAAACGCGTGGCGTGGCGATCGTGATGGTGGGTCATGTGACCAAAGACGGTTCACTGGCCGGTCCGAAAGTGCTCGAGCACTGTATCGACTGTTCCGTGCTGCTCGATGGCGACGCCGATTCGCGTTTTCGTACGCTGCGCAGCCATAAAAACCGTTTTGGTGCCGTGAACGAACTCGGCGTGTTCGCCATGACCGAGCAGGGGCTGCGTGAAGTCAGCAACCCTTCAGCAATTTTCCTCAGCCGTGGCGATGAAATTACTTCCGGCAGTTCCGTGATGGTGCTGTGGGAGGGAACGCGTCCGTTGCTGGTTGAGGTTCAGGCCCTGGTTGATCAGTCGATGATGGGCAATCCGCGTCGCGTGGCGGTTGGCCTTGAACAAAACCGTTTAGCCATTTTGCTGGCGGTCTTGCATCGTCACGGCGGTTTGCAGATGGCGGATCAGGATGTGTTCGTCAACGTAGTTGGCGGTGTGAAAGTCACCGAAACCAGCGCGGATCTGGCGCTGCTGCTCTCTCTTGTCTCCAGTCTGCGTGACCGTCCGTTGCCGCAGGATTTAGTGGTCTTCGGTGAAGTCGGGCTGGCAGGTGAAATTCGTCCGGTGCCGAGTGGTCAGGAACGTATTACGGAAGCGGCAAAGCACGGCTTTAAGCGTGCGATTGTGCCGCATGCCAACGTGCCGAAGAAAGTCCCGGCGGGTATGCAGGTATTTGGCGTCAAAAAGCTGGCTGATGCGCTGGCGATCCTCGACGATTTGTAACTGTTCTATGCTGTAGCTTTTCTCCGCTGTAATTCGGGGCTGCCTTTGTGCTATTTTTTGTTTAGCTATTTTGTTTAGTACAGCAAACCTGGGGACAAGGCATGTCACAGTTCGACTATCTAAAAACCGCGATAAAACAACAGGGACGCACGCTGCAACAGGTGGCCGAAGCCAGCGGGATGACCAAGGGTTATCTTAGCCAGTTGTTGAATGCAAAGATAAAAAGTCCCAGCGCTCAGAAGCTGGAGGCTTTGCACCGCTTCCTTGATCTTGAGTTTCCCCGTCGTGAAAAGAATATCGGCGTGGTGTTCGGCAAGTTTTATCCGCTGCACACCGGCCATATCTATCTGATCCAGCGCGCCTGCAGTCAGGTGGATGAACTGCATATCATCATGGGCTATGACGAGCCGCGCGATCGCGAGCTTTTTGAAAACAGTTCCATGTCCCAGCAGCCAACGGTCAGTGACCGTCTGCGCTGGTTACTGCAGACGTTCAAATACCAGAAAAACATACGTATTCATGCCTTTAACGAAGAGGGGATGGAACCCTATCCGCATGGCTGGGACGTATGGGGACGCGGCATTAAAGAGTTCATGAGCCAGAAAGGCATTGAACCCAACACTATTTATTCCAGTGAAGAGGCTGATGCGCCGCAATACCGCGAACATCTCGGGATTGAGACCGTACTGATCGACCCGAAACGTTCGTTTATGAATATCAGCGGTCGTCAGATCCGTCATGACCCGTTCCGTTACTGGGATTATATTCCGACTGAAGTGAAGCCGTTCTTCGTGCGGACCGTGGCGATTCTCGGCGGAGAATCCAGCGGGAAATCGACGCTGGTGAATAAGCTGGCTAACATTTTTAATACCACCAGTGCATGGGAATATGGCCGCGATTATGTGTTCTCGCACCTGGGTGGCGACGAAATGGCGCTGCAATATTCTGACTATGACAAGATCGCGTTGGGTCAGGCGCAGTACATCGATTTCGCGGTGAAATATGCCAATAAAGTGGCCTTTATTGATACCGACTTTCTGACCACTCAGGCCTTCTGTAAAAAATATGAAGGGCGTGAACATCCGTTTGTGCAGGCGCTGATGGACGAATACAAATTCGATCTGGTTATCCTGCTGGAAAACAACACGCCGTGGGTGGCCGACGGCCTGCGCAGTTTAGGCAGTACCACCGACCGGATGTCTTTCCAGAATCTGCTCATCGAAATGCTGAAAGAAAACAATGTGGATTATGTACACGTTGAATCTTCAGATTACGATCAGCGTTTTCTCGAATGCGTGGAACTGGTGCAGAACATGCTGGCAGCCGATACCAGCCGGTTAAACGAGCCCCCGGTTATCTGACCGGGGACAAATAAAGAGCGTGTATTCTCCGGGATACGCGCTTTTTTATTATCATTCATACAATGAATGATAAATTACCAATATATTTTATATAATTATTAATGAATTCATCCGATTATCTTTCAGTGTGATTTTATTAATTCATTTTGTAACGCTGTAAAATAAAATTCTCTTTTTATTCATGGGATTGAGTGAGAAGCATTTTTTAGGGATTTTATTACGCATTTTATGTGTAAATATCTTACCTGAAATAAAAATACAGTGGCGGCCGTTGAGATTTATTTCTCCGATTATACTCATTCAATATGCCTCTCATTCCCGCTGAGGCTTTCTAAGGTGAACCGAATGAATTTATCATTCAAGCCCTGGGGTATCGCAGTCTTGTGCGGCGTGGGGGCATTTGCTCTGGCGAGTGTGATGTTTATGCAAGGCTGGCTTCCGGTCAGCAGTCAGGCCGAAACCACGACGCAGACTGCGCCTGTGCCTGCACCCGCCGCCGCGCCTCCGCCAGCAGTTCCTGTTGCTGCACCCGTTGCCCCTGCGTCATTTACACAAGCTCAGCTTGATCAATGGGTCGCGCCAGTCGCGCTTTATCCTGACAGCCTGCTTTCGCAGGTGCTGATGGCGTCGACTTATCCGACTAACGTGATTCAGGCTGTGCAATGGTCGCGTGACCATCCGCAAAGTCAGGGGGATGCCGCCGTCACTCAGGTCGCGAACGAACCCTGGGATCCGAGTGTAAAATCGCTGGTCGCTTTTCCGCAACTGCTGGCGCTGCTGGGTGAAGATCCGGCATGGGTACAGAATCTGGGGAACGCGTTTCTGGCGCAACCGGATGACGTGATGAACACTGTGCAGAAATTTCGCGAAGTGGCGCAAAAGAGCGGGGCGCTGAAAAGCACGCCGCAGCAGACGGTGACCGTTAAACCGAAACCGGCTTCAACAACGGTGGTGAAAAGTGCGGCGGCGCAGCAAACGATTGTGATTGAATCTGCCGATCCGCAGGTAGTGTATGTGCCGAGTTACAACCCGAATGTGGTTTACGGCGCCTGGCCGACACCGGCCTATCCGCCGGTATATCTGCCACCGCCTCCGGGACAACAGTTCGTGAACGGCATAGCATCGGGGATCGGGTTTGGTGTCGGTGTCGCCGCGACGTATGCGATTTTTGGCAGCATCGACTGGGATGACGACGATCATCATCATGATGATTATGACCATCACGACGATCACCACGACGACGGGCATCATGGCGGTTCGCAGAATAAATACGTCAATGTGAACGTTAATAATTACAACCGTATCTCCGGCAACAATAACAACGGGCTGAATCATCCGGGCGCATCGAATACCGCAGGCTGGCAGCATAATCCGGCCTACAACGCCGGTTTGACGAACCGCAGCACGAACCTCAATGGTGCGACGCAAAACCGTGCACTGAATAACGCGGCGCAGCGTAATAACTATCGTGGTTTCGACAACGACACGCGTGGTTTCGATAATAACTCGCGCGGTATCAGCAACAATAATGCCGTCGGACGCAATGGGGGCGGTGTGCAGAACCAGAATCTGGATCAGCGCCGTCAGCAGGCAGCGTCGGTGATGAATCAGCATCAGAACACCCCGCAGGCGCAGGCGCATACACAGCAGCGAAACCTGCCGCGTTCAGCCCCGGTAGCCAATGCCGGAGACCGTGCCGGTACACGTAATGTGACGGGGCATCAGTTGCCTCAGCATCAGCAGTCGTTGTCTCAGCACAATACGAACCGCCAGCCGTCGCAGCAATTGAGTCAGCATCAGCGACAGAATCTGAATGCATCACACAGCACAGCATTTAGTGGCAATTCCAGTCGTAGTCCGTCGTGGCAACAGCAGCAATCGCGGGGGAATCATAGCCGCGAACATATGCAGAACTTCCAGCGGTCACGCCCTGCGAATGCAGAGCCAGCTCATTTACACCGTCGCTAGACTGACGAGGAAAGGTAATGAAGAGATTGCGTAATATTTTGATTTCCGCAGGCCTGCTGTTACTGCCCTTAACGGGTTTCGCGCAGCAGACATTTACCAGCCCTGAGCTGGCCGCGCAGGCGTTGGTCAAAGCCATTGAGGCACACGATGATGCGTCACTTGAACAACTTCTCGGTAATGACTGGCAGGTCTATCTGCCGCCAAAAGGTGTGGATCCGGATGAGGTTGCTCGCTTTCTGCGGGACTGGAATATCAGTCACAAGATTGCCAAACAGGGTGATATTGCTCACCTGAATGTCGGTCCGGAGAACTGGCAGTTGCCGATCCCGATGAAACATACGGCGCAGGGCTGGTCATTTGATATGGCCGCCGGTGCTGCTGAAATTGAAATCCGTACGATTGGTCGCAATGAGCTTTCTGCCATTCAGGCCGTGTCAGCGTATGCGGATGCCCAGCACGAGTATCAGCAGATTACCGGGCAATATGCGCAGCGCTTTGTCAGCACTGAAGGGCAACACGATGGCCTTTACTGGCCGGTGAAAGAGGGGGAAGCGCCAAGCCCGCTGGGGCCAGCCTTCGGTGATGCGCAGGCGGGGTCTGATTATCACGGCTATTACTATCGCATTCTGACGTCGCAGGGTGCGAATGCCAGCGGCGGTGCCCTCAGCTATATCGAAAATGGCAAGATGACCCAAGGTTTTGCGCTGATCGCCTGGCCGGCGGCGTATGGTCATACCGGAGTTACCAGTTTTATGATCAATCAGCAGGGCGAGGTTTATCAGCAGGATTTAGGCGAGAATACTGATGCCGCGGCAAAAGCGATCACGACATTTGACCCCGATGCTAAATGGCAGAAAGTGGACGACGGCGAATAGCGGAAATATGTGAATGAAAAAGCCCCGGCATGAAAGTGACGGGGCTTTTTTTAGGCGACAGCGTATTTAGAAAGCGACGACGACTTTGCCCTGCATATGGCCGTCGAGCACTTTGGCGTGGGCCGCTTCGATGCTTTCCACGGTCAGGCCGTGAAGGGTTTCGCTTAGTGTGGTTTGTACTTTACCTTTATCCACCAGCGCGGCGACTTGTTTGAGGATCTCGCCCTGTTCGGCAATATCCGGTGTGGTGAACATGCTGCGGGTATACATCAGTTCCCAGTGCAGTGCGGCGCTTTTCAGTTTCAGTTTGTTCATGTCCAGCGGATGTTCGTTTTCAACGATGGTACAGATGTGGCCCATCGGTGCGATCAGGTCAGAAATGGCTTCCCAGTGGCCGTCGGTGTCGTTCAGACACAGAATAAAATCCACCTGTTTGATATCGTGCTTCGCCAGTTCACCTTTCAGATCTTTGTAATTCACTGTCAGATCCGCACCGCGATCCAGACACCATTGTGCCGATTCCGGACGGGAAGCTGTCGCGATCACTTTCACTTTGCTGCGCAATGACGCGAACGGGATCGCCAGTGATCCGACGCCACCGGCACCGCCGATGATGAGCAGGGTTTTATCCGCAGAGGCATCCTGAATTTTCAGATGCTCGAACAGTGCTTCCCATGCGGTCAGCGTGGTCAGTGGCATGGCAGCGGCCTGTGCCCAGTCCAGGCTTTTCGGTTTGACGGACACAATACGTGAGTCGATCAGCTGTTCCGTTGCATTGCTGCCGGAACGGGTGATATCCCCGGCGTACCAGACTTCATCACCCGCTTTGAAATTTTTCACTGCGCTGCCGACGGATTTGACGATACCGCTGGCATCCCAGCCCAGTACTTTTGGTGCATCCAGACCGCTTTTTTGCACGCCTTTGTGCACTTTGGTATCGACCGGATTGATTGACACCGCTTTCACTTCCACCAGCAGGTCGTAATCTTTCGCGACAGGCTGTGGTAATTCAACAGCGATAAAGTGAGCCGGGTCTTTTGGATTTACTGCGATTGCTTTAATGGTCATGTTTTCTGCCTCCGTTAGGTATACAGACAGTCTAGTCGTCATGACGCAACCTGATAAGATGGACAATAACTAACAAAGTGTTCGGCTGAGGTGAACAATCATGTTTAAACAGTTGCAGGATATGGCGCTCTTTGCGCTGGTGGCGGAATGTGGCAGCTTCACGCAGGCTGCCAGCCGGGCGGGATTACCTAAATCCAGCGTCAGTCAGCGTATCAGCCAGCTGGAGAAATCCATCGGCCTGCGGTTGCTGAACCGCACGACGCGGCAGCTGAACCTGACGTTTGCCGGTGAACGTTATCTGATCCACTGTCAGGAAATGATGCAGGCCAGCGAACGGGCTGAACTGGCGATTCGCCGTCTGCGCGATAACCCGAGCGGACGTTTGCGGATCACCAGCCCCGCCGGTCTGGGAGCAACGCTGCTGGCGCGGGTGAATGTTGAATTTCAGAAACGGTATCCCGATGTGTCGCTGGAAGTGTCAGTGTCGGATGCGATGGTAGATCTGGTACAGGAAGGTTTTGATATCGCGCTGCGTACCGGTAAACCGCAGGATTCCTCGCTGATTGGTCGTGAACTGGGGCACAGCCCGCGCTATCTGCTGGCATCACCGGCGTATCTGGCGCAGCATCCGGCGATTGAAACGCCGCAACAGCTTGCATCGCATCACTGCATTGCGCACCGGGCCTGGTCGGAATGGGTGTTGCATCATGGTGAAACCTATCACCGCTGGCTGCTGCCTTCCGCGCATACTACCGACAATCTGCTGTATGCGCGGGAATGCGCGCTGGCGGGCGCAGGCATCACGCTGTTACCGGCCTTTTTATGTCACGGCGAAGTGGCAAATGGCACGCTGGTGCGCGTGTTGCCAGAATGGGAAGCCGAGGGCAATGATCTGTATCTGGTCTATCCGGGGCGGAAACTGAATTCGCCGGCGCTGGCCTGTTTCATTGCGTTTATGCTGGAAGAGTATGGTTTTGCGAAGAGCTACAGCGAGGCGCTGGCGGGATAAATTTCAGGGAATGACAGCCAGAAAAAAGGCCCGTTTCCGGGCCTTAGCAATTTTATAAAGACGATTACTTGATCATCTTTTTGTACTTGATGCGCTTCGGCTCTAACGCTTCGGCACCTAAAGTACGTTTTTTGTATTCTTCGTATTCGGTGAAGTTACCTTCGAAGAATTCGACTTTGCCTTCATCCTGATAATCGAGGATGTGGGTCGCGATACGGTCGAGGAACCAGCGGTCATGGGAAATGACCATTGCGCAGCCCGGGAACTCCAGTAAGGCGTTTTCCAGTGCGCGCAGGGTTTCGATGTCGAGGTCGTTGGTCGGTTCATCGAGCAGCAACATGTTACCGCCAACCTGCAGCAGTTTTGCCAGATGCAGACGGCCACGCTCACCACCGGACAACTCGCCTACGCGTTTGCCCTGATCAACACCTTTGAAGTTGAAGCGGCCGACGTAAGCACGGCTTGGCATTTCAGTGGTGCCGATGCGCATGATGTCCTGACCACCGGACACTTCTTCCCACACGGTTTTGCTGTTGTCCATGGAATCACGGAACTGATCCACAGACGCCAGTTTCACGGTATCGCCCAGCTCGATAGTGCCGCTGTTGGCTTCTTCCTGACCCGACATCATGCGGAACAGGGTTGATTTACCGGCACCGTTCGGGCCGATAATGCCAACGATAGCGCCTTTCGGCACGGAGAAGGACAGGTCGTCGATCAGAACGCGATCACCGTAAGACTTGCTCAGGTTTTTCACTTCGACAACTTTGTCGCCCAGGCGTGGACCTGGTGGAATGAACAGTTCGTTGGTTTCGTTACGTTTCTGGTATTCGGTGTTGTTCAGCTCTTCAAAGCGTGCCAGACGGGCCTTGCCTTTAGACTGACGGCCTTTCGTACCCTGACGAACCCACTCAAGCTCTTTCTCAATAGACTTACGACGGGCCGCTTCAGAAGAAGCTTCCTGCGCCAGACGTTCATCTTTTTGTTCCAGCCAGGTGGAGTAGTTACCTTCCCACGGAATACCTTCACCGCGGTCAAGCTCAAGGATCCAACCGGCAACGTTATCGAGGAAGTAACGGTCATGGGTAATCGCCACAACGGTACCTTCGAAGTCGTGCAGGAAGCGTTCCAGCCATGCCACGGATTCTGCATCCAGGTGGTTGGTCGGTTCGTCGAGCAGCAGCATGTCTGGTTTTTCCAGCAGCAGACGGCACAGTGCCACACGGCGGCGTTCACCACCGGACAGCGTGGCGACTTTAGCATCCCAGTCTGGCAGACGCAGTGCATCAGCAGCACGTTCCAGCTGGCTGTTCAGGTTATGGCCATCATGCGCCTGAATGATCTCTTCCAGTCTGCCCTGTTCAGCGGCCAGTTTGTCGAAATCAGCTTCTGGTTCTGCGTACAGCGCATAGACTTCATCAAGACGTTTTAACGCGCCCACGACTTCAGAAACAGCTTCTTCCACGGACTCACGCACGGTGTGTTCCATGTTCAGCTGAGGTTCCTGCGGCAGATAACCGATTTTCAGATCAGGCTGCGGACGTGCTTCACCTTCGATGTCGGTATCGATACCGGCCATGATGCGCAGCAGGGTGGATTTACCTGAACCGTTCAGACCCAGAACACCGATTTTGGCACCAGGGAAGAAACTCAGGGAGATGTTCTTAAGAATATGACGCTTCGGCGGAACAACTTTGCCGAGGCGATGCATGGAATATACGTATTGAGCCACGTTGTTTTGAGCCTCTTTCTGCGGGCCGCGCGCTTTCTGCGAAGGGCAGGCGCTGCGGCATAGTAAGCAGCCCCGCCTGACTGCGGCATGACTGATAAGGGTTCCGACTGCGAAGTTTAGCGTGTTTCAGTCGTGTACCCAACCATCAGGTTCACAGTAAGGCAAGAATGTTGCCGGCAGCGGACAGGAGAGGAGGCTTTCAGCCGAAGGGAACGGTGAACTCGTCCGGTTCGCTGGCCGGACGTAAGGGCTGGACGCGCCCCACAAACATGCCGGAAGTCAGGATGTCGGTGAGCTTAACAACATGATATATCGCCTGTTTATTTTGCGTCTTCACCTTACGTTTGATATTGCCTTTGTGTGAAGCCACGGTTTTCTGTTTGATATTCAGATGTTCGGAAATGATTTGCGTATTCAGTCCTGACATCCACATTTTTAGAATGCTCGATTCCGTCCGGCTCAGGCTGACCGGCGTAAGATCCAGTGATTGTTCCGTTTCACCCGCACGCGACAGTTGCAGGTTGTGGGCGATCAGCTGATAAATCGTGGTCGTCCTGATAGATTTCGACAAAATGATGATGTTTTTGCGGATCGGCACATAGTTCTGATAATTGAGATTCTCTCTGGAGATAAAGACAAAGAAAAGCGTGCCGGGATGCGCGTCGATCACTGCCCTGAGGGCGTGACCGGAAGGCGCATCAGACGTAAAACAATCTTCATTCACAAAGATGATTTCAGGCGTCAGGGAATTGCATGTGGCTTGCAGTTCGTTGATGTCCTTGAGCGAAAGAATATCTTTCTGGTGTTGTCCGTTAAGTTGCAAGAGCGAATGCAATGCCAGCTGTGTGTAAAAACACTTATCTACAATGAGCGATGACATTGGGTTTACCTGTTTTTTGGCCTCTGTATGACTGCAGTGCAGAGAAGCTCGTTTTTATAAAAATGACCGTACAGCGATAGGGCATTCCCGTGAAAGTTGCCGGTCGCCGGCGAAACTAACATTGCTGTGTAAAGGGATACCCCTGGCGAGAGTAATAAAGCGGGAAGAGATTGATGTAAATCAGCAGAAGGGGTTTTGGAACGTTTTGTGAGATCTTTGAGACGAATTGAGAGCGGGAAAGATGAAAGTTTCAGAATTGTGACGTTTTTTATCGTAAAACGCCGGGCTACAGAAGGTAACCCGGCATAAGGATAAATCGTCAGACTTTCTTGCGGATGAAGCGGTTAACCAGCCATTTCTCGATTTCGACAATCACGAAGATCATCGCACCGACCACCAGCGTGATACCCCAGAATTTCAGCGGCATCGGTACGGTGCCAAACAACTGGTTCATGACTGGCAGATAAATCAGCGCCAGCTGCAGCACCAGTAATACGCCGGAAACAATCCACAATCCTTTGTTGACGAACACTTCGCGGGTCAGCGGGAAGCGGTCCATCACGCGGCAGTTAAACATATACACCCACTGCGCGGTAACCAGCGTCTGTAACAGCACGGTACGGATCAAATCGCTGCTGTAGCCACGCGGCTGCATCCAGGCTTCAAGAACGAAGGCGCTGCAGGCAATCAGAATACCGACGAAAGCGATACGCCAGACGGCATGCAGATCCAGTACGTGCTGACCTGGTGCGCGAGGACGGCGACGCATCATGCCTTTCTCACCCGGCTCGAAGGCCAGACCGAACGACAGCGTGGTGGAGGTCGCCATGTTCATCCATAAGATCTGCACCGGCGTCAGCGGGATCACCGCACCGGCCAGAATTGCCAGGATAATCAGCAGCCCCTGCGCGAGGTTAGTCGGCAGAATAAACAGAATCGTTTTCTTCAGGTTGTCGTAAACGCGACGTCCTTCTTTTACCGCACTGGCGATGGTCGCGAAGTTGTCATCGGTCAGAACCATGTCTGCGGCTTCTTTGGTGACTTCAGTGCCTTTGATACCCATTGCGATACCGACGTCGGCCTGTTTCAGCGCTGGCGCGTCATTCACGCCATCGCCGGTCATCCCGACTACTTCACCGTTTTCCTGCAAGGCTTTGACCAGACGCAATTTATGCTCAGGGCTGGTACGGGCGAAAATATCGTACTGGCTGGCAGCGACGGCCAGTTCAGCGTCATCCATATGCTCAAGCTGGTAACCGGTGATGGAGTCGCCGCTGTTGCCGATGCCTAACATTTTGCCGATAGCCATCGCGGTTTCCTGATGGTCACCGGTGATCATCTTCACGCGGATCCCGGCCTGCTGACACTGTGCAATCGCATCAATGGCTTCAGGGCGTGGCGGATCCATCATGGCGGCAATCCCGGTGAACACCAGTCCTTCCTGCAGGTGGACATGGTTCAGGTCGCCTGCAATTTCCGGCTCATCTTTGACAGCCGCAGCTACCATGCGCAGACCCTGACGGGCATAGCGCGCCATCTCTTCTTCCCAGTACTCGCGGCGGAAAGGCTGGACGCCGTTTTCAGTCAGCTCAAGTTTCGCTAAGGAGAACAGAACATCCGGTGCGCCGGTCACAAACAACTGGGTTTTGCCGCCGATGCGCTGCAAGGTCGCCATGTATTTATGTTTGGAATCAAACGGGATTTTATCCAGAGATTCAACCTGACCGGTATGCAGACTGGCTTTCGCTGCCAGCACTTTCAGTGCGCCGGACGTCGGCCCGCCGGTAATTCCCCAGTGGCCTCTGTCGTCCTGAATCAGCTGGCTGTCGTTACAGATATCCACGGCAGTGATGAAGGTGTTGAGCACCGGCATACTGATGACATCCACCTGGCGCTGCGTTTGTGCATCCACGATGCGGCCTTTTGGCTGGTAGCTTTCCCCTTCCACATCGTAAGCACGGTCTGCCAGAATCACCGCTTTCACGGTCATTTCATTCATGGTCAGCGTGCCGGTTTTATCCGAGCAAATGACGGTCATTGAGCCCAGCGTTTCGACGGTCGGCAGTTTGCGGATAATGGCATGATTACGCGCCATCGACTGCACGCCCAGCGACAGAATAATCGAGATAATTGCCGGTAAACCTTCCGGAACCGATGCGACAGCCAGACTGATCAGCGACAGGAGCAGTTCGCCCAGCGGCATATCACGCAGGATAAAAGCGAACACAAACAGGAACGCCATCATCAGCAGGATCAGCGCGAAGATGCCTTTGCCCAGTTTGTCGATTTGCTGCAACAGCGGGGTACGCTGCGCTTTAATCGCTGACATCATCTGGCTGATGTGGCCCAGCTCCGTGTCCTGACCGGTGGCATAAACCACACCGGTGGCGGTGCCGCCGCTGATCATGGTGCCGGAGAACAGCAAGTTGTGGCGATCGCCGATCATGACTTCATCGTCGATGACCTGAGCGTTTTTGATGACGACGGTGGATTCGCCGGTGAGGATCGCTTCTTCGACCTGCAGGTTATGCGCGCTGACGATACGGATGTCTGCCGGGATTTTGTCACCGGGACGCAGTTGCACGATATCGCCGGGCACCAGCTGGTCGGCATTAATGGTTTGAACTTGTCCGTCACGCATCACTACGGCCTGACTGGACAGCATGTTTTGAATACTTTTCAGTGATTTTTCGGCGCTGTTCTCCTGAAGAAAACCAATCAGCGCATTGATCACCGCTACGCCCAGGATGACGAAGGTATCGACCCAGTGTCCCATCGCACCGGTCACGACGGCGGCGGCGAGCAGGATGTAAATCAGGACATCATTGAAGTGCGCCAGAAAACGCATCAGGGCACTTTTGGATTGTTTTTCCGGTAATGCGTTCGGGCCATATTTATTCAGGCGCTCGCTGGCTTCCTGCCGCGTCAGGCCATTTTCGCCGGTTTCCAGGCGCTGCATAGCCTCGTTACTACTAATCTGATACCAGTTTTTGTTTTCTGCTGCGGCAGAGGAAGAAGGGCTGGCATTCGTTTTTACCGATGAAGTTGAATGAGTCATATACTTTTCCATAAGCGAAGAACTGGGCTGTTATTAATATTTCAATCCTGACGGCGAAATAGCGAATATCAATTAATCAATTTTACAATAGGGACTAATCATAATTAATTCGGAGTAAATAAGTTTGATCTGAGCCAATAAATACTTTTTGCAGAGAATTAAATAATAAAAATCATTAAAAAACATTATCTTATGTGAGTTAGGAATTTGCGTATTATTCCCATTTTATTTAACGTTTGTTTAGGAAGTGGTTATCTGGGTAAATTGATGTAAATAAAGCTGAGTTTTGTCAGTGTGGCTATTTAATTTCGAATTGTAAGGCTGCTATCTATTTGTAATTAACAGATGAATACCCGTTAATTATCTGCGGGTATAATGTCCGCTCAAATTATTCCTGCCGCGATATTCTGTGACAGAAAATAGATCTGCCTCCGTCTGGTAAGTGCCGGGCGCTTGCACCACACTGTGTAAAGTTTGTGATGCTGTCTCCTCATCGCTTCAATTTTAAAAATGAATCGATTAGCGTAGTAGCTGTCTACACAATGCAGAACAGTTTCGGCACAACCCGCGAGGATAAAGGTAAGTATGGTCAAGGTGGACAAATGGCACTCTCTGGCACTGAGCGTGTTGCTGGTAACAGCATCGGGCGTGGCGAAAGCGGACTCGCTGGACGCACAGCGTCAGCATTATATGCAGATTAAACAGGCGTGGGATAACAATCAGATGGACGTTGTCAGCCAGCTGATGCCGACGCTGGAAGACTATCCTCTTTATCCTTATCTGGAATACCGGCAGCTAACGCAGGAACTGGGGGACGCGACACCGGCGCAGGTGAACGCATTTGTGAAAGCGAACCCGACATTGCCGCCTGCGCGTTCTTTGCCAGCCCGCTTTGTCAATGAACTGGCGCGCCGTCAGGACTGGAACAGTTTGCTTTCATTCAGCCCGCAACCGCCGAAACCGGTGGCGGCGCGCTGTAACTACTATTACGCCAAATGGGCGACCGGCGATCAGAAAACAGCGTTTGATGGTGCGAAAGACATCTGGCTGACCGGCACATCACTGCCCAATACCTGCGATAAATTGTTCTCGGTCTGGCAGGGCGCAGGCAATCAGACCGCGCTGACGACGCTGCAACGAATTGGCCTGGCGATGAAAGCGGGTAACACCAGTCTGGTCAGTTATCTGGCAAAGCAGTTGCCACCTGATTATCAGACCATGCGCGATGCGCTTGTCGATCTGCAAAATAATCCGAATACCCTCGAAAGCTTTGCGCGCAATGTCGGTCCGACTGATTTTACCCGTAACGCGACCAGCATTACGTTCGCGCGCATTGCCCGTGATGATTCTGAGAATGCCCGTTCGATGATCCCGGTGCTCGTGCGCTTGCAGAAGATGAGTGACAGCGACCGGCTCGAACTGGAAGAAGCCGTTGCCTGGCGTTATATGGGCAGCGACGCCGCACCGGAACAGGCGGCATGGCGCGATAACGTCATTTTGCGCAGCCATTCCACCACGCTTGTTGAGCGCCGCATTCGTATGGCGCTGGCCGCCGGAGATCGTCAGGGGCTGAACCAGTGGCTGCAACGCTTGCCGTCGGATGCCCTGCAGGAAGATGAATGGCAATACTGGCGTGCGTCCGTGATGATTGATAACGGTCAGCGCTCGCAAGGCGAAGCGATGCTGCGTACGTTAATGAAAGGCCGCGGATTCTATCCGATGGCGGCGGCGCAAAAGCTGAACGTGACTTATCCGATGCAGATTTCTGTCGCGGCTAAGCCAGATTCAAGTATTGCGAAATTGCCGGAAGTGGCGCGTGTGCGTGAGCTGATGTACTGGCAGATGGACAATCTGGCGCGTACCGAATGGAGTTATCTGGTCAGCAGCCGTACGGAATCGCAGCAGTCGGCGCTGGCGCGTTATGCGTTCGAGCAAAAATGGCCGGATCTCAGTGTGCAGGCCACCATTACCGGCAAGCTGTGGGATTATCTCGAAGAGCGTTTCCCGCTCGCGTGGCCGGATGAATTCCGTCGTGCGACCAACGATAAAGGCATCACGCAAAGCTACGCGATGGCGATTGCCCGTCAGGAAAGTGCGTGGAATCCGAAAGCCCGTTCGCCGGTTGGCGCTGCCGGTCTGATGCAGGTGATGCCTGCGACTGCGCAACATACCGTCGACATGTTTGGGTTGCAGGGCTACAGCAATCCGGGGCAATTACTGGATCCGCAGATGAACATAACGATCGGCACCAGTTATTTGGAATATGTCTATCAGATGTTTGGGCGCAACCGTATTTTGTCCAGTGCGGCATATAACGCCGGGCCTTCACGCGTAAATACCTGGTTAGGTAACAGCGCGGGCAGGGTGGATTCAGTGGCGTTTATCGAGAGTATCCCTTTCTCTGAAACTCGTCGATATGTTAAAAATGTGTTGGCATATGACGCGTTTTATCGCTATTTTTTACATCAACCCGCCAAGATTTTGACGGATGCCGAATGGCAGAGGCGTTACTGATCCTTCGTCGTTTATGGTAAGCTGCTGTACTAGTTTAATAGTATGGCAGCCATCATGACCCAACGACCAATCAATGACCCTGCTCTTTCCCAACAAGGCAATGAGGACTGGCAATGCTTCCTGGCATTGCTGCAGCATTCTTTTGCTGAAAATCTGCATCAGGATTTGCTGCAACTGCTGCTTACGCCCGACGAACGTGCGGCGCTGGGTACGCGGGTGCGGATTATTCAGGAACTGATGCGCGGAGAGTTGAGTCAGCGTGAGCTGAAAAGCCAGCTGGGAGCAGGTATCGCCACGATAACACGTGGTTCGAATGGCCTGAAAACGGCACCGGCGGAGCTTAAGGAATGGCTGAGTGAGCACCTGCTGACAGACAAAACGGACGACTGAAGCGTCCGTTATCGTCTGATATTTTAGTGCGTTTGGGTTCTGACCTGATACACCGAATTATGAAAAGGCGCTAAAGCCAGTACCAGCGCCTGATGATAAACGCTGGTGCGGGTCAATTTTCCTGCTGTAAAGACTCCGATCGCGCCGCCTTTACGTTTTACTTCTGTGATACCCGTCAGTTTTTCCATCTCATCTCCCAGTTCGCTGCCCTGGTTAATTCCTTGTAAAATAATTTCAGGTAACATCAGGCTCGCTGAACGGGATTCACCACGCTGGTGCATATTCTCAATCACCATCCAGGCGAAGGTCATATTGTCTTCGATACCCGCTTCCACGCCGACCCAGAAGTCTGCCTCGGGGCGAACCTGGCGGGCGCCGATAACGCGATGGCGCGCACCGGTACGGGTTTCATTACTGCCGATAGGTTGACTGGGAACACCACTGTCGACGTCAACGCCTTCAATGCGGAATGCCTCAGCGCCGAAAATGTCTTCAAAAGCCATAGCGATAGCTTTGATCTTTGCCGGGTTAGTGGTTGCAGCGACAACATGGTACATAGAGTTTTAGCATCCTTTAGCAAATTTCACGCAGTATAACGGAAAACACTCATGTTACAGGTATATCTCGTCCGTCACGGCGAAACAGAATGGAACGCCGCACGCCGTATTCAGGGGCAATCAGACAGCCCGCTGACGGCCAAAGGTCTTTATCAGGCGCGTCAGGTTGCTGAGCGTGTGCGTAATGAAGGGATCACCCACGTCATCACCAGTGACTTAGGACGTACCCGCCATACGGCGCAGATTATCGCTGATGCCTGCGGGTGTGAAGTGATCAATGAGCCGCGTTTGCGCGAATTACATATGGGCGTGCTGGAAGAGCGTATTCTGGACGGCCTGACAGAGCAGGAAGAAGTATGGCGTAAGCAGATGGTCGATGGTTCACCGAAAGGGCGTATTCCTGAAGGTGAAACGATGACGGAACTGGCTGAGCGTATGCGTGCTGCACTCGACAGCTGTCTGGATTTACCGGAAGGCAGTAAGCCTTTGCTGGTCAGTCACGGTATTGCACTGGGCTGCCTGATCAGTACCATCCTCGGGCTACCTGCTTATGCGGAACGTCGTCTGCGTCTGCGTAACTGTTCTTTATCGCGTGTCGATCACCAGCAAAGTGCCTGGCTTGCGAATGGCTGGATTGTGGAAACAGCGGGCGATGTATCACATCTGGAACTGCCCGCGTTAGACGAGTTGCAACGCTAACGCCAGAAGGCGTTAGCGGCGGATTGGGATCAGGTAATCACACTGTAGTTCGGTTGGCGTAGTGCCTGGGGCACGGCCATTCGTGTAAAAGCGTTCGATATCCTGTCCCTTTCTGCGGGTCAGTTTCAATGTCGGCAGACAGGTGCTGTACAGCGTCAGAATAAACTCCTGCAAATGCTCCGGCGTGCCATTGTAATGGAACATGGCATATTCGCCGTGCTGCAACACAATTGGCTGACCTTCAACGTTTTCCGGCAGGTGCTGAGCTTCCAGCGCGGTCGTGTACAATACTTCCTGCTCGTCATCTTTTTCCTGGCTTGGACGCGAATGGTGCAGGCCATAAAGTATTGGTGGCAGCGTTTTTGCTTCACCAATATATTGACGCCAGAAATGACGACGCATCTCGTTTCGGTACGTGGTGATTTGCTCCAGCGTACAGGCGTAACTCTGCGTCATCCCGACCAGATGCTGTTCCGGCAGCGAGATATATTCAGGCTGCGGCAGAATAAAAGCGCCCAGACGGATTGGCGGACAAATCCCAAACGAATGCCAGTCTTCAGCACGACGATACAGTGCCGGTGTTTGTGCAAATTGTTTTTTGAATGCCCGGGTAAATGTTTGTTGAGAATCAAAACGATACTGAAGGGCGATATCTAAAATCGGGCGACTGGTGAGACGCAAGGCCACGGCCGCTTTCGACAAACGGCGGGCACGAATATAAGCGCCAATGGCATTATTAGTGACATCTTTAAACATGCGCTGCAGGTGCCACTTGGAATAGCCGGCCTTGGCTGCGACATTGTCGAGTGACAAGGGCTGGTCTAAATGGGTTTCTAACCAGCTAAGAAGGTCACGAATGATTCCTGCTTGATCCATAGATCGTCCTCGTTGAACTAAGATAAATGCACAGAATGATGGGCGGCATAATAGCAACTTTTTACCGATAAGACTTCCTAAGAATTTTTTGGCTATCTGTGCTATTTGCCTGTGTTACAGAGTATTTCATTCCGAAAGTGTGAATACACGCTTTCTCCGTAGGGTTTCTTTGGAAAACAACGTCATGGTGATGACGTGGAGTAACTTAATGAATAGATGTTGGATTTTTGTTTTTTCGATGTTTGCTTTTTGTTCTGCAGCGGTGCATGCAGAGCAGGTGGGTTCGGTCGATACCGTCTTCAAACTCTTCGGTCCCGACCATAAGATTGTTGTCGAGGCCTTTGATGATCCTGATATTAAAAATGTAACTTGTTATATCAGTCGTGCGAAAACCGGTGGCATCAAGGGCGGTTTAGGGCTGGCAGAAGATACCGCTGATGCCGCGATTTCCTGTCAGCAGGTGGGCCCGATTGAGTTAAGCGACAAGATTAAGCAAGGCAAAGACAAAGGAACGGTTGTTTTTCAGAAGCGCACATCGCTGGTGTTTAAAAAGCTGCAGGTGGTCCGTTTTTATGACGCGAATCGCAACGCACTTATTTATCTGAGCTACTCCGATAAAGTGGTGGATGGTTCACCGAAAAACGCACTAAGCGCGGTACCGATTATTCCGTGGGCGCATACCGCTCCGTGAGTTCTCAGCAATGCGCAAAAAACAAAAGGCCAGCTTTCGCTGGCCTTTGACGTTTTTTTCACAGGATACCGTCTCACCGGATACAGTGCGGTTGGCAACCTTTTGTATCAGTCTTCCAGATCACCGCAGAAACGATAGCCTTCACCATGAATGGTGGCGATGATTTCCGGGGTGTCAGGCGTCGCTTCGAAATGTTTACGGATGCGACGGATAGTGACGTCAACGGTACGGTCATGAGGCTTCAGCTCACGGCCGGTCATTTTCTTCAGCAAATCGCCACGGGTTTGGATCTTGCCCGGGTTTTCGCAGAAGTGCAGCATGGCGCGGAATTCGCTGCGCGGTAACTTGTACTGCTCACCTTGCGGACTCACCAGCGAACGGCTGTTGATATCGAGTTCCCAGCCATTGAATTTGTAGCTTTCAACCAGACGGCGTTCTTCGCCGGTGGTGCCCAGATTCATGGTGCGGGACAGCAGGTTGCGTGCGCGGATAGTCAGTTCGCGTGGGTTGAAAGGCTTAGTGATGTAATCATCAGCGCCGATTTCCAGACCCAGAATTTTATCAACTTCGTTATCGCGGCCAGTCAGGAACATCAAAGCAACGCTGGCTTGTTCGCGTAATTCGCGTGCCAGCAGCAGGCCGTTTTTGCCTGGCAGGTTGATGTCCATGATAACCAGATTGATGTCATTTTCGGACAGAATATGGTGCATTTCTGCGCCATCATTAGCTTCATGTACCATGTAGCCTTCTGCTTCAAAAATGCTCTTTAACGTATTACGTGTCACTAACTCGTCTTCGACGATCAGAATGTGAGGGGTCTGCATGATTGCTACCTAAGATTGCCAACAAATAGAAAATAGGAGTACAGAAGTCCTTGTTATCCCAGAGAATTTTGATGCTTTATTGGGCATCTCACTCGTTACATGACTAAAGTACGTAAACGCGTTCTCGATGCAATTTCCATCAACGACAACAACATCGCAAGCTCGGTCAGGGATTCCACTTTCTGCAGTTCCACGGGGTCCTAAAGCGGCGCATATCCTAACCCTATTAACAGCAATATAACAGCGAGTGCCGAAATTACCACTCAACAAAATTACGGTTTGTTGACATATATCAAGTTCAATTGTAGCACGGTAACAGAACAGTGAAAAACACTTACAAGAATGCACGCTTGAGTCACATTTCAGCATTTATTGTACACGATTCAGCAAATGATTAAGAATCGGGAGATAAATGCAAAATGGTGATGATTCCTTATTATATATCCATATGAAAATTAATGATAAATTTTTCATTCATGTTTGCTTAATCGGGCCAGCACCTTTTTTACCTGCAAGGTAAGGTTTTCCGATAAAATAAAGGAATATATTCAGCCGACTGTTAAGTTCTTGTGAAGAATATAAGCCATGAATAGATTTGGAACAGGGTAAAATTTCATCGCTTAAATACTGACGGCAATTTCTTTCCCTTTTGCAAAGGCCCGATATGCAACTTCATATTATTTTAGTTTCGCCGGCTCGCCCGGAAAATGTCGGTGCGGCAGCTCGTGCAATGAAAACCATGGGTTTCGCATCGTTACGTATTGTCGACAGCGGGGCGCATCTCAGGCCGGAAGCTGGCTGGGTTGCGCATGGTTCGCAGGAGATCCTGCAAAATGCTCTCCATTTCAATACGCTTGCGCAAGCCCTGGCTGATATCGATTTTACCGTAGCTACAACTGCCCGCAGCCGGGCTAAATTTCACTATTACTGCACACCGCAGGAATTGCAGGTGCAGCTCGAAGAAAAGAGCCAGTGGATCAATCATGCCGCGCTGGTCTTTGGTCGTGAAGATTCCGGCCTGACGAATGAAGAGCTGGAACTGGCGGATGTGCTGACCGGCGTACCGATGGTGGCCGATTATCCGTCACTCAATCTGGGGCAGGCGGTGATGGTGTTCTGTTATCAGCTCTCTTCGCTGAATCAGGTGACCTCGGTAAAACCTGAAATTGCCGAAGCAGGACAGCTGTCAGCGTTGCGTGCCAGAGTCGGGCGTTTGCTTGAAAATGTCGGGGCAGAAGATGACCAGAAATTGTCCGACTGGCTGCATCAGCGCCTGGGTCTTTTGCAGCAGCGTGACGCCGCAATGCTGCATACTTTGCTGCATGACATCGAAAAAAAGCTGACCTCATGATGTGAGGGGATTTTCTGCCTGAACAGTTCGATATCCGGTGTGATGGGAACACAGCTGGCGATCACACTGGAAAGGGTTTTAAAGGCAGACAATTATACAGTTGATTTTGTCCGTGACTAAGCAGTGAAAAACAGAAAAAAATTGACTTGTCGTGCCTTATGCTTTAGCTAATAGAGGCAGACAGAGTACAAACCCTAAGACAGACAGAAAATAAAAATGCGAATCATCAGCCTGAATACAACAATTATTACCACCACCGATACCACAGGTAACGGGGCGGGCTGACGCGTACAGGAAAAAGAAAAAAAGCCCGCACCTAACCAGTGCGGGCTTTTTTTTTACATTTAAACGAGAGCTTCAGGAGAGTACCAGAAATGCGAGTGTTGAAATTTGGCGGGACCTCGGTAGCAAACGCAGAACGCTTCTTGCGGGTTGCGGACATTATGGAAAGCAATGCGCGTCAGGGACAGGTCGCAACGGTTTTATCCGCGCCTGCCAAAATTACCAACTATCTGGTTGCCATGATTGAGCGAACTGTCGCAGGACAGGACATTCAAACTATCATGAGCGATGCTGAAAACATTTTTGGTCAGCTGATTACCGGTCTGGCGGCGGCGCAGCCGGGCTTTGATTTGCCAAAGGTGAAAGCGTTTGTCGATCACGAATTCGCTCAGCTCAAACAGTTGATGCATGGCATTACCCTGCTGGGCCAATGTCCGGACAGTGTGAACGCGTCCATTATCTGTCGTGGTGAAAAACTTTCCATTGCCATCATGGAAGCGGTATTTCTGGCGAAAGGTTTCGGCGTCACCGTCATCAATCCGGTTGAAAAGTTGCTTGCACAGGGGCATTACCTTGAATCCACCGTGGATATCAACGAATCCACCCGCCGTATTGCCGCCAGTGCCATCCCTGCCGATCACATTGTGCTGATGGCCGGTTTCACTGCCGGTAATGAAAAGGGCGAACTGGTGGTGCTGGGCCGTAACGGCTCCGACTATTCAGCCGCCGTACTGGCCGCCTGTTTACGCGCTGACTGTTGCGAAATCTGGACTGATGTCGATGGCGTTTATACTTGTGACCCGCGCACTGTACCCGATGCCCGCTTGCTGAAATCGATGTCGTATCAGGAAGCGATGGAGCTTTCGTATTTTGGCGCGAAAGTCCTTCACCCGCGTACCATCCTGCCGATTGCTCAGTTCCAGATCCCTTGCCTGATTAAAAACACCACTAACCCGCAGGCTCCGGGCACCCTGATTGGCAGCGAAAGTCTTGATGACAGCACGCCGGTAAAAGGCATCACTAATCTGAATAACATGGCGATGATCAACGTTTCCGGTCCGGGAATGAAAGGGATGATCGGCATGGCGGCGCGTGTGTTTGCCGTGATGTCCCGTTCCGGCATTTCCGTGGTGCTGATCACGCAGTCTTCTTCCGAATACAGCATCAGTTTCTGTGTGCCGCAAAGCGAGCTGCAACGCGCCCGTAAAGCGCTGGAAGACGAGTTCTATCTTGAGCTGAAAGACGGCCTGCTCGAGCCGCTGGACGTCATGGAAAAGTTGGCGGTGATTTCCGTGGTCGGCGACGGCATGCGCACGCTGCGAGGCATCTCAGCGAAATTCTTCTCGGCTCTGGCGCGCGCCAATATCAATATTGTGGCAATCGCTCAGGGCTCTTCCGAACGTTCTATCTCCGTGGTCGTCAATAATGACGATGCGACCACCGGCGTGCGCGTCAGCCATCAGATGCTGTTCAATACCGATCAGGTGATCGAAGTATTCCTGATCGGCGTCGGCGGGGTGGGTGGGGCATTGATCGAACAGATCCGCCGTCAGCAGACGTGGCTGAAAACCAAACACATCGATCTGCGCGTCTGTGGCATCGCTAACTCCCGCGCGTTACTGACCAACGTTCACGGTATTGCACTGGAAACCTGGCGTGATGAACTCGCTGCTGCGAAAGAACCGCTAAATCTGGGGCGTCTGATCCGTCTGGTGAAAGAATATCACCTGCTGAATCCGGTGATCGTCGACTGTACCTCAAGCCAGGAAGTGGCCGATCAGTATGCTGATTTCCTCGCCGACGGTTTCCACGTGGTCACGCCAAACAAAAAGGCCAACACGTCTTCAATGAATTACTACCATCAGCTGCGCAAAGCGGCGGATGGCTCACGCCGTAAGTTCCTTTACGACACCAATGTCGGCGCGGGTTTACCGGTTATCGAAAACCTGCAAAACCTGTTGAATGCCGGTGATGAACTGCTCCGTTTCTCCGGTATTCTGTCCGGTTCTCTGTCTTTCATCTTTGGTAAGCTGGACGAAGGCATGTCGCTGTCCGCCGCGACCTTGCAGGCGAAGGAAATGGGCTATACCGAACCGGATCCTCGTGATGATTTGTCCGGGATGGACGTGGCGCGTAAGTTGCTGATCCTGGCGCGTGAAGCCGGTTACAAACTCGAACTGTCGGATATCGATGTGGAATCTGTTTTACCGGCGTCCTTTAACAGCGAAGGAAGCGTGAGTGAATTTGTCGCACGCTTGCCGGAACTGGATGCAGAGTTCGCCCAACGCGTGGCCGATGCTACCGCTGCAGGCAAAGTATTGCGCTATGTCGGGGCTATCGAAGACGGCCAGTGCAAGGTAAAAATCGATGCCGTCGATGGTAATGACCCGCTTTATAAAGTAAAAAATGGTGAGAATGCGCTGGCGTTTTACAGCCGCTATTATCAACCGTTGCCGTTGGTTCTGCGTGGCTACGGCGCCGGGAATGATGTGACGGCGGCAGGTGTATTTGCCGATCTTTTGAGAACGCTGTCATGGAAGTTAGGAGTTTAATATGGTTAAGGTGTATGCCCCGGCTTCAATCGGGAACGTCAGCGTAGGCTTCGACGTGCTGGGCGCGGCCGTGTCTTCGGTCGATGGCACGCTGCTGGGCGACTGCGTTTCTGTCGAAGCGGCCACAGAGTTCAGTCTGAAAAACGAAGGCAAGTTTGTGTCTAAACTGCCTGACCGCATGGAAGACAACATCGTTTATCAGTGCTGGCAGCGTTTCTGTCAGGAAATCGGCAAAGAAGTGCCGGTGGCGATGACGCTGGAAAAAAACATGCCGATCGGTTCCGGCCTGGGTTCCAGCGCCTGTTCGGTGGTCGCCGGTCTGATGGCGATGAATGAATTTTGCGGTAAGCCGCTCAGTGAAAACCAGATGCTGTTGCTGATGGGCGAGCTGGAAGGGCGTATTTCCGGCAGCGTGCATTTCGATAATGTCGCACCGTGCTATCTGGGCGGCATTCAGCTGATGCTGGAAGAACTCGATATTATCAGCCAGAACGTGCCAAGCTTTGACGACTGGTTGTGGGTGATGGCGTATCCTGGCATCAAAGTGTCGACGGCAGAAGCGCGTGCTATTTTACCCGCGCAGTATCGCCGTCAGGATTGCATCAGCCATGGTCGTTATCTGGCGGGCTTTATTCATGCCTGTCACACGCAGCAACCTGCGCTGGCTGCGAAACTGATGAAAGATGTGATTGCTGAACCTTATCGCACCCGTCTGCTGCCGGGCTTTGCAGAAGCACGCAGCGCCGCAGAAGAAATCGGTGCGCTGGCTTGCGGGATTTCGGGTTCCGGTCCGACGCTGTTTGCGGTTTGTAATGACAGCGCAACAGCGAAACGTATGGCTGACTGGTTGCAGACGCACTATCTGCAAAATGACGAAGGCTTTGTTCATATTTGTCGTCTTGATACCGCGGGCGCGCGGGTATTGGGATAACTCGATAATTTATTGGGATAACTAATGAAACTGTACAACCTGAAGGATCACAACGAGCAGGTCAGCTTTGCTCAGGCCGTCAAACAAGGTCTTGGAAAACAGCAGGGTTTATTCTTCCCGCTGGATCTGCCTGAATTTGAACTGACTGAAATCGACCGCTTGCTGGAACTGGATTTCGTCACCCGCAGCAGCCGCATTCTTTCTGCTTTCATCGGCGATGAAATTCCTGAAGAGGAATTACATCAGCGTGTGAAAAACGCCTTTGCTTTCCCGGCACCGGTAGTGAAAGTGGAAGAAGACATTGCCTGTCTGGAACTGTTCCACGGTCCGACCCTGGCCTTTAAAGATTTCGGTGGCCGCTTCATGGCGCAGATCCTGACGCAGGTTTCAGGTGACGAGCCGGTGACCATTCTGACCGCAACGTCGGGCGATACCGGCGCAGCCGTGGCGCACGCTTTCCACGGTCTGAAAAATGTCCGTGTAGTGATCCTGTATCCGCGCGGCAAAATCAGTCCGTTGCAGGAAAAACTGTTCTGTACCCTTGGTGGCAACATCCATACTGTCGCCATCGACGGTGATTTTGACGCCTGTCAGGCGCTGGTGAAACAGGCGTTTGATGATGAAGAACTGAAACATGCGCTGAAGCTGAACTCGGCCAACTCCATCAATATCAGCCGCCTGCTGGCGCAGATTTGCTACTACTTTGAAGCGGTGGCTCAGTTGCCGCAGGAAGCGCGCAATCAGCTGGTCGTTTCCGTGCCAAGCGGTAACTTCGGGGATCTGACGGCCGGTTTACTGGCGAAATCTCTCGGCCTGCCGGTGAAACGCTTTATCGCAGCGACTAACGCCAATGATACCGTGCCGCGTTTCCTGTCTGACGGCGAATGGGATCCGAAGAAAACCGTAGCGACATTGTCGAACGCCATGGACGTCAGCCAGCCAAATAACTGGCCACGTGTGGAAGAGCTCTATCGTCGTAAAACCTGGCAGCTGAAAGATCTGGGCTTTGGCGCAGTCAGCGATGACACCACCGAAGATGCGATGCGCGAGCTGGCGAATATCGGTTATATCTCTGAACCTCACGCGGCTATTGCTTACCGAGTATTGCGTGATCAGCTGCAACCGGGCGAATTTGGTCTGTTCATCGGTACTGCGCATCCGGCGAAATTCAAAGAAAGCGTGGAAGCGATTTTGGATCAGGACATCGGTTTGCCGAAAGAACTGGCGGATCGCGCAGATCTGCCGTTGCTGTCGCATAACCTTCCGGCTGATTTCAGTGAAATGCGCGCATTCCTGATGGCGCTGCCTGAATAAAAACCGTGCTTCAGAAATGCAAAAGCCCTCTTCGCGAGGGCTTTTTTACGCATACTGCTCAGATAAATCAGCGTTCCGGGCGGGTAAATACCAGCTCGTTGCCCTGTGAGCGTGATTCATCAAATTCGTAACCTTCCAGATTGAAATCCTGAAGTTGTTTCGGCTTATCCAGACGCTCTTTGATAATGAACCGGCTCATCAGGCCACGCGCTTTTTTGGCGTAGAAGCTGATGACTTTGTACTTACCGTTCTTCTCATCAAGGAAGACAGGTTTGATGATTTCCCCATCCAGCAGTTTAGGTTTCACCGCTTTGAAGTATTCATCAGACGCCAGATTCACCAGCACTTTGCTTTTCTGTTCGCTGAGTAACAGATTCAGTTTTTCAGTCAGTAAATCGCCCCAGAACGCATACAGATTCGCACCCTGCGGGTTTTCCAGACGGATACCCATTTCCAGACGGTAAGGCATCATTAAATCCAGCGGACGCAACAGACCGTATAAACCGGACAACATGCGCAGATGTTTTTGGGCAAAATCGAAATCTTTCTCGCTAAAATCTTCCGCCTGCAGACCGGTATACACGTCACCTTTAAAGGCCAGAAGCGCCTGTCGGGCATTTTTCGGGGTGAAATCCGGCTGCCAGTCATTGAAGCGTTCAGCGTTCAGATGGGCCAGTTTATCGCTGATCCCCATCAGTGAAGAGATCTGCGCCGGGGACATTTTACGCGCCACGTTGATCAGTTCACTGGATTTATCCAGCAACTCTGGTTGGGTATAGCGCGTTGTCGCAAGCGGGCTTTCGTAATCGAGCGTTTTGGCAGGTGAAATAATGGTCAGCATAGTCTTGTCCGTTGGTCAGTGACGGTTCAAATTCAGAATTTTTCGTTGCCATACTGTAGCAAAAAAGTCACTGCGATGGGGGCATGACAGCAATAGGTAAAAGCGGTGAAAATCAGCGCGGAGATGACGTTTTATCCCACACACCCGGCTCAAGCTGACCGCGTAATTCAGGGAAATGGTCAGGGTTAAAGACGGGAGTTTTGCCCATCCGCCGCTGCCGCTCATAATCCTTCACCACTTTTACCGCGATGCCGGAAAGCAGCAGCAGGGCGGTGAGATTAAGTATGGCCATCAGCGCCATGAAGATATCAGCCAGCTTCCAAAGCATCTGGAGTTCCATCAGGCAGCCGCCGAAAACCATCGCAATGACCAGCAACCGGAAAATCAGCAACTTAACCGGGGAAGCGCTGTGAACAAAACTGAGATTGTTTTCAGCATAGACATAGTTGCCGGCGATTGAAGTGAACGCAAAGGCGCACACCAGCATCGCCAGAATAACCGAGCTCCATTCTGGCAATGCGGGGTCGATGGCCAGGCGGAGCAGGCGAATTCCCGTGGGTGCTCCGGGAATATCCAACGCGCCGGACGTTAAAATAATCAACGCCGTAGCGGTGCAAATTACCACCGTATCAATAAACACCGCCAGCATCTGGTTAAAACCCGAAGCAGCCGGATGGCTGACTGCTGCCATCGCCGCGACATTTGGCGATGAACCGACACCGGCTTCACTGGCAAAAGCCCCGCGCTGCATCCCCTGCGTTATCGCCTGAGTCACGCCATAAGCCAGCGCGCCGGATGCCGCTTCCTGCAGGCCGAAGGCACTTTTGAATATCAGTGCGAATACCTGAGGAAGCTTTTCGACATGATGACCAATGACCCAAACGGCCAGAAGCAGCCACGCAATGGCCATCAGCGGAATCATCCATTTGGACAGCCAGGTAACGGCGCGGATCCCGCCGAAAATCAGCAGGGCAACCAGTGCCGCTAAAATACAGGCGGTTGTCAGCGCCGGAACATGCAGGAGATGGAATGATGCCTGAGCAATCGAATTGGCCTGTAACGCACTGAAAATAAAGCCGCAGGAAATGACCATCAGGAAGGAAAACAGGATCCCCATCCAGCGCATTCCCAGCCCTTTCTCCATGTAGTCTGCCGGTCCACCACGAAATTTATTACGCGCACTGGTGCCTTTGTAAATCTGCGCCAGCGTGTTTTCTATCAGCGCGGTCGCCATGCTGAAGAGCGTAATAATCCACATCCAGAAAATGGCTCCCGGCCCGCCGAGCGCAATCGCAATGGTCACGCCTGTCAGGTTACCGGTACCCATTCGTGAAGCCATACTCAGACAAAGTACGCGCCAAGGGGATGTTCCGCGGGGATCGGCGTTGCGTTTAAAAAGGGACGGAGAGAAGAGGTGGCCAAAACGACGAAACTGAATGAACCCAAGACGGAAAGTGAGATAAATACCGCTGCCAAACAGCAGGTAAATCAGGATTGTGCTCCAGAGAATTGTGTCGAAAAATTCCAGCAAGTCATTCATGAATTGTCCTTGGTTGATTTACCCTTCATCGTTTTTATTAATTGGCTTAAGGGCAATGACCACTTTGGATGGCTAACATACCTTTTTTATCAAACCGGTGACATATGCATTTTGGCTGAAATTGTGTGTTTTGGAAGGTGATAAATCCATAGATGTTCGTAGCCGAGCATGCCGCGAGATGCGCCTTGCGCGTGGCTTTTTGCATGTTATCATCAGCCAAAGGCAAGGCATGAAAATGCCTATACGAAAACGTCCAAACGATGAGATATGCCAAAATGACCGATAAACTGACTTCCCTACGCCAAATGACTCAGGTTGTTGCTGACACCGGAGATATCGCGGCAATGAAGTTGTACCAGCCGCAGGATGCGACCACCAACCCGTCACTGATCCTCAGCGCTGCGCAAATTCCTGAATACCGTAAACTGATCGACGAAGCAATCGCCTGGGCACGTGACCAGAGCAGCGATCACGATCAGCAGATTACTGATGCCGCTGACAAGCTGGCAGTAAACATCGGTCTGGAAATTCTGAAACTGGTCCCGGGCCGTATTTCAACAGAAGTTGATGCCCGTCTGTCTTACGACACTGACGCGAGCGTGGCCAAAGCCAAACGTCTGATCAAACTGTATAACGATGCGGGCATCACCAACGACCGTATCCTGATCAAACTCGCTTCGACCTGGCAGGGTATCCGCGCTGCGGAAAAACTGGAAAAAGAAGGCATCAACTGTAACCTGACCCTTCTGTTCTCCTTCGCTCAGGCTCGTGCTTGTGCAGAAGCGGGCGTGTTCCTGATTTCTCCATTCGTTGGCCGTATTCTCGACTGGTACAAAGCCAATGGCGACAAGAAAGAGTTCGCGCCGAATGAAGATCCGGGCGTGGTGTCTGTGACCGAAATCTACGAATACTACAAACAACACGGCTACGAAACTGTCGTGATGGGCGCAAGCTTCCGTAACATCGGCGAAATCATCGAACTGGCTGGTTGTGACCGTCTGACTATCGCTCCTGCGCTGCTCAAAGAGCTGGCAGAAAGCGAAGGTCCGCTGGAGCGCAAATTGTCCTTCTCCGGTGAAACCAAACCACGTCCTGCGCCACTGACTGAATCTCAGTTCTACTGGGAACACAACCAGGATCCGATGGCTATCGACAAACTGGCTGACGGTATCCGTAAGTTTGCAGTTGACCAGGGTAAACTGGAAAAAATGATTTCTGACCTGCTGTAATCAGCGCTCAGTTTTCGACAAAAAGCGGCTAATCAGCCGCTTTTTTTGTGCCTGCGATAAAACCAACGGTCGGTTACCGATATACTGAGACAAATTACGAAGAAAAATGCTGTGGAGAAATAGCATGAATACATTCCGAATTGGTCTGGTATCGGTGTCGGACCGCGCCTCAAACGGTGTTTATCAGGATAAAGGCATTCCGGCGCTGGAAGCGTGGCTGGAGAAGGCGCTTATTACCCCATTCAAACTGGAAACAAGACTGATCCCAGATGAGCAGCCGCTCATTGAACAGGCGATCAGCGAACTGGTCGACGAGAGTGGCTGTCATCTGGTGCTGACCACCGGCGGAACCGGCCCTGCACGCCGTGACGTTACGCCGGATGCCACGCTGGCGGTGGCCGATCGTGAAATGCCGGGCTTCGGTGAGCAGATGCGCCAGATAAGCCTGCACTTTGTGCCGACGGCGATCTTATCGCGTCAGGTTGGGGTTATCCGCAAACAGGCGCTGATCCTCAATTTACCCGGTCAGCCGAAATCAATTCAGGAAACGCTGGAAGGCCTGAAAGATGCTGACGGTAAGGTGATTGTTTCCGGTATTTTCGCCAGCGTGCCGTACTGTATCCAGCTTCTCGACGGACCTTACGTCGAAACGCATGATGAAGTGGTAGCAGCTTTTCGTCCAAAAAGTGCCCGCCGCGATACAAAAAACTGAATAGCCCCCGATTTCAAAATTAACAGAAGTTACGCGTCAGGCACTCTGGTGTGAAAAATATTTGCCGTTATAGTAATGATTACTTTACATGAGGTGGCAAAACCTTTTTCCATTTTACACTCTGGTGTCTGACGGTATCCCTATGCAACACGCACAATCGCGCCGGTTGAACCGGCAGGACTACAAAACGCTGTCCCTGGCTGCATTGGGTGGCGCACTCGAATTTTACGATTTCATCATTTTCGTCTTCTTCGCTGCGGTGATTGGCGATCTCTTCTTCCCGGTCAACATGCCCGACTGGCTGCGGCAGGTGCAGACCTTCGGTATTTTCGCCGCCGGTTATCTGGCACGTCCGCTGGGCGGCATCATCATGGCGCATTTCGGCGATTTAGTGGGTCGTAAGCGTATGTTCAGTCTGAGTATTCTGCTGATGGCCTTGCCGACACTGGCGATGGGTTTATTGCCGACTTATGCGTCGATTGGCATTGCAGCACCGCTGTTATTATTGCTGATGCGCGTATTGCAGGGTGCGGCTATTGGCGGAGAAGTCCCAGGTGCATGGGTGTTTGTGGCCGAGCATGTGCCGCGCAGCCGCATTGGTTTTGCCTGTGGAACGCTGACGGCCGGTTTAACATTGGGGATCCTGCTGGGTTCTCTGGTGGCAACTTTACTGAACACCAGCATGACACCGGTAACAATCAGTCAGTACGGCTGGCGTATTCCGTTCTTTATTGGCGGTATTTTCGGTTTGATCGCCATGTATCTGCGCCGCTGGTTACAGGAAACGCCGGTCTTTATTGAGATGAAAGCGCACAAAGCGCTGGCGGAAGAGCTGCCTCTGAAAGCCGTGGTCGCCAATCATAAAAAAGAAATTGTGGTCTCGATGCTGATGACCTGGCTGTTATCGGCCGGGATCGTGGTGGTGATTCTGATGACACCAACCTGGCTGCAGAAACAGTTCGGTATTCCGGCTGCAGCGGCATTGCAGGCAAACTGTCTGGCCACCGTGGCGCTGATGGTTGGCTGCATCATCTCAGGCAGCGTTGTGGATCGACTTGGTGCCAGCAAAACATTCATCTTCGGCAGCCTGTTCCTGGGGATTTGCACATGGTCGTTCTATCACATGGTCGCGGCGGATGCGTCGGTACTCATGGGCATGTACGCGCTCGCCGGACTGAGCGTGGGCGTGGTCGGTGCCGTGCCCTATGTGATGGTACGGGCATTCCCGGCTGAAGTGCGTTTTACCGGTATTTCTTTTTCATACAATGTGGCATATGCGATTTTCGGCGGCCTGACGCCGATCTTCGTCACGCTCATAATGCGTCTGACCCCGATGGCTCCTGCGTACTACGTGCTGGCGCTGTCCGCAATTGGTCTGCTGACCGGTATTTATCTGAGCCGTGACCTGAACAGTGAAGCGGCGAAAGAAGCGAAATTTGCCGAGCGTGTCGCATCCGGCCAGTAAGTTTGTTTCAGATATTAAAAAGCCCTGCAATGCAGGGCTTTATCATCTCAGGCATGACTGTTATGCAACGACAGCATCAACGTGCGCAGCCTGTTTTTTCGGCTCGCCGACAGGCAGAACCGTACGGCCATACTGTTCATTCAGTACTTCAGCCATCGCCAGATAAATCGCGCTGGCACCGCAGAAGATACCTTCAAAGCCCGCAAAATGCAGAACTGCGGTGTTGCCGGTCATATTTCCGTAGCACAGCAGGGCGAACAAAATTGTCAGGCTGCCGAAAACAACCTGAATGCCACGGTTCGCTTTCAGGGTGCCAAAGAACATGAATAAAGTGAAAACACCCCACACACCGAGATATGCGCCCAGGAAACTTTCGCTGCTGGCGTCAGCCAGGCCCATGCGTGGCAGCATCAGGATGCCAACCAGGCTCAGCCAGAAGGCGCCATATGAAGTGAACGCGGTCGTGCCGAACGTGTTCCCTTTTTTAAATTCCATCATCCCGGCGAGGATCTGAATCAGTCCGCCATAAAAAATGCCCATGCTCACAATCACTGCGGTGAGAGGGAAAAAGCCTGCATTGTGTAAATTCAATAAGATAGTGGTCATACCAAATCCCATCAGCCCGAGCGGGCCTGGATTTGCTAAGGGTTTACTGTGCATAGATCCTCTGTATCGGAATTATTATTAATTGATAATCGGGGGAAGAACGCTTGGAAATGGGTAAAAAAGCCACATATCTTTGGAAGCGCGCGGCATCATAAGGAGGGTTGCGTCAGCAAACATTGATCTGGCGTAACAGCAATTGAAGATTTTTTTTCACTTTGCCCCTTGATGCTGAGCAGCATGGCCCCATCTTATTCCCAACCGCAGTTGTTACCGTCGGGAAATCCGTTAAATGGGGCTGTTGAAATCGTAAAGATCGGCCACATATACAGTAGCAACCTGAACGAATATGAATTTAAGTGGAGACGTTTTAGATGGGTAAAATTATTGGGATCGACCTGGGCACCACCAACTCTTGTGTAGCTATCATGGATGGCACGACTGCTCGTGTACTGGAGAATGCTGAAGGCGACCGCACCACTCCTTCCATCATCGCTTATGCGGCAGATGGCGAGACTCTGGTAGGTTCTCCGGCTAAACGTCAGGCTGTGACTAACCCGCAGAACACCTTGTTTGCGATCAAGCGCCTGATTGGCCGTCGCTTCCAGGACGAAGAAGTTCAACGCGACAAAGGCATTATGCCTTACCAGATCGTAGGCGCTGACAATGGCGACGCCTGGATCGACGTTAAAGGTCAGAAAATTGCACCTCCGCAGATCTCTGCAGAAGTGTTGAAGAAAATGAAGAAAACTGCTGAAGATTATCTGGGCGAACCAGTGACTGAAGCGGTTATCACCGTACCTGCTTACTTCAACGATGCTCAGCGTCAGGCAACTAAAGACGCCGGCCGTATCGCAGGTCTGGAAGTTAAACGTATCATCAACGAACCAACCGCAGCGGCACTGGCTTATGGCCTGGATCGTGAAATCGGTAACCGCACTATCGCGGTATACGACCTCGGTGGTGGTACTTTCGATATCTCTATTATCGAAATCGACGAAGTTGACGGCGAAAAAACTTTCGAAGTTCTGGCAACCAACGGTGACACACACCTCGGTGGTGAAGACTTCGACAGCCGCATGATCAACTACCTCGTTGAAGAATTTAAGAAAGAGCAAGGCATGGATCTGCGTAACGATCCACTGGCGATGCAACGTCTGAAAGAAGCTGCTGAAAAAGCGAAGATCGAACTGTCTTCAGCTCAGCAAACTGACGTGAACCTGCCGTACATCACTGCTGATGCGTCAGGTCCAAAACACATGAACATCAAAGTGACCCGTGCAAAACTGGAATCTTTGGTAGAAGACCTGGTTAACCGTTCTATCGAACCACTGAAAGTGGCTCTGAAAGACGCAGGTCTGTCAGTTTCTGACATTCAGGACGTTATCCTGGTGGGTGGTCAGACCCGTATGCCAATGGTTCAGAAGAAAGTTGCTGAATTCTTTGGTAAAGAACCACGTAAAGACGTGAACCCGGACGAAGCTGTGGCAATCGGTGCAGCAGTTCAGGGTGGTGTGTTGGCAGGTGACGTGAAAGACGTTCTGCTGCTGGACGTGACTCCGTTGTCTCTGGGTATCGAAACCATGGGCAGCGTGATGACTCCGCTTATCACTAAAAACACCACCATCCCGACTAAACACAGCCAGGTGTTCTCTACTGCGGAAGACAACCAGTCTGCAGTAACCATCCATGTGTTGCAGGGTGAACGTAAGCGTGCAAGTGATAACAAATCTCTGGGTCAATTCAACCTGGATGGTATTCAGGCAGCGCCTCGCGGTCAGGCACAGATCGAAGTGACCTTCGACCTTGACGCCGATGGTATTCTGCATGTGTCTGCGAAAGACAAGATTACCAACCGTGAGCAGAAGATCACCATCAAGGCATCTTCTGGTCTGAGCGAAGAAGAAATCCAGAAAATGGTCAACGATGCTGAAGCCAATGCTGAATCTGACCGTAAGTTTGAAGAACTGGTTCAGACCCGCAACCAGGCGGATCACCTGATCCACGGTACCCGTAAGCAACTGGAAGACGCCGGCGATAAACTGCCAGCTGAAGACAAAACCGCAGTAGAAGAAGCCCTGAAAGCACTGGAAGTTTCGGCTAAAGGTGAAGACAAGGCTGATATCGAAGCGAAAATCCAGGCGCTGGTACAGGTTTCCGGCAAACTGATGGAAATGGCTCAGCAGCAAGGCCAGGCTGAAGGCGGCGATAACAGCGCGCAGAAAGATGACGACGTTGTTGACGCTGAATTCGAAGAAGTTAAAGACAAAAAATAATCGCCCTTAAGCGGGCACAGTAAGAAGTTTTACTGATAACCAGCACGGGCGTCGAGGAAACTCTACGCCCGTGCACGCATGTTGAGGGTAGGTTAAAGCATGGCGAAGCAAGATTATTACGAGATTTTAGGCGTATCCAAAACAGCGGATGAGCGTGAAATCAAAAAGGCTTATAAGCGCCTGGCAATGAAACATCACCCTGACCGCAATCAGGGCGATAAAGAGTCCGAAAGTAGGTTTAAAGAAATTAAAGAAGCTTATGAAATCCTGACCGATGCGCAAAAACGTGCGGCCTACGACCAGTACGGTCATGCAGCCTTTGAACAAGGTGGCATGGGCGGTGGCGGCGGTTACGGCGGCGGCGGTGCAGATTTCAGCGACATCTTTGGTGACGTCTTTGGCGACATCTTTGGCGGCGGTCGCCGTCAGCGTGCCAGCCGGGGTTCTGATCTGCGTTACAACATGGATCTGACTCTGGAAGAGGCCGTTCGTGGTGTCACCAAAGAAATCCGCATCCCGACACTGGATGAATGTGACGTCTGCCACGGCAGCGGCGCGAAAGCGGGCAGCTCTCCGGCCACCTGTCCGACCTGTCATGGTGCAGGCCAGGTTCAGATGCGTCAGGGCTTCTTCACTGTCCAGCAGGCGTGTCCGACCTGTCAGGGCCGCGGTAAAGTGATTAAAGATCCGTGCAACAAATGTCACGGTCATGGTCGCGTAGAGCGCTCTAAAACGCTGTCAGTGAAAATTCCTGCGGGTGTCGATACCGGCGACCGTATTCGTCTGGAAGGTGAAGGCGAAGCGGGCGAGCACGGTGCTCCGTCAGGCGATCTGTACGTTCAGGTTCAGGTTAAAGCGCACAAAATCTTTGAGCGTGAAGGTAATAACCTGTACTGCGAAGTGCCAATCAACTTTGCCATGGCTGCACTGGGTGGCGAAATTGAAGTGCCAACGCTGGATGGCCGCGTGAGTCTGAAGATCCCTGCCGAAACGCAAACGGGCAAAATGTTCCGTATGCGCGGACGCGGTGTGAAATCTGTCCGTGGTGGTGCTCAGGGCGACCTGATGTGCCGTGTGGTCGTTGAAACGCCGGTCAGCCTGAGCGAGAAGCAGAAGCAATTGCTGCGTGATCTGGAAGAAAGCTTTGGTGGCGTATCGGGTGAAAAAAACAGCCCGCGTTCTAAAAGCTTCCTGGATGGCGTGAAAAAGTTCTTTGACGATCTGACCCGCTAATCTCTCGCTGACTTCAGCGGCAGAGAAAGCCACATAAAATCCCCGGCAGCGTTCACGCTCCGGGGATTTTTTTATGGGTTTTATAAAGAAAATGCAAAGCCATACCATTCGTAAAAGCCGAGTTATACTCCAGAAATAATCGACTTTTTACGAAGTGATTCTGTGCGTACAATTCGCGCATTCCATTGTGGCAATCCTTTTATCGCCACGCCTTTTTTACAGGAGAGTCAGAATGTCGAATATCATTCGTCAGTTTTTACGCTTAGAGGCCGCAGGCGGTATCGTACTGATCCTTGCCGCTATCGTGGCGGTTATTATGGCGAATACCCCATTGCAGGGGGCGTATCAGGCATTTCTGGATATTCCGGTTACGCTGCGTTTTTCTGAATTGCTGATCGACAAACCGCTTTTGCTGTGGATTAACGACGGGCTGATGGCCGTATTCTTCCTGATGATTGGCCTGGAAGTGAAGCGTGAACTGTGTGAAGGCGCGCTGGCAAATCGCGAACAGGCTCTGTTCCCGGCGATTGCCGCATTGGGTGGGATGATCGTTCCGGCTCTGATCTACTTACTGTTTAACGGTGGGGACGACATTGCTCGTCAGGGGTGGGCTATTCCGGCAGCCACGGACATTGCCTTTGCGCTGGGTGTGATGGCACTGCTGGGGTCCCGCGTGCCAACTGGCCTGAAAGTGTTTCTGCTGGCACTGGCCATCATTGATGATTTGGGTGCGATCGTTATCATCGCGTTGTTCTACAGCCATGATGTCTCAATGATTGCGCTTGGGTTATCTGCGGCGTGTATCGCGGTTCTGGCCTGGCTGAACTGGCGTGGTGTAACCAAGCTAACGCCTTATCTGCTCATTGGCGCCGTGTTCTGGGTGTGCGTACTAAAATCAGGTATTCACGCGACGCTGGCGGGTGTGATCCTTGGATTCCTTATCCCGCTCCGAACCAAAGAGAATAAAACCTCACCGGCGCGCCGTCTTGAGCATGGAATTCATCCTTACGTTGCCTGGTTCATTCTGCCTGTTTTTGCTTTCGCCAATGCCGGTATCTCGTTGCATGGTGTGACGGCTGCCGGTGCGTTTTCAATGTTACCGATGGGTATCATGGCGGGACTGTTGCTGGGTAAACCGTCAGGCATCATTCTTTTCGGCGGGCTGGCGCTGAAGCTGGGCATCACCCGTCTGCCATCCGGCATTACGTTTAGCCAGATTGCAGCGGTGTCAGTGCTGTGCGGGATTGGTTTCACCATGTCCATTTTTATCGGCTCACTGGCATTTGCTTCACTTGATCCGGCGCTGCTGACTTACGCAAAAATGGGCATTCTGATGGGATCAGTGGCTTCAGCTGTTATAGGTTTTCTGATGCTGAGCCGCGCTTTGCCGAAAAAAGCGCATCATTAAACCCTGTGCTGTGCGGGAAACCGCGCAGCATGATGCTGACTTCATACTTCAGAAAGGATGAAACCATGCCTCATATTAACTACAACCATTTGTATTATTTCTGGCACGTGTGTAAATCAGGTTCTGTCGTGGGAGCCGCAGAGGCACTGTATCTGACGCCGCAGACCATCACCGGCCAGATTAAATCGCTGGAAGAGAGACTGGGTGGCAAGCTGTTCAAACGTCAGGGGCGCGGTCTGGTACCTTCTGAGCTGGGGCAACTGGTGTATCGCTATGCGGACAAAATGTTCACGCTCAGTCAGGAAATGCTGGATATCGTGAATTATCGCAAAGAATCGAGCCTGCTGTTTGATGTGGGCGTGGCGGATGCGCTATCCAAACGCCTGGTCAGCCGGGTGCTGGAAGCGGCCGTGCCGGACAATGCGAAAATTCATCTGCGTTGCTTTGAATCAACACATGAAATGCTGCTTGAGCAGCTGAGTCTGCACAAGCTGGATATGATTTTGTCAGATTGCCCGGTGGACTCCACGCAGCAGGAAGGATTGTTCTCCGTGAAACTGGGTGAAAGCCCGATCAGCTTCTTTTGCTGCCAGCCGATGTCGGAAATGAGTTTTCCAGCCTGTCTCGAGCAGCGGCCTTTGCTGATCCCCGGGCGGCGATCCATGCTGGGTCGCAAGCTGCTTAACTGGTTTAACACGAAGGGGCTTAACGTCAATATTCTGGGGGAGTTTGATGATGCGGCGCTAATGAAAGCTTTCGGAATGAACAATAATGCGATTTTTGTCGCGCCAGCCATCTATTCGTCGACAGAATTTCAGGATGAAAAAATTGAAGAGGTCGGGCGGCTGGAGGGGATCATGGAAGAGTACTATGTGATTTTTGCGGAGCGTATGATCCAGCATCCTTCAGTACAGCGGATTTGTCACACCGATTTCACGGCGCTGTTTGAGTAGCTTCTCGCTGTGACTCAAATTTCAGATATAAAAAAACCGGCCTGAGCCGGTTTTTTTATCAAGCATTTCAGCGTAATGCGATTATTGCATTGCGTTGATTTGCGCAGTCAGATTTGACTTATGACGCGCTGCTTTGTTTTTGTGGATCAGGCCTTTGCAAGACTGACGGTCCACGATTGGTTGCATTTCGTTAAATGCGTTTTGTGCAGCAGCTTTGTCGCCTGCTGCAATAGCCGCGTATACCTTCTTGATAAAGGTACGCATCATAGAACGACGGCTCGCGTTGTGCTTACGGCGTTTTTCTGACTGTACGGCGCGTTTCTTAGCTGATTTGATATTAGCCAAGGCCAACTCCCAAATATTTTTCTATTGATGAACAATTCAAAGGCCGAGGAATATGCCTTTTCGGTCTTCTTTTGTCAACGGATTTGTGCAAATAAGCGGCGTTTTAAAGAGTAAACTTCGATCGTCGCTTGTTACGTTGTGATGGCGCAGGATTTTAACAGCTTCCGGCATCGGAATACAGTCTTTCGCGAGAAAAATCGACAGGAGAGTGTACAAACTGCCCACTACGGCCATTAACGCTTTGTTTATGCGAAAAGTCACGCATTCCCTGTATGCAACGAAAGATTTTCATCGCCACGCCGCCATTTGAACCGCAATATCTGCCGTATGCAAGAGAGAATGGTGAGATCCTGCTAATCGCTGGTTAACCTTGGAGGCTGTACAAGGTATAATCCGCCGATTTCCATCTTTATGAGTCAGCATTGGATTTGAGCCAGCTATGGAGCTAATTCGCGGAATACACAATATTCGAGCACGTCATCATGGATGTGTGCTGACTATTGGCAATTTTGATGGTGTACACCGTGGCCACCAGGCCCTGATTGAACAGCTGAAGCTGGAAGGTCAACGTCTGGGGTTACCGGTGATGGTAATGATTTTTGAGCCACAGCCTCTGGAGCTGTTTGCCGGTGATAAAGCACCTGCACGACTGACCAGTTTGCGCGACAAAGCCAAGTATCTGGCAGAGTGCGGCGTTGATTATCTTTTATGTGTGCGTTTCGAACCCCGGTTCGCTGCCCACATGGCGCAGGCCTTTATCTCGCAACTGCTGGTCGAAAAGCTGGGCGTTAAATTCCTGACTGTCGGGGATGATTTCCGTTTTGGTGCCAGTCGTCTGGGAGATTTTGAGCTATTGCAGAAAGCCGGGGAAGAATACGGCTTTGAAGTGATCAGCACGCAAACTTTCCGTGAAGGGGAGAACCGCATCAGCAGTACGGCTATCCGTAATGCGCTGCGGGATGACGATTTAGCCCTGGCCGAAAACTTACTCGGCCATCCGTTCAGTATTTCAGGGCGTGTTGTTCACGGCGATAAGCTGGGACGTACCATTGGTTTCCCGACCGCCAACGTCCCGCTCAAGCGAGTCGTTTCACCGGTACGCGGCGTGTATGCCGTTGAAGTCTTAGGCCTCGGGCCTGAACCTTTGCCGGGCGTGGCGAACATCGGAATACGTCCGACAGTCGGTGGTGTGCGCAAGCAGTTGGAAGTGCACCTTCTCGACACCACATTAGATTTATACGGGCGCCACATTGACGTGGTGCTCCGCGCGAAATTGCGCAACGAACAGCGTTTCTCCTCGCTTGATGCTTTAAAGCAACAGATTGCGAACGATGAAGTGACGGCCCGGGAATTCTTTGGGTTAAAGACACTGCGCTAAACATGTACTGACAGGCGTGTAACAAAGCCTGGAATCCAGCCGAAAACGGAACCGAGAATCTATGAGTGACTACAAGAACACCCTGAATTTGCCGGAAACAGGGTTCCCGATGCGTGGCGATCTGGCCAAGCGTGAACCTGACATGCTGAAAAATTGGTATGACCAGGATCTGTACGGGATTATTCGTGCTGCCAAGAAAGGCAAGAAAACCTTTATTTTGCATGACGGCCCTCCGTATGCGAACGGCAGCATTCATATTGGTCACTCAGTAAACAAAATTCTTAAAGACATGATCGTTAAGTCCAAAGGACTGGCGGGCTTTGATGCGCCGTATGTTCCTGGCTGGGACTGTCATGGTCTGCCAATCGAGTTGAAAGTCGAGCAGCTGATCGGCAAGCCGGGCGAGAAAGTCACTGCGGCAGAATTCCGTGAAGCGTGCCGTAAATACGCAGCAGAGCAGGTTGAAGGCCAGAAGAAAGATTTCATCCGTCTGGGCGTATTGGGCGACTGGGATCACCCGTACCTGACCATGGACTTCAAAACTGAAGCCAACATTATTCGTGCGCTGGGTAAAATCATCGGTAACGGCCACCTGCACAAAGGGGCTAAGCCGGTTCACTGGTGTACAGATTGCGGTTCATCCCTGGCAGAAGCAGAAGTTGAGTATTACGACAAAGCGTCTCCATCTATTGATGTGGCGTTCAACGCGACTGACGCTGCCGCCGTGGCTGCGAAGTTTGGCGTATCTGCTTTTAACGGCCCAATCTCGCTGGTTATCTGGACCACCACGCCGTGGACCATGCCTGCTAACCGTGCGATTTCACTGAACCCTGAGTTTTCTTATCAGCTGGTTCAGGTTGAAGGCCAGTGCCTGATCCTGGCAACCGATCTGGTTGAAAGCGTCATGAAACGCGCCGGTATCGCAGAATGGACCATCCTGGGCGAGTGTAAAGGTGCGGATCTCGAGTTGCTGCGCTTCAAACACCCGTTCCTCGGTTTCGACGTTCCGGCGATCATGGGCGATCACGTAACGCTCGATGCCGGTACCGGTGCCGTGCATACCGCACCAGGCCACGGTCCGGATGACTTTGTCATCGGCCAGAAATACGGTCTGGAAGTGGCGAACCCGGTAGGGCCGAACGGCTGCTACCTGCCAGGCACTTACCCGACGCTGGACGGTAAATTCGTCTTTAAAGCCAACGACCTGATCGTTGAACTGCTGCGCGAAAAAGGCGCATTGCTGCACGTTGAGAAAATCACGCACAGCTACCCGTGCTGCTGGCGTCACAAAACGCCGATCATCTTCCGTGCTACGCCACAATGGTTCATCAGCATGGATCAGAAAGGTCTGCGTCAGCAGTCTCTGGAAGAGATTAAAGGCGTGCAGTGGATCCCGGACTGGGGTCAGGCGCGTATCGAAAACATGGTCGCTAACCGTCCTGACTGGTGTATCTCCCGTCAGCGCACGTGGGGCGTGCCGATGTCTCTGTTCGTTCACAAAGACACCGAGCAACTGCATCCGCGCAGCATTGAGCTGATGGAAGAAGTCGCTAAACGTGTTGAAGTGGATGGCATTCAGGCGTGGTGGGATCTGAATCCGGAAGACATTCTGGGTGCGGACGCTGCCGATTACGTCAAAGTGCCGGATACGCTGGACGTGTGGTTTGACTCCGGTTCAACACATTCTTCCGTTGTGGATGTGCGCCCTGAATTTAACGGTCATTCGCCGGATCTGTATCTGGAAGGTTCTGACCAGCATCGTGGCTGGTTCATGTCTTCCCTGATGATTTCGACTGCCATGAAAGGCAAAGCGCCTTACAAACAAGTTCTGACGCACGGTTTCACCGTGGATGGTCAGGGCCGCAAAATGTCTAAATCCATCGGCAACACCATCGCGCCGCAAGACGTGATGAACAAGCTGGGTGGCGACATCCTGCGTCTGTGGGTGGCATCAACGGATTACACCGGCGAAATTGCCGTGTCCGACGAAATCCTCAAACGTGCTGCGGATTCTTACCGCCGTATCCGTAACACCGCGCGCTTCCTGCTGGCGAACCTTAACGGTTTCGATCCGGCGCTGCACAGCGTGGCTCCGGAAGACATGGTTGTTCTGGATCGCTGGGCTGTTGGCCGTGCGAAAGCCGCTCAGGAAGAAATCATTGCCGCGTATGAAGCCTATGATTTCCACGGTGTGGTTCAGCGCCTGATGCAGTTCTGCTCGATCGAAATGGGTTCCTTCTATCTGGACATCATTAAAGATCGCCAGTACACCGCGAAAAGCGACAGCATTGCACGTCGCAGCTGCCAGACTGCGCTTTACTATATCAGCGAAGCACTGGTCCGCTGGATGGCGCCAATCATGTCGTTCACCGCAGATGAAATCTGGGCTGAGCTGCCGGGCAGCCGTGAGAAATTCGTCTTTACCGAAGAATGGTATGACGGCTTGTTCGGTCTGGCGGGCAACGAATCCATGAACGATTCGTTCTGGGATGAACTGCTGAAAGTCCGTGGCGAAGTGAATAAAGTGATTGAACAGGCGCGTGCAGATAAACGTCTGGGCGGTTCTCTGGAAGCGGCGGTCACGCTGTTTGCTGATGATGCGCTGGCAGCCGACCTGCGTTCTCTGGGCAACGAACTGCGCTTCGTGCTGCTGACTTCAGGTGCGAAAGTTGCCGCGCTGTCTGAAGCAGACGATGCCGCTGTGCCAAGTGAATTGCTCAAAGGCCTGAAAATCGGTCTGGCGAAAGCGGAAGGCGACAAATGTCCGCGCTGCTGGCATTACACTACTGACGTCGGCCAGAACGCGGAACATAGCGATATCTGCGGCCGTTGTGTCACTAACATCGCTGGCGACGGCGAAGAGCGTAAGTTTGCATAATGAGTAAATCGATTTGTTCCACCGGACTCCGCTGGCTCTGGCTGGCGGTCGTGGTCATTATCGTGGATCTGGGCAGTAAGTTTCTCATTATGGGAAACTTCCAGCTCGGCGAATCCATGCCGTTGATCCCGTATTTAAATCTGTTCTACGCCCAGAACCATGGCGCTGCGTTCAGTTTCCTGGCAGATAAAGGCGGCTGGCAGCGTTGGTTCTTCGCGTTAATCGCACTGGTTATCGTCGTGGCGCTGGTCGTGCTGATGTATCGTGGCAGCGCGAAGCAGAAGCTGAATAACATTGCCTTCGCTATGATTATCGGTGGCGCACTCGGTAACTTGTTTGACCGCCTGTACCACGGTTTCGTGGTCGACTTTATCGATTTTTATGTCGGTAGCTGGCATTTCGCGACCTTCAATCTGGCCGACAGTTTTATCTGCGTCGGTGCGGCAATGGTGGTGCTGGAAGGTTTTCTGGCTAAACCGAATGAAGCCACGAAGAGCAAAGGATAAGAATTATGTCTCAACAGGTGAAACACGACAGCGCCGTGCTGGTGCATTTTACGTTGAAGCTGGAAGACGGCTCGACGGCAGAATCGACCCGCGCTAATGGGAAACCTGCGCTGTTTCGCCTTGGCGACAGCAGCTTGTCTGACGCGCTGGAAAATCAGCTGTTAGGGCTGAACGTGGGGGATAAACGTGCATTCACGTTAGCCCCTGAATCGGCATTCGGGACTAAAAGCCCGGATCTGGTTCAGTTCTTCTCCCGTCGTGATTTTCAGGAAACAGGGGTGCCGGATGTCGGCACCATCATGTTGTTCAGCGGCCGTGATGGCAGTGAAATGCCGGGCGTTGTCCGTGAAGTGACCGAAGATTCCATCACTGTAGATTTCAACCATCCGCTGGCAGGGCAACATATCGATTTCGATATTGAAGTGCTGGAAATTGACCCGGAGCTTGAGGGGAAACATGCAGATATTGCTGGCTAACCCGAGAGGGTTTTGCGCGGGCGTTGACCGCGCAATCAGTATTGTTGAACGTGCGCTGGAAATTTACGGCGCGCCTATTTATGTGCGTCACGAAGTGGTACACAACCGCTATGTGGTCGACAGCCTGCGTCAGCGCGGGGCGGTTTTTATTGAGCAAATCAGCGAAGTGCCGGATGGCTCAATTCTGATCTTCTCCGCCCACGGTGTTTCTCAGGCTGTGCGCGCAGAAGCGAAAGCCCGTGACCTGACGATGTTGTTTGATGCGACCTGTCCGCTGGTGACCAAAGTCCATATGGAAGTGGCGCGCGCCAGTCGTAAAGGCACTGAAGCCATTTTGATTGGTCATGCCGGTCACCCGGAAGTGGAAGGCACGATGGGCCAGTACAGCAACCCGAACGGGGGCATGTATCTGGTTGAAGCACCGGAAGATGTGTATAAATTGCAGGTGAAAGATGAAAACAACCTGTGCTTTATGACGCAAACCACGCTGTCGGTTGACGATACTTCAGCGATCATTGATGCGTTGCGCGATCGTTTCCCGAACATTGTCGGGCCGCGCAAAGATGATATCTGTTACGCCACCACTAACCGTCAGGAAGCCGTGCGTACGCTGGCGGATGGCGCAGATGTTGTGCTGGTGGTGGGGTCGAAAAATTCGTCGAACTCCAACCGTCTGGCGGAACTCGCCCAGCGTGTCGGTGTGCCTTCTTATCTCATCGACTCGGCAGCTGATATTCAGGAAGGCTGGCTGAAAGATGCGAAAAGCATTGGCGTAACGGCAGGCGCATCTGCACCGGATATTCTGGTGCAGGACGTGATCAGCAAGCTGAAAACCTTTGGTGGCCTCGATGTGATTAACATCGAAGGACGCGAAGAAAATATCGTGTTCGAAGTGCCGAAAGAGCTGCGCGTAGATGTAAAACAGATCGACTGACATCAGGCTTTAAAATGAAAAACCGGCTCACTGTGGCCGGTTTTTTTATCGCTGAAATCCGAAGGGAATTAAGGCTTTTCGAGTTTAAACAAATTCTGTGGCGCACCCACCGCGGTGGTTTCTACATGCAGTAACGCACCTTCCAGTGCATGTGGCGCATCGAGGTTTTTACGGGCTGAGGTGATAAACAGCTCAGTCATATCCGGACCACCAAACGTGCAGCAGCTCGGTTGTGTCACCGGCACCGGTTGCGTATCCAGCTTCAGTAATTCACCCTGATTAATCTGCTGACGCAGCAGGCATTTCGATCCCCAGCATGCGGTGATCAGCCAGCCATTTTGTGTCAGTGCTGAACCATCCGGGATTTTATCGCCTGAAGAGAAGCAGGATATTTTCAGTGGATTGATCCGGCGGGCGTTGGCGGAAAAGAAGCGTTTTTTCTTGCTGTCAGCGAACCAGACTTTACCTTCATGCCAGACCAGCGTGTTGGTACAACCGACGCCATCGAGCATCATTTCAGGTTTTTTTGCCCCTGCTTCATAGCGGAACCATTCGCCGTTGTCCTTCTCTTCCTTAATATCGAGCGTACCAAACCACAGCGAACCGTCGGGGGCGACAGCGGCTTCGTTCGGCCGCGTGCCTTCGGCACCGGGATAATCACAAAGCTTCTGACGGGATTTTTGCTCGTAATCGTAGAGGTAGATCCCGTCGACGGAAACCAGCAAAAATTGATTTCTCTTTTCGGTCAGCAACACGGCGCTGGTGACGGCGGGAAGCTCATGGATTTCAGTTTGCCCGGTATCGGGCCAGTAGCGCAGAACGCGCTGAGCCAGAATATCGACCCAAAGCAAAGATTGTGTGCGCTGGCACCAGACGGGAGTTTCACCCAATTCGGCTCGATAGTCGCCAATGGCAGTTATGTCGGACCGGAATAATGCTGACATCGCAAAGCTCTCCTGCAGGTTACAAAGTGGATATAGCGACAATTGTCTCTATGAGTCTAGTCTGGCTTTGCTTCTGCGGGATAGGTGAAATGATGTAAAAAGAAAGGGCCAGCCCGTCAATAAGACGTAAAGCCGGCCCTCAGAGTTCAATCGTTAAGGCTTAGAAGTCGTAACGAAGACGGATCAGGTTCATATCACCGAGGTTATCGGTAGAGGACGTGAACACGTGCTCGTAATCAACACGGAAGCCGTAATCAAGCTGGAAGGACACGCCCAGCCCGTTATCAATACGCTGGTAATTACGGCCAGTCACATAGGTCAGACGGTCACCCATGAAGTATGGCTGAATGGTTTTAACTGCCAGCTGATTGATTGGGAAAGCATAACCCAGGAAGTATTCCAGCCCGTAAGCGTCGCCCGCGAAGAAGTTGTCTTCAGTTTTCACGCCAGTGGTCAGGAAGTCATGGTAGTAACCGCCGCCGAAGGACGCCGTCCAGTTGCCCGGTTTCCAGCTCAGTGCGGTACCGACAATGCTCTGGTTGTAGTCTTTAGAGGTGTTATCGCCAGGGTTTCTCATTTCTGCGTCGGTGTAGTTGTACGCCGTACCCCAGGTCAGATCTTTGGTGATGTGGTAATCCACACCGACGGAACCGCCGCCGTTACGTTTGTAACGCAGGCCATTTTTGCCGGTCAGCAACTCGTTGTCTTCGAACAGGTAAGAGGCATACACATCGGCGTCGCCGAAAGTGTTTTTGTATTTCAGCATCTTACGGGAACGGTAAGAACCGTCGTAATCGCCGTTCACACCATTACCCGGTGCCTGGGCGAGCATGTCGTAATCCCAGATATCCGTTTTCGCACCGACCACATCGTAGTAAACGCTGTTTTGCTGACCGAAAGTCAGCTGCCCGTAGGTTTTGCTTTTCAGACCGGTATAAAGCATACGGCGGCTGGTGTTATGCGCGCCATCTGCGTGGTGATTGTCCCAGCCCGTCAGGGCCGGGATATTGACACCCAGTTCGTAGTAGTTAATCCAGCTGATATCATCAAACAGATAATAATCAGTGGAGAAACGGAAACGTGTACCGCCATCAAAACCGTTAGTTTTGTAGTTTTTCACGCCATTCTGGAACTGGAACTGCGGACGAATACTCCCGCCAACCTGGAATTGCAGGCGGCTCAGCGGATCGTTCGGCTGCGGGTCTTGTTTAATCAGGGTGATTTCTGCGTGTGAAGCGAAAGAGGCTAAGCCGAAGAGCAGGCCAGCAGTAGTCGCCTGGGCGACTTTGTTTAGTTTGAATTTCATCTTGAGTCCCTGTGCCAACATGCTGATTAGAAAAATCAGCAACAATATTGGCCCTGTATTTTTATTTTTCCCCTCACTGATGACTGTCTGGTGAGGGTGAAGACGCGCCTTATGATGCCAGGCTACTCATTTTGACTGCGTTTAAATCAAATTTCAGCAGTTAAAATTAGGTTGCTATTTATTACCACAATCATTGGTTTTATCAATATTATTTGTGTAGATATAATAAAAATTTAATGTTTCAGATCTAAGAAATGCTGCGTTTGATGCATTATTTGTCATTACGGCAGCAGGAACAAAAGTACGCAGATATCGCCGACATGTTCGCTTTATTCCTGAATAACATATTGTCAGACGGTGCTTTGAAGGACGGTGGTAAAATCGCAAAAGTGAGTGATAAGGTGACTGAGGTGTTGGAATGGCAGAGTTTATGCAGGTTATTGCATGATTATGCGAATGGCGTTTTCAGGGACTTTTTGGTGAGTTTCGCCCATCAAGTTCCAGTTCCGTCAGCGGGTTAACACAAAACCCTACGTTTAGTAACCTGAAACCAGATGGCTTTTACTGATATTAACCGGCCTGTATCATAATTTTCTAATTATGAGGCAATTTCGCTGGCTCCCCCATGGCGGGGCCGATAACCTGATTCTGTTTCACGGCAGAACCCCTATAAGAAGAGAGTAATTATGAGTAACGCTGATATTCGCATGGCCATTGTTGGCGCAGGTGGCCGCATGGGCCGGCAGCTGATTCAGGCCGTATCCGATGCCGATGGTGTGGTGTTGGGCGCAGCGCTGGAACGTTCGGGCTCTTCCTTAGTGGGTGCCGATGCGGGTGAACTGGCCGGTGTCGGTACTATGGGCATTAAAGTGCATGACAATCTGGATGCTGTGACGAATGACTTCGATATTTTGATCGACTTCACCCGTCCGGAAGGCACGCTGGCGCATCTGGAATTTTGCCAGAAGCACCATAAAGGCATGATTATCGGGACCACGGGCTTTGATGATGCCGGTAAGGCCGCAATTAAGCAGGCTTCGGAGATCATTCCTGTCGTTTTTGCCGCCAACTTCAGCGTTGGCGTGAATGTTGTCCTCAAGCTGCTGGAAAAGGCGGCCAAAGTCATGGGCGATTACACGGATATTGAAATCGTGGAAGCGCACCACCGTCATAAAGTTGATGCACCATCAGGTACAGCACTGGCGATGGGTGAAGCGATTGCCGGTGCATTAGGCCGTGATCTCAAAGAGTGCGCGGTGTATGCCCGTGAAGGTTATACCGGTGAACGTGATCCAAAGAGTATTGGTTTTGCCACGATTCGTGCAGGCGATATCGTCGGTGAACACACCGCGATGTTTGCAGATATCGGTGAGCGCGTTGAGATAACGCACAAGGCTTCCAGCCGCATGACATTCGCAAATGGCGCTGTTCGTGCGGGTAAGTGGCTTTACTCACATAAAACCGGTCTTTATGACATGCGCGACGTGCTTGGTTTAGACGATTTGTAAAAGATGATTTAGATGTGATGTGGTTGTTTTGGTCATAATGTTTTGATAAAAGGGCAGTTCCTTGATTGCCCTTCTCTTTTTATTAAAAAATAAGTGTTTCGCTTATTTTTATCTGTGTGTTCTCATTTTTATAGTGTTTTCACTGGTTTTATCTGATGTATTGCATGTTTTTTGAACGCGACCACTCTCCGGTTCTGTAACAATTCCCCTTTTCTCGTCATTTTCCACACATCCTCTCCCGCAAACGGTTACTATGACGACTTAGTCACTATTTTTATGCCAGTCAGAGAGCCTTTTCTCTGAGTTGTACGAAAAGAAGAGAAATATTGGTGCTTTTGGTAGACAAACCGTACTGCCATCATTAGAATGCGCGCAATTTGCCAAAAATTGCCTTTGGGAGCGATTTTTGCATTGATTTAGATCGGGTTATCTGAATTAATATGCAGATATTGTGATTTATTATTCTTGGAGGATGCTTTGATAAAGTCAGCGCTATTGGTTCTGGAAGACGGAACCCAATTCCACGGTCGGGCCATCGGGGCAGAAGGGTCGGCAGTGGGGGAAGTGGTCTTCAATACGTCGATGACCGGTTATCAAGAAATCCTCACTGATCCTTCCTATTCCCGCCAGATTGTCACTCTCACTTATCCCCATATCGGTAATGTCGGCACTAACGCCGCTGATGCAGAATCCTCCGCAGTACACGCTCAAGGCCTGGTCATTCGCGATTTACCTCTGATTGCCAGCAATTACCGCAGTGAAGAAAACCTCTCTGATTATCTCAAGCGCAACAACATCGTTGCCATCGCCGATATTGATACCCGCAAACTGACCCGCCTGTTACGTGAAAAAGGCGCACAGAACGGCTGCATCATTGCGGGCGATTCACCGGATGCTGAACTGGCGCTGCAAAAAGCCAAAGCATTCCCGGGGCTGAAAGGGATGGATCTGGCGAAAGAAGTGACGACGACAGAATCCTACAGCTGGCAGCAAGGCAGCTGGACGCTGGAAGGCGAACTGCCGGAAGCGAAGAAATCTGAAGAACTGCCATTCCACGTGGTGGCTTACGACTACGGCGCGAAGCGTAATATCCTGCGCATGCTGGTGGATCGCGGTTGCCGCCTGACAGTGGTTCCTGCGCAAACGCCTGCAGAAGAAGTGCTGAAGATGAATCCGGACGGTATTTTCCTGTCCAACGGCCCGGGTGACCCGGAGCCATGTGATTACGCGATCGCGGCGATCAAATCCTTCCTGGAAACTGACATTCCGGTATTCGGCATCTGTCTCGGCCACCAGTTACTGGCACTGGCCAGCGGCGCGAAGACCGTAAAAATGAAGCTCGGCCACCACGGCGGTAACCACCCGGTAAAAGATATCGATAAAGATATCGTGATGATCACCGCGCAGAACCACGGTTTTGCGGTTGATGAAACCGGTCTGCCTGCCAACCTGCGCGTGACCCACAAATCACTGTTCGACCACACGGTGCAGGGAATTCATCGCACTGATAAAGCGGCGTTCAGCTTCCAGGGGCACCCTGAAGCCAGTCCGGGCCCGCACGATGCGGCACCGCTGTTCGACCACTTCATCGAACTGATCGAAGCTTTTCGCGCTACCAATAAAAACGACGCCACTCTTACAGGCAAATAAATCAGGAGCAAGAAAAAATGCCAAAACGTACAGACATAAAAAGCATCCTGATCCTGGGCGCCGGCCCGATTGTTATCGGCCAGGCTTGTGAATTTGACTACTCGGGTGCGCAGGCGTGTAAGGCGCTGCGTGAAGAGGGTTACCGCGTCATTCTGGTGAACTCCAACCCTGCGACCATCATGACTGACCCGGAAATGGCCGATGCGACTTACATCGAGCCAATTCACTGGGAAGTGGTGCGCAAGATTATCGAGAAAGAACGTCCGGATGCCGTGCTGCCAACCATGGGCGGCCAGACCGCACTGAACTGTGCGCTGGAACTGGAACGTCAGGGCGTGCTGGAAGAATTCGGCGTGACCATGATTGGTGCGACCGCCGATGCGATTGATAAAGCGGAAGACCGTCGCCGTTTCGACGTGGCGATGAAAAAAATCGGCCTCGACACCGCACGTTCCGGTATCGCACACACCATGGAAGAAGCGCTGGCGGTTGCCGCTGATGTTGGCTTCCCGTGCATCATTCGTCCTTCCTTCACCATGGGCGGCACCGGTGGCGGTATCGCGTACAACCGTGAAGAGTTTGAAGAGATTTGCGAACGCGGTCTGGATCTTTCCCCAACCAAAGAGCTGCTGATTGATGAGTCGCTGATTGGCTGGAAAGAGTACGAGATGGAAGTGGTGCGTGATAAAAACGACAACTGCATCATCGTCTGCTCCATCGAGAACTTCGATGCGATGGGCATCCATACCGGTGACTCCATCACCGTGGCCCCCGCGCAAACCCTGACCGACAAAGAATACCAAATCATGCGTAACGCCTCGATGGCGGTACTGCGTGAAATCGGCGTAGAAACCGGTGGCTCTAACGTCCAGTTCTCGGTAAACCCGAAAAATGGCCGTCTGATCGTTATCGAAATGAACCCGCGCGTATCACGTTCTTCCGCGCTGGCGTCTAAAGCGACCGGTTTCCCGATTGCCAAAGTGGCCGCGAAACTGGCGGTGGGTTACACCCTCGATGAACTGATGAACGACATCACCGGCGGCAAAACCCCGGCCTCGTTCGAACCTTCCATTGACTACGTTGTGACTAAAATTCCTCGCTTCAACTTCGAGAAATTTGCCGGTGCCAACGACCGTCTGACCACGCAGATGAAATCTGTCGGCGAAGTGATGGCGATTGGCCGCACTCAGCAGGAATCTCTGCAAAAAGCCCTTCGCGGTCTGGAAGTGGGCGCGAGTGGTTTTGACCCGAAAGTGAGTCTGGATGACCCGGAAGCGCTGACTAAAATTCGTCGCGAGCTGAAAGAAGCCGGTGCCGAGCGTATCTGGTACATCGCTGATGCTTTCCGCGCTGGCATGTCCGTTGACGGTATCTTCAACCTGACCAACGTGGATCGCTGGTTCCTGGTGCAGATTGAAGAACTGGTGAAACTGGAAAATGAAGTGGCCGAAGGTGGCTTCAACATCCTGACCCACGATTACCTGCGCATGCTCAAGCGTAAAGGTTTTGCGGATCTGCGTCTGGCGAAACTGGTCGGCGTTTCAGAAAGCGAAGTGCGCAAACTGCGTCACAAATACAACCTGCATCCGGTCTACAAACGTGTGGATACCTGTGCGGCGGAATTCTCTACCGATACCGCCTACATGTATTCGACGTATGAAGAAGAATGCGAATCTAACCCGACCAACGACAAGCCGAAAATCATGGTGCTGGGCGGTGGTCCAAACCGTATCGGTCAGGGTATCGAGTTCGACTATTGCTGCGTTCACGCCTCACTGGCGCTGCGCGAAGACGGTTACGAAACCATCATGGTTAACTGTAACCCGGAAACGGTGTCTACTGACTACGACACTTCCGATCGTCTGTATTTCGAATCCGTCACACTGGAAGACGTGCTGGAAATCGTGCGTATCGAACAGCCGAAAGGGGTGATTGTTCAGTATGGCGGCCAGACTCCGCTGAAACTTGCGCGTGAACTGGAAGCCGCTGGCGTGCCAATTATTGGTACCAGCCCGGACGCGATTGACCGTGCCGAAGACCGCGAACGTTTCCAGCAGGCGGTTCACCGTCTGGGTCTGAAACAACCGGCGAACGCCACCGTTGCGACTATCGAACAGGCAGTCGAAAAAGCGGCGGGTATCGGTTATCCGCTGGTGGTGCGTCCTTCGTATGTGCTGGGCGGCCGCGCGATGGAAATCGTCTACGACGAAATCGACCTGCGCCGTTACTTCCAGAATGCGGTCAGCGTCTCGAACGATGCTCCGGTTCTGCTGGATCGCTTCCTTGACGACGCCGTAGAAGTTGACGTTGATGCTATCTGCGACGGCGAGCGCGTACTGATTGGCGGCATCATGGAGCACATCGAACAGGCGGGTGTTCACTCCGGTGACTCCGCATGTTCATTGCCTTGTTACACGCTGAGCCAGGAAATTCAGGATGTGATGCGTCAGCAGGTCGAGAAACTGGCTTTCGAGCTGAGCGTTCGCGGTCTGATGAACGTCCAGTTCGCCGTGAAGAACAACGAAGTCTATCTGATTGAAGTTAACCCGCGTGCAGCCCGTACCGTACCGTTCGTCTCCAAAGCGACCGGTGTACCGCTGGCGAAAGTGGCGGCTCGCGTGATGGCGGGTCAGACACTGGCACAGCAGGGCATTACTGAAGAAGTGATCCCGCCTTACTACTCCGTCAAAGAAGTGGTGCTGCCGTTCAACAAATTCCCTGGCGTTGACCCGATTCTGGGGCCGGAAATGCGTTCTACCGGTGAAGTCATGGGCGTCGGCCGTACCTTCGCAGAAGCCTTTGCTAAAGCGCAGCTGGGCAGTAATTCCGGTATGAAGAAAGCCGGTCGCGCACTGTTGTCAGTCCGCGAGGGTGACAAAGGTCGCGTGGTGGATTTAGCCGCGAAACTGCTGAAACGCGGTTTCGAGCTGGATGCAACCCACGGTACGGCGGTAGTGCTGGGCGAGGCCGGGATTAATCCACGTCTGGTCAACAAGGTGCATGAAGGCCGTCCGCATATTCAGGACCGTATCAAGAACGGCGAATATGTCTATATCGTGAACACCACGGCTGGCCGTCAGGCGATTGAAGACTCTAAGCTTATCCGTCGCAGCGCACTGCAATACAAAGTGCATTACGACACCACGCTGAACGGTGGTTTTGCTACCGCGATGGCGCTGTCATCTGACCCGACTGAGCAGGTAATTTCGGTGCAGGAAATGCACGCCAAAATCAGCAAATAAGTCTCCGCTGTTTTCATCCGGTCGTTAAGACGCCCGCTCCCGAAAGGGGCGGGCGTCTTTTTATATCAGTTAGGCTAAAATGTTAAACATAATCATTAATTATGTTTAACATTAAAATCATATTTTTTATGTATTGGTATCTTCATATGAATGAAAGTTTTGATGTAACTTATTATTTTAGATCGATATTTCAGGTTAATGTGATGAGTGTCATGCTGTTTTAATGTTTAATTATTGTTATGTGTTTATGTCTGATTTTATACTCGAAGCCTTGGTTAGTTCACATCGAGAATTAACCCTTCTTGCAGCGCTTCCAGTCAAAAAATGAGGAATTTCACATGTACAAAACTCCTGTCAGCCTTCTGGCTTTGCTTATCGGCACGGTACTTGCGCCGGTTTCACAGGCGGCTCTACCCGGAAAGCCAACCCTTGGCGCGGATGAAACCACCTTTGCCATTGTTGATATCAATCAGTCTGCCTCGGCCTATAACCAGCTGGTGACGGTAAAAAATGCGGCGGATGTGACGGTCACCTGGAATTTATGGACCGGCGACGCGGGCCAGACAGCCAAAGTTTTACTCAATGGTGCGCAGGTCTGGAGCGGTCCCTCAGGCGCGACAGGCAGCGCCACGTTTGCTGTCAATAAAGGCGGGCGTTATCAGTTACAGGTCGCCTTATGTAACAGCGAAGGTTGTACCACCAGCGATGCCAAACAAATTGTGGTGGCAGATACCGACGGCAGTCATCTGCTACCGTTAACCAGCACGCTGAAGGAAAACAACCAGCCTTATAACAACAAGTCTGGCAAGGTCGTTGGCGCATATTTTGTTGAGTGGGGCGTGTATGGTCGCGGATTCTCCGGGGATAAAATCCCTGCGCAGAACCTGACACATATCCTGTACGGCTTCACGCCGATTTGCGGCGGGGACGGGATTAACGACAGTTTAAAAAGCATTGAGGGCAGTTTTCAGGCCTTGCAACGCGCCTGTGCGGGGCGTCAGGATTTTAAAGTTGCGATACACGATCCCTGGGCTGCGGTGCAGATGCCTCAGCAAGGCGTCAGTGAATATTCAGCACCTTATAAAGGTAACTTTGGTCAGCTGATGGCGCTGAAGAAAGCCTATCCAAACCTGAAAATTGTCCCTTCCATCGGTGGCTGGACGTTGTCAGACCCGTTCTATTTCATGAAGGATAAGGCGAAGCGGGACGTCTTCGTGGCCTCGGTAAAAGAATTTCTGCAAACCTGGAAGTTCTTTGACGGCGTGGATATTGACTGGGAATTTCCGGGTGGTGGCGGTGAAAACCCGGCGCTGGGCAGCACGGCGGATGGCGATACCTATGTGCAGCTGATGAAAGATCTGCGGGCGATGCTTAATGAATTGTCCGCCCAGACAGGAAAAACCTACGAACTGAGTTCGGCGATCAGTGCAGGCAGGGACAAAATTGATAACGTGGATTACAGCGCCGCGCAGCAGTATATGGATCACATATTCCTGATGAGCTACGACTTCTATGGGGCTTTCTCACTGACGACGCTGGGGCATCAAACCGCCTTATACGGTTCCGCCTCGAAACCCGATACCGATTACACCACCGATCATGGCGTGCAGGCATTGCTTTCACAGGGCGTGACGCCGGGCAAAATCGTGGTGGGTGCCGCTATGTACGGGCGCGGCTGGACAGGGGTGAAGAATTTCCAGAATAACGATCCTTTCACTGGCACCGCGACGGGCCCGACCGCAGGGACCTGGGAAAATGGCATTCTCGATTACCGTCAGGTGGCGAAGCTTAAAGCCAGCAGTGACTGGCAGTACAACTATGATCCGGCGGCTGAAGCCCCGTATTTGTGGAAGCCTTCCACCGGTGATTTGATCACTTACGATGACAACCGTTCAGTGATTGCCAAAGGTAAATACGTTCTGGCTAATCAGCTTGGCGGCCTGTTCGCATGGGAAATCGACGCAGATAACGGCGATATTTTGAATGCCATGCATGAAGGCTTAGGGGATGGCAGCGGCGGCGGCACTACAAATCTTGCGCCGCTGGCCAGTGCGGGAACGAATCAGAACGTGACCGGTCCGGTGACCGTGGTACTTGATGGTTCTGCCTCCCGTGACCCGGAAAATAGTGCGCTGACGTATCTGTGGACCAAAATTTCCGGCCCGGCAGTGACGCTGACCAATGCAGACAAAGCCAAAGCGCAGTTTAACGTCCTGACTACCACACAAGATCAGGTGTGGGTATTCCAGCTCAAAGTCACCGACCCGCAAGGACTGAGCGCTACTGCGCAGGTTCAGGTGACAAACTCGGCGGTTCAGGCGAACCAGCCGCCGGTGGTGACGCTGCCAGCGACCATGACCGTGACGGCAGGTAATACCTTCGCGCTGGTGGCACAGGCGACGGATGCTAACAGCGATCCGCTCACGTATCAGTGGACGTTGCCCGCCGGTCTGAGCGCCAGCTCGCTGACGACAAGCTCCATCAACGTTACCGCTCCGGCGGTCACCACCAGCACGGTTTATCAGGTCAGTGTGGTAGTCAGCGACGGAAAATCATCCGGCATGGCCAGCTTACAGCTGACAGTAAACCCGGCGACCTCGGGCGGATGTGGCGTGACAACGGATCCTGCAGCGGCACAAGTGGCAGCCTGGGACAGCAGCAAAATCTACAATACCGGTGATGCCGTAAGCTACAACCAGCTGATATGGAAGGCGAAATACTGGACGCAAAACAATCCGCCATTGCGCAGCAGCGATCAGTGGCAACTCGTCAGCAATATCACTTTGCCTTACGACAATGCGGCCACCTATGTTCAGGGTGAAATGGCCACTTACGGCGGCCATAACTGGAAAGCGAAAGTGTGGACACAGGGAGTGACGCCGGTTGCAGGTGACAACTGGCTGGATCTCGGGGCAGTAAGTTGCCCGTAAACCTTTCATCTAAATCAACAGGGCCTGAGGGCCCTGTTTTTCATCGTGTTTACGGCAGTTAATAAATGTTAAAAATACTTTATGATGAATGCATATTTTGTCGATATGAGTTCACTGATGATTTTAATAATTTACGCCCATCCTTATCCGCGTCATTCAAGAGCCAATCAGGGGCTGCTGTCTGCCGTCAGTGATTTGCCCAATGTTGAAGTGCGCTCGCTTTACGACCTCTATCCCGATTTCAATATCGATATCGCCGCTGAACAGAAAGCGGTTGAACGCGCGGATTTGGTGGTTTTTCAGCATCCCATCCAATGGTACAGCCTGCCGCCGCTGATGAAACTGTGGATCGACAAAGTGCTTGAGCACGGCTGGGCCTACGGTCACGAAGGCAATGCGCTGAACGGAAAACATTGCCTGTGGGCGGTGACGACCGGTGGCAACGAGCACCATTTCGAACTGGGTGATCACCCTGATTTCGACGTGCTGGCGCAGCCGTTACAGGCGACAGCCATTTATTGCGGTATGCACTGGCTGCCGTATTTTGCCGTCCACAACACCTTTATTTGTGATGAAGTGGCGCTGAAGGCGGCGGGCGAGGAATATCGCCGGCGTTTAACGGCTTGTCTGAGTCTGAAAGAAGGCTGTCCGCCGGAGGTGAGTCTTGGATAACCATAACCTGATGATCGAAGGCCTGATTTATCTCGGCTCGGCGGCGCTGTTTGTGCCGATTGCTGTGCGGCTGGGGCTGGGTTCCGTGCTCGGTTATCTGATCGCCGGCTGCATTATCGGTCCGTGGGGGCTGAAGCTGGTGTCAGATGCGGAGTCGATTCTGACCTTTGCGGAAATCGGCGTGGTGCTGATGCTGTTTGTCATCGGTCTGGAGCTGGATCCCAAACGGTTATGGACCATGCGTGCCTCAGTATTCGGCGGCGGCAGTATTCAGATGGTCGGCTGCGGCGTGGTGCTCAGCGCGTTCTGTTACTTCCTCGGGCTGGACTGGAAAATCGCGTTGCTGATTGGCCTGACGCTGGCGCTGTCCTCAACGGCCATAGCCATGCAGGCGATGAGTGAGCGCAGCCTGACCGCGTCACCCATTGGCCGCAGCGCGTTTGCGGTATTGCTGTTTCAGGATATCGCGGCGATCCCGCTGGTGGCGATGATCCCGTTACTGGCAAGTACCGGCGAAGCCACTACGCTGATGAGTTTTGGTTTGTCAGCGGCAAAAGTGGCCGGTGCGCTGGTGCTGGTTATTCTGCTCGGACGCTATGTCACGCGGCCATTACTGCACTTCGTGGCACGCTCCGGCATGCGTGAAGTCTTCAGTGCCGTTGCGCTGTTTCTTGTATTCGGTTTCGGCATTTTGCTGGAAATGGCCGGTATGTCGATGGCGATGGGCGCATTTCTGGCAGGCGTATTGCTGGCGAGTTCTGAATACCGTCACGCGCTGGAAAGCGATATTCAGCCGTTTAAAGGCCTGCTGCTCGGCCTGTTCTTTATCGGCGTCGGGATGTCTATCGACTTCGGCACGCTGGTCCATCAGCCGTTGCTGATCGCCACATTGCTGGTCGGATTTATGGCGCTGAAAGCCGCTTTGCTGTGGCTGATTGCGCCGTGGCTGGGTGTGCCGAAAAAGCAGCGCGGCCTGTTTGCCATCTTAATCGGGCAGGGCAGTGAATTCGCGTTCGTGATTTTCAGTACGGCGCAGATGGCCGGTGTGTTGCCGGTGGAATGGTCAAAGGCGCTGACGCTGGCCGTTGCACTTTCTATGGCGGTGACGCCATTACTGCTGGTGTTGTCGGCGCGTCTTGAACGCAATGCGCCAAAAGATGACCGTCCGCAAGACACCATCGATGAAGAAAATGCCCAGGTTATTATCGCCGGATTCGGTCGTTTTGGTCAGATTGCCGGTCGTCTGTTACTGGCCAACAACGTTCATACCGTGGTTCTTGACCACGATCCTGACCATATTGAAACGCTGCGCAAATTTGGTACCAAAGTATTTTACGGCGATGCCACGCGCGTGGATTTGCTGGAATCGGCAGGCGCGGCGCAGGCTAAAGTCCTGATTAACGCCATTGATGATGTGGACGCCAACCTTCAGCTGACCGCGCTGGCGAAAGAGCATTTCCCGAACCTGAAAGTGATTGCCCGTGCGCGTGACGTTGATCACTGGTATCAGTTGCGCCAGTTAGGTGTAGAAGCGCCGGAGCGTGAACTGTTTGAAGGTTCACTGCGCGTCGGTCGTGATGTGCTGGAAGCGCTGGGGCTGGATGCTTATGAAGCCCGTGAGAAAGCCGATTTGTTCCGCCGCTATAACCTGAAAATGCTGGAAGCGACTATCGAGAATTACGAAGATACCGAATTCCGCATCGCCAGTATGCAGCGTGCGAAAGATATGCTGACGGCAGCGATTGAGCAGGATCAGGAGCGTCTGGCTTCCGGTCAGCAACAGGGCTGGCGCGGCAGTATTGACGGAAAAGCCCCGGAGAATGAGGTGATTGAAGCGAAGGGGTAAAAAGATTCTAAATACAAAACCGGTGCCTGATGCACCGGTTTTTTTCTTTCCTGATTCAGTACAAATCAGCTCAGTGCGACTTTGATACCTAAACCAATCAGCACGCCACCCAGCAGCTTATCGATAATTTTTTGTGCTTTTGCCAGACCGCGACGTACCGGCGGGCTCTGGATCAGCAAGGCCAGTGACGGCCACCAGATAGCAGACAAACTCACGATTATCGAGGCGTACCACAGCTTTTCACCGACGGTGGAGTTGATCTGCAAAACCTGAGTAAACATCGCCAGGAAGAAAAGCGTCGCCTTAGGATTCAGCAGATTACACAGGTAACCCTGCACGAACGCCGTGCGTAATTTCACCTGCTGCGGCTCGAGCCCGTCGAGGTTCATTTTGCTGTTGCTGCGGGAGAACAACGCCTGAATACCCACCCAGATCAGATACACGGCACCGACGTATTTCAGCAAATTGAATAACCACGGCGTAGTGGTGATCACCACTGCCAGACCCGCCACGCAATAAGACATGTGCGTAATCACGCCGCAAATCACACCCAGCGACGTCATGAGTGCAGCAATGCGCGGATAGCGGGCCGCATTTTTGATCACCAGAAAGAAATCAGGGCCGGGAGAAAGCATGCCGAGGAAGGCAATACTGGCAACAAAAAGGGTGGTTTCAAGCATGAAAATAACCGTCGTCAATGTTCGGAGCAAAATAAGGCGGCATGATACGCCAATCCTCAGTAAGTTAAATCACTCTTATTGCTTTTTTTGCGGACGGTGAATGGTATGCAGGATCCGGTCATAGAATACCCGGTGCGTGAAAGCCCCGAGGCGCATCATCAGCGTGAAATTACCCGGTTATGCATCGAATGTGCCCTGATACTGTTGCAGCATGGCGCGGAAAGTATGCTGGTCGAACAGCTGTCGGCAAGACTTGGTGTCGCGCTGGGCATGGACCGGGTGGAAAGCTCAATCTCCGCCAATGCCATTGTGCTCAGCACGCTCAGCGGCGGTTACTGCCTGACCTCAACGCGTAAAAATGTCGATCGCGGGATCAACATGCAGGTGGTGACCGAAGTCCAGCACACGGTGATTCTGGCTGAGCATAAACTGCTCGACAGCGCGCTGGTGGCAAAACGCCTGCAAAAAATCAAACCGCTGCGCTATCCGCGCTGGCTGATGGTGCTGATGGTGGCGCTCTCCTGCGGGTGTTTCAGCAAACTTAACGGCGGCGGATGGGATGCTTTCATCGTCACCTTTTTAGCCAGCGGCGTCGCTATGGCCGTTCGCCAAAGTCTGACTGCGCAGCACATGAATCCGCTGATCAACTTTTGCTGTACTGCATTTGTGGCGACCTCCATTTCAGGGCTGTTGTTGCGGCTGGGCATTTTTGATCAGTCGTCAAACGTCGCCATGGCCGCCAGTGTATTATTGCTGGTGCCGGGTTTTCCGCTGATTAACGCTGTGGCGGATATGTTCAAGGGGCATGTGAATACCGGGCTGGCACGCTGGACGATGGCAAGTCTGCTGACGCTGGCAACCTGCATCGGTGTGGTCATGGCCATGGCGCTGTGGGATTTGCGGGGGTGGTCATGAGTCTTTTATGGGCGCTGATCGAGGACATGATTTTTGCCGCGGTGCCTGCGCTGGGCTTTGCGATGGTGTTTAATGTTCCACGCCGGGCATTACCCTATTGCGCACTGCTTGGCGGGCTCGGCCATGGCACCCGGATGTTACTTATTCATGGCGGGATCAACATTGAGTGGGCGTCCCTGCTGGCGGCTATACTGATTGGCATTATGGGCATTCGCTGGTCACGCTGGTTGCTGGCGCATCCTAAAGTTTTCACCGTTGCCGCCGTTATACCGATGTTCCCCGGTATATCAGCCTACACGGCGATGATTTCCGTGGTGGAGATTTCTCACCTTGGCTACAGCGAGGCATTGCTGTCGACGGCGCTTACCAATTTTCTAAAAGCCAGTTTTATCGTCGGAGCTTTATCTATCGGATTATCATTACCGGGATTGTGGCTGTACCGTAAACGCCCCGGTGTGTAAGGGTTGTTGTACAACATGGATATACAGGACGAAATGAAGATAAACGGTTCAGCATTTTCGACTGAATTACGGCGAAAGCTTCCGGCTTTTGACCACTCTTCAGGGGCTGAACTGGCACTTTTGACGGGGAATATCCCGGCAGTGTTAAAGCTCTCTTATATCTTTGTAAAGCGCAGGTCTTCCTATCGACGGCTGATAGGGCTTTCCGTATAGTGTCAGCTCTTTTTTCGGGTCACGCTCCAATTCCTTCTCTACACAGGGCTTCACAATGATTATTAGCCTGATCGCCGCACTGGCGACCGATCGCGTTATTGGCATGGAAAACGCTATGCCTTGGCATTTACCCGGTGATCTGGCCTGGTTCAAGCGTAATACGCTGAACAAACCTGTCATCATGGGACGCAAGACGTTTGAGTCAATCGGACGCCCATTGCCTGGCCGGCTGAATATCGTCATCAGCTCTAAACCGGGCGAACATGAAGGCGTGACCTGGGTAACGTCCGTTGACGCTGCACTGGCGGCGGCCGGTGATGTGGAAGAAGTGATGGTGATGGGCGGAGGCCGCGTTTACGAGCAGTTGCTGCCAAAAGCTAACCGTTTATACCTGACTCACATCGACGCAGAAGTGGAAGGCGACACGCATTTCCCTGATTACGAGCCGGATGACTGGGAAAGCACCTTCAGCGAATTCCATGATGCGGATGAGCAGAACTCCCACGGTTATTGCTTTGAAATTCTCGATCGCCGCGCCTGATCCCTGATCAACCTGAAATAAAAAAGGCACCCTTTGAAGGTGCCTTTTTGCTGTCTGAATGTCTGCGGTTTATTAAATCGCTTTTGGGATCTCAGACTGCTCTTTTTCGCTGTGGCGGTTGGACGGCTGCGTGAAGTAGGTTTTATCTTCCCAGCGTAGCATCGTCAGATCTCCGCCCCAGCAACAACCGGTATCGAGTGCGTAAATACCTTCCGGCGCGCCTTTTCCTTCCAGGGACGCCCAGTGACCAAACGCAATGCTGTAACCTGCTTCCCGGACAGGACCCGGAATATCAAACCAGGGTTTGAGCGGTTTTGGCGCGCTTTCCGGCACATCTTTGCAAATCATGTCCAGCTGACCGTTTGGGAAACAGTAGCGCATACGGGTAAACGCGTTGGTGCTGAAACGCAGGCGTGCCAGGCCCGAAAGCTCCGGGTGCCAATTGTTTGGCATATCGCCATACATCGCATCCAGAAATAGCGGATAGGTGTCGCTGCTCAGCACGGATTCCACTTCACGGGCGCACATCTGCGCCGTTTCGAGATCCCACTGCGGCGTGATCCCGGCGTGTGCCATGACCAGCTTCAGCTCATCGTCTACCTGCAATACCGGCTGACGTCGCAGCCAGTTGATCAGCTCATCAGCATCTTCGGCTTCAAGCAGAGGCGTGATGCGATCTTTCGGTTTGTTAAAGCTGATGCCGGCGTAAACCGCCAGCAGATGCAGATCATGGTTCCCGAGCACCATGCGAACCGAATCGCCCAAACCGCTGACAAAACGCAGCACGTCAAGAGAGGACGGACCGCGGGCAACCAGATCACCGGTCAGCCACAGGACATCATTTTGCGGATCAAAATCCACCTGCGCCAATAGCGCCTTGAGTTCATCGATGCAGCCGTGAACATCACCAATAAGATATGTCGACATGAGGATTAATTTATCAGCGTAGGGATGGCGAGGCGGAAGACCGGAACAGGCACACGGAAGGCTTCACCGTCTTGTGCGACCATTTCATAATGGCCTTCCATCGTGCCCAGCGGCGTTTCTAAAATCGCGCCGCTGGTATAGTGAAATTCATTGCCAGGCAGGATCAGCGGTTGTTCACCGATGACCCCTTCGCCCTGAACTTCTGTCTGGCGGCCATTACTGTTGGTAATCAGCCAGTAACGGCGAAGCAGTTGGACATTAAAACGCCCCAGATTGCGGATGGTGATGGTGTAAGCGAAGACAAAACGTTCTTCTTCCGGTATCGACTGTGACTCAACGTAGATACTTTGCACCTGAACACAAACGCGGGGCGAATTAAGCATAACGCTACTCCTGAGGTTCCGGGGTTTTAGGTCGTGTGGACAACCAGTTAGCCAGTTTACAGAATTGCTCTACAGAAATATTTTCAGCACGCATGCTGAGATCTAAGCCCAGTTCGGTCATTTGCTCTGGTGTGAACAGATGGCCGAGGCTGTTGCGTACGGTTTTACGACGCTGGTTGAACGCATCGGTAGTCAGACGGCTCAGAATGCGAATATCCGGGACCGGATACGGGATCACTTCATGCGGCACTAAACGTACCACAGCGGATTCCACTTTCGGCGCCGGTGTGAAGGATTCTGGTGGAACTTCCAGCACCGGGATCACGTTGCAATAATATTGCGCCATCACCGTTAAACGACCATACGCTTTGCTGTTCGGACCTGCAACCAGACGGTTTACCACTTCCTTCTGCAACATAAAATGCATGTCTTTGATGGCGTTGGTATAGGTGAACAAATGAAACATCAGTGGCGTAGAAATGTTGTACGGCAGGTTACCAAAGACGCGCAGTGGCTGACCGAGTTCTTCAGACAGCTCGCCGAAATTGATTTTCATTGCGTCAGACTGAATGACCCGCAATTTTCCCTGAAACTTAGGGTTATTTTCCAGACGCGTTGCCAGATCACGGTCGAGTTCGATCACCGTCATGCTGTCCAGACGTGAAGCGACAGGCTCAGTTAATGCTGCCAGACCCGGACCGATTTCAACGACAGCTTCACCCGGCATAGGGTGAATGGCCGACACGATGCTATCGATAACAAACTGATCGGTTAAGAAGTTTTGCCCAAAACGTTTACGGGCAAAGTGACCTTGGTGGACTCTACTATTCATTGTTGTTATTTATCGTTGCTGTTATTTGCCATGTGAATGGCGAGATTTATTGCTGTCTTGAAACTGCCCGCATCGGCGGTGCCGGTGGCGGCGAGTTCAAGGGCGGTACCGTGATCAACGGAAGTCCGGATAAAAGGCAGGCCAAGCGTGATATTCACTGCGCGACCGAATCCCTGATATTTTAGCACCGGAAGGCCCTGATCGTGATACATCGATAAAACAGCATCGGCATGTTGCAGATATTTAGGCTGGAATAACGTATCAGCGGGCAGCGGGCCGATGAGATCCATCCCTTGCTGGCGCAGTTCGTCCAGTGCAGGAATGATAATGTCGATCTCTTCGTGCCCCATGTGGCCACCTTCGCCGGCATGTGGATTCAGACCACACACATAAATTTTCGGCGCGGTAATACCAAATTTGGTTTTCAGATCATGATGCAAAATGGTGATGACTTCATGCAGGCATTCACGGGTAATGGCACCCGGCACCGCCAGCAGAGGCAAGTGCGTAGTCGCCAGCGCAACGCGCAATTCTTCAGTCGCCAGCATCATCACAACACGGTTGCAATGGCTGCGGTCGGCGAAGAATTCGGTGTGACCGATGAAGGGAATACCGGCATCGTTGATAATGCTTTTCTGAACCGGACCGGTAATCAGTGCGGAAAATTCGCCGCTGATGGCACCGTCGCAGGCACGCGCCAGCGTTTCTACCACGTAAGGCGCGTTAGCAACATCCAGTTTCCCGGCTGTCACAGGCGCGGCGAGGTTAACGGGTAAAACGGTCAGTGTGCCTGCCGCCTGAGGCTCAGGCGGACGACCTTGCTGATAATCACGCAACTGAATACTCAGACCCAGTTTCTCAGCACGTTCAAGCAGTAAGGCCGGATCGGCACATACCACTAACTCAACAGGCCATGCCTGCTGAGCCAGAGCGAGTACCAGATCCGGCCCAACCCCGGCTGGCTCGCCGGGGGTGATGACCACAGATTTTGTCACGGAAGTATTATTTTCCATTACCATCCATAATTTTCACATACGCTTCAGCACGTTGTTCCTGCATCCACGTCTGAGCTTCTTCCGCAAATTTACGGTTGAACAGCATGCGGTAAGCACGTTCTTTCTGTGCTGCATCTGTTTTATCGACCTGACGGGTGTCCATCAGTTGGATCAAATGCCAGCCGAACGAGGAGTGAACCGGTGCGCTCATTTCACCTTTTTTCAGGTTCATCAGGGCATCACGGAACGCCGGATCGTACATGTCTGGTGAAGCCCAACCTAAATCGCCGCCCTGATTGGCAGAGCCCGGATCCTGAGAAAGCTGTTTAGCTTCATCAGCGAAGGTCGCTTTGCCGCTCTTAATATCAGCAGCCACTTGTTCCAGTTTTGCACGCGCCTGCGCATCGGTCATCACCACTGAAGGTTTCAGCAGGATGTGGCGGGCGTGTACTTCGGTGACGGAAACGGTTTTGTTATCGCCACGGATATCGTTCACTTTCAGGATATGGAAGCCAACACCTGAACGGATCGGACCGATAACCTGACCTTTCTGCGCGGTGCTCAACGCCTGTGCAAACAGGGAAGGCAGTTCCTGCAATTTGCCCCAGCCCATGTTACCGCCTTTCAGCGCCTGGGAGTCAGCAGAGTAGGTGATCGCCAGTTTGCCGAAATCCGCACCATTGTTCAGATCAGAGACGATTTTCTTCGCCAGCTGTTCTGCAGAATCAACCTGATCCTGCGTCGGGTTTTCTGGCAATGGCAACAGGATGTGGCTGAGGTTGAATTCAGCACCGCTGCCATTTTGCGCAGCAACCTGTTTGGCCAGCTGATCCACTTCCTGAGGCAGGATCGTAACGCGACGACGTACTTCGCTGTTACGCACTTCGCTGATGATCATTTCTTTGCGGATCTGGGCACGGTAGGTGCTGTAGTTCAAACCGTCATATGCAAGACGGCTGCGAAGCTGATCGACAGAAATGTTGTTCTGCTGGGCGATACTGGCGATGGCTTTATCGACATCCTGATCGTTTGGCGTGATCCCCATACGGGTCGCCATCTGCAACTGGATCTGATCCATGATCAGACGATCGAGGATCTGGTGACGTAACGTTGCGTCATCCGGCAGCTGTTGTTTAGCCTGCTGTGCCTGCTGTTTAACGGAATTAAACAAACCATCCACGTCACTTTGCAATACGACGCCGTTGTTCACGACGGCAGCAACTTTATCAACTTCCTGAGGGGCAGCAAACGCAGTGCTGGCACAAAGCGTCACGCCGAGGAGAAGTGTTCTCCAGTTCTTCATACTTTTTCCATTTGTCTAATCCGCAAGCGCGGGTTTCAAGTTCACTGAGTTCGTAGTGTCTTCACTAAATCAGCCCTGTCTGCACGAAATGACATGCAGACAGGAAATCAAGAGTGTCGTCGGGCTTAGAAAGCTCGCTGATATGGCAGTATGCCGGTGGCCAACATTTCTTTTGTTCCGAGGGTTTGATTGTTACCCAGGCCTCTAAGTTCAATATTGAAACCAATCTTATTGTCATACTTACTTTCGGACTTGGTCGTGTCGTAGTTGGTGATCTTACGTTCGTAACCGACATTGATTGCCCAGCAGCAGGTATTGTATTGCAGGCCGATTAACTGATCGGCGCTTTGCTGTGCTTTGGTATCGTAATAATACGCACCGACGATGGACCAGCGATCGGCAATCGGCCAGCTGGCGATACCGCCGACCTGAGAAATACCGTCCTGATACCCCGGGTTGGTGACCTGAGGTAATGTCGCCTGAATATATTCCGGGCTGGCATAACGGTAGCTCAACTGAATCATTTTCTCTGAGTCAGCACGATACTCAAGCACTGCATCGCCCAGCGCCAGTGCATCAAGACGGGTGTCATATTGCACACCGCCGCGAACGCCCCAGAAGTTATTGATTTTGTAATAAGTGTCACCTGCCCAAACCAGGCTGCCGGTGTCATCATTTTTATCCAGCACGCTGTTCTGATCGCCAGTGCGCGGTGGCTGGAAGTAATAAATCTGTCCGGCAGAGGCGTTAAAACGCTCTTCCAGATTTTCGTCATAAATACGGGTGGTTAAACCACTCGCCACCTGATTGGCAGAAGCGATGCGGTCAAGACCACTGTAACTTTTATCGCGGAACAGACCGGTGTAGTCGGACTGCAACAACGTGGAGTCATAGGTATTGATCGAACTCTGGTTACGATACGGAATGTACAGGTACTGCACTCGCGGCTCGAGGGTCTGGGTGTAATCACTGTTCCAGTCCATCGTACGGTCAAACACCATTTTGCCGTCGGTTTTAAATTCAGGCATAACGCGGTTCACGGATGAACGCAGTTTGGTGTCCGGGTTCGCATCATAATAGGCATCTGGAATATCCTGCTGATAGTGGGTAGCCATCAGCTTGATTTCGTTATCCAGACTGCCCCAGCCATTACTGAGCGGCAGGCTTAACGTAGGTTCGAAGTGCGTACGTATCGCTTCCGGGTTATCCGGGTTCACGCTGGTGAATTTCACCGCCTGACCGTACAGGTGCAGGTCGAACGGACCTACATCGTTTTTATAATAGTTAATGTCCAGCTGTGGCTGGGCACGGTAAGCATTGCTGTTACCATAATCAGTGAAGACCTGGAACTGCTTACTTGCCAGTGTCACATCCCAGTTCTTATTCGCATACCCTACACTGAATTTTTGCGTGGAATAGCCATCGGTACTGGAACCGTATTTCGAATCGAAATCGGTGAAGTAATAAGGGTCACTGACTTTGGTGTAATCGACGTTGAAGCGCCACACCTGATCGTAAACACCTGAATGACGCCAGTAATACATCCAGCGTTTGGTGGTGTTATCACTGGTACGGCCTTCGTCCTTCAGGAACTGATCGTCGATCTTCTTATCATTACCCAGATAATCGAACTCCATCAGACCCGCACCGGCGACGGTCAGGTAGCGGAATTCGTTCTGCAGCTGCAGACCACGATCGCTCATGTAATTTGGCGTGATCGTGGCGTCGTAGTTTGGCGCAATGTTCCAGTAATAAGGAACTGTCAGGCCGAAACCATTGTTAGTGCTGTATTTAGCGTTAGGGATAAGGAAACCGGAACGGCGCTTATCCCCAATCGGTAACTGCATATAAGGGCTGTAGAACACAGGAACCGGGCCGATATGGAAACGTGCGTTCCAGATCTCAGCCACTTCTTCCTGACGGTCCTGAATCACTTCTGAACCGACGACGCTCCAGCTGTTATCACCGGGCAGACAGGTGGTGAACGTGCCGTTATCCATGATGGTGTAGCGGTTATTGTCACGCTGCTTCATCTTGTCAGCCTGGCCACGACCCTGACGGCCAACCATCTGATAATCACCATCCTGAACATCAGTGTCTTTCGTGGTCAGGTTTGCAAAGCCTTTCGGGCCCTTCAGCTTGATTTGATTATCGTTATAACGCACGTTGCCGGTCGCTGTGGCGGTTCGGGTCGGCGTTGGCTGATTAGGATTCGCGATTTGATTGAGCTGAACCTGATCAGCGTCCAGTGTGCTGTTTCCCTGAACAACGTTAACGTTGCCGCTAAACAACGCGCTGTCGGGATAATTGCCTGTCGCCTTATCGGCATTAATAGTAACAGGCAGTGAGTTAGGATCACCCTGCACCAAAGGTTTGTCATAGGTCGGAACGCCGAGCATACATTGTTCTGCGAGATCGGCCATTGCGCCGTGACTGTACAATACTGACCAGATTGTGGCGGCCAGCATTGTCGGTAAGCGTGTTTTCAGACGTCTGTTTTTCATACGTAAAATGGTGTTCCGTCATCAGAGGCATCATGCCGGCAAACGGTCAGAGACTATCTCACTCATCATGGTTGCGCTAGTGTTAAATCCCACCGGTTACGTTGCCGCCGTTAGGCACAACGATAAATGCCGGTTATGATAAAGCAATTTTTAAGCGACGGCATGGCGAATTGAGGAGTATATGCAGTATTGGGGAAAACTGCTCGGACTTATCCTTGGCTTATGGTCAGGTTTAGGCTTCTGGGGAATTGTTGCAGGGCTGGTGATAGGGCATATGTTTGATACCGCGCGTTCCGCGAAACGCCGGGGATATTTTGCCGATCAGCAGACACGTCAAACCATCTTTTTCCGCACCACCTTTGAGGTGATGGGGAATCTGACTAAATCAAAAGGTAGAGTTACCGAAGCAGATATTCAGATCGCCAGTCTTTACATGGAACGTATGCAACTGCATGGCGAGCAACGTGAAGCCGCGCAACGTGCCTTCCGTGATGGCAAAGAAGCCAATTATCCTTTGCGGGAAAAAATGCGTGAACTGCGCAGTGCGTGTTTTGGTCGTTTTGACCTGATACGGACTTTTCTGGAAATTCAGATCCAGGCGGCCTATGCCGACGGTTCATTGCATCCTAACGAACGCGAAGTGCTGTATGTGATTGCTGAAGAACTGGGTATTTCACGGATGCAGTTCGATCAGTTCCTGCGCATGATGGAAGGCGGCCAGCAGTTTGGCGGCCATCAGCAGGGCGGGCGTTCCTATGGCGGCGGTTATCACCAGACGCAGCAAGGCCCGACGCTGGCGGATGCCTGTAAAGTGCTGGGCGTGAATGCCACCGACGACGCGACGACCATCAAGCGTGCCTATCGCAAACTGATGGGCGAGCATCATCCTGACAAACTGGTGGCGAAAGGTTTGCCACCTGAAATGATGGAAATGGCCAAGGAAAAAGCGCAGGCGATACAGGCGGCGTATGACCTGATCAAACGCGAAAAAGGCTTTAAATAACGTCATCGTAAAAAAGGCGTCCATTCCAGGACGCCTTTTGCTTTTCGTTTCATATGCGGTCAGGGATCAGAAACTCACCTTCACGCCTGCAATCGCCTGCCAGTAATCAACCCCTTCATCTTCAATTCTGTGCTGATACTGCACACCGGTGTTCAGTGACACATTTGGTGTCGGGTTACTGATAATCCCCAGATCGATCATACCAGAGCTACCTGTTGCCCCACTGCGGAAGCTGTTGCTGACGTCGCTGTAGGTGTCCCCGATGTCCACTGACGCATCGTCACTGAGATCTTTAATGAACAGGGTATTGGCGGTCACCGCCCATTTACCTGCATTCGCGGTATCCCAGTCGTAGCGGTAACGCATCCCTAAGCGGGCAGTCGGACGGGTGATATCGTCATAATGCACCTTGGTATTATCAACATCTGTAAAATCATCGACTTGCAGTCGCTGAACGCCAAACCCAACGGATGGCGTCAGCTCATGATTGCCTGCCTGGATTTTATATCCTACATCGACAGAGCCGCCGAAGGATTTCGCACTGATATCCGCCACTTCACCGCTGCGCAGGTCGGTCGAGACATTGCCATCATAGATGGCGACATCCGAAGCCACATCCACCGTTAATCCGCTGACATACTGATACGAAAGCAGTGAAGAGAGTCCCCAGGTGGTGTATTGCGTTTTGCTGTTGCCATCGGCGGCATCCGGCGTGACATCCAGATTAGCGCTGGAAAGGCCGAGGCTCAGTCCCAATGCGTGAGTATCATTACCCAGTTGCAGAACTTTACCGCCAAACAACCAGCCTTCTTCTTTCTGGGTGTAGTCATAGCCATAATTCATAAAGCCCAACGAGGAATGATATTTGTCTTCTCCGTTGAGGTACTGGAAGAACATGTGCAGTTTTTTATCATCCTGCGCCAGTGTCTGGTTACGGAATGTCTCATTCACCCGGCTGTTATAGCTCAGCAGGGCGGAAGGTAATGAAAGATAGGAAGGTACCTGCGGTGTGACAGCCGGGCGTGTATTTTTCCCGTTGTCATCCTCATCGGGTGTCGGAGCAGGAGGAACAGGTATGTCGCTGTCATCCGGAGTTGGGTCTGGAATCGGTGTATCATCGCCGCTGTCATCCGGTGTCGGATCGGGAACCGGCGTATCGTCGCCGCCGTCATCCGGCGTGGGATCCGGAACAGGCGTGTTATCGACAGGCACCGTATTATCGCCTTCAGTCAGCATGTTGTTTTGCAGACGATAGTCCCAGAACTGATCGCCGCTTCCTTCAACATCACGCTGCTCTTCGGAGCTGCGTCCCGGCGCGAAAGCGTAAAGGTTGTAGGCATAAGCGCCACGCGCGACGTATTCCCCCGCCAGTTTGAAGCTGTTTTTTGTGGCGTTACCCGCTACCTGAATCAGAGAAATCCCTTCCTGATTATCTGCTGCACCGTCATTATCCGTGTCGGTGAAGAAGCCGGCACCCGAAGGTGTGACCTGAACGATAACAGGGGTTGAAGAAACCACGTCGCCATTGATCAGTAACTTGTCGGTTTGCGCAAAACTCGGGTCGAAATGTGTGCGCAAGCTGAGCAGATTATTGTTACCTGCAGCGAGTGTGCCGTTAACGGTTTGTGTTGCCGGCACAAAGGCATCGCTTTCGCTCTCTGCTGGCCATTGAGGAAGAAGCTGAACATCATCTTTCAGAATAAGATCTGTGACGGTGCTGTTTCCTGCCAGCACGGTGTTTTGTTCCATAGTCACGGTCGAGGTAAGGGAGCCGTTGAGGATCAATGCGCCGCTGTAAATATGGGTTGAGCCGGTGAAGGTATTATCGCTGTTGATATATAACGCACCCGGCGCCATTTTTTTCAGCGTCCCGTTACCGGAAATGGCGGCATCTATGATCACATCATTATTGCCATCAGTGCTGGTGGTTTTATTGTCTGTCTGATCAACGGAAATCACACTGCCAGAGGCTAACTCAACCTGACCGCTCAAATGTGATTTGCTGTTCAGCATCATGTTTGCCTGCTCATTGAGCTTAACGTTGGCATTCAGCGTGGCATGTTCATTCACCCGCAGGGTGGCATGGCTGGCGACATCAACCTGGTTAACATTATAGGTTTCATCAATCCAGTCATCACTGAAAACAGTGCCGCCGGCATGCGGTGTCGGGCGTCCGACCAGTCTTAGAATGCCGTTTTGCACGGAAAGCTGATTCAGATCGGCACCGCCCGCCAGGTCCCAGATGCCCGCAGAAGAATCAGGAGCATAATCGACATTTAAATTTGATGCTGTTTCTTTACTGCCGAGATGGCCAATAAATGTCTGGTTATCTGAGTTATTCAACGTCAGCGTACTGATCTGGTCTGCATTGCTGTTAATAATCGCTGCACCAGAATCACTGTGATTGATGGTGCTGAAAGCCATGTCATAGCCATTCAGATCCAGATTACCGCCACGGTAGCCAAAGTTTATGTCACTGCTTTCAATCTGGTTTTCACCGCCGATCTGCACCGTCGGGCGCCCGCTTACGATGGTGATTTTGGAGAAGGCCTTTTGCTCACCCGCTTCATTGGCTTGTTGTGCCAGAACCACCAGACCGTCGCCAACATTCAGCGCGCCGCCATTATTGCCCACGGCATTGACGTACAGCGTACCTTCACCGATTTTATGCAGGGTGTCTCCGTCTAATCCATTGACTTCCCAGTCGACGGTTTTCCCCGCATCGACTTCGATCCCGCCGCCCACCCAGGTGCTGTTGGCTCCGTCGGCAGAGACGACGCGGTAATCGTTGGAAAACTGCAGTTTTGCCGCACCGTGATTCACCGCGCTGTCGAGTACGATCAGGCCGCCATCACCGGCAAAGCGCAGGTCTTTGGAGGCATCGAGTTCATCATTCGTGGCCTGCGAAGGCAGAGCCGTGTTAACACCGTGCCACTGCCAGCTGTTATCGCCCTGGGTAATATTGGCCGCCGTCCAGTGAATGTCGCCATCGGCGGCGATATCAGTCACATCCGGGTCAATATTTTTGGCAAACACGCTCTCCATGAAAGCCTGTTGTATGTAAAGGGTATAGCTGTCGTATTTATAAGGTCCGTAACCGCCGCTCCAGGGTGAAACCCCGACAATTTTCCAGATTTTTTCTTTATTGTCATAAACAAACAGCGGGCTGCCGCTGTCACCGGCCTGAATTGCACTGCTGAAAGGCTGAACGCGTGAATCTGTAGGACCATAATTGATCCACTTCAGTTGCCCGCTCTGAAAGGTAGGATTAACAATCGTGCCACCCGATTTCCAGACATACGCATCCGCGAGATATTTCATTTTATGCGTAACAGGATCGACCTGATATTGCGTGCCGGATCCGGCGCGTGCGAAATAGGTATAACGCTCTTTATCAGTGGTAAACTCAGCGGGATCTGCGACAGGCATCGGTGCAGCTTCAGTAACCACTTTATTTAAACGCGGGACATGGAAATCTTTATTTTTGGTGTAATACTCCGGGTCAATGTTGCGATTAATCAGTTTATAGGTAGTTCTGTATTTCGCATGATTCCCAAAGTCTACGGAAGTATATCCACCGTTATGGGCCACGCTGACAATATAAGAGGGAGAAATTAATGTCGCGAACCCCAGACTGCTGACGGCGCCAAAATCAGGCATAGGGAAGTTAAGAATGCCCGCTGACGTGCCGTCCGTTTTAAAAACTTCGATATTTTCTTCACCCGCACCATATTTCCCAAGGTTTTCAGCAAAATCACGATAGTCCTGAACCGCGACATCCTCGCGCATTACACCGGCATCGGCATCAAAAAGCGCCAATGCAATCAGGCTGCTGAGCAGCTTTGGTTTCCATTTCATTATTATCTTCCCTGAGGATGAAATTATTAAAAAGGAGGGGATGTTAACAGTTGCAGGAAGAGTAATGACAGGTCAGTCAATAACTGGCTCAGGGAATATACTATTTTGCGGGGCGTTAAAACCTAATAAAACAATATGATGGAAATACAATACATATTACTTAAAAGTGATTTAAGAAATATGTATTGTTTGAATGATTAAAAATCCGGCTCGCAATTAAACACCAGCGGCGCATCCGTTATCGGATGGTAGAACGATAATTCCTGGGCGTGCAGTTGCAAACGGTCTGCTGCCGCCAGTGCCTGCGGATGCGCATAGAATTTATCGCCCAGAATCGGATGCCCGAGCGCCAGAAGGTGTACGCGCAGCTGATGCGAACGTCCGGTGATTGGCCGCAGTTTCACCCGCGTGGTGCCGTCATCATCCCATGACATCACTTCGTATTGCGTCAGCGCCTTTTTGCCGGTTTCATGGCAGACCTTCTGCTTTGGCCGGTTGGGATAATCGCAAATCAGCGGCAAATCGATAATGCCGTAATCTTCTTCAACCCGTCCCCAGACCCGTGCGATATACACTTTCTTGGTTTCGCGCTCGCGGAACTGACGTTTCAGCTCACGCTCAGCCTCTTTGGTCAGTGCCACGACGATCACGCCGCTGGTCGACATATCCAGACGATGGACGGATTCAGCCTCGGGAAATTGCTGCTGAATACGCGTCATCAGGCTGTCCTGATGCTCAGCCAGTTTGCCCGGTACCGAAAGCAGGCCGCTCGGTTTATTGACCACCATGATGTGTTCATCCTGAAAAATCACCTGTAACCAGGGATCGGTCGGTGGATTGTAATTTTCCAGCGGCCGGGTTTTTGAAGGTTCAGGGATTATGGGTTGATGTTCGCTCATAGCGGTTTCAGTCTGCATTCGGGTTGAAATAAAGAAGGGATGCAGACCGGCTGCATCCCGTCGGGCTTACTGGTGGCTGACCACCACCAGGCGGATCGCATCCAGACGCCAGCTGGCATCGTTCAGATTCGCCAGCACCTGTTTACGGTTAGAGTCTACCGATTCCAGTTCGTCATCACGAATGTTCGGGTTCACTTCCTTCAGTGCTTTCAGGCGATCCAGCTCTTGGGTCAGTTGCTCGTCGGCTTCCACTTTGGCCGCTTCAATCAGGGCGCGTGCCTGCTCAGCGATTTCCGCTTCTGCCTGTTGCAGCATGGCGTGAACGTCCTGCTGCACCGCATTCACCAGCTTGCTGGAGTTATGACGGTTAATGGCGTTCAGCTGTCGGTTAAAGCTTTCGAATTCGACCTGAGCCGCCAGATTGGTGCCTTTGCGATCCATCAGCATGCGCACCGGCGTCGGTGGCAGGAAACGGGTCAGTTGCAGATGTTTCGGCGCCTGACATTCCACCACGTACACCAGCTCAGCCAGCAGGGTACCGACCGGCAGTGCTTTATTTTTCAGGATCGACACCGCACAGCTGCCGGTATCGCCGGACAGGATCAGATCCAGCCCGTTTCGCACGATGGGATGTTCCCAGCTGATGAACTGCGCATCTTCACGGGACAGCGCCTGTTCACGATCGAAGGTGACGGTACAACCGTCTTCCGGCAGCCCCGGGAAATCCGGCACCAGCATGTGATCGGAAGGCGTCAGTACGATCAGATTGTCGCTGCGATCCTCCTGATTGATGCCGACGATATCGAACAGATTCAGCGCAAAGTTGACCAGGTTAACGTCGTTATCCTGCTCGCCGATTTCCTTCGCCAGTTGCTGCGCACGTTCGCCGCCGTTGGAATGCATCTCCAGCAGACGGTCGCGGCCATTTTCCAGCTTCTCTTTCAGCGCATCATGTTCGGCGCGACATGTGAGAATAAACTCATCCAGACCTGCCTGCTCGGCAGGCGTCGCCAGGAAGGCAATCAGTTGCTCATAGGCGCTGTCATAAATGGTACGGCCGGTCGGACAGGTATGTTCAAACGCGTCCAGACCTTCATGGAACCAGCGAACCAGCACCGACTGCGCGGTCTGTTCGAGGTAAGGCACCATGATGTCGATATTATTTTGCTGGCCGATACGATCCAGACGCCCGATACGCTGCTCCAGCAGATCCGGGTTAAACGGCAGATCGAACATCACCATTTTGCTGGCGAACTGGAAGTTACGGCCTTCGGAGCCGATTTCGGAACACAGCAACACCTGCGCGCCTTCTTCCTGAGAAGCAAAGTAAGCGGCAGCGCGGTCACGTTCAATGATCGACAACCCTTCGTGGAACACGGCGGCACGGATCGCTTCACGTTCACGCAGAACCTGCTCCAGTTGCAATGCGGTGGCGGCTTTGGCGCAGATCACCAGCACTTTCTCGTCACGGTTGGCGGTCAGATAACCGAGCAGCCATTCGACGCGTGGATCAAAGTTCCACCAGGTGGCGTTCTCGCCTTCGAACTCCTGATAAATCTGCTCCGGGTACAGCATGTCGTGCGCACGGGCTTCGGCGGTTTTCTTCGCGCCCATAATGCCTGAGACTTTAATCGCGGTCTGATACTGCGTCGGCAGCGGCAGTTTCACCGCGTGCAGATGGCGCTCAGGGAAACCTTTCACGCCGTTACGGGTGTTACGGAACAGCACGCGGCTGGTGCCGTGACGATCCATCAGCATGGAAACCAGCTGTTTCGCTGCCGCTTCATCGCCTTTATTGGCGGCGGTCAGCAGGGCATCGGTATCGGCGTTGCCGACACTTTCACCCAGTAACGCCAGCGCTTCCGGCGTCAGAGGTTCTTTGTTGAGTAATAGCGTGACGGCATCGGCCACCGGCTGATACTGCTGTTGTTCTTCAATGAATTCTTCGTAATCGTGGAAACGATCCGGATCCAGCAGGCGCAGACGCGCAAAGTGACTTTCCTGACCCAGTTGTTCCGGCGTCGCCGTCAGCAGCAGAACGCTCGGGATTTGCTGGGAAAGTTGCTCGATAACCTGATATTCGCGGCTTGGCGCGTCTTCGCTCCACACCAGATGGTGCGCTTCGTCGACCACCAGCATGTCCCACGCCGCATCAGAAAGCTGCTCAAGGCGGGATTTATTGCGGCGCACGAAATCAAGAGAACAGATCACCAGCTGTTCAGTTTCAAACGGATTAGTCGCCTCATGCACGGATTCAGCGTAGCGGTCGTCATCAAACAGAGAGAAACGCAGGTTGAAGCGGCGCAGCATTTCTACCAGCCACTGGTGTTGCAGGGTTTCAGGCACCACGATCAATACGCGCTCAGCACGGCCAGACAGCAGTTGCTGATGAATAATCATACCGGCTTCAATGGTTTTACCCAGACCCACTTCATCAGCCAGTAAAACGCGAGGCGCGTGACGCTGACCGACTTCGTAAGCAATATGCAACTGATGCGGGATCAGGCTGGCGCGCATACCGCGCAGGCCGCCGAATTCCAGACGGAACTGCTCGCGCTGATATTTACGGGCGCGGAAACGCAGGGCGAAGCGATCCATACGGTCAATCTGACCGGCAAACAGACGGTCCTGCGGCTTACTGAACGTCAGCTTGCTGTCGAGCAGCACTTCACGCATCGCGACGCCGGTTTCTTCGGTATCCAGACGGGTACCGATGTAAGTCAGCAGGCCTTTATCTTCCAGGACTTCTTCGACCTGTAACTGCCAGCCTTCATGACTGCTGATGGTGTCACCGGGATTGAACATCACGCGGGTGATCGGGGAATCATTTCGGGCATACAAACGGTTTTCACCGGTGGCGGGGAAAAGCAGAGTAACCATGCGCACGTCCAGCGCTACTACGGTCCCTAATCCTAATTCGCTTTCCGTATCGCTTATCCAGCGTTGACCCAATGTAAACGGCATAATCTCTCTCTGTGTTGTTTGCTCGGTATACGACGACTGCGCAATGCGTGTTCAGCCCGTGAACTTTCTCGGGCAATAGTTTTCTTTCCCCGCCAGATGGCGCGGAGTAGTTCGCTGTGTGAGGATGTTTCAGAAATGGGAAAGGGCGCTATGGTAATGGAAGGTAAGCCTTTCGTCACCTGCGAATCAAAGAGCAATCCTTTTTTTGCTCAGAATAATCCCATCTGACCTGTAATCAGTGTAGCAAAGTCGTCATGCAGGAAAGGTAAAATACCGTCGGCAACCGGCTCCAGCTGACGTTCGATGTAATGATCGTAATCGATGGGGGACTGGCGGTTCTCCAGAGGTTCAGGCCCGGAGGTGGTCATCACGTAACTTATCCAGCCGCCGTTCTGATACTGTTTTGCGCGCCCGTGCTGAACATTATAATCATCCGCCAGCCTTGCGGCGCGAACATGCGGCGGAACGTTTTTTTCGTAATCACTCAGCTTGCGGCGAAGACGTTTGCGGTACACCAGCTTGTCATCAAATTCGCCGTCGAGCGTGCGCGCCACATAATCGCGGACGTAATCCTGATATGGCTGCCGGTGGAAAATGCGCTGATACAGTTCCTGCTGAAACTCCTGCGCCAGTTTCGTCCAGTCGGTGCGCACGGTTTCCAGCCCTTTATAAACGATGTGCTCGCCGTCGGCGTCATTCACCAGGCCGGCATAGCGTTTTTTGCTGCCGGTTTCCGAACCGCGGATGGTCGGCATCAGGAAGCGCTGATAGTGCGTTTCGAATTCCAGTTCCAGCGCGCTTTCCAGCCCGTATTCCTTTTGCAGATGCGCTTTCCACCAGACATTAACCTGTTCTACCAGATGACGACCAATGACGCTGGCGTCTTCCTGTGAATGGGGTTTATTGAGCCAGACAAAGGTGGAATCGGTGTCCCCGTAAATCACCTGATAGCCTTCGGCCTCAATCAGTTCACGGGTCTGGCGCATAATGTCGTGCCCGCGCAGCGTAATAGAAGACGCGAGGCGTGGATCAAAGAACCGGCAGCCGCTGGAGCCGAGCACGCCGTAAAAGGCGTTCATGATGATTTTCAGTGCCTGCGAGAGGGGTTTATTTTTCTGCTTTTTAGCTTCCTCGCGGCCCATCCAGATCTGGCGGACGATCTCCGGCAAACAATGTTTTTCCCGCGAGAAGCGGGCGTTGCGGTAACCCGGCACCGAGTGTTCGTCGTCAGGCTGTTGCAGTCCGGCAACCAGCCCGACCGGGTCGATCAGAAAAGTACGAATAATCGACGGGTACAAACTTTTATAATCGAGCACTAATACGGAATCGTACAAACCGGGGCGCGAATCCATTACAAAGCCACCAGGGCTCATTTCACCCTCTAATTCGCCCAGATTTGGCGCGACATACCCGGCGCGGTGCATGCGCGGTAAATAAAGATGGGTAAACGCCGCTACCGAACCGCCGCTGCGATCTACCGCCAGACCCGTCACCGAGGCACGTTCCAGCAAAAACGGCATCAGCTCTGTTTTGGCGAAAATACGCGTCACCAGTTCGCAGTCTTTCAGGTTATAACGTGCCAGCGCCGGTTTATCTTCGCGAAAACGCTGTTCGATTTCGGCCAGCCGCTGATAGGGATTGTCACTGGCTTTGCCTTCGCCTAATAAACTTTGCGAGACGAATTCCAGACTGAACGAGTTGAAGTTCCAGAATGCGGATTTCAGTGCTTCAATGCCGTCGATAATCAGGCGGCCAGCGGCAGCGGCAAAAAAATGCCCCTGTTTGAACCCATGTTCACGCCATTCCAGATCACCGCCACCGCGCCCGAATTTCAGCGGGATTTTGTAGCGGTCAGCATGTTTCTGTAAAACGCGCAGGTCGAACTGCACCACGCTCCAGCCGATGATGGAATCGGGGTCGTAAGTCTCCAGCCACTCATTGAGTTTTTCCAGTAACTGCGGGCGGCTGTCGACGTAAACCATGTTGAAATCGAACTGAGCATCCGGATCGCCGTTGGGCGGGCCGAGCATATAAACGTGGCGCTGCCCGCAGCCTTCCAGCCCGATGCAATACAACTCGCCGTTGCCGCTGGTTTCGATATCCAGCGAACACAGTTTCAGCGGGGGCCGGTAATCTTCCGCCGGTTTCATTTTGGTGTCCAGCAACAGCTTGTCCGGCCCGGGTTTGCCGCTGAACCAGACCGGTGCGGTGATATAGCGTTCCATCAGGAAGCGTTCCGGCGGGCGGATATCCGCTTCGAAAACATTGACGCCATTATCTTTCAGCAGTTTTTCAATCCGCATTAACTGCCGGTGTTGCGGGCAGTAAAGCCCAAGAACGGCGCGGGATTGGAAATCCTGCAACGGCAACGGACGCAGACTAATATTTTTTTCATCAATGAGAATACGCTCCGCCGCCGCACGCTGTTCAGCGGGAATAAACGCCACCGATTCCTGCAAGGGCAGACGCACTTTTTGCGGGCCGTCGTCTGTCGCCAGCCATAAATCCACCTCTGTACCCCGCGGCGTGTCGCGCCAGTGGCGGGTCAGCACAAATCCCTGACGCGGCGCCGTGTCAGGGGTTCGGGCAGATGAGGGGACGGAATTTGCGTTAATAAGCGCCTCGGAACAGATGAAATAAAAGATGAAATGCAAAGACAGAGTATGGTTATTTATACAGTCTTTGTCTATGCCTCAGGTTTCTGCCAAATACGCATACAATTACGCGGTTGACTGTGATAGTTCATGCGCTGACAATTCAGCCGCTTGATGTATTTACTACAATGAGAATGCAGAAAACTCACACTTGTCTCATTTATCTGCGCAATTGGCGCGGACGTAACTCAATTCTGGGAATTTATGGAAGCCTATCTACAACATCTGGTCGCTCAGTCGGTGGGCTTCGCATTAATTATTGTCGCTGTGGTGGCTTTCTTCGAGTCGCTGGCGCTGGTCGGGCTGATTTTGCCGGGCACCGTGATGATGGCGACGCTCGGCACGCTGATCGGCAGCGGTCAGGTCGGGTTGTACGAAGCCTGGCTGGCGGCGGGTCTGGGCTGTTTCTTTGGCGACTGGGCCTCGTATTTCATTGGCCGCGGCTTCAAGGAACCGTTACACCGCTGGCGTTTCCTTAAGCGTTACCAGTCATTACTGGATAAAACCGGTTATGCGCTGGATAGGCATAGCTTTGCCACCGTCATTATCGGGCGTTTCATCGGGCCAACACGCCCGCTGGTGCCGATGGTGGCCGGTATGCTGAACCTGCCGCCTTATAAATTTGCACCGCCGAATATCATCGGCTGCATCACCTGGCCGCCGGTGTATTTCCTGCCGGGGATTCTGGCGGGCGTTGCGATTGATATTCCGGCCAGCCACAACAGTTCAGTGTTCAAATGGATGCTGTTTGCCACCGTGGTGCTGATCTGGCTGAGTGCCTGGTTGCTGTGGCGCTGGTTCCGGTCGGGCAAAGCCTCACCTGATGCGATGACCAAATGGTTGCCTCTGCCGCGTCTGCGCGTCGTTTGTGTGCTGAGTCTGATCGCAACCGCAGTGAGTCTGGTGATGCTTAGCAAACAGCCGATGATGCCGGTCTACGGTCATCTGCTGTGGAAAGTGATCACCCGCTGATGTCTGGCGGATGCCCTAAACGTCCGCTCCAGAAACATCTATCCCCAATACTCTGGCTTCCGGCGCACTGCCTTCGGCCAGTGCCTGCGTCGGTCCGTCGTAGAAAATCCGGCCATCGACAACCAGCAGTGTGCGGGGAGCAATCCGCGCCGCGTCATCCAGATTATGCGACACCATCAGTAATGTGAGATGACGTTGCCCGCACACTTTATCCAGCAAACTCAGCATCTCACTGCGCAGCGCCGGATCGAGTGCCGAAAACGGTTCGTCGAGCAATAAGATTGGCTGGCTGCGTAACAGGCAGCGCGCCAGTGCGACACGCTGACGCTGGCCGCCGGAAAGCTGCGACGGTAAGCGATCCAGACACTCTGCCAGTCCGACCTGTCGGGCGATATCTTCCAGCTCGCGCTTCTGCTGTGCGGTGAGTTTCAGCCCCGGATGTAACCCCAGTCCCATGTTCTGACGCACGGTCAGATGCGAGAACAGATTGTTTTCCTGAAACAGCATCGACACCGGACGTTTTGCCGGTGGTGTCGCGCTGTGATCTGCATCGTTAAGCAGGATCTGTCCGCTGACCGGTGGCAGAAAACCGGCGACCAGGCTGAGCAGGGTACTTTTCCCCGCGCCGCTCGGCCCGAGAATGGCCACGCGTTCACCGGCCTCGATCTGTAAATCGAAGCGCATCGGCAGGTGTTCGTACAGGTACGTCAGTTTATTCAGCGTCAGCATGGCGGCCTGGTAATTTCTCAATCAGGGTGAATAACAGGAAGCATAACAGCAGCAATAACAGCGCCGTCACCGCGCCGTCCTGGCTGCGATAGGAGCCGATCTGCTGATACAGATAAAACGGCAGGGTGCGGAAGTTCTCATTGCCAAATAAGGCGATCATGCCGAAATCCCCCAGCGACAGCACGCAGGCAAACGCCAGCGCCTGCGCAATCGGGCGCTTCAGTGCGCTCAGTTCCACCCAGCGCAGGCGCTGCCAGCCGTGCATATCCAGTGAAAGGCACAGCGGCGTGTAACGTTCGGCCACGTCGCGCATCGGGTTATCCAGCACTTTTAGCGCATAAGGCACCGCCATCAGCGCATTGGTCATGATCACCAGCGGCCATGGCGATTGCGGCATACCTGTCGTATCGCCAAGGAGCAGGAAAAAACCGGTCGCCAGCACAATGCCCGGCATCGCGAGGATCAGCATACCGCTGAGATCCATCGCCTGCGCCCAGCCATTTCTCTGGCGTAATCGCAGTTCGCGACTGCTCCACAACAGCATCATGGTGAGCAGGACACACACTATCCCGCTGCCCAGGGCGATACGCACGGATGTCCATAATGCCTGCCACAGTGCGGGTTGTTGTAAAACACCGACTGCTGCACGGTTGATACCGTCAGTAATCACAGCGAGTAATGGTGGCAGGATCAGCATTAACGCCAGGCCGACCAGCACGGTATCTGCGATGCGCCTCAGCCAGGAATCGTCCGGGTTACGCCAGCGCTGAGAATGCGTTTGTCCGACCGGCAACGCCTGACTGAGTTTCTGGCTGAGCAAGACCAGCGCCAGACAACAAAACAGCTGGATCAGCGCCAGCGTGGCGGCGCGGCTTAAATCGTAGTCGTAACTTAACGCCTGAAAAATCGCCAGTTCAATGGTGGTCGCCTGCGGGCCGCCGCCCAGCGACAGCACGGTGGCGAAGCTGGCGAAGCACAACATAAAAATCAACGCGGCGGCGGGGAAAATCTGCCGGCGAATGGCAGGCCATTCAACAAAGCGAAATTGCTGCCAGGCGTTCATCCCAAGCTGCGCAGCCAGCTGACGCTGTTCGACGGCGATATTTTCCAGCGCCTGCAATAAGAGTCGGGCTGCCAGTGGCAGATTAAAAAACACATGAGCCAGTAAAATGCCCTGTAAACCATAAGGCGAGAAACGGTAATCCACGCCCAGCCAGCCGCAAATCTGCGCCAGCCAGCCCTGCCGTCCATAGACGCTGAGAATGCCGAAGACTGCCACCAGAACCGGCAATACCAGCGTCATCGCGCATAAGCGTAGTAACAGCTGACGTCCGGGGAAGCGGCGGCGGAACAGCGCACGGGCCAGCAGAATGGCGGGCAGCACAGAACAGAGCGCCGAAAGCAGCGCCTGCCAGAAGGTAAAGCGGATCACATGCCAGAGATAAGGATCCTGCCACAGCGAGGCGCCGCTCATCTGTGGCGCATGACGCCACAGAGAGCCTAACGCCAGCATAGCCACCAGCAACATCAGCAGCGAGGCGATGGCGCCCGGCCACAACCAGCGAGGGATCAACGGCTGACGGCGTTCTGCCATGCCTGGATCCATTGTGAACGGTGAGTGGCGACATCCTGTGCGCTGTATTGCAGGGACTTAGCCGGTACCGTCAGCTGTTTAAAGGCGTCAGGCAGCGGGGTGTTGATCACCGGATACATCCAGTTGCCGGCCGGGATCACTTTCTGGAAATCTTCCGTAGTGATGAATTTCATAAATGCTTCAGCCAGTTCAGGTTGCTTGCTGTTCGCCAGCTGACCCGCCACTTCGACCTGCATGTAATGACCTTCGGTGAAATCCGCCGCCGCGTAGTTATCTTTCTTTTCTTCGACGATGTGATACGCCGGAGATGTGGTATAGCTCAGCACCAGATCGCTCTCGCCTTTGAGGAATAAACCGTAAGCCTCGCTCCAGCCTTTGGTGACGGTAACGGTTTTCTTCGCCAGTTTTTCCCATGCTTGCGGTGCTTTGTCGCCATAGACTTTTTGCATCCACAACATCAGGCCCAGACCCGGTGTACTGGTGCGCGGATCTTCGTAAATGACTTTCCATTTCTGGTCGCTGTTGATCAGCTCATCGAGGCTTTTTGGCGGGTTCTTCAGTTTGTTTTTGTCATACACGAACGCGAAATAGCCGTAATCGTAAGGCACGAACGTGGTGTTGTCCCAGCCGCCTGGTACGGTCAGTCTGGCATCGGTTTTCGGCGCTTTGGCAAATAATCCGGTTTGTTCGGCCGCCTGCAACAGGTTGTTATCCAGCCCGAGAACCACGTCGGCTTTGCTGTTTTTGCCTTCCATCCGCAGACGGTTAAGCAAAGAGACACCGTCTTCCAGCGCAACGTATTTCAGTTCGCAACCGCACCGGGCTTCAAAAGCTTTTTTAATCGCCGGGCCAGGACCCCAGTCGGCAGAGAAAGAATCGTAGGTATAAACCGTCAGAACAGGTTTTGCAGCCAGTGCAGGGGCAGAAAGTAACAGCAGGCAGGACAATAATTTTTTCAACTTTGCGCTCCAAAAAAATGAAAGGGCAAAGGATTTTGAGTAAGCATCGCGCAGTCTCAAATCCCTCCGCCGGGGTTAACCGGATCAGGTTCGACGGGTCTAAATCTCAGCCTTTTAAACTTGCTGTGCGTGTGTTGATCGGGCGTCGTACAGTGCTCGAAATGCTCACGTACTTTGTGTACGCTCCGCTTTCTGTACGCTGGACTTCACCCGCTGAACACGCGCTCGCGGCGTTTAAAGATCGAGTTCATTCTTCTTGAAAAAGAACGCACTTTGGCACCCCGTTGAGAACGGATGTCATTCTAGAGACTAACGGCGCGATGCGATAGTCCGATTAACTGTCCGGCGGCGCAAACCACGCGGATTTGAAATCGAACCAGCCGAGGGTGTTCATGCGCACGCCGCGCATACTGCGCTGCCCCTGCAACACCAGCCAGTGATGAAACAGAGGATGGATCTGATGGCTGACTGTTTGTTTCTGACTCCATTTGGCGATCGATAAATTCCCCGCATGCCACTGCGCGGCGTCATCTTCCATCTCTTCACTGAAGCAGTGTTTCGCCAGCGGTAATTCATAGAAATGCGCAAAGAGTGAAAATTCCAGCGGCAGGGTAAAGTTGGCGCTGCCGAGCCACAGATCACTTTTGGCGTCGCCACGGTGCCAGACCGCGTAATCCACGACCTGAATAATCAGCTCAATGCCTTCGGATGCCAGAAGCGGCTGCAGCGCATTGCAGATCGCCTGATGCTCGGAATGCTCGCCGTAAAATGTGAGTGTCACCTGCGTCAGGTTTTGCGGTTTGGGCGGACGCGGTTGTGGCGCTTTATGGTGCCAGCGTGGCAGCAGGCCGTAAGCCGGCGACCAGTAGCGCTGATAAATCGGTTCGGCATTATTCAGTAAAGCGATGGGATTGAGTAAATCGCACAGCCACTGGCGGGTTTCTGCGGATTGTCCCACCGGCGAGCGCTGGTCAAATAACAAAAAATAGCAGCCTTCTTCCAGGCGACTTTCCAGTTCGCTTTTGCCCGATTCATCAGCCTGTAGCTGTACACCGGAATGCACCAGTTCTTCACTCAGTTCCGGCAACACCCAGATATTTACTTCGTCAATCAGTGCCCGGAAGCCAAAATAATCATCAAAGGCGCGGATGCGCAGTTGGGTTTTCAGGTTACGCACCACGGCGTAAGGGCCGGTACCGACCGGATGGCGGGCAAAATCGGGCAGCGACTGCCACTCCTGCGGCAGGATCATCGCGTGGATATTGCCGAACAGCCACGGCAACCAGCGATCGGGTTCATTCAGGTGGATATCAATAACATTTGGCGTGGGCGTTGTGACTGACTTCAGGTTACTGAACAGCGGATGCGTTTTCAGCCGGGTGAAGGTAGCAATGATATCCACCATCTCCAGCTCACGGCCATGATGAAAATGAATGGCAGGGCGCAGATAAAACCGCCACTGCAATGGCGAAATCTCCTGCCAGTGATGGGCTAAATCGCCTTCGACTTCCCCTTTTTCCTCATTTATGCGTGTGAGGCCGCTAAAAATCTGCCGGGCAATATGGGTTTCAGAGCGGCGTAACATGGTGCCGGGCAGCAGATTAATCAGCGGACGGTAATACAACACACGCAGGATATGCTTACCCTGACGAAAGCTGCGGCCGAGCTGGGAAAGCAGCATCTGGCGCACCAGGGTTTTGTCGCCGACCAGTTGTACCAGCTGATCAATACGATCCTGCTCCAGCAGCTCTTCGGCGCGCTGTTGCTGGAGTGCGAGGCCGGTATACAAAAATTTCAGCGTGGAACGTTTGCCGCGTCCGGCTTCTGCATCCCACGTCAGCCAGCCCTGTTCCTGCATGGTGCTGAGCAACGAGCGCATGTGTCTGCGTGAGCAACTCAGAACTTCCGACAGTGCCTGTAGCGTCGTTTCAGTGTCTTGACCGTGACAGCTTTGCCACAGGCGGATGAACTGTTGTTGCAAACGGGACGAGGACATAAAAGAGGAACTCCACGGGCAATTTTCATCAATTTATCTTTCCTCATATTACGCTGATACTGTTTCTCAACGAAAGCCTGTTGTGAATCACCGGAGGTCAGCATGAAACGCAGTCTGAACGCCCGTTTCTATCAGCGTTATTTTGAAGCCATCAAAAAGAACGCCTCTAAAAATCATGCAGACTGGCTGTCCTGGATTCCGGTGCAATACCGTCTGGATATTCTGTCCCGTCTTACGCAGTGGGATATGGAAACGCTGGACGACGAGCAATACCGCCGGCGACTGTGACTTCAGGTCTGACTAAATTCGATTTTCTGAGTAATGGTGTATTGTCACCAGCCAGTGAGGAAACTCACTGGTTTTTTTATTCGTACACCCTTCACATTTCGAGCCGCAGACGCGTTGGCCGCTCTTACTCACCCGAATCACTGACCTGTGTCAGCTCATCGGGATTCGTGCGCTTGCCGCCTTTCTGCAACTCGAACTATTTTGGGTATACACTGTATGTTGTGCTGTAAGACATTCATTTCTCAGGGACGACGTCATGCCAAAACCTCGTTTTAATCGTATTTATGTCACCTTTCTGGTGGTCTCCTTGCTGTGCGGCGTGGCGGGTGCATTACAGGCGCCGACGCTGAGTCTGTTTCTGACCAACGAAGTGAAGGTCCGTCCGCTGTGGGTGGGGTTCTTTTATACCGTTAACGCCATCGCCGGGATCGCGATCAGTTTTCTGCTGGCTAACCGTTCCGATAACAAAGGCGACCGGCGGAAATTGCTGATGTTCTGCTGCCTGATGGCGCTGGGTAACAGCCTGGTGTTTGCCTTTAGCCGCGATTATCTGGTGCTGATCACCGTCGGCGTATTGCTGGCGGCGATAGGCAATGCGTCGATGCCGCAGCTGTTTGCGCTGGCGCGTGAACATGCGGATCGCTCCGCCAGTGAAGTGGTGATGTTCAGTTCGATGATGCGTGCGATGCTCTCGCTGGCTTGGGTGCTGGGCCCGCCGCTCTCTTTTATGCTGGCGCTGAATTACGGCTTTACGCCGATGTACCTGAGTGCCGCCGCAGTGTTTGTCGGCAGCATATTAATGATCCTTTTCTTCCTGCCGTCAGTGCCGCGCCTTGAACAGCCGGTGGATGAAAAAGCCGTGCCGGTTAGCGCCTGGCGCAACAAAGATGTGCGGCTGTTGTTCTTTTCCTCCCTGCTGATGTGGACCTGCAATATCATGTATGTCATTGATATGCCGCTGTACATCACCCGTGATTTGGGGCTGCCGGAAGGGCTGGCGGGGCTGCTGATGGGAACCGCTGCCGGACTGGAAATTCCGGCGATGTTGCTGGCGGGTTATCTGGTCAAACGTACTGGTAAACGCAAGCTGATGCTGTATGCCGTGGTAAGCGGTGTGATTTTCTATGCCGGACTGGTGGCGTTTCAGTTCAAAGCCGCGCTGATGATCCTGCAATTGTTCAACGCGATTTTCATCGGCATCGTCGCCGGGATCGGAATGTTATATTTTCAGGATCTGATGCCGGGAAGGGCGGGTTCAGCGACCACACTTTTCACCAACAGCATCTCCACTGGTGTGATTTGCGCGGGGTTGTTGCAGGGCTTTATCGTGGAAAACTTCGGCCACTATCCGGTGTACTGGGCGGCGACTGTGCTGGCGGTGGTGGCACTCGGGCTGATGTATAAAGTCAAAGACGTCTGATTTATTTCACTTCAGTACATTATATATTTATTTGAGCGCCCGTTATCTGATGTCATGGATGTCGGGATGCTATCCAATAGGATCACTCCTTTTGAAATAATCAACAGGGAGTGATCCGAATATGATTCAGATTTGCAATATACGAAAAGAATACAGCCAGTTTGTTATTGAGAATAAATCGAGTGGATTTTGTTTTGGTTTTTGCCTGACTTGGTTAGGCGATATTTTGAAAGAACGCCCGGCACAAAATACCGGTGGTTGGCTGTCAGGGTGGTTTACCTCCACGCCAACAGCTGAGAAGAAAGCCTTCCTGCCTTCCGACTCTGCCCGTTTAAGAAAACTTTTTGAGCGCGCGGCAAGGAAGCAAAATAACTTTTTCCAAAGATATGATGCCAGAGATAAGTGCGCCTCTGGAAAGTCAGAATATGTCGAATTTACAGCTAATTATAAAAACACCCGTCAAAGTGCGAAGGAAAAGATCAGCGGTGTCCCCGGGCTGAATTATCGGTATTTTGAGCGAGATTATTTTAGGCAGTGCGAAGGCGCTGATCACTACAGGGATAAAAATGTACTGACGGGCGTCATTATAACATTTGAATTTTTGGGGCAGGGGGACGTCAGAGCAGGGCACGCTGTGGCATTATTTCGGCTGGGTGAATACGATACTTTATTCCTGGATCCAAACTACGGATTATTTCGCACAAATAATCATCATGTCATGATGGATATCGAACACCTTCTCTCGCAGATATATAAAGAACCGCTGGTTTTATCAGAGGTGATTATCTCAAGGAGATTGAATACAAAATAGCGGTATACGCCGCTATTTTGTATGTTCAGTGTGCCAGGAGGACTAACCCTTCTTTGCTTTGATCATTAATTCATGAAAGCAGGCAGCTTAAGCTCGTAGCTGGAAATGTTTGTTTCATGCTGCAATGTCAGGCCGATGCTGTCCAGACCGTTGATCATGCAGTGACGGCGGAAGCTGTCGATGACGAACGGATAGGTTTTATCGCCCGCTTTAACGGTTTGCGCTTCCAGATCTACTTCGAACTGAATACCTTCGTTGTTTTTTACCAGTTCAAACAACTCGTCGATTTCTGCTTCGCTCAGGGTGATCGGCAGCAACTGGTTGTTGAAAGAGTTACCGTAGAAGATATCGGCAAAGCTTGGTGCGATCACCGCATGGAAGCCGTAATCGGTCAACGCCCAGGGCGCATGTTCGCGGGAAGAACCGCAACCAAAGTTTTCGCGTGCCAGTAAAATGCTCGCGCCTTTGTAACGCGGCTTGTTCAGCACGAAATCAGGATTGGGCATCTGACCTGCATCGTCCAGAAAACGCCAGTCGTTAAACAGGTGCTGACCGAAACCGGTGCGGGTCACTTTCTGCAAAAACTGTTTCGGAATAATGGCATCGGTATCGACGTTAGCTGCATCCAGCGGAACCACCAGACCGATGTGTTGGGTAAATTTAGCCATGGTGTTTTCCTCAGTTCAGTTCACGGATATCAGCGAAACGGCCGGTAACCGCCGCCGCCGCCGCCATTGCCGGGCTGACCAGATGCGTACGGCCGCCACGACCCTGACGGCCTTCGAAGTTACGGTTACTGGTAGACGCGCAACGCTCGCCGGGTTCCAGACGGTCATTGTTCATCGCCAGACACATTGAGCAGCCTGGCAGACGCCATTCGAACCCCGCTTCGATGAAGATCTTATCCAGACCTTCTTCTTCCGCCTGCGCTTTTACCGGACCGGAGCCTGGTACCACAATCGCCTGTACGCCGCTCGCCACTTTACGGCCTTTGGCAATGGCTGCCGCCGCACGTAAATCTTCGATACGGGAGTTGGTGCAGGAACCGATAAACACTTTATCGATCGCCACGTCAGTCAGTTTAATGCCCGGTTGCAGATCCATATACGCCAGCGCTTTTTCAGCAGAAGCACGTTCTACCGGATCTGCAAATGAGGCCGGATTCGGGATGGTCTGGTTTACCGCCATCACCTGACCCGGGTTGGTGCCCCAGGTGACCTGTGGTGCGATCTCAGACGCGTCCAGGGTGACAATGCTGTCAAACTTCGCACCGTCTTCCGTTTTCAGCGTCTTCCAGTACTCCACCGCCGCGTCCCAGTTCTGGTCTTTCGGCGCGAACTGACGGCCTTTCAGATAGGCAAACGTGGTTTCGTCCGGCGCAACCAGACCGGCTTTCGCACCCATTTCAATCGCCATGTTGCACAGGGTCATACGACCTTCCATGCTCAGCGCCTCAATGGCTTTACCGCAGAATTCTACAACGTGACCCGTACCGCCAGCGCTGCCGGTTTTACCGATGATCGCCAGAACGATATCTTTCGCCGTGATACCGGCAGGTGCATCGCCAGTCACTTCGATTTTCATGGTTTTGGCGCGACCCTGTTTCAGGGTTTGCGTCGCCAGAACGTGTTCCACTTCTGATGTACCGATACCGAAGGCCAGCGAACCAAACGCACCGTGCGTGGCAGTATGGGAATCGCCACACACAATGGTCATGCCCGGCAAGGTCATGCCCTGCTCAGGACCGATAACGTGGACAATGCCCTGATACGGGTGGTTCAGGTCATACAACTGAACGCCAAATTCCGCACAGTTTTTAATTAATTCCTGCATCTGGATGCGCGCCATTTCGCCGCTCGCATTGATGTCTTTGGTTTGCGTGGACACGTTGTGGTCCATGGTCGCAAAGGTTTTACCCGGCTGGCGCACCTGACGGCCCATCGCGCGCAAGCCGTCAAAAGCTTGCGGAGATGTCACTTCGTGAACCAGGTGGCGGTCGATGTATAACAATGGCGTTTCGTTTTGTGCTTCATAAACGACGTGCGCATCAAACAATTTCTGATACAGAGTTTTGGCCATGTTATGCCCCTTCTTTCACAAAGCGGGCAATGATATCGCCCATTTCACTGGTGCCCAGTGCCTGCTGACCGTTAGCCAAATCCCCCGTACGGTGTCCGGCTTCCAGTGCTTTATTGACAGCCTGCTCAATGGCATTGGCCGCGTCATCCGCACCCAGGCTGTAACGCAGTAACAGCGCGGCAGACAGGATTTGTGCAATCGGGTTAGCGATATTTTTACCGGCGATATCCGGCGCTGAGCCACCCGCAGGCTCGAACAAACCAAATGCCTGCTCGTTCATGCTGGCAGAAGGCAACATGCCCATGGAGCCGGTGATCATCGCGCACTCGTCAGACAGAATGTCGCCGAACAGGTTGGAACACAGCAGCACGTCAAACTGTGACGGGTCTTTTATCAGCTGCATGGTCGCATTATCGATGTACATGTGGCTCAGGCTGACATCCGGATAATCTTTAGCGATTTCGTTAACCACTTCGCGCCACATAATGGAAGTCTGCAACACGTTCGCTTTATCGATGGAGGTCACTTTGCTGCGGCGTTTGCGCGCAGATTCAAAGGCGATACGGGCGATACGCTCAATCTCAAAGCGGTAATACACTTCGGTATCAAACGCTTTCTCATGCATACCCTGACCTTCGCGGCCTTTAGGCTGACCGAAATAAATGCCACCCGTCAGTTCACGCACACACAAAATATCGAAACCTTTTGCGGCGATGTCGGCACGCAGCGGGCAGAATTCTTCCAGCCCCTGATACAGACGGGCAGGGCGCAGGTTGCTGAACAGTTTGAAATGTTTGCGCAAGGGCAATAATGCGCCGCGCTCAGGCTGATCGTTTGGCGGCAAATGTTCCCATTTCGGGCCACCAACGGAACCGAACAAAATGGCATCTGCTTGTTCGCAACCGGCGACGGTCGCTTCCGGCAACGGGCTGCCGTGTTTGTCGATGGCTGCGCCACCCACATCGTATTCGCTGGTGGTGATCTTCAGACCAAAACGCTGACGTACTGCTTCCAGAACTTTATATGCCTGGGCCATAACTTCCGGGCCAATTCCGTCTCCGGGTAAGACGGCAATATGATGGGGCTTGCTCATGTTCACACCGTTTCCTGATTATTTTGAATGTTGTTGTGTTGCTGACCTGACTGCTGCAAACGTTGTTTTTCAATCTCAACTTGTTTGCTGCGCCAGATGTTATTCAGTACGTGCACCATCGCTTTTGCGGAGGATTCGACAATGTCCGTTGCCAGGCCGACACCGTGGAAACGGCGGCCATTGAAGGAGACGACCACGTCAACCTGGCCCAGTGCATCGCGGCCCTGGCCTTTGGCGCTCAGCTGGTATTTCACCAGCTCAATCTGATAACCAGTGATGCGGTTGATGGCCTGATATACGGCATCCACCGGACCGTTGCCGGTGGCGGCTTCGGTGATAATTTCATCGCCGCAGGACAAATTGACTGATGCAGTGGCGGTAATTTTGGAGCCGGACTGCACGCTGAAGTTATCCAGACGGTAGAACTCAGGCTCTTCCTGCTGCTTGTTAATGAAGACCAGTGCTTCTAAATCGTAGTCGAAAACCTGACCTTTTTTGTCGGCCAGCTTCAGGAACGCGGCATACAGATGATCCAGATTGTAATCGGCTTCTTTGTAGCCCATTTCTTCCATACGATGCTTAACGGCAGCACGACCGGAGCGGGAAGTCAGGTTCAGCTGAACCTGATTCAGACCGATGGATTCCGGGGTCATGATTTCGTAGTTTTCGCGGTTTTTCAGCACGCCGTCCTGGTGGATACCGGAGGAATGCGCGAAGGCGTTAGAACCGACAATCGCTTTGTTGCCCGGGATCGGCATGTTGGTGATCTGGCTGACAATCTGGCTGGTGCGGTAGATTTCTTTGTGATTGATGTTGGTGTGAACGTTCATGTAGTCGCTGCGGGTGCGGATTGCCATGATCACTTCTTCCAGCGCAGTGTTACCGGCACGTTCGCCGATACCGTTCAATGTGCCCTCAACCTGACGCGCACCGGCCTGAATCGCTGCGATGGAGTTACCGACTGCCATGCCCAGATCGTCGTGGCAGTGAACGGAAATAATCGCTTTATCAATGTTAGGCACGCGTTCATACAGGTTGGTGATAATGCCACCGAACTGAACCGGTGTGGTGTAACCCACGGTGTCAGGAATGTTAATGGTGGTCGCCCCGGCTTTGATGGCAGCTTCTACAACGCGGCACAGGTTATCCAGCGGGGTACGTCCTGCATCTTCGCAGGAGAATTCGACATCATCGGTGTAATTACGGGCGCGTTTCACGGAGTGAGTTGCCATCTCCAGCACCTGATCAAACGAACGCTTCAGCTTGGATTCAATATGCAGGGTAGAGGTGGCCAGGAATACGTGGATGCGGAAAGCTTCTGCTACGCGCAATGCTTCGGCGGCGGCGTCGATATCACCGTCCACACAGCGGGCCAGACCGCAAACCCGGCTGTTTTTGATCTGACGGGCAATGGTTTGTACAGACTCGAAATCGCCGGGAGAAGAGACCGGGAAGCCGACTTCCATCACGTCAACGCCCATCCTTTCCAGCGCCATTGCAATTTGAATCTTCTCTTTAACACTCAGGCTGGCCTGTAACGCCTGTTCACCGTCACGCAGCGTGGTATCGAAAATAATGACTTGCTCGCTCATGGGTTGTTCCTTGTCTGCTTTTATTTTCGCGCCCTGCGGAGAGATAAAAAAAAACCCGCGCATCGGCGCGGGTTTATTGTCTGTGGAAGTTGAAATCAGTTCTGATTTTCGCCCACTGGCTTACCGCGCAAATTTTCTGCGTTGAGTAGTAGGCCTAGGAGACGGGTAATCATAAACATGTGTTTCAGCTTCTCGTAATCAGGTGGTCAGAACGTACATCGTTCAAACAGTGCTTAAAGTGATACGGGAATGTGTGCGGTATGTCAACCTTCAAGGTGTGGAAATTTAAAAATGATAATTCATCTCATTTAGCATTAAAAACTAGTTTGCCAAATGTATCTGGAACGAAGGTTTTTGTTCATTCAGGCGGCAGTAAAGAAAAAAAACAGTCTCAAAATGGACATTAACTTATCTGGTCAATAGTAATAAACTATTGAATACAGTGGGTTATAAATGATTTAGTGGAGCTTAACTTATTATTCATTTTCCGCATGTTGTTTCTATAAACATTTTATTGTTCTATATCATCAGTTTTGCCTAGATGAAATTAAGATAGCATTTATCTTTCTGATTATTGGAAATGAGAGCCGATTTCTTTCCGAAAATAGAATTCATTGCGTTACTGAATTCATCTGCTGGTTTTTTGTATGCCCGAATTCATTTCGGTGACATTTTATTAAAAACGAATAATTAAAGGTAATCAGTCTTAAACAGGCTGAGGTATCTTGAATAGGAAATGTAATGTCCGATCTGACTACAGACAATCAAACTAAACCTCCTGAAGCGGAAACACACCTTCGCAATGTAGATTTGAATTTGTTAACGGTATTTGATGCCGTGATGCAATTACAAAATATTACTCGCGCAGCTAATATGTTGGGGATGTCCCAACCGGCGGTGAGTAACGCCGTCGCCCGGTTAAAAATCATGTTTAATGATGATTTGTTTGTCCGCTTTGGGCGTGGGATCCAGCCAACAATGCGAGCGCGCCAGTTATTTGGCCCCATCCGACAGGCTCTGCAACTGGTGATGAACGAACTCCCGGGAGCGGGTTTCGATCCTAACGTGAGTATTCGTGAATTCAATGTGGCGATTTGCAGTCCGCTGGACAAACGTCTGACTTCGCAGGTACTGAATGCGGTCGACACTTTATCGACGGATGTCAGTATTAAATTGCAAACCATTGTGAATGACAATATTGAGCATCAGTTACGTTATCAGAATATTGAATTCATGATCAGTTATCGTAAATTCGACCGCCCGGACTTTTGTAATCAGGCGTTATTTAATGATGAACTGGTTTTAGTGGCGGCACAAAAACATCCGCGGATAAGTCCGCATATGTCAGATGAAAAATATCTGAAAGAAAAACATGCGGTCATGATGCTTGATCGTTTTTATTCATTCAGTTCACCTTATTATGATGACCCCGAAATGCATTCTCTGATTGCTTATCAGGGAACAGATCTTTCCAGCGTAATGGAAATAGTGTCGAAAACAGATATGGTCGCGCTGGTACCGCGCTGGATGGCACAATCGAGTGCCGGAATATTAAATCTGTCCGTGATACCGTTACCCTGGATGAAGAACAATCTGACGTGCTACCTGTCATGGCATGAATCTTCCAGTAAAGATAAAGGCAATATGTGGATGAAGTCGTTATTAAGCCAATGCATTCTTTCTTTATAGCGGGTGACTCTGATACGTCCCATTTTTACTGTGTTTCCTTACACAGTAAAAATGGCTGGTTATGGTTTTCTTTGTGGTTTTTTATCCTGCCTGGTTTTTGCGCCTCGTTAGAGCCACGCAGGTTTTTTTCATTTCTAAAAGTCCTTCCTGGTTTTCCAAAAGAGCACCTGTGCTTCTACAATTTGATTTCACCGTGCAATGTTTGCCGGTAGACTGCGTTAAATCTTTGTAACAGAGCTATGCAGTCAGCTCCCTCCTTTATCTGATTGCGCTGGACGCCGGTATAGACGCTCAATGAATCCAACCTTAAATGACTACCACCTGATCACCCGTTTTCGCCATCAAGTCATCAGCCGTGCTGAAAAAATTGCATTCCGTGAATGGTCGCCTGTGGCTGAAAGCACGCTCACCTGGCGTGAACTCGGTGAGAAAGTCGATGCGCTGTCCGACGTTTTGCTTCAGGAGAACGTGGGTATCCAGGAGCGGATCGCCATTTGCGGAAAAAACTCGATGGCCTGGGCGATGACCGATCTGGCGATTTTGCAGTTACGGGCCGTCACCGTGCCCGTGTATGCGACCAATACCCCCGCGCAGTCTGCATATGTGCTTAATGATGCCGATATCCGCATTTTGTTCGTTGTCGGGCAGAGTCAGTATGATGCGGCGGTGGCGTTGCGTGAACTGTGCCCGCAACTGAAACATATCTTTGTGCTCGATAACGACGTTGATTTGCGCGGTGTGTCCATTGCCCGGCATGTTTCAGGCATTGTTCCTCAGGACAGAGTTTTGGCGGCTGAACGTGAGGCGCGGGTTAACGCCTGTGACCTCAACGATCTCTTCACGCTGATTTATACTTCGGGAACAACGGGGGAGGCGAAAGGCGTCATGCTCGATTACGTCAGCATGGCGACGCAACTAAAGCAGCATGAAAAACGCCTGAGTATTTCTGACCGCGATGTCTCGTTATGCTTCCTGCCGCTGGCGCATGTTTTTGAGCGTGCCTGGAGTTTCTTCGTTATGCACAGCGGCGCGCAGAATGTTTTCCTGCGTGAAACCGATTTGGTGCGCGATGCGTTGCAGGCCGTTAAACCCACAGTGATGTGCGCCGTTCCGCGTTTCTACGAAAAAGTGTTCAGCGCCATACATGACAAAGTGGCTCGCGCCGGAACCTTAAAAAAACGACTGTTCCACTGGGCTGTCGCGCAGGGCAAAGAGAAGTTTCTGACTGAACGCCGTAAAGCGCGTTATCCCTTCTGGCTTTCCCCGGCGTATTTCATCGCCGATAAACTGGTACTGAAAAAGCTGCGCAATCTGCTGGGCGGAAATTTACGCTTTCTGCCGGCAGCGGGCGCCAGTCTTGACGATAACGTGATCTTGTTTTTCGAATCACTTGGTTTGAAAATCAAATACGGTTACGGTCTGACAGAAACCTGCGCCACCGTTACCTGCTGGGAAGAAAACGATTTCCGCTTCGGTTCGGTCGGGACAGCGTTACCCGAAATTGAAGTGCGCATTGGCGAAGAAAATGAAATCCAGGTTCGCGGCCCGACGCTTTTAAGAGGTTATTTTAATAAGCCGGAAGAAACGGCGGCCAGTTTTACGGCTGATGGCTGGTTTAAAACCGGCGATGCCGGAAAAATGGACTCAGAAGGCAATGTGTTCATCACCGAACGGCTGAAGGATCTGATGAAAACCTCGGGCGGCAAATACATTGCGCCGCAGCGTATCGAAGGCACGCTGGTGCAGGATCGTTACATTGAGCAGGCGGCGGTGATCGCCGATGAACGTCACTTTGTTTCCGCGCTGATTGTGCCTGATTTTGACGTGCTGAACGTTTACGCGCAAAACCATCATATCGATTATCTGAACCGCACCGGGCTGGTTAAAAACGAGCAAATTCTTTCACTGTTTGCGCATCAGTTGCGCGAGATCCAGCATGAGCTGGCCGGTTTTGAGCAGGTGAAAAAATTTGTACTGCTGACCAAGCCTTTCACGATGGAGGATGGTGAGCTGACCCCGACGCTTAAGTTGCGGCGCAAAATCATCTTCAGCCGATATCAGAAAGAAATCGACCAGCTTTACCGCGAGTAATTCCTTCCGGATCTGTTTCCCCTTTTCCCTGCGCAATTACCGGCAAACATGCGTTTGCCGGTTTCATCCTCATTTGTATGTCCGTCACGGACATAATTTAATACTGTAATTTTTCGGGCCTTCCTGATATTTCTGACTGGTTGTTACTCTCAGGCAGTGTTTTGTGCCGGGCAGAAGAATGAAGGCAGTGCGAGCCGATATAACGATATTTCCTGACCCTTTTTGGCGTTTGCCTGACTCAGATTCTGACGCTAAGGTACTGAGTTAGGTTTGTGAACGCCAATAAGAACAGCAGGGTTTTTTAATCCCGATAGAAAGTCCTAAAATTCAGCGGTTTCCCCCATAAATCGTTGCCTGATAGAACAGCTAGCTGAAATAAAAAGTCATCCTATAGAAGAAACAAAAAGCCTGGAGGCAAAACCATGGAGATGTTGTCAGGAGCCGAGATGGTCGTCCGGTCGTTAATCGACCAGGGCGTTAAGCACGTATTCGGTTATCCCGGCGGAGCGGTGTTGGATATCTATGATGCCCTGCATACGGTCGGTGGGATAGATCATGTGCTGGTGAGACATGAACAGGGTGCTGTTCATATGGCTGATGGTTATGCGCGCGCCACGGGTGACGTGGGCGTGGTGCTGGTGACTTCAGGTCCCGGCGCAACCAATGCGATCACCGGTATTGCCACGGCTTATATGGATTCCATTCCACTGGTGGTGCTATCAGGTCAGGTCCACAGTTCACTCATTGGTTATGACGCGTTCCAGGAATGCGACATGGTGGGCATTTCCCGCCCGGTGGTGAAACACAGTTTTCTGGTAAAGCGCGCGGAAGATATTCCGACTGTGCTGAAAAAAGCGTTTTATCTGGCGTCTACCGGCCGTCCCGGGCCGGTTGTCGTTGACCTGCCAAAAGACGTGGTGAATCCGCAGATCAAACTGCCTTACGCCTATCCTGAGCAGGTAACAATGCGCTCCTACAACCCGACGGTACAGGGCCATCGCGGGCAAATCAAACGTGCCGTCCAGACCTTGCTGGCGGCTAAAAAACCGGTGCTGTACGTCGGCGGCGGCGCGATCAACTCTGAGTGTGATGCTGAGCTGCTGCAGCTGGCAGAGAAACTGAATCTGCCGGTAACCAGTTCTCTGATGGGTCTGGGCGCTTTCCCTGGCACGCATCGTCAGAGCCTTGGCATGCTCGGTATGCACGGCACTTACGAAGCCAATATGGCGATGCACAGTGCGGATCTGATTTTCGGCGTAGGTGTGCGTTTCGACGACCGTACTACTAATAATCTGGCGAAATATTGCCCGAATGCGACAGTCATGCATATCGATATCGACCCGACGTCCATTTCTAAAACCGTGAATGCGGATATTCCCATTGTCGGTGATGCAAAACAGACACTGGTTCAGATGCTCGAATTGCTGGCACAAAGCGATGAAAAGCAGGAATTCGATGCGCTGCGTGACTGGTGGCAAAACATTGAAAACTGGCGCGGCCGCGAATGCCTGAGCTACGACAAAAATACCGGCACCATCAAGCCGCAGGCGGTTATCGAAACGCTGCACCGTCTGACCAAAGGCGATGCTTACGTGACGTCGGATGTCGGCCAGCATCAGATGTTTGCTGCGCTGTATTATAAATTCGACAAGCCGCGACACTGGATCAACTCCGGTGGCCTCGGCACGATGGGCTTTGGCCTGCCAGCCGCGCTGGGTGTAAAACTCGGTCTGCCGGATGAAACAGTGATTTGCGTGACCGGCGACGGCAGTATTCAGATGAACATTCAGGAACTGTCGACTGCACTGCAATACGATTTGCCGGTGATCGTGGTGAACCTGAACAACGGTTACCTCGGCATGGTAAAGCAGTGGCAGGACATGATTTACTCCGGCCGTCATTCCCAATCCTATATGCAATCTCTGCCTGATTTTGTGAAACTGGCGGAAGCTTACGGGCACGTGGGTATCGCAATCCGCACGCCGGATGAGCTGGAAAGCAAACTGGCGCTGGCGCTGGAACAGAAAAATCGTCTGGTATTTGTGGATATCAGCATAGATGAAACAGAACACGTTTACCCGATGCACATCCGTGGCGGTGCGATGGACGAAATGTGGTTAAGCAAAACGGAGAGGACCTGATCATGCGCCGGATTTTATCAGTTTTACTGGAAAACGAATCGGGCGCGTTGTCCCGTGTAGTCGGCCTGTTCTCTCAGCGTGGCTACAACATTGAAAGCCTGACCGTGGCACCCACTGACGATCCGACCCTGTCACGCATGACCATTCAGACCGTCGGCGATGCCAAGGTGCTCGAGCAAATCGAAAAGCAACTGCATAAGCTGGTCGATGTACTGCGCGTGACCGAGCTGGTACAGGGCGCTCACGTTGAGCGTGAAATCATGCTGGTGAAGGTGCAGGCTTCAGGCTATGGCCGTGAAGAAGTTAAACGTTCAACTGAGATTTTCCGTGGTCAGATCGTGGACGTCACCGCCACGCTTTACACCGTTCAGCTGGCGGGAACCAGCGACAAGCTTGACGCATTTTTAGCCAGCATCCGTGATGTGGCTGAAATTGTGGAAGTTGCACGCTCCGGCGTGGTCGGTGTTTCGCGTGGCGACAAGATTATGCGTTAAAGCTCAAATAATCAGCAAGATGTGAAGTTTTGCTGATAGTTAAAAGCCCGGCTCATGAGCCGGGCTTTCTTTTTTGCGAGTCAGGTGAAGCGATTCGGTAAAACACCTTGCCCGGCAGGGGCTTCTGCGGTTAGATAAAGCATTATCTTTATTAAGGGGTTTGCTCAGTGAAGCTGGATGAGATCGCGAGGTTAGCGGGCGTTTCGCGTACCACGGCCAGTTATGTGATTAATGGCAAGGCGAAACAGTATCGTGTCAGCGATAAGACAGTCGAGAAAGTCATGGCTGTCGTGAAGGAACATAACTATCACCCGAACGCGGTGGCAGCAGGTCTGCGCGCCGGTCGAACCCGCTCTATTGGTCTGGTGATCCCTGACCTGGAAAACACCAGCTACACCAAAATTGCCAATTTCCTTGAGCGGCAGGCCCGTCAGCGTGGCTATCAGTTGCTGATTGCCTGCTCTGAAGATCAGCCTGATAATGAAATGCGTTGCATCGAACATCTTCTGCAGCGTCAGGTTGATGCCATCATCATTTCCACGTCTTTACCGCCGGAACACCCTTTCTATCAGCGCTGGGCTAACGATGATTTCCCGATCATTGCGCTCGACCGTGCCCTGGACCCTGAGCACTTCATCAGCGTGGTCGGGGCCGATCAGGAAGACGCACTGATGCTGGCGCAGGAATTGCGCACGTTCCCGGCTGAATCGGTACTCTATCTCGGCGCACTGCCGGAGCTTTCTGTGAGCTTCCTGCGTGAACAAGGATTTCGTCAGGCCTGGGCTGATGATCCCCGTCAGCCGAAATACCTTTACGCCAATGCCTACGATCGCGAATCGGCTGCCGTCGTCTTTGCTGAATGGCTGAAAACCAACCCGATGCCACAGGCGTTATTTACCACCTCATTCCAGTTGTTGCAGGGTGTCATGGACGTGACGCTGAAAACGGAAGGGCGGCTGCCGGTCGATCTGGCGATTGCCACATTCGGCGATAACGAGTTGCTCGATTTCCTGGAGTGTCCGGTTCTCGCTGTGGCGCAGCGTCACCGTGATGTGGCTGAACGCGTGCTGGAACTGGTGTTGGCCTGTCTCGATGAGCCGAAAAAACCGAAAGCCGGGCTGACCCGTATCCGGCGTAATTTGTTCCGCCGTGGCCGTCTGAGCCGCAAATAAACCTCCTGCGGGCATTCATCCTGACTGCCCGTTGTTTTCCCGTCTCAGCAACACGTTTCATAAGTAACAATGAATAAAGCATCTTGCCGGTTGTGATAATCGAATACGAAAATTCCCATATAACCAGAATGGGTAAATTAAGAACATTCCCAGACTGCTGAATTATTAACAAATGTTTTTGTCTTTCCTGAACTGATATAAACCTGCCAATCAATTTCTAAAATACGTTAATGCTCCCTGCAAAAGTGCTGTAGAATTCCCCGCTTAATTTCCCGCAGTTATGGTCTGACGCGTTGCTGATGAGTTTTGAATCAGCCGGAAGACTGATGTCCTGCGGGTTGGCAGGTAAAATGATGATGATGTAGACGTGACAGCCATAAAAAAACTGAAAATGATTTTTGTTATGGCAAAACAGTCAGGAAATGAGAGTTAGCTAGCAGAAGAATATAAATAGTTAAATAATGTTCAGTTTGGCTTTTTTTTAAACGAAATTATTAACCCTCCGAAATTTCTTCAACTAATCATGACGTTATTTTCTCTCCCCTTCTAAAAAACATCATCACCTTGCGCTAAGTAATTGCCTGGCTGCGTAAATAATGCCAAACCTTCTCTGCTCTGGCTTGACAAGGTTTTAAAACCATCCGTAAACTCTTTTCTGTGGGAATTTGTGGGGGAAAGTGGTGAAAAAGGTCACAGAGGGGTAGATCGGTCATGTTTCGTGGCGCGACGATGGTTAACCTCGACAGCAAAGGGCGACTTGCCGTACCTACCCGCTATCGGGATTTGCTGAGCGAAGAATCGCAAGGTCAAATGGTTTGCACCATAGACCTCCATCACCCATGTCTCCTCCTTTACACCCTCCCTGAGTGGGAAGTTATCGAACAAAAATTGTCCCGTCTGTCGAGCATGAACCCTGTTGAGCGCCGTATTCAGCGCCTTTTACTCGGGCATGCGAGTGAATGTCAGATGGATAACGCCGGGCGCCTGCTGATTGCAACAACATTGCGACAGCACGCCGGGCTCGAAAAAGAAGTGATGCTGGTTGGGCAGTTCAATAAGTTTGAACTGTGGGATGAACAGACCTGGTATCAACAAGTTAAGGAAGACATCGACGCTGAACAATCGTCTCAGGAACCCCTTTCTGATCGATTACAGGACTTGTCATTATAAGCATGGTTGAAAACTACAAACACACTTCCGTTTTGCTGGATGAAGCCGTTAACGGCCTTAACATTCGTCAGGACGGCATTTACATAGACGGAACTTTTGGCCGCGGTGGCCACTCACGTTTGATTCTGTCCCAGCTTGGGCCGGACGGACGCTTGCTGGCGATTGACCGTGATCCACAAGCGATCAAAGCCGCAGAATCCATTGATGATCCTCGTTTTTCGATTGTTCACGGACCTTTCTCTGATCTCGCTGACTATGTGCGTGATCGCGGCCTCGAAGGCAAGATCGACGGCGTATTACTGGACTTAGGTGTTTCTTCTCCGCAGCTTGATGATCCTGAACGCGGATTCTCATTTATGCGCGACGGGCCTCTGGATATGCGTATGGATCCAACTCGTGGTTATTCAGCGGCTGAATGGCTGATGAAAGCGGAAGCCGAAGACATTGCCTGGGTGCTGAAAACGTTCGGCGAAGAACGTTTTGCCAAGCGAATTGCCCGCGCGATCGTTGAGCGTAACCGTGAGCTGCCGATGACCCGAACCAAAGAGCTGGCGGATTTGATTGCCAACGCTTCTCCGGTCCGGGAAAAACACAAACATCCGGCCACGCGCAGCTTCCAGGCTATCCGTATTTACATCAACAGTGAGCTGGAAGAAATCGAACGCGCGCTGGATGGCGCTCTGGAAATTCTGGCACCTGAAGGTCGTTTATCGGTGATCAGTTTCCACTCTCTGGAAGACCGTATTGTGAAGCGTTTTATTCGCCAGCACAGTCGTGGCGCGCAAGTGCCAGCGGGTATCCCGATGACCGAAGCGCAAATCGCTGAGCTTGGCGGACGTTCCCTGAAGTCCGTCGGGAAGATGATGCCTTCAGACGCTGAAGTCGCGGAAAACCCTCGCGCACGCAGTTCAGTTCTGCGTTTTGCTGAGAGAACGACAGCGTGATCGGCAACGAACGCCACGGTTTAGTGGGGGTTATTGCCAGCGATATTTTGCGCAATGGCAAGATCCCGCTGATTTTGCTGATTGCCGTTCTGGTCAGCGCAATCTTAGTGGTCACAACCGCTCACCGTACGCGTTTGCTGACGGCTCAGCGCGAACAATTAGTACTGGAACGGGACGCGCTGGATATCGAATGGCGCAACCTGATCTTGGAAGAGAATGCTCTCGGCGATCACAGCCGGGTAGAACGCATCGCAACGGAGAAATTGCAGATGCAGCACGTTGATCCATCTCAAGAAATTATTGTGGTTCAGCCTTAAAATGCGCACGGAGAATACAGGCAGCTAATGAAAGCAACACGCACCGCGAAGTTAAAGCGTCCAGAAGATCAAGCCAGCTTTATCAGCTGGCGTTTTGCGTTGTTGTGCGCCTGTATCCTGCTGGCATTGGTTGGCCTGATGTTGCGTGTGGCATACCTGCAGGTTATTAACCCGGATAAGCTGGTGAGAGAAGGGGATCTGCGTTCCCTGCGCGTGCAAACCATTCCTACCTCACGTGGCATGATTACCGATCGTTCCGGTCGCCCTCTGGCGGTCAGCGTTCCGGTCAATGCTATCTGGGCAGACCCGAAAGAAATTAACGATCGCGGCGGCATTACCGTCGATACCAAATGGAAGGCGCTGGCTGACGCGCTGAACATGCCGCTTGCCCAGCTTTCCGCCCGCATTAATGCCAATCCCAACGGACGCTTCGTATACCTAGCCCGTCAGGTTAACCCTGCCGTTGGCGAATATGTCCATAAACTCAAACTGCCGGGGATTTCCCTGCGTCAGGAATCGCGCCGTTATTATCCGGCCGGGCAGGTGACGTCGCATGTTATCGGCGTGACCAACATTGATGGCGAAGGCATTGAAGGCGTTGAGAAGAGTTTTGACCGCTGGCTGACCGGTAAACCCGGCGAACGTACCATTCGTAAAGACCGTTTTGGTCGCGTTATCGAAGATATTTCTACCGTCGACAGTCAGGCCGCCCACAACCTCGCACTGAGTATCGACGAGCGTTTACAGGCGCTGGTTTACCGCGAACTGAATAATGCGGTGGCGTTTAACAAAGCCGAATCAGGTACTGCCGTGCTGGTTGATGTCCAGACCGGTGAAGTGCTGGCGATGGCGAACAGCCCTTCATACAACCCAAACAACATGCCGGATACGCCGAAAGATGTGATGCGTAACCGTGCCATCACCGACATTTTTGAGCCGGGTTCCACAGTGAAACCGATGGTGGTGATGACGGCACTGAAAAACGGTGTGGTCCGCGAAAACAGCGTGCTGAACACCCTGCCGTATCGGATCAATGGCCATGAGATTAAAGATGTTGCGCGTTACGGTGAGCTTTCCGTCACGGGCATCTTGCAGAAGTCGAGTAACGTCGGTGTTTCACGACTGGCGTTATCGATGCCCTCCGCTGAGCTGGTAGATACTTACTCGCGATTCGGATTGGGAAAACCAACCAATTTGGGGCTGGTTGGAGAAAGCAGTGGCATATACCCTAAAAAACAACGGTGGTCTGACATAGAGAGGGCCACCTTCTCTTTCGGCTACGGGCTAATGGTGACACCTCTCCAGTTAGCGCGAGTCTACGCAACGATCGGCAGCATGGGCATTTATCGCCCATTGTCGATCACGAAAGTTGATCCGCCGGTATCCGGCGAACGTGTCTTCCCTGAACCGCTGGTGCGTACCGTCGTACATATGATGGAAAGCGTTGCATTGCCTGGCGGCGGTGGCGTGAAGGCCGCGATCAAGGGTTACCGTATTGCGATAAAAACGGGTACCGCGAAGAAAGTCGGTCCGGACGGTAAATACGTTAACAAATACATTGCCTATACCGCCGGCGTTGCGCCAGCAAGCAATCCAAGATTTGCGCTTGTGGTGGTCATTAACGATCCACAAGCAGGGAAATATTACGGTGGGGCCGTTTCCGCACCGGTGTTTGGCGCCATCATGGGCGGCGTATTGCGTACCATGAACGTTGAACCGGATGCGCTGACTGCCGATGAAAACGCAGACATAGTGAATAATCAAAAAGAGGCTTCAGGTGGCAGATCGTAATTTGCGCGACATCTTAGCGCCCTGGGTGAGTGATGCCCCGGCAGCAGCGCTAAAAGACATGATTCTGGACAGCCGCGTTGCGGCTGCCGGCGATCTGTTTGTCGCGGTTTCAGGCCATACCAGTGACGGGCGTCGTTTTATTCCCCAGGCAATTGCCCAGGGCGTCGCTGCCGTCGTGGCCGAGGCAAAGGGTGAACAAGAACACGGAACGGTTTGCCAGATGCATGGTGTACCGGTCATTTATCTCGAAGATCTCAACGTCCTGCTGTCAGAACTGGCGGGACGTTTTTACCAGCAACCGGGCAAAGCGTTACGTCTGGTTGGCGTAACCGGTACCAACGGTAAAACCACCACCACGCAGTTGCTGGCGCAGTGGAGCCAGTTACTGGGCGAAACCAGCGCCGTGATGGGCACCGTCGGCAATGGTTTGCTGGATAACGTGGTACCCGCGGAAAACACCACCGGTTCTGCCGTGCAGGTTCAGCACATTCTGGCCGATCTGGTGAAGCAAGGCGCAACCTTTGCCGCAATGGAAGTTTCTTCCCACGGACTGGTTCAGCACCGTGTTGCCGCATTGCCCTTTGCCGCAGCGGCATTCACCAACCTGAGCCGTGATCATCTTGATTATCACGGTGATATGCAGAGTTACGAAGACGCTAAATGGCAGCTTTTCTCCTCGCATCAGGTCGGTCAGAAAATCATTAATGCTGACGATGAAGTCGGCGCGCGCTGGTTAGCGAAAACGCCTGAAGCTGTCGCCGTCAGTATGGAAGACAAAATCCCGGCAGGCTGGAAAGGCCGCTGGCTGGTGGCACGCAGCGTGAATTATCACGATAACGGCGCCACCGTAAATATCGATTCAAGCTGGGGCGAAGGTAAGTTTGATAGTCGCCTTATGGGCGCGTTCAACGTCAGCAACCTGCTGGTTGCGCTGGCTACACTGCTTTCCCTGGATTATCCGCTGGCGCAATTACTGGCTACGGCTTCTCAGCTACAACCGGTTTGCGGCCGCATGGAAGTCTTCAATGCACCGGGCAAACCTACCGCTGTCGTTGATTATGCCCATACTCCTGACGCGCTGGAAAAAGCACTGGCGGCTGCCCGTCTGCATTGTCGCGGTACGCTGTGGTGTGTGTTTGGTTGCGGCGGCGATCGTGATAAAGGTAAGCGTCCGCTGATGGGCGGCATTGCGGAGCAATACGCTGACCGTGTGATCGTCACCGATGACAATCCGCGCAGTGAAGAGCCGCGCGCTATCGTTGCTGATATCCTTGCTGGCCTGCTTGATGCAGGGCGTGCGCAGGAAATTCATGGTCGCGCAGAAGCCGTCACCAGCGCAATTATGCAGGCGAAAGAAGAAGACGTCGTGCTGATTGCCGGTAAAGGGCACGAAGACTACCAGCTGGTCGGTAACCAGCGTCTTGATTATTCCGACCGCGTCACGGTTGCACGTTTGCTGGGGGTGATCGCATGATCCGCGTTTCCCTGCAAACTCTGGCGGATGCGCTCAACGCTGAGCTCATCGGCACAGATACTCAAATCGACAGCGTGACCACGGATACCCGTCAGGTCACCCAGGGCGGTTTGTTTATCGCGCTGAAAGGCGAAAAATTCGATGCCCATGACTTCGCTGCTGATGCCGTAAAAGCCGGAGCAGGGGCTTTGCTGGTAAGTAAGCGCTTACCGGTGGAGGTTCCTCAGTTAGTGGTTGCCGACACCCGCATTGCTCTCGGGCAACTGGGTGGCTGGGTGCGTCAGCAGGTTCCGGCCCGTGTCGTCGGCCTGACCGGTTCATCCGGCAAGACATCTGTGAAAGAGATGACTGCAGCTATTTTGCGTGAGTGCGGCAACGTGCTGTACACCGCTGGCAACTTCAATAACGACATCGGTGTTCCGCTCACCTTGCTGCGCCTGACCGCTGAACATGATTTTGCCGTCATCGAAATGGGCGCGAATCATCTTGGTGAAATCGCCTATACGACTGCGCTGGCACGGCCTGAAACGGCACTGGTGAATAACCTGTCAGCCGCGCATCTCGAAGGTTTCGGTTCCCTGGCGGGTGTCGCGCGGGCGAAAGGCGAGATTTTCGATGGCCTGCCGGAAGACGGCATCGCCGTGATCAATGCGGATAACAACGACTGGGCAAACTGGCAGCATAAGCTGAGCGGTAAAACCGTCTGGCGCTTCTCCCCGACTTACGGTGAAGGCATCAATTTCAGTGCGACTGATGTCAAAATCAGCCCGCTGAATACCGCGTTCACTCTGCATTCTCCTCAGGGCAGCATTGATGTCTCGCTGCCGGTCCCCGGTCGTCACAACATCGCTAACGCACTGGCTGCGGCTGCGCTGGCAATGTCTGTCGGGGCATCGCCGGAGAATGTGCGCGCCGGTCTGGCGACCCTGCAATCCGTCAAAGGGCGTTTATTCCCTATCGCACTTAGCGAGGGTAAAACCCTGCTTGATGACAGCTACAACGCCAACGTGGGTTCCATGACAGCCGCAGCGCAGGTGCTTTCTGAAATGCCTGGCTACCGCGTGATGGCAGTGGGTGATATGGCGGAACTGGGCGCGGAAAGCGAAAGCTGCCACCGTCAGGTGGGCGAAGCCATACGTAACGCCGGTATCGACAAAGTATTCAGTATTGGTCATGACAGCCGCATCATCAGTGATGTCAGCGGATGTGGTGAGCATTTAGAGGATAAGGCAGCCCTGACGGCCCGTTTAACGAGCTTACTGTCTGAACACGCGGTAATTACCGTTTTAATTAAAGGTTCACGTAGTGCCGCAATGGAGCAGGTAGTACGCGCGTTACAGGAGAATGCAACATGTTAGTTTGGCTGGCCGAACACTTGGTCAAATATTATTCCGGCTTCAACGTCTTTTCCTATCTGACGTTTCGCGCCATTGTCAGCCTGCTGACCGCGTTGTTCCTGTCGCTGTGGATCGGGCCGCGCATGATTGCCCGCCTGCAAAAAATGTCTTTCGGTCAGGTTGTCCGTAACGACGGTCCTGAGTCGCATTTCAGTAAACGCGGTACGCCAACGATGGGCGGCCTGATGATTCTGGCGTCGATCACAATTTCTGTACTGATGTGGGCGTATCCGTCCAATCCGTATGTGTGGTGCGTGCTGTTTGTGCTGATTGGTTATGGCATCGTGGGCTTTATCGATGACTACCGCAAAGTCGTGCGCAAAGACACCAAGGGCCTGATTGCACGCTGGAAATACTTCTGGCAATCAGTCATCGCGCTGGCGGCAGCCTTCACCATGTATGCCATTGGTAAAGACACGCCAGCCACTGAGCTGGTTGTGCCATTTTTCAAAGACGTCATGCCGCAGTTGGGTTTGCTGTACATCCTGCTGAGTTATTTCGTCATTGTCGGCACCAGTAACGCAGTGAATCTGACAGATGGTCTGGACGGTCTGGCAATTATGCCAACGGTCTTCGTCGCAGCAGGTTTTGCGCTGGTGGCATGGGCAACCGGTAACATGAACTTCGCAAGCTATCTGCACATCCCTTATCTGCGTCATGCCGGTGAACTGGTGATCGTGTGTACGGCGATCGTCGGTGCCGGGCTTGGATTCCTCTGGTTCAACACCTATCCGGCACAAGTATTTATGGGTGATGTCGGCTCTCTGGCTCTGGGCGGGGCGCTGGGTACCATCGCCGTATTGCTGCGTCAGGAATTCTTACTGGTGATTATGGGCGGTGTGTTCGTGGTCGAAACACTGTCGGTGATCCTGCAGGTTGGGTCCTTCAAGTTACGTGGACAGCGCATTTTCCGTATGGCGCCTATCCATCATCACTACGAACTTAAAGGCTGGCCGGAACCGCGCGTCATCGTGCGCTTCTGGATTATTTCGCTGATGCTGGTGCTGATTGGCCTGGCGACGCTGAAGGTACGGTAATTATGGCTGACTATCAGGGTAAAAAAGTGGTCATCATCGGGCTGGGTCTTACCGGCCTGTCCTGTGTTGATTTCTTTGTTGCACGTGGCGTGATGCCGCGTGTCATTGATACCCGCGTCAGCCCGCCAGGACTCGATAAACTGGCGGATAACATTGAGCGTCACCTGGGGTCGCTCAACGAAGACTGGCTGCTGGATGCAGATTTAATTATTTCCAGCCCGGGCGTTGCGCTGGCGACGCCGGCACTGAGCGCTGCTGCTGATGCAGGCGTGGAAATTGTGGGTGATATCGAACTGTTTTGCCGTGAAACGACGACACCTATTGTCGCCATCACCGGTTCAAATGGGAAGAGCACCGTCACCATGCTGGTGGGCGAAATGGCGAAAGCTGCGGGCTGGCGTGTCGGTGTGGGCGGCAATATCGGCCTGCCGGTGCTGACCATGCTGGATCATGAATACGATCTGTTCGTGCTTGAGCTTTCCAGCTTCCAGCTTGAAACCACGCACAGCCTTCACGCGGCGGCGGCGACCATTCTGAACGTGACTGAAGATCATATGGATCGCTATCCGTTTGGCTTGCAGCAATACCGTGCGGCAAAACTGAAAGTGTATGAAAACGCTGCGTTGTGTGTTGTTAACGCGGACGATGCGCTGACTATGCCGGTGCGTGGCGCGGATAAGCGTTGTGTGAGTTTTGGTGTCGATGTGGGTGATTACCATCTGACCCGTCAGCAGGATGATATCTGGCTGCGTGTGCATGGCGAAAAAGTGCTGAACACCCGTGAAATGCCGCTGACCGGACGCCACAACTACACCAATGCGCTGGCTGCTCTGGCGCTGGCGGATGCGGTAGGTGTTCCTCATGCGTCCAGCCTGAAAGCGCTGACCACTTTTACCGGGCTGGCTCACCGTTTCCAGATAGCCTGGCACCACAACGGCGTGCGCTGGATTAATGATTCCAAAGCCACCAATGTGGGCAGCACTGAAGCGGCGCTGAATGGTTTGCACGTTGAAGGCACGTTACATCTGCTGCTGGGCGGAGACGGGAAATCTGCTGATTTCGCACCGCTGACCCGTTATCTGCAAGGCGATAATCTGCGTATTTATTGCTTTGGCCGTGATGGTGCTGAGCTTGCAGAGCTGCGACCTGATGTTTCCTCTCTGTTTGAAACCATGGAACAGGCGATGCGGGAAATCAGCCAGCACGTGGCTTCCGGCGATATGGTTCTGTTATCTCCGGCTTGCGCGAGTCTGGATCAGTTTCGCAGTTTTGAACAACGGGGTGATGTCTTCACCGCGCTGGCGAAGGAGCTGGGCTGATGCGGTTGCGTATTCCGGGGCTGAGCCTCATCGGAAAATTTAATGACTGGGTGATGGGCGCAAAGGAAAGCGATTCCGTCACGCTGGTGCTGTACGACCGGACATTGTTGTGGCTGACCTTTGGTCTGGCGATCGTGGGTTTTGTGATGGTGACGTCGGCTTCCATGCCTATCGGTCAGCGTCTGGCAGACGATCCGTTCCTGTTTGCTAAACGTGACGCCATTTATCTCGGTCTGGCTTTTGGTTTATCGCTGGTGACGCTTCGTGTGCCGATGGCCGTCTGGCAGAAGTACAGCAATGTGCTGTTGCTGCTGTCGGTGGTGATGCTGTTGGTGGTTCTGGTGGTCGGTAGCTCCGTCAACGGGGCCTCGCGCTGGATTTCACTCGGACCATTGCGTATTCAGCCTGCTGAGTTCTCGAAGCTGTCGCTGTTTTGCTATCTCGCCAGTTATCTGGTGCGCAAGGTAGATGAAGTACGCAGCAACTTCTGGGGCTTTTGCAAACCGATGGGCGTGATGGTAGTGCTGGCCGTTTTACTGCTGGCTCAGCCTGACCTGGGTACCGTCGTCGTATTGTTTATCACCACGCTGGCGATGTTATTCCTGGCGGGGGCGAAAATGTGGCAGTTCCTGGCGATTATCGGTTCCGGTGCGTTTGCGGTTGTGCTGCTGGTTCTTGCCGAACCGTACCGTATGCGCCGTGTTACCTCGTTCTGGAATCCGTGGGCCGACCCGTTTGGTAGCGGCTACCAGTTAACCCAGTCGCTGATGGCATTTGGCCGTGGGGAATTCTGGGGACAGGGCTTAGGGAATTCAGTACAGAAACTGGAGTATTTACCGGAAGCGCATACCGACTTTATCTTCTCCATTTTGGGTGAAGAACTGGGGTATTTCGGTGTGGTTTTAGCCCTGTTGATGGTATTCTTCGTCGCTTTTCGCGCGATGTCCATCGGGCGCCGTGCGTTAGAGATTGATCAGCGTTTTTCCGGATTTTTGGCCTGTTCTATCGGCGTGTGGTTTAGCTTCCAGGCGCTGGTCAATGTGGGCGCGGCGGCGGGGATGTTGCCGACCAAAGGTCTGACGCTGCCGCTGATCAGTTACGGTGGTTCGAGCTTAATCATTATGTCGACGGCAATCGTGTTATTGCTGCGAGTGGATTTTGAAACGCGGCTGGCAAAAGCCCAGGCGTTTGTAAGGAGTGCCCGATGAGTGGCAATACCCGGCGTTTAATGGTGATGGCTGGCGGTACCGGCGGACATGTGTTTCCGGGGCTGGCTGTGGCGCATCACCTTATCGCGCAAGGTTGGGAAGTTCGCTGGCTCGGTACAGCAGACCGGATGGAAGCGGATCTTGTGCCGAAACACGGCATCGATATTGATTTCATTAAAATCTCTGGATTACGTGGGAAAGGTCTGAAAGCGCAACTCACCGCCCCGATTCGCATATATCATGCGTGGCGTCAGGCGAAGGCCATCATGAAACGCTTTCAGCCAGATGTGGTGTTAGGCATGGGCGGATACGTTTCCGGCCCCGGCGGTCTGGCGGCATGGTCACTGGGTATTCCGGTGGTGCTGCACGAACAAAACGGCATTGCGGGCATGACCAACAAAGGGTTGTCGCACATTGCTACCAAAGTATTGCAGGCGTTCCCCGGTGCTTTTCCGAAAGCGGATGTTGTGGGAAATCCGGTACGCACGGATGTGCTGGCGCTGGAATTGCCGGAAACGCGCTTAGCCGGACGCGAAGGGCCGATCAGAGTCTTAGTGATTGGCGGCAGTCAGGGTGCGCGGGTGCTTAATCAGAGCATGCCGGAAGTCGCGGCGCTGATGGGCGATAAAATTACGTTGTGGCATCAGGTTGGTAAAGGTGCGCTGGAGTCAGTGAATCAGGCTTACGAAAAAGTCGGTCAGACTCAGCACAAAGTCACCGAATTCATTGATGACATGGCAGCAGCTTATGCCTGGGCAGATGTGGTGGTTTGTCGCTCCGGCGCGTTAACGGTCAGTGAAATTGCTGCCGCAGGTTTGCCGGCTATTTTTGTGCCATTCCAGCATAAAGACCGCCAGCAGTACTGGAATGCATTGCCGCTGGAAAAAGCGGGTGCTGCAAAAATTATTGAACAGAAAGACTTTAGTGCCGCAGCCGTCGCTGATCTGATGGCCGGATGGGACAGAACCCATCTGATGCAAATGGCAAAAGCTGCGCGTGCAGCCGCTATTCCTGATGCGACAGAGCGTGTAGCCGCAGAAGTGGTTGCCGCCAGTAAAAAATGAAATTGAACGGGCCATGCAGTGTGTGGTCCCAGCCGTAAGAAACGGATTAATCAGTAACCTGAAATAGTGAATAAAAACGTGAATACACAACAATTGGCGAAACTGCGTACCTTCGTGCCCGAGATGCATCGTGTCCGGCACATTCACTTTGTTGGCATCGGTGGTGCCGGCATGGGTGGTATCGCCGAAGTGTTGGCAAATGAAGGCTATCAGATCAGTGGTTCCGATCTGGCGCCGAACGCAGTAACACAGCAACTGACTGCTTTGGGCGCGACGATTTATTTTAATCACCGTCCTGAAAACGTGCTGGATGCCAGCGTAGTCGTGGTATCCACGGCGATCTCTTCCGATAACCCGGAAATCGTTGCCGCACGTGAAGCGCGCATACCTGTGATCCGCCGCGCGGAAATGCTCGCTGAGCTGATGCGTTTTCGTCACGGTATCGCCGTGGCAGGTACGCACGGCAAAACGACGACCACAGCGATGGTCACCAGTATTTATGCTGAAGCCGGTCTGGATCCGACATTCGTTAACGGTGGACTGGTCAAAGCTGCGGGTACCCATGCGCGTCTGGGATCAAGCCGTTTTCTGATTGCTGAAGCAGATGAAAGTGATGCGTCGTTCCTGCATCTGCAACCGATGGTGGCGATTGTGACCAACATCGAAGCGGATCATATGGATACGTATCAGGGTGACTTTGAAATCCTGAAGCAGACGTTCATTAATTTCCTGCACAACCTGCCATTCTACGGACGTGCAGTGATGTGCATTGATGATCCGGTGATCCGCGAGCTGATCCCACGCGTGGGCCGTCATATGACGACGTACGGTTTCAGCGAAGACGCGGATGTGATTATCGAAAATTACCGTCAGGTCGGCGCGCAAGGACACTTTACGCTGCGCCGTCAGGACTTGCCGCTGATAAGCGTGACGCTGAATGCGCCGGGTCGTCATAACGCCCTGAATGCCGCGGCCGCAGTAGCCGTTGCGTCAGATGAAGGGATCAGTGATGACGCCATTCTTCGCGCACTGGCAGGTTTCCAGGGTACAGGCCGTCGTTTCGATTTCCTGGGCGAATATGCGCTGGAAAATGTGAACGGCAAAACCGGCAGCGCGATGCTCGTTGATGACTACGGTCATCATCCGACGGAAGTCGATGCGACGATAAAAGCCGCCCGGGCAGGTTGGGCGAATAAGCGCCTGGTGATGATTTTCCAGCCGCACCGTTACACGCGTACCCGTGATTTGTACGACGATTTTGCGAATGTGCTGTCTCAGGTTGATGTGCTGATCATGCTGGATGTTTATCCGGCGGGTGAAGCGCCCATCCCTGGCGCTGACAGCCGCTCTCTGTGCCGCACCATCCGTGCGCGCGGAAAATTGGATCCTATTTTGGTTTCTGATATTGAAGCCGTGCCGGAAAGTCTGGCGCAGATCCTCGAAGGTGACGATTTAGTTCTGGTTCAGGGCGCCGGTAATGTCGGCAGAGTGGCCCGTAAATTGGCTGATCAAAAGCTGCAACCAGTTAAGAAAGGTGAAGAACATCATGTCTGAGAAAGTAGCAGTATTGTTGGGTGGTACTTCCGCAGAACGCGATGTGTCATTACAGTCCGGCGCCGCGGTGCTGGCTGGCTTACGTGAATCAGGCATTGATGCTCACGGCATCGATACCAAAACATTTAATGTGGCGCTTCTTAAAGAAGAAGGCTTCAGCAAAGTCTTTATCGCACTGCACGGTCGCGGCGGTGAAGACGGTACGTTGCAGGGCTTGCTGGAGCAAATCGGTTTGCCTTATACCGGCAGCGGTGTGATGGCGTCTGCGCTGACTATGGATAAATTCCGCACCAAACTGGTGTGGCAGGCGTCAGGTTTACCGGTCGCACCGTTTGTTGTACTGCATCGTTCACAAATTGAAGAAGCAGGGCAGGGCGCTCTGGCGGCAAAAATCGCCGAACTGGGTCTGCCGGTTATCGTCAAACCCAGCCGCGAAGGTTCCAGCGTTGGCATGAGCAAGGTGACTACGGAAAAAGAGTTGCTGCCAGCCCTGCAGGAAGGCTTCCGCCATGACGATAACGTACTGATTGAAAAATGGCTGAGCGGCCCGGAATACACGGTCGCCATCGTGGGTGACGACGTGATGCCCTCCATTCGCATCCAGCCAGCCGGAACATTTTATGACTATCAGGCAAAATATTTGTCTGATGAAACACAGTACTTCTGTCCGAGCGGTTTAAGCGAAGCACAGGAACAACAGCTTTCTGCGCTGGCATTGCAGGCGTATCAGGCGCTCGATTGCAGCGGCTGGGGGCGTGTTGACGTGATGCAAGACAGCGACGGCAGCTTTAACCTGCTGGAAGTAAATACGTCGCCGGGCATGACCAGCCACAGTCTGGTGCCAATGGCAGCCAAACACGCCGGGTTAAGTTTCCCGCAGCTCGTTTCCCGTATTCTGGCACTGGCGGACTGATATGTCTCAAGCCGCCCTGAATACCCGAGAGCGTGAGACGGTCGAAAACAACGGCCGTCGCAGTAACGGTGGCCAGCTGGCTGGGATCGTGTTTCTGTTGTTGGTTGTAGGAACGATTTTATGGAGTGCGTGGGCCGTTGTTGGCTGGATGCAGGATGCGAACCGACTGCCGTTATCCCAGTTAGTGGTTACCGGGGAACGTCATTACACGACCAATGATGATATTCGTCAGGCGATCCTGTCCTTAGGGGCTCCGGGAACGTTCATGACGCAGGATGTAAACGTCATTCAGCAGCAGATTGAGCGTTTACCCTGGATAAAACAGGTCAGCGTCCGTAAGCAATGGCCGAATGAATTGAAGATACACCTGGTGGAGTATGTGCCGGTCGCACACTGGAATGATCTGCATATGGTGGATGCCGAGGGCAAATCATTCAGCATACCCGCCGAACGTGTGGTCAAACAGAAAATGCCGTTGCTTTACGGTCCGGAAGGCAGCGAACAGGATGTTTTGCAGGGCTTTCAAACAATGAGCCAGGCGCTGGCCGCCGGTAAGTTCCAGTTGAAAGCAGTGGCAATGAGTGCGCGTCACTCGTGGCAGTTAACTCTGGATAATGACGTCCGGCTGGAATTGGGGAGAGATGACCGGATGGGGCGTTTACAACGTTTTATCGAGCTCTACCCGCGATTCCAGCAACAGGCAGAGGCCGATAAGAAACGCATCACTTATGTCGATTTACGTTATGACAGCGGTGCGTCGGTAGGTTGGGCGCCAGAGTTTATTGACCAGCAAAACAGTAATCAGCAACAGAATCAGGCACAGGCTAAACAACAATGATCAAGTCGACGGACAGAAAACTGGTAGTTGGGCTGGAGATCGGTACGGCAAAGGTCGCCGCATTGGTGGGGGAAGTTCTGCCCGATGGCATGGTCAATATTATCGGCGTGGGCAGTTGCCCATCCCGTGGCATGGACAAGGGTGGCGTGAATGATCTGGAATCGGTGGTGAAATGCGTACAGCGCGCCATCGATCAGGCTGAACTGATGGCGGATTGCCAGATTTCCTCTGTTTACCTTGCTTTGTCTGGTAAACATATCAGTTGTCAGAATGAAATAGGGATGGTTCCTATTTCAGAAGAGGAAGTCACACAGGAAGATGTAGAGAACGTCGTGCATACCGCAAAATCTGTGCGTGTGCGTGATGAACATCGGGTTCTGCATGTGATCCCTCAGGAATATGCCATTGATTATCAGGAAGGGATCAAAAACCCGGTCGGACTTTCCGGCGTGCGTATGCAGGCTAAAGTTCACCTGATTACCTGCCATAACGATATGGCGAAGAACATTGTTAAAGCGGTAGAACGCTGCGGCTTAAAAGTTGACCAGCTCATTTTTGCCGGTCTGGCAGCCAGTTATGCCGTTCTGACCGAAGATGAGCGTGAATTAGGTGTGTGTGTGGTCGATATTGGTGGCGGAACCATGGATATCGCGGTTTATACCGGCGGCGCACTACGTCATACTAAGGTTATCCCTTATGCAGGGAACGTGGTCACCAGCGACATCGCTTATGCGTTTGGTACACCACCGACCGATGCCGAAGCGATCAAAGTTCGCCACGGTTGTGCATTAGGTTCGATTGTCGGCAAAGACGAAAACGTCGAAGTGCCGAGCGTAGGTGGACGTCCACCACGCAGTCTGCAACGTCAGACACTGGCTGAAGTTATTGAGCCACGTTACACAGAATTGCTGAATTTAGTGAACGACGAAATTTTGCAATTGCAGGAGCAGTTACGCCAGCAAGGCGTAAAACATCATCTGGCCGCCGGTATTGTTCTGACAGGCGGTGCAGCACAAATTGATGGTCTGGCAGCCTGTGCGCAGCGGGTATTCCATACCCAGGTGCGTATCGGGCAACCCCTGAACATCACCGGGCTGACAGATTATGCGCAGGAACCTTACTACTCAACGGCTGTAGGGCTGCTGCACTACGGGAAGGAGTCTCACCTGAGCGGTGAGGCCGAAGTGGAAAAACGCGCCTCAGTGGGCAACTGGTTCAAACGAATCAACAGCTGGCTGAGAAAAGAGTTTTAATGGTTTAACAACGGGATCATGCTGTTAAGGTTTTTGATCCCGACGCGACAGGCACAAAACGGAGAGAAACTATGTTTGAACCTATGGAACTGACCAATGACGCGGTGATTAAAGTCATCGGCGTCGGCGGTGGCGGTGGCAACGCTGTCGAACACATGGTGCGCGAGCGCATCGAAGGTGTTGAATTCTTCGCCGTTAACACCGACGCACAGGCGTTACGTAAAACGGCAGTAGGCCAGACTATTCAGATCGGTAGCGGTATTACCAAGGGTCTGGGTGCTGGTGCGAACCCGGAAGTGGGTCGCAATTCTGCAGAAGAAGACCGTGAAGCCCTGCGCGCTGCGCTTGAAGGTGCTGATATGGTCTTTATCGCAGCGGGCATGGGCGGCGGTACCGGTACCGGTGCAGCGCCAGTGGTTGCTGAAGTAGCTAAAGATTTAGGTATTCTGACCGTTGCTGTCGTGACTAAGCCTTTCAATTTCGAAGGCAAAAAGCGTATGGCATTCGCGGAGCAGGGTATCGCTGAATTGTCCAAACATGTGGACTCCCTGATCACTATCCCGAACGACAAGCTGTTAAAAGTTCTGGGTCGCGGTATCTCTCTGCTGGACGCTTTTGGTGCGGCCAACGACGTGCTGAAAGGCGCGGTGCAGGGTATCGCAGAGCTGATCACCCGTCCGGGTCTGATGAACGTCGACTTCGCTGACGTGCGCACCGTTATGTCTGAAATGGGTTATGCCATGATGGGCTCCGGCGTGGCATGCGGTGAAGACCGTGCTGAAGAAGCGGCTGAAATGGCGATCTCCAGCCCGCTGCTGGAAGATATCGACCTGTCAGGCGCTCGCGGCGTTCTGGTCAACATCACCGCTGGCTTCGACCTGCGTCTGGATGAGTTTGAAACTGTGGGTAACACTATCCGTGCTTTCGCCTCTGACAACGCTACCGTGGTTATTGGTACTTCCCTTGACCCGGAAATGAATGACGAATTGCGCGTCACCGTAGTTGCGACCGGTATTGGCATGGACAAACGTCCTGAAATCACGTTGGTGACCAATAAGCCAGCCGCTCAGCCAGTGATGGATCATCGTTATCAGCAGCACGGGATGTCTCCGCTGCCGCAGGAAACGAAACCCGCTGCTAAAGTGGTCAATGATCAAAGCGCGCAATCTAATAAAGAGCCCGACTATTTGGACATCCCAGCCTTCCTGCGTAAGCAGGCAGACTAGTCCGAATTGTAGGATCTCCGCTCTTTGTGCTAAACTGTCCCGCCGACCTTAAGGTATGCTTAGGTCGGTTGGATGGATAAACATTGCGAGATAAAAACGATGATCAAACAACGTACATTAAAACGTATCGTTCAGGCGACGGGCGTCGGTTTACATACCGGCAAGAAAGTCACCCTGACTCTGCGTCCTGCACCGGCAAATACCGGGGTCATCTATCGTCGCACTGACTTGAATCCACCGGTTGATTTCCCGGCAGATGCAAAATCCGTGCGTGATACCATGCTCTGTACTTGCCTGGTTAATGAGCATGACGTACGTATTTCTACGGTTGAACACCTTAATGCGGCATTAGCTGGCCTGGGCATTGATAACATTGTTATCGAAGTCGATGCGCCTGAAGTGCCGATTATGGACGGTAGTGCGGCACCTTTCGTCTATCTGCTGATGGATGCAGGGATTGAAGAGCTGAACAGCGCCAAGAAATTCTTGCGCATCAAAGAAACCGTGCGTGTTGAAGACGGTGATAAGTGGGCTGAGTTCAAACCATTTAATGGTTTCTCTCTGGACTTCACTATCGACTTCAACCACCCGGCGATCGATTCCAGCTCACAGCGCTACAAAATGAACTTCTCCGCAGAAGCATTTGTTCGCCAAATTAGCCGCGCACGTACTTTTGGTTTTATGCGTGATATCGAGTACCTGCAGTCACGTGGTTTGTGCCTGGGTGGCAGCTTTGATTGCGCTATCGTTGTGGATGATTATCGCGTGCTTAACGAAGATGGCCTGCGTTTTGAAGATGAATTCGTTCGTCACAAAATGCTGGATGCTATCGGTGACCTGTTCATGTGTGGGCATAACATCATTGGTGCGTTTACCGCATTCAAGTCTGGCCACGCGTTGAACAACAAGTTATTGCAAGCGGTATTGGCTAAGCAGGAAGCCTGGGAATTAGTCACCTTCCAGGATGAAGCTGAATTGCCACTGGCTTTTAAAGCGCCTTCCACCGTATTGGCGTAATCGATACTCGTATTACTTATTACGACTGGTCGTTTTGGCACCCTCTCCGGCCAATTCAGCCAGTCGTTCTAATGCCTTTCTCAGTTTTTCCGGGCTACGGCTCGCCAGTCCTCTTAATTCCTCAGCACTTTGCGCACTCAAATGTCTGACAGGCATGGACTCTGAAGCGATTGCTTTATTTTTAATCGCAATCTGCGAAGCATTTTCCATTTTCGACATGAGCGAAGGATTAATCCTGATGTCGATTGATGACAAAGATGGTAGAATTTGCGCTCGAAGTGCAGAGAGTAATGCAGGTTGTTCATAGCGTAGTCGCATCATCCAGCTGGCATTAGCAATCTCGAGTACTAAAACACCCTGTCGATAATTACCGACACGACACCATGGTTGCATGGGCGCCGGTAACAGACCTTTGACTGCGCGGTTGAGTTTTAATAACGCCGCAGCACGCTGTTGAACAATACGCAGCGGGCTTTGCTCTGTAGAAGAAGCGTCATCGAACAGGATATCTAATAATTGTGGGCGACTATCGCGCATGACGGGCTCCGGCGGATTGTAAACTTGTGATTGGCATTCTAAATCGTTGGCGACAATTTGGCAGAAGGTATTTTTGGCCGCATCTCCTTTTGGGGATGGTCGCGGCCAGCCTTGGCGTGTCAACGAACCTGTCGCAAACGGAACTGCCTGCTGTTCCCAATACGTCCTCAAGTCTAAACCGTCTTAACATCAGTAGTACAGGGCTGAGTAATCTTGCATTGCTCCAGGCGAACCGCCGCCCGTCTTTCGGTGTGGATTACTGGCAGCAACATGCGTTGCGCACAGTTATCCGTCATCTCTCTTTTGCTCTGGCTCCGCAGGTGGTTTATACCGTTGCCGCGCCGGAAGTGGTCGCTGAAGAAGCCGGACCATTACACGTTCAGCAACTGGCCCTGCTGGTCACTCTGAATGCTTTACTGACCCATGAATCCAAACCACCGGTTATCATCCGTCAGACGCAACAACCTTTCCTTACCTTCTCTTTACCGCACCAGACCGGCCTGTGGTTAGCACAGGTACAAGGCATTCGTGCTGGGCCAAACTTCCTGATTTAACAGACTGTAATTTAAAACTCTATCTATAAATCAATAAATTAGTGGCCATTTTCAGATGGCCTCCAAGAGATATTAAGCATAATGTTAATCAAATTATTGACCAAAGTTTTTGGTAGCCGTAACGATCGTACACTGCGTCGCATGCGTAAAGTTGTTGACCTGATCAACCGCATGGAACCTGAAATTCAAAAGTTGACTGACGAGCAACTGCAGGCGAAAACCAATGAGTTCCGTGAGCGTCTGGCAAAAGGTGAAGTGCTGGAAAACCTGATCCCGGAAGCTTTTGCTGTGGTGCGTGAATCCAGTAAACGTGTGTTCGGCATGCGTCACTTTGACGTGCAGTTACTCGGCGGTATGGTACTGAACGAGCGTTGCATCGCGGAAATGCGTACCGGTGAAGGTAAAACGCTGACCGCAACGCTGCCAGCTTACCTGAACGCACTGAGCGGAAAAGGCGTTCACGTCGTGACCGTCAATGACTACTTAGCCCAGCGTGACGCCGAAAATAACCGTCCGTTGTTTGAATTCCTCGGTCTGAGCATCGGCATTAACTTGCCGGGTATGCCTTCCCCGGCTAAGCGTGCTGCTTACGCTGCTGACATCACTTACGGTACAAACAACGAATACGGCTTTGACTACCTGCGCGATAACATGGCGTTCAGCCCGGAAGAACGTGTACAGCGTAAACTGCACTATGCGCTGGTGGATGAGGTTGACTCCATCCTGATCGATGAAGCACGTACTCCGCTGATCATCTCCGGTCCTGCCGAAGACAGCTCAGAAATGTACACCCGCGTGGACAAACTGATCCCTAAACTGATCCGTCAGGAAAAAGAAGATTCCGACACCTTCCAGGGTGAAGGCCACTTCTCTGTGGATGAGAAAGCGCGTCAGGTTCACCTGACCGAACGTGGTCTGGTGCTGATCGAAGAAATGCTGGTAGAAGCAGGCATCATGGAAGAAGGTGAATCTCTGTATTCCCCGACTAACATCATGCTGATGCACCACGTGACTGCGGCACTGCGCGCACACGTGCTGTTCACCCGCGATGTCGATTACATCGTGAAAGACGGTGAAGTCATTATCGTCGATGAACACACTGGCCGTACCATGCAAGGTCGTCGCTGGTCCGACGGTCTGCATCAGGCAGTAGAAGCAAAAGAAGGCGTTGAGATTCAGAACGAAAACCAGACGCTGGCTTCTATCACCTTCCAGAACTACTTCCGTCTGTACGAAAAACTGGCCGGTATGACCGGTACTGCGGATACCGAAGCGTTCGAATTCAGCTCTATCTACAAACTGGATACCATTGTTGTGCCAACTAACCGCCCTATGGTGCGTAAAGACATGGCCGACCTGGTGTACATGACTGAGATGGAAAAAATTGGCGCGATTATCGAAGATATCCGTCAGTGTACCGCTAAGGGCCAGCCGGTTCTGGTCGGTACTATTTCGATTGAAAAATCAGAAGTGGTGTCTAACGAGCTGACGAAAGCGGGCATCGCGCACAGCGTTCTGAACGCCAAGTTCCACGCCAAAGAAGCAGACATTGTTGCTCAGGCGGGTCAGCCAAGCGCGGTAACCATCGCCACCAACATGGCGGGTCGTGGTACCGATATCGTGCTGGGCGGCAGCTGGCAGGTTGAAGTTGAAAACCTGGGCGAAGAAGTGACCGACGAGAAAATTGCTGAAATTAAAGCCGCATGGCAGATTCGCCATGACGCGGTTCTGGCTTCTGGTGGTTTGCACATCATTGGTACCGAGCGTCACGAATCACGTCGTATCGATAACCAGTTGCGCGGTCGTGCGGGTCGTCAGGGTGATGCCGGTTCATCACGCTTCTACCTGTCTATGGAAGATGCCCTGATGCGTATCTTCGCATCTGACCGTGTATCAAGCATGATGCGTAAACTGGGTATGAAACCAGGCGAAGCGATTGAGCACCCATGGGTGACCAAAGCGATTGCCAACGCTCAGCGTAAAGTTGAAAGCCGTAACTTCGATATTCGTAAGCAATTGCTGGAATACGATGATGTGGCGAGCGATCAGCGTCGTGCGATCTACAGCCAGCGTAACGAACTGCTGGACGTGTCTGATGTGAGCGAAACCATTGCCAGCATCCGTGAAGATGTGTTCAAAGCGACTATCGACAGCTACATTCCACCACAGTCTCTGGAAGAAATGTGGGATGTGAAAGGTCTGGAAGAGCGCCTGAAAAACGATTTCGAGCTGGAAATGCCGATTTCTGAGTGGCTGGATAAAGAGCCGGAACTGCATGAAGAAACCCTTCGCGAACGTATCATGGAACTCGCGAAAGAGTCTTACGCCCGTAAAGAAGAAGTGGTTGGCGCTGAAATGATGCGTAACTTCGAGAAAGGCGTAATGTTGCAGACCCTCGATTCCCTGTGGAAAGAGCATCTGGCAGCGATGGATTATCTGCGTCAGGGCATCCACTTACGCGGTTACGCGCAAAAGGATCCTAAGCAGGAATACAAACGTGAATCCTTCGCGATGTTTGCTGCGATGCTGGAATCCCTGAAATATGAAGTGGTCAGCGTGCTGAGCAAAGTTCAGGTGCGTATGCCTGAAGAAATTGAAGCGATGGAAATCCAGCGCCGTGAAGAAGCGGAACATCTGGCCCGTCAGCAGCAGCTGAGCCATCAGGATCAGCAGGAAATCGAAGTAGCGGAAGCCGCACGTCTGGCTGCCTCCGGTGAACGCAAAGTGGGACGTAACGATCTGTGCCCATGCGGTTCCGGTAAAAAATACAAACAATGCCATGGCCGCCTGCAAAAGTAACATCTCAGGCTAAGTCATCGTGTTAATCTTAAAGGCGGCTAATCACCGCCTTTAATTTTGTCTAAAAGTTCGTACAGGACAGTCTTTGCAGTCAGCGGATAGGTGGATACTGTGACGCTTAAACAACTGAATATCTCAGTCGGCATTATTCGTAATGCTCAGAAAGAAATCTTTATTACTCAGCGCGATGCGTCATCGCATATGGCAGGTTTCTGGGAGTTTCCCGGCGGGAAAATTGAAGCAGGTGAAACGCCGGATCAGGCAGTGATCCGCGAATTGCAGGAAGAAGTTGGAATCGATGCGCAATCACCGGTACTGCTGAAAACGCTGGAGCATCGTTTCCCCGACCGCATCATCACGTTGCATTTCTTCCTGGTGGAAGAGTGGCAAGGTGAACCTTATGGCAAAGAAGGGCAGCCTAAACGCTGGGTTGCACAGTCTGATTTGAAAGAGGAAGAGTTTCCTCCGGCTAATGAAGCCATCGTAACAGCCCTTAAAAACAATCAGTACTGATGACGCATTTGTTGTGGATGACATGATCAAAAAAGGGGCCAAAGCCCCTTTTTGCGTACTCATGATCTGACTTAAATCTCTTCTTCACTCCAGTCGTCCAGGTCATTTACATCGCCTTTACTCGGGATGCGTTTCTCTTCATCGGCCCATTCACCGAGATCAATCAACTGGCAGCGCTTGGAACAAAAAGGGCGGAAAGGGCTCTGTTCGCCCCAAACCACCGTTTTGCCACACGTCGGGCAATTTACTTCAATAATTTCAGGATCCATGTGCAACTCCTAGCAGCAGGCAAGTTCGAAATTCAGTCGCGCGGGAACCACGCCATGTTCGCTGTCCAGAGGTAAAAAGCGAATGGCATAACGGGTTTTATGCCCGGATACTTGCGGATAAAGTTGGTTTTCCATCGAGAGGCGCAATCGTAACAGATCTGCGCCTTCTGCGTTGTCCTGGAAAAAACCATTCAGGCTGATCTGATTACGAAACGCGCCAGACTGGCGGATCAGCCCCAAAACCATAGTGAGTGAGTTATTCAGCGGGGCGAGCGTTTCGAGCCAGTTTTTCACTTCGCTGTCACGCTGGGACTGAGCCAGATGCAGCCATATGTGCAGCGTCGGGAGATCAAAACTACAGCAGCCACCCGGAATACTCAGACGCTGGCGGACCAGAGCAATCAGGCGATCTTCCTTCAGCGCCTGTCCGATGCGTGGGGCTTTCATCAGCACGGAGGCGCACTGTTTGAGCTCGCTACGCAGGCCGTCAACTCTTGAAAGATCCACGCCCGGAACGTCTTTCCACTGGGATAATTTTTGTTGCTGACGTTCCAGTTCTTTCAGTAAATCAGTACGGACTTCTCCGCGCTCCAGTACGTCGAGCAAATCAGATACGGTACGGAAAAATAACAGGGCAGAAGCAATGGAAGTGATTTGTGCATTAGAGTGCATCTGTTGCAACAAAAACTCGATACGCAGCCAGGTGCGCATCTTCTCATTCAGGGGATGTTCAAAAAGAACGGTTGCAGCTACATCAGTCATGCTTGGCAATATCCTGTCTGTTTACTGATGCCGCAAATTCCAGATAGCGGCAATGTAATAAGGCAACACGCGGTTCGATGGATTTCGGGTCACCGCTGTTATCAATGATGTCATCCGCACAGGCCAGCCGCTTTTCACGACTTACCTGCGCAGCAATAATATTTTCTGCCTGCTGACGACTAATTCTGTCGCGAAGTAGGGTGCGTGAAAGCTGAAGCTGAGGCTCAACATCCACTACCAGTACGCGATTTGCCCGCGTCTGTAATCCATTTTCAATCAGCAATGGAACAACCCAGAGCACATAAGGCGTATCGGCCTGTGCAAAAAGCTGCTGTGTTCTGGCATGAATGATGGGGTGCAGTAACTGGTTAACCCATTCTTTATCAGGCGGATAACTGAAAATCTTTTCCCGCAGAGCCGGGCGGTTCAGTGAGCCATCGGCAAGAATAATTTCGTTACCAAATCGCTGATGGAGCTGATCCAGCGCAGGTTCTCCCGGCGCTACTACCTGACGGGCGATAATATCGGCATCGACAATGTTTACACCGTGGCGGGCGAAACTTTCGGCAACTGTACTTTTGCCACTCCCGATACCTCCGGTCAATGCAACGATATAGCTCATGCGGATGCTCTGATAAAATTAGACAGGTAAATGATAAAGAGATTGTGATTAAGTGCAAGCCGTCGTCGTCCCGCTTTTCATGCGAAAATTATTCAGCAGCACAATCAAAAGTCTGTGATGTGAGTTGCAAAAGCCATCTTGCCGTTGTCATTTTCCTGTGTATGATAAAACCACTGGAAAGGGTGTCTAAAAATTTGCTGTACACCCTAGCGACCCGTCGCCAAACCAGGACAAACCCGTCATGCGTATTGAAGAAGATTTGAAGTTAGGTTTTAAAGACGTACTTATCCGCCCTAAACGTTCTACTCTCAAAAGTCGTTCCGAAGTCGAACTGGAACGCACATTCACATTCAAACACTCTGGTATCAGCTGGTCTGGCACACCGATCATTGCCGCGAACATGGACACCGTCGGAACATTCCGTATGGCCACCGTTCTGGCTTCTTTCGGTCTTTTGACGGCGGTACATAAGCATTACACCGTAGAACAGTGGCAGGCATTTATCACGTCTTCGGATGAATCCGTCCTGCGCAATGTGATGGTGTCGACCGGAACATCAGAAGCGGATTTCGTTAAAACCCTGCAAATTCTGGCTCTTTCCCCGCTGTTGAAATTTGTTTGTCTGGATGTGGCGAACGGATACTCCGAGCATTTTGTCGGTTTCCTGCAACGTGTTCGTGAAGCCTGTCCGGATAAAGTGATCTGTGCCGGTAACGTGGTCACCGGCGAAATGGTAGAAGAGCTGATCCTTTCAGGTGCAGATATCGTTAAAGTCGGTATAGGTCCAGGGTCTGTCTGTACCACTCGCGTGAAAACCGGTGTGGGTTATCCGCAGCTTTCTGCGGTTATCGAATGTGCAGATGCGGCGCACGGTCTGGGCGGACAGATTGTCAGTGATGGCGGCTGTGCGGTTCCTGGCGATGTGGCAAAAGCCTTCGGCGGCGGCGCTGATTTCGTCATGCTTGGCGGTATGCTGGCTGCGCATGACGAATGTGAAGGTACAGTCGTTGAAGAAAATGGCGAAAAATTCATGCTTTTCTATGGCATGAGTTCAGAATCTGCGATGAAACGTCACGTCGGTGGTGTTGCAGAATACCGTGCGGCAGAAGGTAAAACGGTGAAATTACCTCTGCGTGGTCCGGTTGAAAACACTGTGCGCGATGTCCTCGGTGGCCTGCGTTCTGCCTGTACTTATGTGGGTGCTGAGCGTCTTAAAGAACTGACCAAACGCACGACCTTTATCCGCGTCGCGGAACAGGAAAACCGTCTGTTCGGCAGTAAATAAGCCGGCAATGGCTGATGCGGCGAGACTCGTTTTCGCCGCTTTCTGCTCCTTAAGCTTTATCCTTTTCCTATCCCATCACTGACCCCAGCTGGAATATCGGCAGATACATTGCAATCACCAGCCCGCCCACAATGACGCCCATTACTGCCATCAGTACCGGCTCAATGGTTTGCGATAACGTATCCGCCAGTGAATTCGCTTTATGATTATGCAGTTGCGCGAGCTTTTGCAGTAACTCATCGAGAGAACCTGACTCCTCACCGATTTTAATCAATTGATGGCATAAGGTCGGAAACAGTGGTGACTGAACAAAAGCTTTGTGTAACGGAACCCCTTGTATGATCTGCTCACGTATCTGGCTCAGCGCGGCCTGAAAATGCAAATTGGATACAGACGCAGAGGCCGCCGCCAGCCCCGCAATTAATGTCATTCCGGCCTGTTGTGTCATGGCCAGTGTCTGAAAAATCTGTCCGAGGCTGCTGTCGGTGACCAGCCGTGAAGTCAGGGGCAACCGCAGCAGAAGCATCTGCTCACGGAGTTTCCAGCGTACGTGCGGATGCATTTTTTGCAGATACCCAAAACAGCAAAACAATAATCCTCCAGCTATCCACGGGCCTGTTGTGATTAATGCTTCTGATGTGTTGATTAACATCTGAGTAAACCACGGTAACTTAGCATCAAAGGATGCATAGATTTTCGCAAACTCAGGCAACACCAGGGTCAGCATCAGCAGGGTAACAATCGTGGCGATCGCACTGACAATCAGCGGATAACGCAGGGCCTTTTTCACCTTATTTCTTAATTCAGCCTGTTGTTCTTGCTGACTTGCCAGTTGCAGGCAGCATTTGTCGAGTTGCCCCGTCAGTTCACCAATCGAAATAATTTGCCGGTAAATATCAGGGAACGTGTCGGGATACTGACCCAGCATCTCTGAAAGAGGCTTTCCCTCACGAACTCCTTTGGCGATATTTAACAGCACGCAGTTCCATGCCGGTTTCGTATGCTCATTGCCCAGCAGCGTCAGGCTATTCATCAGGGGTAATCCGGCCTGCAAAAGTGTCGCCAGCTGTCTGACAAAGGCGACGCGCTCCTGATTTTTCCAACAATTTCCTCTCAGGCGTTGCCTCATCCTGATACTCACCGGCTGTAAGCCAGCAGCAAAAAGCTGCTGGTAGATGATGTCTTTATTTATCTCAATGCTGTTGCCTTGCTGAATGCTTCCCTGGGTATCAACTGCCTGCCATTGATAAAGCCTCCATTTCTTAGAAATAGCCCCGGTTTCGCTCATAAGCCAGTGTCTTCGCCGGTGACCCTGTAAAGCTCCTCAAGCGAGGTAATGCCTTGCTCGACCAGCAACATTCCCGCTTCCTGCAATGTTTTCTGTCCCTGCTCACGGGCGATTTTACTCAGTTCTGTGACGCCCGCTCCGGCGACCAGTGCCTGCTGTAACCGGGGCGTGATATTGAGTATCTCGTAAATTCCCGTACGCCCGTAGTAGCCGGAAAAACATTGATGGCAACCCGCAGCCAACCAAAGTGGCAACGTACCGCTGTGGCCATCCGGGCCTTTTTCGACCAGTGACATATGTGCTTTTCGGCAATGTGGGCAGAGCTTTCGAACCAGCCGCTGTGCAATGACCAGACGTAAACTGGCTGCAATATGAAAACTCTCGATCCCCATTTGCCTGAGACGGGTCAGCGTCTCGCAGGTGGAATTGGTATGCAGGGTGGAAAGCACCATATGCCCGGTCTGCGCAGCTTTTACGGCAATCTCGGCTGTTTCTTTATCCCGGATCTCACCGACCATAATCACGTCAGGATCCTGACGTAATAATGCCCGCAGGACACCGGCAAAACTCAGATCTGTTTTGCTATTGATCTGCGTCTGATTAATACCGCTGACCGGGATCTCAATCGGATCTTCGACGCTGCAGATATTGCGGGTAATGGCATTCAGATGTCGCAGACCCGTGTAGAGCGTGACTGTTTTTCCGCTCCCTGTCGGACCTGTGACCAGAATCAATCCTTGCGGATGTTTAAGCGCGGCCTTGAAATAATCGAGATCACGCGGCGTGAATCCCAGCTGTGACATCGACAGATCCTGCTGCGTCATATGGAGTATCCGCAGCACAATTTTTTCGCCGTGCAGCGTTGGCAGGGACGAGACCCGCATGGAATATCGCTGATTTTGTAACATCACCGAAAGCTGCCCGTCCTGCGGCAATCTGCGTTCTGCCACGTTGAGCTGTCCCATGATTTTGAGGCGTGCACAGATACCGGCGGCCATTGCAAATTCAGGGCCGGGGATTTCTTGTAGTACGCCATCAATCCGGACGCGAACCCGGAAACTGTGCTCAAAAGGTTCAAAGTGAATATCCGATGCGCGGCGGGTGATAGCGTGCCTGAGGATCTGATTAAGTACATTGATCACTGGCGCATCGCTTTGGGCATCCAGTTCATTCTCATCACGAGGTACAGAAGGAGTGAGCTCTTCCTGCGAGACAAATTGTTGCGAGCCCGAATGGCCCTTTTCCATCACCTGTTCCAGCCGCGCCTGTGGCCAGCGTTCAAGCTGGACTTTTAATCCGGTGGCGAAACGCAGCACGTTGCTCAGGGATTCCGTGTCCGCCTCACTTTCATGGCAGGCAACGCGAATTATCTGCGGATCACGATGCAAAATGACGGCTTTATATCGCTGGCACAGGGCTTCAAGCGATGCTTCGCTTTGCTGCCTTTCGCTGTGTACCGGCGAAACAGGAACCAGTGGAGTATCGGTCATTGTGTTGCTCCCTGACTGTCAAAGCGGAATACGCTTTCGCAGGCCTCAACCATCGACGTGTTAGCGGCGTTAGTACAACTGCGATTCCAGACTATCCCTCCGGCCACATTATCGACAACCGGCGTCATGACAACGCTGAGCCCTTCAAGCGCCTGTTGTCCGGTGAGCGAGATGACACCTGTGCTGACTTGCACCTGGCTGACGTAACGGCTGCTGACTGCTGCGGGTATTCCCTGAGTGCCTGCATCGCAACCCGTCAGAGTGCCGGAATCAATCACACACAATTCGACGCCGGTTTTATACGGCACCATGGTTTGCAGCATGTCGGTCATGGCGGCCTTCTGGATATAACTCTGGTAAGCGGGTATGCCGATGGCACTGAGGATCGCAATAATCGCGATCACTACCATCAGTTCAATGAGGGTAAATCCTTGTTGCCGGTGCATGGCGTTCTCCGTTTTGTAAAACTGCTTGAGTAAAGCTCGGGTAGCAAACTAAACGCATAAATAACCAGACTCCAGCCCCATTGTTGGCTTCTCCAGGATGTCTTCCAGGATAAATATGTATGTCAGTCAGGTTGGCAAAACTTTTGCGCGATGCGCCGCAACAATGAAGATGAAATGAAAAAGGGGATAGCAGTCAGACCGGGAGAATGAGAGGGTAATGCGGCAAGATGAAATAGACCGAAAGAAGTCGTGTTGCCCCTGAAAAGGAAGTCAGGGGCAACAGCGTTGCGATTAGCTAAAGCGCATGGAGAGATCCATCGCTCTGACATGTTTTGTCAGCGCGCCGACGGAAATGTAATCCACGCCGGTCTCTGCGAATTCACGCAGTGTTTTTTCCGTGACGTTACCGGAGACTTCCAGCAGTGCTCGGCCGGCAGTCAACGCAACGGCTTCACGCATCATCGGCACGGTAAAGTTATCGAGCATGATAATGTCAGCTTTGGCATCCAGCGCCTGCTGAAGTTCATCAATGGATTCGACCTCCACTTCCACAGGAACGTCGGCATGGATCCACAACGCGCGCTCCACGGCCGCTTTGATTGAGCCACAGGCGATGATGTGATTTTCTTTAATAAGAAATGCGTCAGCCAGACCCAGACGGTGATTGCTTCCGCCACCGCAGAGCACGGCATATTTCAGCGCAGTACGCAGACCCGGCAAGGTTTTGCGGGTGTCCAGCAACTGAGTTTTGGTGCCCTGCAGAATTTTCACATAGTGATTCACTTCGGTTGCCACGCCGGAGAGGGTTTGCACAAAATTCAGCGCGGTGCGTTCGCCGGTCAGCAACATGCGGGCAGAGCCGGAAAGTTCGCATAAGGTCTGGTTTTCAGAAACTGTATCACCGTCTTTAACATGCCATTTAACGGTGATTTTATCCCCGGCCAGTTGCTTAAAGACTTCATCCAGCCAGCGTTGCCCGCAAAAAATACCGGGTTCACGGGTGATGATGGTGGCGGTCGCGTTTTTATCCTGCGGCAATAATTGTGCCGTTAAGTCATTGTTAGCATTAGCTTCGCCGCCGAGGTCTTCGCCCAGGGCTTGAGTCACAAGAGCAGGAATATCATTCTGGATACGTTCGAGTAACTGTGCGCGGCGACTTTCAGGGCTGTAGCTGCGGGTAGACATACAAATACTCCGAAATGGCGGATAAGAAGGACAAAAAAACATGCTACCCTGTTGCTGTGATAAGTACCACACAAGCACATCATTGAGGTCTTTGATGCACTTAGAACAAGGCTGGATAGCCGAAGCCCGGCGGGTCGTTTCTCCCCATTTTGATCTCCGTCCTGACGATGAAATTCCCTCGTTGCTGGTTATCCACAACATCAGTTTGCCGCCCGGAAAATTCGGTGGTCCCTACATTGATCAACTCTTTACCGGTACGCTGAATCCGCAGGACGATCCTTATTTTGAAGGTATTCACCAGTTGCGTGTGGCGGCACATTGCCTGATCCGCCGCGATGGCGAAATTGTTCAATACGTTCCTTTTGATAAACGCGCCTGGCATGCGGGTGTTTCCAGCTGGCAGGGGCGCGAGCGCTGTAATGATTTCTCAATCGGTATCGAGCTGGAGGGCACGGATTTTGAGCCGTTTACTGACGCGCAATATCGCAGCCTGGCCGCTGTTACTGAGTTGTTAATTAAGCACTATCCCATTAATCTTGATGCCATTACCGGACACAGTGATATTGCTCCGGGGCGTAAGACCGATCCCGGCCCTGAATTTGACTGGGCATTTTATCGCAAGCTGATAGCCCTGCCGGTAGGGCAGAATAGCGCTTCTGACCAGTGAGTTACCGCGGTCTCTGGTGCGTGTTTAAGCATGTGATGTGTTGAGAGAGAGTGACAATCGATGACGTTATTTACTTTGCTGCTGGTGCTGGCTTGGGAACGGCTGTTCAAACTGGGTGAACACTGGCAGCTGGACCATCGGTTCGAGGTGATATTTCGCCGCGGGCGGCAGACTTCCTTAGTGAAAACGCTGGCTATCATGGTCATCTGGATGGCGGTGATCTGGGCCGTCTTGCGTGCGCTTCAGGGGATATTCTTTGGCGTACCGACACTGATTTTATGGGTGATTTTGTGTCTGCTGTGCATTGGCGCGGGGATTAAACGTAAGCATTATCGCGCTTATCTTAAGTCAGCCCGTCAGGGGGATGCCGACGCTTGTAAGGAAATGGCCGAAGAACTGGCGCTGATCCACGGTCTGCCAACGGATTGCACAGAAGAAGCCCGTTTGCGGGAACTGCAAAATGCGCTGCTATGGATTAACTATCGCTACTATCTTGGCCCTTTATTCTGGTTTGTGGTGTGTGGTCCCTACGGACCGATAGCATTAGGCGGATACGCGGCTTTACGCGGTTATCAGACCTGGCTGGCGCGCCACATGACGCCTTTGAAACGTGCTCAGTCCGGCGTTGATGCCCTGTTACATATTCTGGACTGGATCCCGGTTCGTCTGGCCGGTGTGGCTTATGCCTTGCTGGGGCACGGCGAGAAGGCTCTGCCGGCCTGGTTCGCCTCGCTGGGTGATATTCACTCGTCGCAGTATCAGGTATTAACCCGTCTGGCGCAGTTCTCGCTGGCGCGTGATCCGCACACCGATCCGGTACAAACGCCTCGTGCAGCCGTCGGGCTGGCGCGTAAAGTGACGATGATTATTCTGGTGGTTGTGGCACTGCTGACGATTTATGGCACCCTGATTTAATCCGCTTATCTGAAAAGAGAGCGCAATTAAAAAAGCCCGGTACATTTACATGTCCGGGCTTTTTGCTTTTTATCCGCGCTGCTTTTGTAAGGTCAGCGGACGGTTATCGGCGGCGGGTTCACCGAAGTCAGGCATCCCATTTTCATCCCAGCGGAAGGTTTTGATGCGCGTATGCCGGTTCGGGTCATACAGCGGATCACCTTCGATTTCCGTGTAATTTCGGGCGTGATATACCAGCACATCTTCGCCCTGTTCGTTGCGGGTAAAGCTGTTGTGGCCGGGGCCGAACTGTTTGTTCTGAGTCTGAGTAGTGAACACCGGATACAGAGATTTATGCCAGCTCGCCGGGTCCATCAGGTTACTGCTGAGATCTGCCCAAAGCAGCCCGATACAATAATTTTCATCGGTGGCGCTGGCGGAATAAGTGATGAAAATCTTATCGCCGTGCGTGATCACGGCGGGGCCTTCGTTAACCCAAAAACCGATGATTTCCCAGTCCAGCTCCGGCTTGCTGAGCATGACAGGCGGTGATTTCAGCGTCCACGGGTTTTCCATTTCAGCCAGATACAAATTCGAGTTTCCGCGAATTGCCGGATCTTTCTGCGCCCACAGATAATAGCTTTTGCCCTGATGCTCAAAGTGCGTGGCATCCAGCGAGAAGCTGTCGATCGGGGTCTGGATCCGGCCTTTCTCCTGCCATTTTCCCGTGAGCGGATCTGCTTCTTCGCACACCAGCGCATACATCCGGTGCTGGAATAATCCGTCCACAATCTCCTGCGACGGCGCAGCGGCGTAATAGATAACCCATTTTCCGTCGATAAAATGCAGTTCCGGTGCCCAGATCAGTGCGCTCATCGGGCCGGTTTCAGGTTTATGCCAGACGATGGTGGCTGGTGCATTGGCAAGTCCGGCCAGCGTTGGCGAGCGGCGGATCTCAAGCCGGTCGTATTCAGGAACCGACGCGATAAAGTAATAATTTCCGTCGCTGTGCAGCCAGATATGCGGGTCTGCACGTTGCTCAATCAGCGGATTAGGGTAATTACTCATGTTTCAGCTCCTTGCTGTTCAGTGAGACGCTGGCGATATCCGCGTCCTGTGCATTTTTCGCATCGTGATATTCATTCAGTTCGCGGTAATTACGGCGGCGAATTTCGAGATCAGCCTGAATGGTACGCATGGTTTCGCGATCCACTTTCAGTAAGCGCACCACACCGGCAGTAATCAGATATCCCACGCCCGGAATGATGGTGAACAGCAGCATAATTCCGTTGATTGCGTGATCACTTTGCTGCGCTGCTCCGGCATTGTAGCCATAAGCTGACAACAGGAATCCGACCATTGCACCGGCTACCGCCAGCCCGCATTTGAGGAAGAACAGGTTGCCGGAGAAGCTGATGCCGGTCACGCGTTTACCGGTTTTCCATTCGCCGTAATCATCCACATCGGCCATCAGCGACCAGTGCAGCGGGGAAGGGAGCTGATGCATGATGTTCAGGATGAAGTACGCCACAAGAATCAGCGTTGTCGCGTGCGGATCGAGGAAATAGAAGCCGCAGGAGAAAATGGTCAGGATAATGTTGGCCCAGAAGAACACTTTCAGTTTGCAGTATTTATCGGTCAGCGGTTTTGCCAGCGCGCTGCCGATCATCATGCCGACCACACCGAGGCTGATAAACATACTGGCAAATGACGTGGATTTTTCCATGACCCAGGTGACGTAATACATGGTGGCTGCCATACGAATGAAGCCCGGACACACGTTACAGAACGTCAGCAGCAGGATGCGCACCCACTGGTCATTTTTCCAGACATCTTTCAGGTCAGATTTTAAGGCATGTTTAGACGGCACCGCTGGCTGGATACGTTCTTTCACTGAGCTGAAGCAGAACAGGAACATAAACAGCGCGATGATCGCCATTACGCCCATCGACATCTGGTAACCCTTGGCTTTGTCCGCGCCACCGAAAAAATCTGCCATTGGCAGCAGGGTGGAAGACAAAATAAGTGTTGCGATGCCCACCATAAAGAAGCGGTAAGACTGGCAGGCAACACGTTCGTGCGGATCGGCAGTAATGACGCCACCGAGCGAGCAATAAGGAATGTTAATGGCTGTGTAAGTCAGGGACATCAGGAAGTAAGTCACAAAAGCATAGATAACCTTGCTGTTGTAGCTCCATTCCGGCGTGGTGAACATCAGCACGCTGAAAAGAACATACGGCACCGAAACCCATAACAAATACGGGCGGAATCGTCCCCAGCGGGTGGTGGTACGGTCGGCAATCGCGCCCATAATCGGGTCGGTGACGGCGTCAATAACGCGCACGGAGAGCAGCAGTATGCCGACCAGCGCCGGGGCTAATCCGAAAACGTCCGTATAAAAATAATTAAGAAACAGCATGATGGCGCCGCCAATCATATTGCACCCCGCATCCCCCATGCCGTACGCCACTTTCTCTTTGAACGACAGCGCGCCTTCCTTCATGGATGTTCTCTCCGCATAGATGTCAAAAGGACAGTTGTTAAAAAACTGTTTGATAGACCAGAGTATTGGCTGAGGAAGGGAATAAGAGTCAGGAGGTAAGAGTCATGAAGATGGACGATTTGGTCATCTCAGAAAAAGTGTGACCTGTATAACAAGACGCCCCGGCAAGTGACTTAACCGGGGCGTCTGAGGATTTTAAATTATGACTCTTGCTTAAGCGTTAACGGACTTCCCGCTTTGCTGATTCTTGATCCAGTAACCAATGCCCAGAACCACCAGCCAGACAGGGATCAGCCATACGGAGATCGCCATGCCCGGAGTAATCGCCATGATCACCAGAATTGCCGCCATAAACAGCAGGCAGATGTAGTTACCCACCGGATACAGCAGCGCTTTAAACTTAGGTTCCACGCCTTCACGACGCTTCGCCTGACGGAATTTAATGTGTGCCAGGCTGATCATCGCCCAGTTGATCACCAGTGCAGAAACCACCAGCGCCATCAGCAGACCAAATGCTTCGGCTGGCATCAGGTAGTTAATCAGAACACACAGGGCAGTAGTGGCCGCAGAGACAAGGATAGACGTCACCGGCACGCCGCGTTTGTCCACTTTCATCAGGGATCTCGGTGCGTTGCCTTGCTGCGCCAGACCAAACAACATGCGGCTGTTACAGTAAACACAGCTGTTGTAGACCGACAGCGCGGCAGTCAGGATCACCACGTTCAGTGCGTTGGCAACCAGTGCATCACCCAGTTCATGGAAGATAAGGACGAACGGACTGGTGTCCGGCCCGACGCGAGTCCACGGCATCAGGGAAAGCAGCACGGCCAGTGAGCCCACATAGAAAATCAGGATGCGGTAGATAACCTGGTTGGTCGCTTTAGGAATGCTGACTTCAGGATTATCGGCTTCTGCCGCTGTAATCCCCACCAGCTCCAGGCCACCGAACGAGAACATAATGATGGCCATCATCATCACCAGCCCGGTCATACCATGCGGCAGGAATCCGCCTTGCTCCCACAGGTTACGTACTGTTGCCTGCGGACCGGCAGTGTCGCTGAACAGCAACCAGCCGCCGAACAGGATCATCGCCACAACCGCAACCACTTTGATGATCGCAAACCAGAATTCCATCTCACCGAAGACTTTAACGTTAGTCAGGTTGATGGCGTTGATCAGCACGAAGAAGGCCGCCGCAGAAACCCAGGTAGGAATTTCCGGCCACCAGAATTGAATGTATTTACCGACTGCGGTCAGTTCTGCCATCGCCACCAGCACGTACAGAACCCAGTAGTTCCAGCCAGAAGCAAAGCCTGCGAACCCACCCCAGTATTTGTAAGCAAAGTGGCTGAATGAGCCCGCAACCGGCTCCTCAACAACCATTTCACCTAACTGGCGCATGATTAAAAAGGCAATAAAACCTGCAATTGCGTAGCCAAGAATAATCCCCGGCCCCGCAGACTGAATGACGGAAGCGCTGCCCAGAAACAGCCCTGTACCGACGGCCCCACCTAGTGCAATCAGCTGAATATGGCGGTTTTTGAGACCACGCTTCAGCTCATCGCCTTGTTGTTGTTCAACCATTTACCTGTCCTCTGTCATTGGGGCAAAACCCATAACATTCTGTGTGTTAGAGAGAATGTAAGGCGATAATTACACTTTTTGTATCTAATTATTTACGGCTGGATTGTACCTAAAACGCAGGATCATCTACCGTTCGCGCAAGAATAATGTTATGCGCAAAAGTTTGCACGGGGTTTATGCATCATCTGCATAACAAATAGCCAAATTGACTGTAAATTTGTTCAGGATCTAAAAAATGTGATCCGTGACTGGGTAAAAAACATAAATGATAAAAATTTGTTAAATTGTGCGGGGTCGACGCATTTACTGGGTAGCCATATGGACACAAGGTGAATACTTTGTTACTTTACGGCCACGTTTTTTAAATTGGTATTACCAATTGACTCCGGCAACTTACAGAGTCGCTACTCGCAGAGAACAGCACATATATGGCTTACAGCAAAATCCGACAGCCTAAGTTATCCGATGTGATCGAGCAGCAACTTGAGTTCCTGATCCTCGAAGGCACTTTGAGACCCGGGGAAAAGCTTCCGCCAGAGCGCGAACTGGCCAAACAGTTTGATGTATCGCGACCTTCTCTCAGAGAGGCAATCCAAAGCCTGGAAGGGAAGGGGCTACTCCTGCGCCGTCAGGGTGGTGGCACTTTCGTACAAAGTAACTTATGGCAAAGCGTGAGTGACCCGCTGGCTGAGTTACTGGCCGACCATCCTGAATCACAATTCGATCTCCTTGAAACACGTCATGCCCTTGAAGGGATCGCTGCCTATTACGCGGCGCTTCGTGGCACAGAGGAGGATTTGCAGCGCATTCGTGATTGTCACGTGGTCATTCAGACCGCACAAGACAGCGGGGACCTGGACGCAGAAGCCGACGCGGTAATGCAGTATCAGGTTGCTGTAACAGAAGCAGCGCATAATGTGGTGCTGCTGCATCTGGTTCGCTGTATGGGACCGATGCTCGAGAAAAATGTTCGACAGAACTTTGAATTGCTTTACTCCCGCCGCGAAATGCTGGCGATGGTAAGCAACCACCGCGCCAGTATTTTCGAGGCGATTGTTGCACGGGAACCAGAAAAAGCGCGTGCCGCATCTCACCGTCACCTGGCGTTCATTGAAGAAGTTTTGCTGGATCTCAGCAGGGAACACACCCGGCGGGATCGGTCTTTACGACGGCTCCAGCAACGAAAAGATGAAAGTTAACCCACGAGGTTAATTTTTAGAGTCTTCATTTGAGGGCTCACGGCAACTACATGACGGGCCTGTCTTCGTGCGCTTTCTCATCACGAGGACCGTTTTAAAAGAGCGCAGGAAGACAGGCTCCAGATAAACCAACGTATTAGATACAGATAAGGAAAAGCACCATGTCAGAACGTGTAAATAATGACGTGGATCCGATCGAAACTCGCGACTGGCTACAAGCGATCGAATCGGTCATCCGTGAAGAAGGTGTTGAGCGTGCACAGTTCCTGATCGACCAGGTTCTCAGTGAAGCGCGTAAGGGCGGCGTGAGCGTCGCTGCTGGTGCAGCCAGCCGTAACTACGTCAATACCATCGCTGTTGAAGACGAACCTGAATACCCGGGTAACCTGGAGCTGGAACGTAACATTCGTACCGCTATCCGCTGGAACGCCATCATGACCGTTCTGCGTGCGTCCAAGAAAGACCTGGAACTCGGCGGCCACATGGCGTCCTTCCAGTCTTCAGCGACCGTGTACGAAGTGTGCTTCAACCACTTCTTCCGTGCGCGCAACGAGAAAGACGGCGGCGATCTGGTGTACTTCCAGGGCCACATCTCTCCGGGCGTGTATGCGCGTGCTTTCCTTGAAGGCCGCCTGACTGAAGACCAGATGAACAATTTCCGTCAGGAAGTTCACGGTAAAGGTCTGTCGTCTTATCCGCACCCTAAACTGATGCCTGAATTCTGGCAGTTCCCGACCGTATCCATGGGTCTGGGCCCGATCGGTGCAATCTACCAGGCTAAGTTCTTGAAATATCTGGAACACCGTGGCCTGAAAGACACGTCCGCACAGCGCGTTTACGCGTTCCTGGGCGACGGTGAAATGGACGAACCAGAATCCAAAGGTGCGATCACCATCGCGACCCGTGAGAAACTGGACAACCTGTGCTTCATCATCAACTGTAACCTGCAGCGTCTTGATGGCCCTGTCACCGGTAACGGAAAAATCATCAACGAACTGGACGGCATCTTTGCAGGCGCTGGCTGGAACGTGATCAAAGTCATCTGGGGCAACCGTTGGGATGAACTGCTGCGTAAAGACACCAGCGGTAAACTGATCCAGCTGATGAACGAAACCGTGGATGGCGACTACCAGACCTTCAAGTCCCGTGACGGCAAATACGTTCGTGAGCACTTCTTCGGCAAATACCCTGAAACCGCTGCGCTGGTCAAAGATATGACCGACGACGAAATCTGGGCGCTGAACCGTGGTGGTCATGATCCGAAGAAAGTCTTCGCTGCACTGAACAAAGCACAGAACACCAAAGGCCAGCCGACCGTTATCCTTGCGCATACCATTAAAGGTTATGGCATGGGCGACGCTGCCGAAGGTAAAAACATTGCTCACCAGGTGAAGAAAATGAACATGGATGGCGTTCGCTATATCCGTGATCGCTTCAGCGTGCCAGTTACCGATGAAAATCTGGAAAAACTGCCGTACATCACTCTGGAAAAAGACTCTGCAGAATACAAATACCTGCATGAGCGTCGTGCCGCGCTGAAAGGCTACCTGCCGACTCGTCTGCCAAACTTCACTCAGAAGCTGGAAATGCCGAAACTGGAAGACTTCTCACAACTGCTGGAAGAGCAGAAGAAAGAGATCTCTACCACTATCGCTTTCGTCCGTGCCCTGAACGTGATGCTGAAAAACGACTCCATTAAAGACCGTCTGGTCCCGATCATCGCCGACGAAGCGCGTACATTCGGTATGGAAGGTCTGTTCCGTCAGATTGGTATTTACAGCCCGAACGGCCAGCAGTACACCCCGCAGGACCGTGAGCAGGTTGCTTACTATAAAGAAGACGAGAAAGGTCAGATCCTGCAGGAAGGTATTAACGAACTGGGCGCCGCGTCTTCATGGCTGGCCGCAGCGACGTCTTACAGCACCAACGATCTGCCAATGATCCCGTTCTACATCTACTACTCCATGTTCGGTTTCCAGCGTATCGGCGACCTGTGCTGGGCAGCGGGTGACCAGCAGGCGCGTGGCTTCCTGATCGGCGGGACTTCTGGTCGTACTACCCTGAACGGTGAAGGTCTGCAACACGAAGATGGTCACAGCCATATTCAGTCTCTGACTATCCCTAACTGTATTTCTTACGACCCGTCTTACGCTTACGAAGTCGCTGTCATCATGCATGACGGTCTGGTGCGTATGTACGGTGAAGCGCAGGAAAACATTTATTACTACATCACTACGCTGAACGAAAACTACCACATGCCAGCCATGCCGGAAGGCGCGGAAGAAGGCATCCGTAAGGGTATCTACAAGCTGGATACGCTGGAAGGCAGCAAAGGTAAAGTGCAGCTTCTGGGCTCCGGTTCTATTCTGCGTCACGTACGTGAAGCGGCTGAGATCCTGTCCAAAGACTACGGTGTGGGTTCTGACGTTTATAGCGTTACTTCCTTCACTGAACTGGCCCGTGACGGTCAGGACTGTGAGCGCTGGAACATGCTGCACCCGACTGAAACCCCACGCGTTCCGTACATCGCCCAGGTGATGAGCGACGCGCCAGCAGTTGCGTCCACCGACTATATGAAACTGTTTGCTGAACAGGTTCGTACTTACGTTCCGGCCAGCGATTATCGCGTACTGGGTACTGACGGCTTCGGTCGTTCAGACAGCCGCGAAAACCTGCGTCACCACTTCGAAGTGGATGCGTCCTACGTTGTGGTTGCTGCGCTGGGTGAATTGGCTAAACGCGGTGAAATCGAAACGTCTGTAGTGGCTGAAGCCATTAAGAAATTCGATATCAACCCAGAAAAAGTTAACCCGCGTCTGGCATAAGAGGTAAAGACAGATGGCTATTGAAATTAACGTACCGGACATCGGTGCAGATGCAGTGGAAGTCACCGAAATTATGGTGAAGGTGGGCGATAAGGTTGAAGTTGAACAATCGCTGATCACCGTTGAAGGCGACAAAGCTTCTATGGAAGTGCCTTCTCCACAAGCTGGCGTGGTCAAAGAAATTAAAGTTGCGGTCGGCGATACCGTCGAAACCGGCAAACTGATCATGATCTTTGAAGCCGCTGACGGTGCTGCTGATGCAGCACCTGCGAAACAGGAAGCCAAAGCAGAAGCTAATGTTCAAGAGAGCGCTGCTGCTGCCCCTGCTTCCAGCGAAAGCAAAGAAGTGAACGTACCAGACATCGGTGGCGACGAAGTTGAAGTCACTGAAATCATGGTTAAAGTAGGCGACACCGTGACAGCTGAACAATCGCTGATCACCGTAGAAGGCGACAAAGCCTCTATGGAAGTCCCTGCGCCGTTCGCGGGTAAAGTGAAAGAAATCAAAATCGCTGCGGGCGACAAAGTCAGCACCGGTTCTCTGATCATGGTCTTCGAAGTGGCAGGTTCTGGTGCAGCCGCACCAGCCGCAGCATCAGAAACCCAATCAGACGCGGCACCTGCTGCACCGGCTCAGTCCGGCAGCAAAGAAGTGAACGTGCCTGATATCGGTGGCGACGAAGTTGAAGTCACTGAAATCATGGTTAAAGTTGGCGACAAAATCAGTGCAGAACAGTCACTGATCACCGTTGAAGGCGACAAAGCCTCAATGGAAGTCCCGGCACCGTTCGCGGGTACCGTAAAAGAAATCAAAATCGCTGCGGGCGACAAAGTCAGCACCGGCTCTCTGATCATGGTCTTCGAAGTAGAAGGCGCTGCGCCTGCTGCTCCGGCGGCTAAGAAAGAAGAAGCGGCTGCTCCTGCGAAACAGGAACAGAAAGCGGCGGCTCCGGCTGCAGCTAAAGCTGAAAGCAAAGGCGAATTCGCTGAGAACGACGCTTACGTTCACGCCACGCCGGTTATCCGTCGTCTGGCCCGTGAGTTCGGCGTTAACCTGGCGAAAGTGAAAGGGACTGGCCGTAAAGGTCGTATCCTGCGCGAAGACGTTCAGACTTATGTGAAAGATGCGGTCAAACGTGCTGAAGCCGCGCCGGCAGCAGCAACGGGTGGCGGTCTGCCAGGCATGCTGCCTTGGCCGAAAGTTGACTTCAGCAAGTTCGGTGAGATTGAAGAAGTCGAACTGGGCCGTATCCAGAAAATTTCTGGTGCGAACCTGAGCCGTAACTGGGTGATGATCCCGCACGTTACGCACTTCGACAAAACCGATATCACTGAGCTGGAAGCGTTCCGTAAACAGCAGAACGATGAAGCCGCTAAACGCAAACTGGACGTGAAATTCACTCCAGTGGTCTTCATCATGAAAGCCGTTGCCGCTGCCCTTGAGCAGATGCCACGCTTCAACAGTTCCCTGTCCGAAGATGGTCAGAAACTGACGCTGAAAAAATACATCAACATCGGTGTGGCGGTTGATACGCCAAACGGTCTGGTTGTTCCGGTCTTCAAAGACGTGAACAAGAAAGGCATCGCCGAGTTGTCCCGTGAGCTGATGGCTATCTCCAAGAAAGCCCGTGACGGTAAGCTGACTGCTGGCGAAATGCAGGGCGGTTGCTTCACTATCTCCAGCCTCGGTGGTATCGGGACGACCCACTTCGCGCCAATCGTCAACGCGCCGGAAGTGGCTATCCTCGGTGTTTCCAAGTCTGCTATCGAGCCAGTCTGGAACGGTAAAGAGTTCACACCGCGTCTGATGATGCCAATGTCGCTCTCCTTCGACCACCGTGTTATTGACGGTGCCGATGGTGCGCGCTTCATCACCATCATCAACAACGTGTTGTCTGACATTCGCCGTCTGGTGATGTAAGTGAAAAGCCGGCCAATCGGCCGGCTTTTTTCTGATAATCTCTTCATGCTGTTTGGGATTTTCGGGCGCTAAGCACAAATCGTATGCCGTTTGTTGTTTCAAATTTGTTAACAATTTTGTAAACTGCGGGCGGATAGAACGACCCGGTGGATGATGGGCGTTGCGACATAAAAATGACGTCAGACCCGCCGGACATAAATTAAGAGGTCATGATGAGTACTGAAATTAAAACTCAGGTCGTGGTACTTGGGGCTGGCCCTGCGGGCTATTCTGCTGCTTTCCGTTGCGCTGATTTAGGTCTTGAAACCGTACTGGTTGAGCGTTATTCCACTCTCGGTGGCGTGTGCCTGAACGTAGGTTGTATCCCTTCAAAAGCTCTGCTGCACGTCGCGAAAGTGATCTCTGAAGCAAAAGCACTGGCAGAACACGGTATTGTTTTCGGTGAGCCGAAAACTGACATCGACAAAGTGCGTGTCTGGAAAGAAAAAGTCATCAACCAGCTGACCGGTGGTCTGGCAGGTATGGCGAAAGGCCGTAAAGTCAAAGTCGTGAACGGCTTGGGCAAATTTACTGGCGCAAATACTCTGGTTGTTGAAGGCGAAAACGGTCCTACGACCATCACTTTCGACAATGCCATCATTGCGGCGGGTTCCCGTCCAATCAAACTGCCATTCATTCCACATGATGACCCGCGTGTATGGGATTCTACCGATGCGCTGGAACTGAAAACCGTCCCTGAGCGTCTGCTCGTGATGGGTGGCGGCATCATCGGTCTGGAAATGGGCACCGTTTACCACGCGCTGGGTTCGCAGATTGACGTGGTAGAAATGTTCGATCAGGTGATTCCTGCGGCTGATAAAGACGTGGTGAAAGTCTTCACCAAGAAAATCAGCAAGCAATTCAACCTGATGCTGGAAACCAAAGTGACCGCGGTAGAAGCCAAAGAAGACGGCATCTACGTTACAATGGAAGGCAAGAAAGCCCCTGCAGAACCACAGCGTTACGACGCCGTGCTGGTGGCTATCGGCCGTGTTCCTAACGGTAAACTGCTGGAAGCGGGCGCCGCAGGCATTGAAGTTGACGACCGTGGCTTCATTCACGTCGACAAACAAATGCGCACCAACGTGCCACACATCTTTGCCATCGGCGACATCGTCGGTCAGCCAATGCTGGCGCACAAAGGTGTTCACGAAGGCCACGTGGCTGCCGAAGTTATCTCTGGCAAGAAACACTACTTCGATCCGAAAGTCATTCCATCCATTGCCTACACTGAGCCAGAAGTTGCCTGGGTTGGTCTGACTGAGAAAGAAGCGAAAGAAAAAGGCATCAGCTACGAAACCGCCACCTTCCCGTGGGCCGCTTCAGGCCGTGCTATCGCTTCCGACTGTGCAGACGGTATGACCAAACTGATCTTCGACAAAGAATCTCACCGTGTTATCGGTGGTGCGATTGTCGGTACCAACGGCGGCGAGCTGCTGGGTGAAATCGGTCTGGCAATCGAAATGGGTTGTGATGCAGAAGATATCGCGCTGACCATCCATGCTCACCCGACTCTGCATGAGTCCGTGGGTCTGGCAGCAGAAATCTACGAAGGCAGCATTACCGACCTGCCAAACCCGAAAGCGAAGAAAAAATAATTTTCTCCTTTGCTGATAAACGCCTCTCCGGAGGCGTTTTTTTTTGCCCGGCGGATTATGCCTGATTAATCACCTGATACAACGGGATCATCGCCGCGCCCCACGAGGCGCTTTCGGCACCCATCGGGGAGTTCACCAGCCGCACTTTCGGGCGGTCTGGATCAAGCCTGGCATCAAGTCTTAGCGTTAAAACCTCTGCCAGCCTTTCGGTGATGGTTTTCGGCATGGCCCCACCTAAAATAATCAATTGTGGATCCAGCCATTGCAGACATCCCATGATGCTCTGCTCGACCTGATCGCAACAGCGTGAAAACCAGGATTCCAGCAAGGGGTGCTGTTCTGCGGTGAGTGCCGGTAGTTGCGCTTCGCTTAGCCCTGCCTGAGTGAGCGTCGCGACCAGGTCTTTATAGGATGGACGCGGTTTATCACCGGGAAATGCCATACCGGCTTCACCGGCATTCAAAAACCCGCCGCGCAGGAGTTTGCCATCGGCGATAATCCCGGCACCAATCCCGTAACCAAGATCGATAAACGTTATGTCACGATAGGAATTCCACGTACCTGAATACAGCTCGCCAATCGCCGAGGCATTGGCGTTGTTTTCAACCCATGTCGGCCACGGCAAATTGTCCTCAAACGCCTGTTGCAGGTCGACATCGCGCCAGCTTGAAAGCCAGGCCACACAGTGGCGCTTTTTGCCATCGGGCTTTAGAAAACCCGGCACGGCATAACCCATGCCGAGGATGCGCGCATGTTGAAGCTGGCGTTTTTTTAACGTCTGCTCCACCAGATTTTTAATCTGTTTTAGTGTGGTGGCGAGTGGCTGATTTTCCTGATGAGGCTCAGAAATACTGAACAGTTTGCGGCCACTGAGATCGACCAGCGTCATGTCGATAAAGCCAGGGCTGAAAGCCAGCCCGACCGCACACGCGCCGCCAGGATTAAGCCGCAGGGGCAGCGACGGTTGTCCGCGCTGTCCCATATTGCGTTCGCCTTCGATAACCAGACCCGAAAATAAAAGCTCCCGGCATTGTTGGGTGATTGCCCCCGCGGTGAGGTTTGAATAGCGCGCCAGTTCGGCGCGTGTTACCGGTGCATGGCGACGAATCAGCTCCAGCAGCAAACGTTGGGTAGGACGCAGTTCCAGATGGTCAGGTTTTACATTCATAATATGGCTATCATTTTTGTTATCAGGCCCAGCGCAGTCCCGCTTCTTCAATCAGCGCCTGCAGGTACGGAAGATCATCATGGCTGAGCATATCGATCAGACCTTCACGCAGCCAGCCCATGATCTCGGGGCGACTATCATACCCGAATTTGTGCTGGTACTGCTCCAGTGGCGTCATGCCATTTTTCACTTCATGCAGGTACATGCGTACCCCCAGTCCCGCCTGTTTATAGGCGCGAAGATCGTCAACATGGGCGAACTCATATTCAAAACAGACACAACTGGCGTGGGAATGTTGCACGGCGGCCAGTTGACTGTTGTAACGCTCCAGCGTCACGACCTGCAATGCTAAATCTGGGATCAGGGCTTTGACGCGGTTAATCAACACATGATTAAACCCAAGCAACTGAATATGTGACAGCGCCTCTGGCATTGACTGCAACAAGGCAACCAGATGATGCACAAATTCGTCATGTCGGCGACGTTGCTTCACTTCCACGATCAGGCCCATGCCATTCTCTGCCGCCCAACGCAGAATATCCTGCAATAAAGGGATCGGCGTGCCAGCAAATTGCGCATGGTACTTAACGCCGAAATCAAATTGCTGTAACTGCGCGAGCGTCATTTGCTCGACAAAACCGGTGCCGGTCGACACGCGATCAATGCGGTGATCGTGTGTGACCACCAGATGATTATCTGCGGTCAGATGAATATCTAACTCAATGCAATGCGTCCCTGCTTTTTTTGCTCCGATAAACGCGGGCAGAGTGTTTTCCGGATAACGGCTGGAGTATCCGCGGTGACTGTTTGCCAGCACGATGCCCTGTGCGGCCTGATGAAAGTTAAACGCCATGGTTGTTCCTCATGTGATTCCAAAGTTTGAATATTAAATTTACTATATAAACTTAATTAGAGAAGTGAAATTTATATCCCGGCAATGTTTTCATGTTAATTATTTGATGTTTATTGGTTTTATTTTCGCTCTTAGTGTTGTTTTTGGTTTTGAGGATCTTTGTTACATAAATTTTATATTTAGTGTGTAAATTTAATCGACGAGTTTTAACAGAGGATTTGTACACTATGTCGACACTTTCACTGGAACAGGTCACAAAGCAATTTGGCGCGTTTTACGCTGCCCGCGAGATCTCCTTTACCGCCGAAGAAGGTGAATTTGTCACCCTGCTTGGCCCGAGCGGATGTGGTAAAACCACGTTACTTAAAATGATCGGCGGGTTTCATCAGCCTGACAGCGGACGCATTCTGATTAACGGGCAATCCGTTAATAATTTGCCGCCGGAAAAGCGCAACACCGCAATGTGTTTTCAGTCGTACGCGTTGTTTCCGCACCTGAATGTGGCGCACAACATCTGTTTTGGTTTGAAGCAAAAACGCTTACCTGTTGCCGAGCAGCAACTGCGTCTGGCGGAGGTGTTGAAGCAGGTTGGCTTGCAGGATCAGCACCTGAAAATGCCGGTGCAACTTTCTGGCGGGCAACAGCAGCGGGTGGCGCTGGCCAGAGCGATGGTTACGCGCCCGGATGTGGTGCTGTTTGACGAGCCGCTGTCCAATCTGGATGCGAAACTGCGTGAAAGTGTGCGTTTTGAAATCAAAGAGTTACAGCGGCAATATCAACTCACGTCCATTTATGTCACCCATGATCAGGCCGAAGCGTTGACCATGTCCGATAAGATCGTGGTGCTCAATGCGGGCAATGTGGAGCAAATAGGGCCACCAGAAGAGATTTATTACCGTCCTGCTAACCGTTTCGTCGCCGATTTTATTGGTGCGGCCAATATTGATATCGCCCACATCACGCCTGCGGAACAGCCTGGTTTTTATCGGGTTCGCTGCCAGTTAGGTGAGTTTTACGTACGTTCTCCGCGTCCCCCGCTTGCTGAGCATTGCTATATCTGCTGGCGGCCTGAAGATGCGCGCTTTGTGCCACAGCCACAAACCGGCGATAACCATTTCTTCCTCACGCTGCGCAAAATGGCGTTTATGGGCAACCTGACCGAAGCATGGGGCGATAACGATGACGGTAAATTGTCGGTACGTCTGCAACTGATCAAAAAACCGCAGGCCGAAAGCGGGGCGCGGGTTTGCTTCCGTTTACCCGAGGACGCGATTCACTTCCTCGAGCCGGTAGCGGAGGGGCATGATGAAATGGCGTAATGAGCTGACTGCCTGGCTGCTGATGATCAGTGGACTAGGCACTATTGTGTTGCTGATGGGATCGACCTTTTACGTGGTGCTGGTACAAAGCATCGGCTATTTCAATCTTTCCGGCGACAGCCAGTTTTCGCTCGAATACTGGCAAAGCGTATTACAAGATCCGGTGCTGCACAGCGCGCTGTTCTATTCGGTTAAAGTCTCAATATTGGGGGCTTTTGGTGCGGTGCTGCTCTCTTACCCGCTGGCGTTGTGGCTCCGTCAGCCGCTGGTAGCGAAAGAAGGTATTGTTGCTGTGCTGCGTGCGCCGATGTTTATTCCCGGCCTCGTGGCGGCATTTCTTTTCATCAATATCATTGCTTATCACGGCGTGATCAATGAGCTATTGCTGGCGCTGGGCGTTATTGATCAACCGCTGCGTATGCAGAACGATGACTTTGGCTGGGGCGTCGTTATCTTACAAATCTGGAAGAATCTGCCGTTCGCGCTGATTCTGGTTGGTGGCTCAGTTAACGCAATCCGTACCGACATATTAGACGCGGCGAGTAACCTGGGTGCCAGCCGATGGCGCTGTTTTCGGGACGTTATTTTTCCCCTGACGCTACCCGCAGTGCAAGTGTCCCTGACCCTTATTTTTATCGGTGCGCTGGGCGACTTTGCTTTCTTCTCTGTCGCTGGCCCGCGCAATACCTACTCACTGGCTCGCCTGATGCAGGCCACAGCCATGGAATACGGGGAATGGAATAACTCTGCGGTTATTGCCGTGATTATCATGCTGACGGCAGCATTGGGCACCTTGCTTATCGCCGTCCTCCTGACACCCCTCGCCACCCGCAAAGGAGAGGTCAAATGAACCGAACGGCGAATGGACGCCTGATCGTCAGGATTTCACTGTTGTTTTTTGTTCTGGTCAATCTGGTCTGGCTTGGACTGCCATTTTCAATGGCTATCTTATGGTCGCTGGTTGACCCGCAACACCCGTGGAGCTATCCGGACTTATTTCCGCAAGTGTTGTCGATTAACCGCTGGATACAGGTGTGGCAGCAAACTTCGCTGTCAGAAGCCCTCTTTAACAGCTACACCATTGCGCCCGCCGTGGCGATGCTGAGTTTACTGCTGTCGTTACCGACCGCTTATGCGTTTGGGCGCATGACTTTTCGTGGCAAAGCCGTTGCGGAAATGCTCACGCTGATCCCACTGGTTATGCCAGGTATGATCATCGGGATTTTCTTCAGTGCCATGCTGATGAATCTGAATATCAGCAACCCGTTTATCAGCATCGTGTTAGGGCACACTGTGCTGACGCTGCCTTACTCGATCCGCATTATGTCCGCAGGGTTTAAAGCGGTGCCGCAGGATTTAATTGATGCCAGTCGCGATCTCGGTGCCAGCTATTGGGGAACGTTCTGCAATGCTTTTTTACCGATGCTCAAGCCCAGTTTCCTGGCCGCGTTGATTTTTTGTCTGGTGCGTAGTTTAGAAGAGTTCAGCATTTCATACGTCCTGGGCGCGCCAGATTTTATTACCGTGCCGACCATTCTTTATTCTTTCCTCGGCTATTCCTTTGTGCGCCCGGATGCGGCGGTAGTCTCAATGATCCTTGTGATCCCGAATGTAGTCCTGATGGTCATTATTGAGAAGCTGTTGAAAGGGAATTATCTGTCACAGTCAACCGGCAAGGCGTAATCCTTGATGAGGGAGTCATTTATCATGAAAACAGGCACGGTTTTACTTCTCGGTGGCATGTTATTGAGCGGGGTAGCGACCGCCACGCCACTGGCGCAACAAGATTGGGATCTTGTCGTCGCACAGGCCAAAAAAGAAGGCTCAGTGACATTTAACGTCTGGTATTTACAACCGCAATGGCGCAGTTTCGTGGCTGATTTTGAGAAACAGTACGCAATTAAAGTGCGTATTCCGGAAGGGTCGATCGATGGCAACATGAATAAACTGCTGGCGGAAGCACGCCGTGAAAAAGGCAAAATGGACGTGGTGGCTTTGTCGGTGGCGCAGTTACCGATCATCCGTAAAGCAAATGCCCTGGTGCAGGTAGCCTGGCTGCCAGGCTTCAAAGATGCAGTGCATCAGTTGCAAAGTGTGGATACCGAAGGATATGCGGTTGCCTTTTGGGGCAACCAAACCGGTATGGCTTACGATCCGCAACAGATGGGCAATCAACCTTTGCCGCAATCACTCGATGATTTACAACACTTTATCGATGCGAATCCGAAGAAGTTTGGTTACAACGATCCAAATAACGGCGGAGCAGGCGAAGCCTTTATTCAGCGCGTAGTCACCCTCTCCTCAGGCACTTTTGATGCCGATGCTACGCAAGTCGATCCTGCCATTATTAAAAACTGGAAAAAGGGTTGGGAATGGTTTGTCGGTAATAAAGAAAAAATCACCCAGACCGCATCGGGTGCAGATAGCCTGACCCGTCTGAATGATGGCGAATTATTGCTGGTGCCCGCCAGGGAAGATCATCTGGCGGGTTTGCAAAAATCCGGGGCGATTACCGGCCGCCTGAAATTTTATATTCCGGCTTTTGGTATGCCGGGAGGGGGCAATATTGCGGCTATTGCCGCAAACAGCACACATCCTGCGGCGTCGGCGGTGTTTCTGAACTGGTTAACGAAAGCTGAAACCCAGCGGGCGCTGAATGTCGCTTTTGGCGCGGTGCCGATGAACAAACAAGTGAAAACAGACGTGGTGCAACCAGACGTTGCCACGCAGTTTTACGGCAAGGAATACAGCATGCAGCTCAGAAAAGAGTTTGTGCGCCAGGTTTCTATGCAATAAGTCGTCCATGTCTGAACCGGAAATTTTTCCATTTCCGGTTTTTTGCCTTTTTCCTCTATAGCACACTCCACCCCCGTTCTCATTTATCTCATTACATCCTCATTCATTTATTTTCTTTCTCTTAATATTATCGATAAAATAATGTGAGGGGGATGTGATTACCTCAAATGTACCTGCTTGTTTAAAGTGGATGTATATCGCCAGCTTTGATAAATGAATCTGGTGGAATTTATTCAATTTTAATCTCAGGTATTATTTCATGAACAAGCGTAATTCTTTTATTTTACTTCTCGGTAGTGTGCTGTGTTTCAGTCATACCGTCGTACATGCAGCTGATGGCACCATTAATTTCATCGGACAAATCGTTGCCACGACATGTGATGTGAATGGCGGAAGTAATGCATCCATTAATGTGGATTTAGGCACTGTCGCCGCGACCTCATTTACGGCAGCCGGTGATACTTCTTCGCCGACCGCGTTTACGATTTCACTCACCAACTGCCCGGCAACTTTCACGGCTGCTGCGGTCAAATTCGACGGTACCGCTGATGCTGTGGATAACCAGCTACTGGAAGTGACCGGTGGCGCAACCGGCGTAGGCATTGAAATTGCGGATAATCAGGGGACACCCATTCCTCTTTATACGGCCTCACGTTTTTATCCCATTGATGCAACCTCTGAAGGGGTGGATATGAACTTTATCGCCCGCTACAGAAGTACCGGGGCAACTGTAGGCGAAGGTGCGGCAAACGGGACCTCACAGTTCACCATTAATTATCAATAATAAGAATCAAAAATAATCTCTTTAAACTGGCAAGGATGCCAGAGATTCAGACGCGGATGTCTTTTATTTTTATTGACGGAAGTATGAGAGGAATATATGCGGCGTCTTTTTATTATTTTATCAGGGATGTTATTCATTCTCTTTTCTGTTCCCACGGTTTATGCGGGTGTGATTACAGAAGCCACACGGGTGATATATCAGGGCAATAAAAAAGAAGCCTCACTTACCGTCAGTAATCAGGGAGCACAAGCAGAGCCTTTTCTGATCCAGTCATGGGTAGATAATAACGGTCCTGACGGGACGCAAAAGTCCTCCGTCCCCGCACCTTTTGTCGTAACCCCCCCTCTATTACGGCTGAATGCCGGGGAAGATAACAGTCTGCGGATTATCCGCACGGGCGGCCTGCTGCCTGAAGATCGCGAATCCCTGTTCTGGCTAAATATCAAATCTATCCCCCGTCTGCCTGAAAACGCCCCCGCCGGTTTATTGCAAATTGTGGTGAAGACGCGCCTGAAGCTTTTTTACCGGCCGGCAGCGTTGCTCACACCCGCAGGGCAAAGCGCCTGGCGGCAGTTGCAGTTCTCCCGTCAGGGCTCAGACCTGCGGGTGACCAATCCGACACCTTATTACTTCACCTTTTTCAGGCTGAACCTCGGCAGCAATCATGTGGCGACAGGCAACACAATGGTTCCGCCTTTTGGGGAAGCCCGCTATCCCTGGCCTCAGGGGGCGGTTGCTGGTGAGGTCAGCTGGCAGGTCGTCAATGATTATGGCGGTGCCAGTTCAGTGGAAAAAAACCGGCTGCGCTGAGGCATGTTATGAATAAAAATCATGTCGTTACGCATCTTTCATCCTTCACTTTGCGGTCATGGCTTTTGGCCGGGATTGTTTTGGGAACCTCTGAAACACGCGCGGATGACCGCTTCAACGTGCAGGCGCTGGAAATTGAACACCCTGGCGCGCCGGTGGATTTATCGCAATTTTCCCGGGCAGGCGGGCAGACCCCCGGTGTCTACCGTGTGGATGTGCTGGTGAACAATGTGCCGAAAGGGCGGCAGGATGTGACTTTTATTGCCCAGCATGACCAGACGCTTTCCCCACTTTTTACCCCGACGCAGTGGCAAAATCTGGGGCTCAGAACCCGCAGCATTCCGGCATTACGTGACTGGCCCGCACAAAAGCCGGTTGAGGATTTCACGCCGCTGATGCCCGGAGTGGTGAGCCAGTTTGACTTTTCGCGTCAGAAGCTGCTGATCACCATCCCTCAGGGATTGCTCGACACGCTGGCAAGGGGCGCGGTCAGTCCTGAGTTATGGGATGAGGGAACGCCAGCCTTGCTGCTTAATTACAACCTCAGTGGTGCCCGTACCTGGCAAAATTCAGGCGGCAGCGATCAGAGCCAGTTTCTGAGCCTGAGAAGCGGTGCCAACTGGGGCGGCTGGCGGCTGCGCAACTACAGCACATGGCGTTACAGCCGCAACATTGACGGTCAGTCGCAGCAGGACTGGGACTCGGCCTACAGTTTTCTCCAGCGTGATGTGCCGGTGCTTAAAGGGCAATTTATCGCCGGAGAAAGCACCACACCTGCGGATATCTTTGACAGCTTTTCGTTTCGCGGCGTACAGCTCTCCTCGGATGACAACATGTTGCCGGACAGCCTTCGCGGCTTCGCGCCGGTGATCCGCGGCATTGCCAGAAGCAACGCGCAGGTGACGATCAGGCAAAACGGCATGGTGATCTACCAGACCTATGTACCGCCCGGCGCTTTCAGCATTAACGATTTATACCCGACTTCAGCCTCCGGAGATCTGGATGTGACGGTCAGGGAAAGTAATGGCGAAGAGCGACATTTTACCCAGGCATTTTCCGCTATCCCGATCATGCAGCGCGAAGGCCGGTTGAAATACGCCATGACGCTGGGGAAATACCGTACTTATCAGTCCGGGGGAGACGAGCCTGAATTTCTTCAGGGGTCACTGATTTACGGACTGGGTTATGGCGTGACCCTGTTTGGCGGCAGTCAGCTGGCGCAGAACTATAAAGCGGCGAATGCCGGTGTCGGTACTATGGTCGGGGATTTTGGATCCCTGTCGTTTGATACCACGCTGGCCAACAGCGAGCTGACTGACAGTCAGCGGGAAAAGGGCGTGGCGTACCGGCTGCAATATGCCAAAAGCGTTGCCGCGACAGGCTCCACGCTGTCGCTGGCCGGGATCCGATTTGCCGGGGATTTTTATCATTTCAGTGATGCCAGTAACTGGCGTCAGGACGAAAGCAACGGGACTTACTATGGTCAGCCACGGGAACAGTATCGTCTTAACCTGACCCAGATGATTAACAACGGGCAGTGGGGATCACTTTCCCTTTCCTGGTACCAGCAAAACTACCGACAGTCGCAAATTAACCAGCGCAGTCTCGGGATCAGTTACAACGTTAATATTGCCAGTATCGATTACGCCTTATCGGTAACGGATAACCGGACTTACGGTACTGAAAGCGATAAACAGATCGCGTTTAATGTCAGTATTCCTCTGGCGCGCTGGCTGCCTAACGCCTGGGCCACGGCTAACATAAACAGCGCGAGCCATGGGCGGACGCTTTATCAGACCGGCATCAACGGCATGCTGCTTGAGGATAACAACCTCTCTTATGCCGTCAGTGAAGGCTATGGCACTCACGGGCAGGGAAACAGCGGCAGCGCCAGCCTGAATTATCTCGGCAGCGCCGCTCAGCTCAGCGGGGGCTACAACTACAATCAGGACACGCATCAGGTCAATTACGGCTGGCAGGGCGCGATTGTGGGTCATCCCTTCGGCGTCACTTTCGCGCAGCCTCTTGCCAGCGATCTCTCCGCCATTGCCATTGTCCGCGCGCCGGGGGCGGCGGGAGTGAAATTGCAAAATAACACCGGCGTGTATACCGACTGGCGCGGCTATGCCGTGGTGAATTACCTCAGTCCTTATAAGCGAACCCGCGTGGCGCTGGACACCACATCACTGGATGAGAACGTTGATATTGACGACAACATCCTTTCGGTTGTTCCCACTGCCGGTGCTGTCGTTATGGCCTCTTTTACTACGCGCTCAGGCAACCGGTTATTACTCAATCTGACCTATCACGGGCAGCCTGTACCTTTCGGTGCAGAAGCCTTTGTGGTGGGCGATAAGCAGAACCGCGCCATTGTCGGAGACATCGGGCAACTTTATCTCAGCGGCTTGCCGGAGGAGGGCGCAGTCCGTGTGACGTGGCAAGGGGGACAGTGCGAAGCACCGTTTACATTATCCGGTACACAGAAAGCGGCGGTCTCACAGGCCACCAGCGTATGTCGATGAGGCCTTTATGAAAATGATGTTACTGCTGGCCTGTCTGGCCCTGTTTTCTGGCAAATTATGGGCGGCCTGCTCTACTTCTCCGGCCATGCCTCAGTCCTGGGATTTAAGTTCGGTTGCGGTGACCTCTTCACTGCCTGTTGGCGCGGATATACCCGGAAGTCAGCATACGTTCAATGTGAGCGGTACTTGCGGTACAAACGGCAGCAACGAACTCGCCGGTGACCCGATCATCGCCTGTTACTATGGAACCGGTGCTGAAATAGCAGGTTTCCCTGGCGTTTACTCCACCGGCGTCGAGGGCATCGGTATAGCCCTGACCAACTCCAGCGGACAACGTGTGGTCGGAGGCGGGGTAAGCTGCGATACGCGTAATACCTCGTTGGGTAGCCTGGACAGCAGTCTCAGCTATCAGATAACAGTGACGTTATCGTTAGTCAAAACCGCCAACGATATTTCGGATACGGCACTGGCGCAAAGCCAGACCCGTTTCGGATTGGGGGTGTATGGCAAATCAGGCCTCGGGGGTGGGGGCAACAACACGTTTTCCTACACCGGCAATATCAATATCAGAACGGAAAGCTGCGATGTGCTGAATAACACAATAAATGTGCCACTGGGTACGGTGACTCAGGGACAATTTTCCAGTACATCTCCTGGCGGTGTTTCACCGGATGTCCCTTTCAGCATAGAACTCAATTGTGATGCCGGGGCGAATGTGAATATCCGTATCGACGGCACTGCCGATGATTCGCTGGCCGCCGGCGTAATCAAAATCAGCAGTGGCGCAGAGGGGCAGGCGACCGGGGTGGGGATTCAGATACTCAAAGGCGATACGTCGCCCGTGGGCATCGGACAGGAATGGGCAATCACGCCCTCGGCGAGTGAAGGAAGCCTGAGTATTCCCTTTTTTGCCCGCTACTATCTCAACGGACAAACACTCAGCAGCGGAAGTGCGAACGGCACAGCGACGTTTACGATGATCTACTATTGAAAAGGTCGCCCTGACAGACGACCTCAATTGAGTCTTTTCAAAAACGATCTGTTATAGACGACGACGTCTTAGCCCGACCAGGCATTAAGCGTGGTTATTAAATTATTGGTCATCAAAATCATACTGGGGGCTGCTTTGGAAAGAGGGGTAGGATCTGAGGTTTTTATTTTTTAAGCGTGCTTCCAGCTCAGTTCTGATTTTTAAGGGAAAGCTCTCATATTCCCTTTCTAATCTTATATTTCCCGCTGGTAAAAGAGCAAAAATATTATCCTGAAGTGTTTTAATTTGCTGGCTGTAGATGCTGACTTCTGTGAGTGCATCGTAGTAATCGAATGCCCTGATCATATACTGATGATGCTCATTCCCGGTGCATTGATCGATTTGAACTGTGCCAAGGTATACAACGGCAATGCTTACCGTTCTTTTATCAAAACCCTCAATATCAGCCGAAGTAATGAATGGCCTGGATTTCATTTCTGATAAGCATTCCTCAAGTTTAGTGTTGAGGTTATTGTAAGCTAAAAGATATTTGTCACGGCTGTATTCGATATCTTCATTTATATGCGCAAGGCAAGGGAATGTCAGTGCGAGGATAAGTACCAGGAGGATATTTCTCATACGGAACGTTCCTTGTTATTTAAAGGTTTTTTCCATGCACTTCCAGAACTCATGTTCTGTACCATTGCATCCCATCATTTTAACTCTCCTTAATATCCATATTAAATATCGATAATTGAATTTATTTCATAGTTACCATGTATTAAGTAAACCTGTAATGGGTAAATAAATTAACCCGCAAAAAATATAGCGAAGTTTTATTTTTTAAGCAATGCCTGCTACCTGTCAGTATTCGTCTGGAAAACGCTTATTGATGGTGATCAGTTTCCCGTTCTGAATATCGATATAATCCCCTGTCCGTAGATCCGCCAGAATCTTCATGACGCCGCTGCGTGCTAAATTCGAACGCTCCAGAATAAAGTTTACCACGCTGCTTTTTCTGCGGACTTCTTGTGGTAACCGTTCTATTTCGAGTAACAGACCGCAAATAATGTCATAGGCGGTGCGGCTGATCATCAGATCGGAATGATAGTTGCGGTAATCGGTAAAGCGGGTGTTACAGGCGATAAGCTCTCTCACCAGTCCATGTTCGGCAATCAGGTCGATTGCCTTATCGCGCGGCAGCACGCTGATCTTACTTTCCTTATTTCCTTTAAATATAAAAGAGACGCTGCTGTATTCTGAAGTCATTAATCCCAGCATAGTGGGCGCGTCAGCAATGCCATACAGCAAGTTGTCAGAGGCCCGATAGCATTTTATATCGCCTTCCAGCAGCAAGATGATTTGCTGCTTGCCGTCTTCAGCGCGCAGGGTGATGGGGATATTGGGGGTGTCTGTAGCCACCGGCGTGGCATGGGGTAAACAGACTTCAATCAGGCGAGTGATGGCTTCCAATGGCTTGTGTCCCAGCGGCGAGTTTTTGCCATGGCTTGAGAGATTATTGTTTGTCTTCATAGGCGATCAGTTTCTCGTCAGAGGGGCAGAACTCGCTTCATGCACCAGGTTTAGCAGAAGCTTGCAGATGAATTATAAACAGTAAACTTTTACTCCACACGCTTGTCTTTGCGGGCTTTACAAGGCGGTAAGCTGATGCCTGAACGCCATATCGGAAAGGATTATTTTGCCCTTAACGATTCAGCAAGAATTTAATGTTGCTTTTTTGTAAACAGATTAACACCCCCTAAAAATCCTGCTATGCTGCTTCGGCGCTAAAGGACACTGTGCTCCGGTTCAGGATGTGTCGTAAACCGACAAAGAAACAATCATACCCGCAGTGTCCCCGACTCATCAGACAATCCGATATTCCGCTGTCCCTGCAGGATTACTAGCGGTCTGATGAGGGAAGCCAGGCATAATAAATGACAATGAGAGCGAGGAGAAAGTCGTGCTAGAAGAATACCGTAAGCACGTAGCCGAGCGTGCTGCAGAGGGCATCGTCCCTAAGCCACTTGATGCTTCACAGATGGCAGCGTTGGTTGAGTCCCTGAAGAATCCGCCGCAAGGCGAAGAAGATACTCTGTTAGACCTGCTGATTAATCGTGTTCCACCGGGCGTCGACGAAGCCGCCTACGTTAAAGCCGGATTCCTGGCTGCAGTCGCCAAAGGCGAAACTACCTCTCCGTTGGTCACTCCTGAAAAAGCCGTTGAACTGCTCGGTACCATGCAGGGCGGTTATAACATTCACCCGCTGATCGACGCGCTGGATAGCGAAACGCTGGCGCCTATCGCCGCGAAAGCGCTGTCTCACACCCTGCTGATGTTTGATAACTTCTACGATGTGGAAGAAAAAGCACACGCCGGCAACGAACACGCGAAGAAAATCCTGCAGTCGTGGGCGGATGCCGAATGGTATTTGTCACGTCCGCAACTGGCTGAAAAAATCACTGTCACTGTGTTTAAAGTGACGGGTGAAACCAACACCGATGATTTGTCACCGGCTCCGGATGCCTGGTCCCGTCCAGATATTCCGTTGCACGCGCTGGCTATGCTGAAAAACGAACGTGAAGGTATCCACCCGGATCAACCTGGCAGCGTCGGTCCGATTAAGCAAATCGAAGAACTGAACAAAAAAGGTTTCCCGCTGGCCTACGTTGGTGACGTAGTCGGTACCGGATCCTCACGTAAATCAGCCACCAACTCCGTGCTGTGGTTCATGGGCGATGATATTCCTCATGTGCCGAACAAACGCGGCGGCGGTGTGGTTCTCGGCGGTAAGATCGCGCCAATCTTCTTCAACACCATGGAAGATGCCGGTGCGTTGCCGATCGAAGTGGACGTTTCTGACCTGAACATGGGCGATGTCATCGACATCTACCCGTACAAAGGCGAAGTGCGTAACCACGAAACCAACGAAGTGATTGCGACTTTCGAACTGAAAACCGACGTACTGCTCGACGAAGTGCGCGCCGGTGGCCGTATTCCGCTGATCATCGGCCGTGGTTTAACCACCAAAGCCCGTGAGTCACTGAAACTGCCTCAGAGCGAAGTGTTCCGTATCGCCAAGCCAGTTGCTGCAAGCAGCAAAGGTTTCTCGCTGGCACAGAAAATGGTGGGCCGCGCCTGTGGCGTTGCCGGTATTCGTCCGAACGAATATTGCGAACCAAAAATGACGTCCGTGGGTTCTCAGGACACCACCGGTCCGATGACCCGTGATGAACTGAAAGACCTGGCGTGTCTGGGCTTCTCTGCCGATTTAGTGATGCAGTCATTCTGTCATACCGCCGCGTATCCTAAGCCGGTTGACGTGACCACGCACCACACGCTGCCTGATTTCATCATGAACCGCGGCGGTGTTTCACTGCGCCCTGGCGATGGCATCATTCACTCATGGCTGAACCGTATGCTGCTGCCGGACACTGTCGGCACCGGCGGTGACTCCCATACCCGTTTCCCGATCGGGATTTCCTTCCCTGCGGGCTCCGGTCTGGTGGCGTTTGCTGCGGCGACCGGCGTGATGCCTCTTGATATGCCGGAATCCGTTCTGGTGCGCTTCAAAGGCAAAATGCAACCGGGTATCACCCTGCGTGATCTGGTGCATGCGATCCCTTATTACGCGATCAAAGAAGGCCATCTGACCGTTGAGAAGAAGGGTAAGAAAAACCTCTTCTCCGGCCGTATTCTGGAAATCGAAGGCTTGCCGGAACTGAAAGTAGAACAGGCATTTGAACTGGCGGATGCGTCCGCAGAACGTTCAGCGGCAGGTTGTACGATCAAACTGGATCAGGCGCCGATCAAAGAATACCTGAGCTCTAACATTGTGCTGCTGAAGTGGATGATCTCTGAAGGTTACGGCGATCGTCGTACCATCGAGCGTCGCATCAAAGGTATGGAAGAGTGGCTGGCGAACCCGAACCTGCTCGAAGCCGATGCCGACGCGGAATACGCGGCGATCATCGAAATCGATCTGGCGGACATCAAAGAGCCAATCCTTTGTGCGCCAAACGATCCGGATGATGCACGTCTGCTGTCTTCCGTGCAGAACAGCAAAATCGACGAAGTGTTTATCGGTTCGTGCATGACCAACATCGGTCACTTCCGTGCGGCAGGTAAACTGCTCGACAGCCATAAAGGCGCGTTGCCAACCCGTTTGTGGGTTGCGCCACCGACCAAAATGGATGCGGCTCAGCTGACGGAAGAGGGCTATTACAGCGTCTTTGGTAAGAGCGGTGCGCGTGTAGAAATTCCAGGCTGTTCACTGTGCATGGGTAACCAGGCGCGTGTGGCCGACGGTTCTACCGTGGTTTCCACCTCTACCCGTAACTTCCCGAACCGTCTGGGTAACGGTGCCAATGTCTATCTGGCATCCGCAGAACTGGCGGCGATTGCGTCCCTGCTGGGACGTCTGCCAACGCCGGAAGAATACCTCGGCTACATGGCTGAAGTGGATAAGACTGCGGTGGATACTTACCGTTATCTGAACTTCGACAAGCTGAGTGAATATACGGATAAAGCTGACGGCGTGATTTTCCAAACCGCAGTCTAAATCGTTATATTTGCGTCAGTGTTGAAAAGGGAGCTTCGGCTCCCTTTTTTATATCAATTTTTTATAATCAAACCAGTACAGCGATGCTGTTAATCCAACGGGACGTCAGTATTTTCCCCGGGGATTTATTTACATGTCAACTCAGAATATCTTCTGATGGATTTTTATATTTTTGACCATTTGAATTATTAATTACGAAAAAGGTCACTTTTATTTATTTCTGCGTATCATGCCCTCCCGGTTTCTTTCCTGTTTTGATGACGTCCATCACACTTCATATTTAGATTTTCTCCTGGAAATAAAATAGCACTCAACATGATGGTTCTGTTTATGACGTTATCTAACGAATAAAAAGGCCACTTATGACGAGAAGCACATTAGCCGAAAACATTATTCATGCCTGTCTGGAAATGAGCCGTATGGGGTTAAATCAGGGAACTGCCGGAAATATCAGCGTGCGTTATCAGGAAGGTATGCTAATTACTCCCTCGGGAATTGCCTATGAAAAGATGAATGCCGGACAAATTGTGTATGTGAACGCCAGCGGAGAATCTGAAGAAGGTAAAATTCCCTCCAGCGAGTGGCGTTTTCATCAGGCAGCCTATCAGGTCAGGCCAGACGTTAACGCTGTTGTCCATAACCACGCGCCGCACTGTACTGCCGTCGCCATTCTCAATCTGCCGATCCCGGCCATTCATTACATGATTGCCGCCGCCGGTGGGAACACCATCCCCTGTGCTCCTTATGCCACCTTTGGCTCCGTTGAACTGTCCGTGAATGTTGCGGCTGCATTACGCGATCGCAAAGCCACTTTATTACAACATCACGGCATGATTGCCTGCGAAGTGGATCTGGATAAAGCCCTTTGGCTGGCTCAGGAAGTCGAAGTTCTGGCGCGCTTGTATCTGGCCGTATCAGGACGAGTTAATCCTGTTTCAGTCCTGTCAGAGGAAGAGATTAACGTGGTATTGGAGCGATTTAAGCATTACGGGCTGAGAGTTGAATAATAAAAATAACAAGGAGTGATGTCATGAATGAAATTGAGCACTGCTTTGAATATCCTCACGATCGTACTTCAGATGGCTCGCTGAAATGGGCTTTTCCCTCACCCTGGCTACCTGAGAATGTGACCAAAAGGCCGATACCGCTATGGATCGCTGACATGGATTTTATCAGTCCTCCGGCAGTGAATCAGGCACTGGGCCGGATGGCCGAACACGGGATTTACGGTTACACCGACGCGCCTGAAAGCCTGCGTGAAGCACTGGCTGGCTGGCAATATACTCACCATCAATGGGCAGTAAAAACGCAATGGATGTTGCATAGCCCAGGCATTGTCAGCGCCCTGAATCTGACGATCCAAACCTTTTCTGCGCCGGGTGATGGCGTCATTATGCTGATGCCGGTATACGGCCCTTTTCATGACAGCGTTGGTCTGAATCAGCGGCGGGTTGTGTCCGTGGAGCTGGAGCTTGTGGGGCAGGATTACGTGCTGGATATCGAAAAGTTCGAGGCAGCGATTACCCCTGATGTGAAAATTTTCATTCTCAGTAACCCGCACAATCCGATAGGCAAAGTCTGGAGTCGCGAAGAATTATTGCTGCTTGGTGAGTGTTGTCTGCGCCATAATATTTTGGTGATAGCAGATGAAATTCATCAGGATTTAGTGATCAATTCACAAGTGAAATACCTGCCTTTTGCCAGCCTCTGCGCGGAATTCTCCGACATCAGCATTACCTGCACCGCACCCAGCAAAACTTTTAATCTGGCCGGATTACAGACCTCTACGCTGATTATTTCTAATCCGCAGTTGCGCCAGCGTTTACATCAACACTATCTGGCCTGCGGGCTTGAGCGCCCGAATATCGCCGGGATTATCGCCTGTGAAGCGGCTTACAGAAACGGTGAGCCTTGGCTGAACGCGTTGCTTAGTACTTTGCGCGATAACCTCAGACAACTGGATCTGATACTCAAAGATTCGGGTATGCAGCGATGTGGTGGCGACGCACTTTATCTGGCGTGGATCGACTGTCGTCGTTTGCAGCAGGTCGATCTGCAACATTTTTTCCTTGAAAAAAGTGATGTGTGGATTGAACCCGGTACACATTTCGGCAGGGGCGGTGACGGATTTATTCGCCTGAACTATGCCACTTCACGCACGTTATTAACGTCCGCGCTCAGACAAATGGTCACTGCGACCTGATAATTTTTTGCTGCGCTAATTCGATCTTCTGCTGCGTTATTTCATTCAATTAAGGAATGATCATGAGCGAACCTTCGGTTTCCCGGAATGCGGACAAACTGGTTAAAACACTCAGCACGCCGGTAATTTTTTTCGCTGCAATTAAAGCCATTATTGGCGGCGGCGTAATTGCACTGACTGGCGTTATTATTGCCAATACTGGCGGTGGAACACCCCTGGCATACTTAGTGGCATCATTAATTACCGTTCTTGCCGGTATTCCCTATGCAGTATTAGCAGCAACCTTGCCGGTCACCGGCGGAATATACAGCTGGCCTTCACGTTTAATCAGCCCGACGTGTGGTTTTTTGGTGTTCTGGTTTTTCTCACTCACTCACGTTTCACTGTCGTTATATGCGCTGACCTGTTCCGATTATCTGATGGCCTTTTTTCCCGACCTGCCAAAAACAGCGGTCAGTTTCGTCATATTAACGGTCATTTATCTGGCAAATTTGCTTGGTGCAGCCCTCAGCGCCCGCCTGAGTATGATCCTCACGATTATCATGTTATGTGGCATGTTGCTGTTTGTCGGTGAAGGTATCGGGGAAGTGGAGATAGACAACTTCACCACCCTTTTGCCGAACGGCTTCGCGGCCTTTGCAACCTCGGTGGCTTTGCTGCTGTTTGTTACCAACGGTGCCTGTACGGTGGCAGAACTGGCCGGTGAAATGAAAAACCCGGCACGCGCAATTCCGGTGGCGATCATGGGATCCACGGCGTTTGCTGCGCTGATTTATATGCTGGTTTCTGTCACCGCAACCGGAATTTTACCGCTATCAGAAGTGGCACATCAGCCGCTGACTGTGGTCGCAAAATCCTTCATGTCACCGGGATCTTTCCTGTTCTTCAGTATCGGCGCGGGGATTATCAGCATGCTGGGGATAACCAATGTGCAGATGTTGTGGGGCAGTAAAAGTTTGCTGGTGGCCTGCGATGATGGCTGGCTGCCGCGCAGCCTCGGGCGTGTAAGTCTTAAAACCCGCGTGCCGTATTTACTGCTGACCCTGCTGTATCTGATCGGGGTGATACCAATCCTGTGCGGTATTTCGGTGTCCAATATTGCCAGTGCCGCTGCAATCACCTTTCTGGCGGCACAAATCGTCTGCATTATCTGCTCGTGGCGTGTGCGCAAAACGCCCGCCTATCAGATGTCTTCTTTCCGTATATCACCTGCGTTACACATCATTACCGCTACGTTAAGTATCGCCATTCTGGGCTGCATGATTGTGATGTTACTTCGCGATACCGACAGTAAAACACTCAGCGTTATGGGCGTCTGGCTGCTTCTGGGTATCACTCTGATCTTTGTCCGCCGTAAGAATGTGATTACCAACCGTGTATTAGCCAGTGAGGGCGCAAAATGAAAACATTGACTGAATCCTGGATTTCTCAACCGATTACACTTGGTATTCGCCCGGTTATCGACGGACGAAGAATGGGCGTGCGTGAATCACTGGAAGCGCAAACTATGGCGATGGCCGAATCTGCCGCTGAGCTTATCTCATCGTGTATCCGTCATCCCGATGGCTCATCGCTGCGCTGCGTGATTGCCGAGACTACGATTGCCGGGCGCGCAGAATCGGCGCGTTGCGACGCGCTGTTTCGTCGTGAAAATGTCGGTCTGACCCTCACCGTCACGCCGTGCTGGTGTTATGGCGACGAAACGATTGACAACGATCCGCTGCGGCCAAAAGCCATTTGGGGGTTTAACGGCACTGAACGTCCGGGCGTGGTCTATCTGGCGGCGGCGCTGGCTGCGCATAATCAGCAGGGATTACCTGCGTTCGGCATCTCCGGACGGGATGTACAGGATGCCGATGACACCCATATTCCTGCGGATGTAGAGGAAAAACTGCTGCGTTTCGTCCGGGCAGGGTTGGTCGTCGCCAGTCTGCGTGGCAAAAGTTATTTGTCAGTGGGCAGTGTCTCAATGGGGATCGCCGGATCGATTGTTGATCATCACTTTTTTGCTGAAACATTAGGCATGCAGGTGCAAAGCGTTGATATGACGGAACTTCGCCGCCGCATAGACTGCGGTATTTATGACGAAGAGGAACTGGCACTGGCGATAAGTTGGGCAGAAGCTGGGTTTGTGTACGGCGAAGAGGTTAATCCGCCAGAATTTCAGCGTTCTGACAGCGATAAGCGGCGGATTTTGCAAGAGTCACTGACGATGGCGTTGTGCTTACGCGACATGATGCAGGGTAACCCGCAACTGGCGGTGCGTGGCTTTAATGAAGAGGCGACAGGCTATAACACCATTGCCGGTGGGTTTCAGGGGCAAAGGCACTGGACCGATCATTATCCGAATGCTGATATCGCAGAAGCCTTGCTCAACAGCAGCTTCGACTGGAATGGACCCCGTCAGCCGATATTGATGGCGACAGAAAACGATAGCCTGAATGCGGTCTCAATGTTGTTCGGTCACTACCTGACCGGCAAGGCGCAAATCTTTGCCGATATGCGAACCTGCTGGTCGCCGCAGGCCGTTTTTCGCGTGACGGGACATCAGCTGGCGGGCAGGGCAGCTCAGGGAATTATCCATCTGATCAACTCCGGTTCTGCCGCGCTTGATGGCAGCGGTGCACAGCGCGATGAGCAGGGACTGCCGACCATTAAACCACACTGGCAAGTGACGCCTGAAGACGCACAACGTTGTCTGGCGCAAACCCTCTGGTGCCCGGCAGTGCATGAATATTTTCGCGGAGGCGGTTTCTCATCGAACTTTCTTACGCCTGGCGATATGCCTTTCACCCTCAGCCGGATCAATCTTATCAAGGGCGTTGGCCCCGTATTGCAATTGGCAGAAGGCTGGAGTGTGGAATTGCCCGAGGATGTCCATCAGCAGCTGGATCAGCGTACTAATTCCACCTGGCCCACAACGTGGTTTACGCCGAGACTGACCGGACAGGAACCCTTTAACGATGCCAGTACGATGATGAATTGCTGGGGAGCCAATCATGGGGTGCTAACACCGGGTCATGTAGGTGCGGATCTGATCACTCTGGCTGCCATGTTGCGTATTCCTGTCTGTCTGCACAATTTGCCGGATGTACAACTCTTCCGACCTTCTGCGTGGTCAGCGTTTGGGATGGACAAAGCAGGCCAGGATTACCGCGCCTGTCAGCACTATGGCCCGTTATACAAATAAATGACGAACGCGGTGCTGACCGGGAATCAATGATGCACCGCGGTATTCATTGTCTAAACGCTTTACGCTGGCCTTCTTCTTTCAGGTTTATGGAACCGTTTATGAAGATAAAGCAGGCACGCCATCTCTGCATTCTTGAACTCCTGGCACAGCAGGATGCGCTCAGCGTGAGTCAGCTCGCCCGCAGTTTACACGTCAGTCATGAAACCATCCGCCGTGATCTCGGGCAGCTACAAATTCAGGGGGAGATAATTCGCCGGCATGGTTGTGCAAAAAGCATCCATCAGACCCAGGATGTGGGGATCACTTTCGCGCAGCGAGCGAAAAGTCATATTTCACCGAAGGATCAGTTGGCTCAGCAAGCGTTATCCTATATTGAAAACGATATGACGCTGGCTTTGGATGCCAGCTCCACCTGCTGGTATTTAGCCAGAAAACTGCCCAATATCCCTCTGACGGTCTACACCAACAGCGTACGTATCATGGAGACGCTGGTGCGACGTGAGAATATCCGGGTGATTGCGACGGGCGGGGTGCTTTCCCGTAAATATCAGGCGTACCTCAGTGATATCCCGCATCTGTTGGCTTTACTGCGATCACTGGAGATTGATCTGTTTATTTTCTCCTGTGAGGGATTAGACGGCGAAGGCGTGCTTTGGGACAGTAATGACAAAAATGCCCGCTTTAAAGCGCTATTGATCAAATACGCCGCACAATCACTGTTACTGATGGACAAGAGTAAGATCCTGCGTAAAGCCGGTGCGCCGATTTGCAACATAGAAGAGGTGGACATACGGCTGTTTGAACGCCAAAATGCGGCCGGTTGACGATTCCCCTTTTCATCCTCCTGCGGAGTAACCCATGGATTACGATTTTTTGCGCGACATCACCGGTGAGGTCAAAGTGCGTTTTTCAATGGGCCACGAAGTGCTCGGTCACTGGCTGAATGAAGAAGTGAAGGGCGACCTGAGCGTGCTGGATACGGTTGAATCCGCATTGGCTGAACTCAAAGGCAGCGAGCGCCAGACGCAAATGGTCGGCCACGAATACACGCTGCTGTTAGCCGACGATGAAGTGATGATCCGCGCCAATCAGCTGGATTTCGACGGCGATGAGATTGAAGAAGGCATGAGTTATTACGACGAAGAGAGTCTGGCGTTTTGCGGCGTCGAGGACTTTTTGCAAGTCCTCGCCAAATACCGTTCTTTCGTGACGACTTATCGATAAGGTCACGACCTGTCGCTGAAACTTATTTACCCCGCGAGGCGGTCCAGCACAGCAGCGAACCGCCGACCACCATCAGCACGCCCGGCCAGAAACTGGCGCCCGGCAACGTGTGCAGCCACAACCCGGCAATCAGAATCGATGACAGCGGCGTGAAATACGACAGCGCGGCCACCAGTGTGGCATTGCCTTTTTTCATGGCAATATCCCAGCACTGATACGAAATTGCCGTCACCGCGCCCATCGCCAGCAGTTCAATAATAGCCGGCAGCGTCAGGCTGATGCGATTCGATGAATAGGTAAAATACAACACCCACAGCACGGCACCCGTCGCCAGCAGAAACAACGGCAGCACGCCTTTGCCTTTACATAACACACGAACCAGATTGGAATACAGCGCCCAGGAAACGGCTGCGCCCAGCGCCAGACTGTAGGCCACCGGATTGCCACGCACATTACGCAGCAGCTGATGGATATCCAGTCCGTGCCCGCCGCTGATTGCCCACAGCACACCGGCAAACGCCAGCACCACGCCCGGCCAGATCCACCAGCGCACGCGTAATTTCAGCAGCGGAACCGCAAAAATCAATGTCAGGCTCGGCCACAAATAATTGATAAGCCCCAGTTCCAGCGTTTGCTGACGGGTATGCGCCAGACCAATCGCCAGCGAAAACGCCACCATATAAAAGATAAACAGCAGACCGCAGACGATCAGATAGGCGGGCGATTCCCCGCGCAGGGAAGGCTTTCCACCGACCATCCAGACCATAATTCCACTGACTGTATAAATCGATGCGGCGGCGCCAAAAGGCCCCAGAGATTCAGATAAACTGCGGGTGAGCGCCACGCTCATGCTCCACAATAAAATGGCGAGAACGCCAGACAGCGTTGCAAAACGATCCATATGAAAGGTAAGCCTCGGGAAAAGGAGGCTTTTAAGATAAGCGATTGTCCCGGCGATTTACACCGGAACAATCCGCTTGAGGGCGCTTATTCGCTGGGATTATCAGAAGTAGAAACCGACTTCTAATCCCAGCGTGGAGGTGGTGGTCGCGGGCTGATAATAGCCGACGGTGCGTCCGTTCAGGTCACCCTGTTTCTCGTCCGACTTGCCGTATTTCTGGTGCACATAGCTGGCTTTCACAAAGACATCTTTGTTGATATTCCAGGTCAGGCTGGTGAATGGCGAGAGCTTAGATTTCGGCTCCAGCCAGACTGAACCCTGATTGCTGTGCGTCCAGGTTTTAATCGGATACAGCGCACCGCCTTCCAGACTCAGACGTGAATCTGCGGTCATTTGCCAGTTGGCACCGAGGGATGCTTTGGCGTAAGGCTGCAGCGTAACTTCCACCGCGTTGTAATTGCGGGTGGTATTTTCCGACGCAATATACACATCGTCAGAGCGGATGTTTCGCAGCCACGCCTGACCACCGAGTGCGCCTTTCATATCGAAAGACACGCTGTCGGATGCCCGGTAACGGTAGCCGCGCGTCATGTCCGCACTGTAACCGGTGTAGTAGGTTTTGCCTTTCAGTGATCCGTTCGGCACATTGGCCTGATCGTCCAGCGTACTGCCTTTATAGCGGACGATCCCGAACATCACGCTCATGTCCCAGGCTTTTAATAAGCCGCTTTGGGTATCGAGGCTATTTCTTGTCCCAAGATAATTATTAGATCCGAAATTAACGCGCAGGCGCGGGCCATGTTCAGCAACATATTTACCGTCCATATTATCGACGGATTCGTCCCACTTATAATATTCAGCACCGTAACTCACATAGTGCCGCATCCCTTCAGTATTGCTGCCTAACAAACTTTCCCCGGCCCGGGAAACCCCGGAAACCAATAAAGAACTCGCGACCAGCAGGCTGGATACGGTCTTTAATTTACTCATTGTCATTTTATATTTCTGCTTGCAGGTGGATGGAGCTGGTTGCTTAGTAAGCAATGACGCGATGCTAATGGTCAGGAGGGAATATATAAAGTGATTTATCTGTTTTTCAGAAAAAAGCGATCTTTTGATCTGCCATAAGTTAAATTATTGGTTATACGTGAATTATATTTGATTTATAGGTTGTATATTATTTTTGAAATTTGGCTTAATTGTTAGATCGATTGGCGATTAATTTGACTTAAATAAGGATTTTATCACTCTTTAAATATTAATTTACCTTAAGGAGTATAGCCGGTTTTTATACAGGTGAAGTTATTTTACTTAAGTGATGCTTATTGAGTTTCAGGCGTGAGAATATTCAGTATCAGAATTTGTCTATACAAAAAAAGGCCGGACATTTTACTCATGTCCGGCCTTTTCTTTATTCAGCACTGATCAGACTGACGGCAGATTGCGACCGTAATAGATTTCCTGCATTTCTTTGTACAGCAAATCGGTGATTTCCTTACGCTCCTGCGCGCTCAGTTCATCCGGTTTAGCATTGAAAAGATAATGTTTCAGATCGAACTCTTTCAGCAACATCTTGGTGTGGAAGATATTTTCCTGATACACGTTGACGTCCATCATGTCGTACAGCGCTTTCATATCCTGCGACATAAAGTTCTGAATCGAGTTAATGGAATGGTCGATGTAGTGTTTCACCCCGTTCACGTCGCGGGTAAAACCACGAACGCGGTAATCGATGGTGACGATGTCGGATTCGAGCTGGTGGATCAGATAGTTCAGCGCTTTCAGCGGTGAAATCACGCCACAGGTCGAGACTTCAATATCAGCGCGGAAAGTACACAGGCCGCCTTCGGGATGGCTTTCCGGATAGGTATGCACGCAGATATGGCTTTTATCCAGATGTGCGACCACGGAATTCGGCAACGGACCCGGATGTTCTGTGTTATCGACATCACGCGGATCCATCGGCTCTTCGCTCACTAAAATCGTGACGCTGGCGCCCTGTGGTTCGTAATCCTGTCGCGCCACGTTGAGGATATTGGCACCGATGATCGAGCAGGTTTCGGTGAGGATCTCCGTCAAGCGGTTAGCGTTATATTCTTTGTCAATGTAGGCAATGTAGCCATCACGATCGTCTGCGGTTTTGGCGTAGCAGATATCGTAGATACAAAAACTCAGGCTTTTGGTCAGGTTGTTGAAGCCATGCAGTTTCAGCTTTTGCAATTTAGTTCACCCCCTTATGGATGCAGTATCAGCGCGCGGCTGACAGGGCATTCAGTAAATATTGTGGCAGGGCAAAGCTGCCGTGATGAATCGCCGGATTGTAATAACGACAGGTGATATCTGCGGCGTCAAAGCGCGCCTGCAAGGTTGCGCTGTCGATCTGGCGATATTCCGGGCTGTTGGTCGCCCAGGCAAAGGTCATGATGCCGCCATAATAGGTCGGGATCGCGGCCTGATAGAAACTGACATCACTGAAATAGTGGCTCAGTTTGGTTTGGCTGTTGACCGCTTCATCCTGCTGGAGGAAGCACACGCCATTTTGTGCCACGAAAATGCCGCCCGGTTTGAGACAACGGGCACAGCCTTCGTAGAACGCCGACGTAAACAGACTTTCACCGGGACCGATCGGATCGGTGCAATCGGAGATGATCACATCATAGGTTTCAGCGGTCTGATTAACGAAGTTCACACCGTCGTCGATCACCAGGTTGAAACGCGGATCGTCATAGGCGCCGGCATTGTGGTTCGGCAGATACTGGCGGCAAAACTCCACCACGCCGGCATCAATTTCCACCATCGTCACCGATTCCACACCTTTGTGGCGGCACACTTCGCGCAGCATTGCGCCGTCGCCGCCGCCAATGATCAGCACCTTTTTCGCGTTGCCGTGGGCGAACAACGGCACATGGGTCAGCATTTCGTGATAGATGAATTCATCACGCTCAGTGGTTTGCACCACGCCGTCGAGCGCCATCACGCGACCCAGCGCGGCATTCTCGAAAATCACCAGATCCTGATGCTCGGTTTTGTCTCGGTATAACTCTTTATCGACGCTGAAGTACTGGCCAAAATGGGCGTGCAGCGTCTCATACCATATTTCTTTGGATGACGAGCTCTGGGACATGTTGTGGTTTCTCCTGATCAATCGCAGCCATAAAAATGGGCGCACATGATAGCTAACTCTGCCGGTCCATGCACGGTTTCAGACAAACCCGTTTAGGTTAAGTGTAGCTGAGGCAAACGTGGTACGGGTAACAGAGGGAAGGGGAAGCGGCTCCGGCAACAAAATGACGGAGCGCAAAGCGCGTAAACAGGCTTAAAAATTAGTTGGTGTAGGCCAGCAGACTCAGGGAATCACGCGCCAGAGATTTGCATTTGGTCGGTTTAGGGACGGCAATCCCGCTCAGATCGCGGTAGCTGTCTTCGCCCATCGACTGCATATTAAAGCTGTTGTAATTGCTCAGATCCCAACGGTTTTGTTGGGCGAAAAACACGATCGCCCGTTTGATTTGGGTATTCGGCAGCTGTTCGTAACCGCAGTTGTTTTTCAGATAAACGAAAACGGCAGTCAGATCCGCCAGATCTTCCGCTTCTGATTCACTCAGCGCCTGACTGGCGGACGAGAAGCCAAGCAGCGACAGTAATAGTAAACACAATGTTGTTTTTTTCATCGGCGTGTTCTTGTTCTTTTAGATAGAAAGTCAGAAAGACTTGGCTCACAAACAGTTAAAAGGACGTTACCATATTTGCACTGAGCGGCACCAAATTTCTTTTCCCGCTGAGCCGCTTGACCTTCCCCTTAGGGGAAGGGTTAGGCTGTCGTACTATTATGGCACGCTCACGCCATCCGTCTGGCAATTGCCCTCATAAGGACTGAAAAATGAACCGTCGTGATTTCGTAAAATGGACAACCCTGATGGGGGCCGCCAGTACGCTGCCCGGCTGGAGCCGCTTCGCGCTCGCCGCAGACCGCCCTGCATTGCCCATTCCTGCGCTGCTGGAACCGGATATCCGTAACGCCATTATGCTGACGTTGCAGCGCGGTCAGAGCCAGTTTTTGCCAGGTGTTAACACCGAAACCTGGGGCGTTAACGGTAATCTTCTCGGCCCCGCGCTGCGTATCCGTCGCGGCAAACAGGTCGATGTCACCGTTAATAACCGTCTGGATGTTGCCAGCACCGTTCACTGGCACGGGCTGGAAATCCCCGGTGACGTCGATGGTGGCCCTCAGGCACTGATCGCTCCGGGTCAGAAAAGAAAAGTCAGTTTCACACTCGATCAGCCAGCGTCGACCTGCTGGTTCCATCCGCATCCGCATCAGACCAGCGGTTATCAGGTGGCGATGGGTCTGGCCGGTATGGTGCTGATTGAAGATGAAGCCAGCGACCTGTTGCAGATCCCGAAACGCTGGGGCGTGGATGATATTCCGGTCATTTTGCAGGATAAACGCCTGAACGACGCCGGACAGATTGATTATCAGATGGACGTGATGACTGCGGCTGTCGGCTGGTTCGGGCAACATATGCTGACCAACGGCGCAGTCTATCCGCAGCACGGTATTTCCCGCGGCTGGGTGCGTTTTCGTCTGCTCAATGGCTGTAATGCGCGCTCGCTGCACATCGCCACCAGTGACCAGCGGCCAATGTACGTCATCGCCAGCGACGGCGGTTTCCTGCCTGAACCGGTGAAAGTCAGCGATTTATCCTTGCTGATGGGCGAACGTTTTGAAGTGCTGATTGATTGCAGCGACGGCAAAGCCTTTGATCTGGTTACGCTGCCGGTGAAACAGATGGGGATGACGCTGGCACCGTTCGACAAACCGTTGCCAGTGCTGCGTATTCAGCCGACGCTGACGCAAAGCGGCAGTTCTCTGCCGGACACGCTGGTGCCGCTGCCTGCGCTGGTGTCCGTCGATAATCTGCCAACCCGCTGGCTGCAACTGATGATGGATCCGCAACTGGACCAGCAAGGTATGGCGGCGCTGATGAAACGCTATGGCCACAATGCGATGGCTGGCATGAGCATGGATCATGGCGGCGGCGATATGGCAGCAATGCCGGGCATGTCGGGTTCAGAACATGACGGTCACGGCAGTATGGCGGGTATGGACATGAGCAAATCGTCCGCCGGTTACGACTTCATGCAGGGCAACAAAATTAACGGCAAAGCCTACGATATGAATGTGCCCGCTTTCGATGTGAAACAAGGCCAGTACGAAAAATGGACCATTTCCGGTGAAGGCGACATGATGCTGCATCCTTTCCATATCCACGGCACGCAGTTCCGTATTCTTTCTGAAAATGGTCAGCCCGTGCCGCCGCATCGGCAGGGCTGGAAAGATATCGTGCGTGTTGAGGGTGCCCGCAGTGAAGTTCTGGTGCGCTTCAACCATCTGGCCAATAAACAACATGCTTATATGGCGCACTGTCATCTGCTGGAACATGAAGATACCGGCATGATGCTTGGATTTACGGTGTCGGCGTAACGGTTTTTCCTTTCTGTAGTTTCTTAAAAGTTTCTAAAAATAAGCTGGCCTGAGACGTTCCTCGGGCCAGTTTCATCCCTCTTTCTTCCTGTTTCCTTCTTCTTTCTGTAATGCCCCTTGATTATCTATCTTTCAAATTGAAAGATTAAACTTTCAAAATGTGATCAATATATAATTAATATAAATTCATTATGATTATATTTTCAGCGTGGAGTAACAAAACATGAAAGCGTAAACCCACGTCCCCTACAGGAGAAGATGATGATCGATGTAATAACGCACGGTGCTGAGTGGTTTATCGGCCTGTTTCAAAAAGGCGGAGAGGTGTTTGTCGGGATGGTCACCGGCATCCTGCCTCTCTTAATCAGTTTGCTGGTAGTCATGAACGCGCTGATTGTTTTTGTCGGACAACGGCGAATCGAACGTCTGGCACAGCGCTGTGCTGGCAATCCGATTTCCCGCTACCTGCTGCTGCCGGTGATCGGCACCTTTGTTTTCTGCAACCCGATGACCCTGAGCCTCGGGCGCTTTATGCCTGAAATCTACAAACCCAGCTATTACGCGGCGGGCTCTTACAGCTGCCATTCCATGAACGGTCTCTTCCCGCACATTAACCCCGGCGAACTGTTCGTCTATCTGGGCGTTGCCAGCGGGCTGACCACGCTGGGACTGCCGCTCGGGCCGCTGGCCGTCAGTTATTTCCTGGTCGGCATGGTGACCAACTTCTTCCGCGGCTGGATAACGGATCTCACCACTCGCATCTTCGAACGCAAGATGGGCATTCAGCTAGATCGTCAGGTTCAGCTGTAGGCAGGTTCCAGTCTATTCAAAATCCAATTCTAAAAATCGGAGCAGAAAATGAGCGTTACGATCCGTATTAACCGGGGTGAAGGTGGCTGGGGTGGTCCGCTGTTGATTGACGCGGTGCCCGGCAAAAAAGTGGTGTATATCACGGCGGGCACGCGCCCGGCGATTGTCGACAAGCTGGCGGAACTGACCGGCTGGGAAACGGTGGATGGTTTTAAAGAAGGCGAACCTCCGGCGGAAGAAATCGGTGTGGCGGTCATCGACTGCGGCGGCACGCTGCGCTGCGGTATCTACCCTAAACGGCGCATCCCGACCGTAAACATCCATTCGACCGGCAAGTCTGGCCCGCTGGCGCAGTTTATTACCGAAGATATTTACGTTTCCGGTGTGCGTGAGCATGACATTGTTGTTGAAAGCACAGACGCCGCGGAACCGGAAACGACGACGCCTAAACCGGCTGCGGCAGGGCGCGACTACGACACCACTAAAAAAATCACCGAACAGAGCGACGGCCTGCTGGCGAAAGTCGGTATGGGCATGGGCTCCGGCGTTGCCGTGTTGTTCCAGGCCGGGCGCGACACCATCGATACGGTGCTCAAAACCATCCTGCCATTTATGGCGTTCGTGGCGGCGCTGATCGGCATCATTATGGCCTCCGGGTTGGGGGATCTGGTGGCGCACGGATTGACGCCGCTGGCGAAAAGTCCCGTCGGACTGGTGATGCTGGCGCTGATCTGTTCCTTCCCGTTGCTTTCACCTTTCCTCGGCCCCGGCGCGGTCATTGCACAGGTTATCGGTGTGCTGGTGGGTGTGCAGATCGGGCTGGGCAATATCCCGCCACATCTGGCGCTGCCTGCACTTTTCGCCATCAACGCTCAGGCGGCCTGCGATTTCATTCCCGTCGGATTGTCGCTGGCCGAAGCCAAACAGGACACCGTGCGCGTTGGCGTGCCTTCGGTGCTGGTCAGCCGTTTTCTGACCGGCGCACCGACGGTACTTATCGCCTGGGCGGCTTCCGCTTTCATCTATCAGTAAGGAGTCATCGTGCAAACCATTTATCAGACCACTATCACGCAAATCGGCGACTTCGCGCGTGAGGCGCTGACCGACCAGATGCTGATCACTTTCCGTGAGGGCGCACCGGCAGACATTCAGGATTATTGCTTCATTCATCAGCACGGGAAAACCGAAGGGGAATTGCACTGCGGCGCTTACATGGAACTGGCCGATGTGCGATATCCGGTGACCGCCGTGGGCGACGTGGCGATGCAAAACCTGCGCGAGCTGGGGCATATCACCCTGCGTTTTGACGGCAGTGCCGAGGCTGAATTTCCCGGCAGTGTCCATGTAAAAGGCACCACGCCCGACGATATTCCGCTGGGCAGCGTATTGAAATTTATCGATTAACTATCAGAATCAGGAGTCAGTTATGGAACAGGTTGCAGTCGTGATCGGCGGGGGGCAGACGCTGGGCGCATTTCTCTGTCAGGGGCTGGCTGAATCCGGCTATCGCGTGGCGGTGGCGGATCTGAATGAGAAAAATGCCGCATCGGTGGCAGAACAGATTAACCAGCAGTTTGGTGAGGATCGCGCATTCGGATTTACGGTCGATGCCACGAATGAGGCCAGCGTAGAACAACTGGCGAAAGCGGTGGATCAGACGTTTGGCAGGGTCAGTTTGCTGGTGTACAGCGCGGGAATGGCGAAAGCATCGCCAATCACGGATTTCGCCCTCAACGACTTTGATCTCTCACTGCAGGTCAATCTGGTGGGGTATTTCCTTTGCGCCCGCGAGTTTTCCCGTCTGATGATCCGCGACCGTATTCCGGGACGGATTATTCAGATCAACTCCAAATCCGGCAAAGTGGGCAGCAAACACAATGCCGGTTACAGCGCGGCAAAATTTGGCGGCGTCGGTCTGACACAGTCTCTGGCGCTGGACCTGGCGGAATATGGCATCACTGTGCATTCACTGATGCTGGGTAACTTGCTCAAATCGCCGATGTTCCAGTCATTATTGCCGCAGTACGCCAAAAAACTTGGCATTAAGGCCGATGAAGTCGAGCAATATTACATTGATAAAGTGCCGCTGAAACGCGGGTGCGACTATCAGGATGTGCTGGATATGCTGTTGTTTTACGCCAGCGATAAAGCTTCATATTGCACTGGTCAGTCGATCAATATCACCGGTGGTCAGGTGATGTTCTGATGCCATCCGCCCCTGTTTTGCAGGGGCGGATGACTATTTTAATGAGCAAATCACGTTACTCAGAAAGTCATGTTAAGGAGAAAATGATGACCCCGACTTCGGCATTAATCCTCTGTGCGGTGCTGGCCTGGGTGGCGCAAATCGCGCTGGGCTGGTGGCAGTTGCAGCGCTTTAACCGGGCATTCGACAAGCTGTGTTTACAGGGAAATGTGGGTGTCGGGCGTTCCGGCGGACGTTTCAAACCGAGAGTGGTGCTGGCGCTGGCTTTCGATCAACAGGAGAAAGTCTGTGACGGATTTTTACTGCGCGGCCTGACGATTTTTGCCAGCCCTCAGCCGGTTTCATCGCTTAATGGCATGAGCCGGGAACAATTGATGACAGGTGTGATCTTCCCGAAAGATCCGAATATTCAAACTGCACTATCATTAGCGATTGAACCGAAATCATGATATTTTCACTTTAAAAGCTATTATCTTTCAAAAAGAATGATGGCAGTGAATTTATCTTAAAATTTGAGCGTAAATCGTGATGAAACCTAAGCAACGGCAGGCGGCGATACTGGAGCACTTGCAGCAATTTGGAAAGACGGCGGTGGACGATCTCGCCGCGCATTTTGCCACAACCGGCACCACTATCCGTAAAGATCTCACCCTGCTGGAAGAAGAGGGCGCAGTGATCCGCACTTACGGCGGCGTGGTGCTGAGCCGCGAAGAAGGCGATCAGCCTATTGATCGTAAAACACACATCAATACCGGCAAAAAACTGCGCATCGCCCGCGCGGCTATTCAGGAAATTCAGGACGGCGACTCGCTGATTTTCGATGCGGGCAGCACCGTGATGCAGATGGTGCCTTTCCTGAGTCAGTTCAACAACATCACTGTCATGACCAACAGCCTGCATATCGTCAATGCGCTGGTGGAGCTGGATAACGACCAGACAATCCTGATGCCGGGCGGCACCTACCGCAAAAAATCGTCTTCCTTCCACGGCAGCCTTGCAGAAAGCGCCTTTGATAAATTCAACTTCGATAAGCTGTTTATCGGCGCTGATGGCGTTGATCTCGATGGCGGTGTCACCACATTCAACGAAGTTCACGGCGTCAGTCAGGCGATGTGTAAAGCGGCCGAGCGTATTTTTCTGCTGGTGGATTCGTCAAAATTTGGCCGTAAAAGCCCGAATGTGGTGTGCCATTTAAGCAAGGTCGATACGCTGATCACGGACAGAGGGTTAAGCCAGCAATATCGTGATGCCATCGAAAAGTTGGGGATCCGCATTATTTTAGTCGGGGAAGACGATGAGTGACGCATTACTGAATTACGCACGTGAAACGCTTGAGATTGAAATAGAAGAAGCCCGCCGTTTGCTGACGCGGCTGGATGATAATTTCCTCTGCGCCTGCCGCTTATTGCTGAACTGCACAGGTAAAGCCGTCATTTCCGGTATGGGAAAATCCGGTCATATCGGCAAGAAGATCGCGGCCTCACTGGCCAGCACCGGCACACCGGCGTTCTTCGTGCATCCCGCCGAAGCGCTGCACGGCGATCTCGGCATGATCGGCAGTGAAGACGTGATGATTTTTATTTCCTATTCCGGCCGGGCAAAAGAGCTGGATCTGATCCTGCCATTGTTACAAGAAAACCAAACCCGTCTGATTGCCATCACCGGCGGTAAAGATTCGCCGCTGGCGCTGGCAGCCGATTGTGTGCTGGATATCAGCGTTGAGCGCGAAGCCTGCCCGATGGGACTGGCACCGACCTCGAGCGCGGTAAATACCCTCATGATGGGCGATGCGCTGGCGATGGCGCTGATGCGACACCGTGGTTTTGGCGCGGAAGATTTTGCCCGTTCACATCCCGGTGGCAGTCTGGGGGCGCGTTTGCTGAACCGTGTGCATCATCTGATGCGTACCGGCGATCGTCTGCCGGTGGTCGACAGTCAGAAAAAAGTCATGGACGCGATGCTCGAACTGAGCCGCACCGGTCTGGGGCTGATTGCGGTATGCGACGCGAGTATGCGGGTGGTTGGTGTGTTCACCGATGGCGATTTACGTCGCTGGCTGGTCAAAGGCCACAGCCTGCACGACCCGCTGGCCGATGCCATGAGCCGTCCCGGTTATCAGCTTCCGGCACAATGGCGGGCAGGCGAGGCACTCGAAGCCCTGCATCAGCAAAATATCAGCGCCGCGCCGGTGGTCGACAGTGAAGGCGTGCTGGTCGGTGCGATCAACCTGCATGACCTGCATCAGGCCGGTATTGGCTGACACCGGCGTTACTCCCCGGCGGGTTCTTTGATATAATCCTTTCCACTATATGGTCGCTGCTTTCCTAAAAAGCAGCGATAAATATTCTTAAATCAGGTGGTTAGTCTTTATATGAAACATCGCGTTGACGTCATGATTTCCGAACAGGAAGTCAAAACCCGAATTGCCGAGTTGGGCCGTGAAATCACCGAACACTACCGCGACAGCGGCAGCGAAATGGTGCTGGTTGGATTGCTGCGCGGTTCGTTCATGTTCATGGCTGACCTGTGTCGTGCCGTGGATGTGCCGCACGAAGTGGACTTCATGACCGCCTCAAGCTACGGCAACGGCATGTCCACCACCCGCGACGTGAAGATCCTTAAAGATCTCGACGAAGACATTCGGGGTAAAGATGTGTTGATCGTCGAAGACATCATCGATTCCGGCAATACGCTGAGCAAAGTGCGTGAAATCCTGCAACTGCGCGGCCCGAAATCTCTGGCCATTTGCACCCTGCTGGATAAACCGGAACGCCGCGAAGTTGACGTTAAAGTCGAATACGTCGGCTTCCCGATCCCCGACGAATTCGTTGTCGGCTACGGCATCGACTACGCCCAGCGTTATCGTCATCTGCCGTACGTCGGCAAGGTTGTGATGCTGGACGAGTAGCGAATAGCTACCCGATTTAGCCATTTCCGCCGCGGGCAGTGCTCGCATTCCTCATGGACTTTATGTCCACTGCGGATGCTCCGCGCTGGCCGCGTCAGAACTGACGTCATCGGCTACGCCCTATACAGCAGTTAATTAAAACGGCCTTCAGATTTGGAGGCCGTTTTTTTATTTAGAATATGTGATAAACCTGCATTGTTTGAATGATTTATTGAGGGTATTTTTTTCTGGCTTCATTAAATGAGATTGGCTGGTCCGTTTAGTCAATAATTATCTAACAGACTTATATAAAAAGGTCACCATAGCTCATTACACCGTGGCGACATGATTTTGGTGGTCAGATGAAAATTGTACTCTCTCTTTTGCTTTTACTTTCTTTTTCAGCCGCCGCCACGACCCAAATAACATCCGTGGAGTTAACTCAGCAGATCAAAACTCAGGGCGCCAGAGCGGTTATCACCGATTTGTACAAAGATGGCGAATCCCAATGGCTGTATGTGCTGACTAAAATAGGCAGTGGTGAACAAAACTGGCTGGACGTGGCTGCATTATTAGCGTCCGGTAGTGATGCTGATTCAGCGGAGTCGCTTGCTACTGCCGCTGCCACGGCAATTCCACATAATCCCGCAGGTGTGCTCTCCCTTCTTAAAGGTGGGGCTTTACCCTTCAGTACCGATAATGTATGTGCTTTACCCTTTTATAGCATCAAAGAACCGGAATTTAACCAATATGTCGTTGATGCAATTCAGGCTCTTTATAAGGTTCCGAACAGTAAAGCGTGTATCGATACTATTGTTAAGACTATTGGTCAATCAAACGGATTTGTTGAGGATAACTAATATGGGCAATCCTGTTTATATATTTATGAATGTTATGTGTAGAAATCATCTGCCACCTGAATGCTTCTCCTGCAAATAAGACAATCCCTGCCTTGAGGTAAAAGTTCATATTGTTCAAGTGGTTTTTTGGGCGTATGTTTTCCCTACAAAACATAAGGAGTTGTTAACAATGGCTATACCAGCGTATTTATGGTTGAAGGATGACGGCGGAGCAGATATTAAAGGTTCTGTCGATGTGAATGGACGTGAAGGTTCAATTGAGATTCAAGGTTTTGGACACTCTCTGCATCTTCCAACTGACGGGGCTACAGGCAAGATCACCGGCACACGTATACATGCGGCATTAGGTTTTGAGAAAGAATTCGACAGCTCCAGCCCTTATCTCTACAAAGCAACCGCCACCGGCCAAACTCTCCAATCTGCCGAATTTAAATGGTACAAAATCAACGATGCAGGCCAGGAAGTTGAGTACTTCAACATGATATCTCGAAGGCGTTAAAATTGTATCAATCTGCCCAACAATGCACCATATCAAAAACCCAGCCTTCGAAAAGCATAACCACAACGAAAGTGTTGAGCTTCGCTATGAAAAAATCACATGGAAATATTGTGACGGCAACGTAATTTTTGCGGACGCCTGGAATGAGAGAGTGACAGCTTAAATGGCTATCACCTGCAGCTATGTGTTGAATGGAATGGAAACATCAATTCTGAGTTGTGCTGGTGTCGGCAATTTCCCTGCCTTCTCAGGCCAGTTAGTTGGTCGAAATAACCCGACATTAACTAATATCGCTGATCTGGGACCACTTCCTACAGGGCGTTACTTTATTGTCAGCCGCGTTTCGGGGGGGCGCTTAGGCGGCATACGAAATGCTGTCCTTAAATATGGTTACGGCACTGACAGAGAAACATGGTTTGGGCTCTATCGCGATGACGGAAAGATAAACGATGAAACTTTTATTGAAGGAGTTAAACGTGGAAGTTTTCGGCTTCATCCAATCGGACCACAAGGACTCAGTGAGGGCTGTATTACCATGACATCACAATCCGATTTTGATTATCTTCGGACTGCATTGCTGGGTACCTCAATGATCGGTGTACCTGGGTCTTCGCTCAAGGCACACGGTACGATTAGAGTTACACTCGGATGAGGTGGGTTAAGTATTTTTTTACCGCATTGGGCTACTTTGTGGCGTTCTGCATACTGGTGACCTTCTTTACCCAAGTGATTGACAGCTATGCTACAGGTGAACAGATAGAAGGTTTCGCTCAATTTTGGGGAGTACATGACATAGAAGGAACGCTAGACCTTTATGTCGATGCCTCCCTAATTATTTCAGGTTTAATATCTATTCTGGTAATCCTGCTGTGTCGCATTTATATCCGACGACATTTAAGATCATCAGAATGAAATAGTGCAACGCCCACCAGGGCGTTTTTTTAGCTAAACTCCGGCCAATCCTCAACCATTCCGAAATGTAATTCTGTATCACCTATTTTCAACGTAGCCCCGCGGCTTAATGCCTCCAACTCCCAGCGCGCAGCAGTGATGTTGCTTTTCATCAATTCTCGCTCAATTTCAGGCAAGCGTGCCCGTTCTGCTGCCTTCAATCTTGCCGATGGGGCAATATCGCGGCCTTTTGTTGGGTCAAAACTTCGCTGTGCTTTGCTGACTCTCGGCGTTTCCTCCCCTATGCGCGCCACAATCGCCCTCACGGAGGCGGTGTCTGTCCAGTCAATAACTCGCAGATTGCCAGAACTGAATGGTGTAGCGGTGCTCTCAACCTGACGACCACGCTAATTTGTAGCCTGTTTGATTCCATCGAACCCACAGTTATTGACAGGACTCCGAGGCGCGCCGGAGGCGCTTTTTGCGGTCAAAACCTCAGAATCAACGGCAGAAGCAACGATGCGCCATTGAGTGGTGCGCATTTCATCTACATATGATTCGCCGAGGTGGGGCGCGAAAAAGCCCACAACCTTTTTCACTTCTTCATCATATGCATTCAGCTCATTTGCAACGCGACGTGCTACGCGGACAGTCTGATCGTCACCAGGAACATTAGCGCCGACCTGGGAAGTCATGTACGCCAGAACTGACGTCATCGGCTACGCCCCAGACAGCAGTTAATTAAAACGGCCTACAGATTTGGAGGCCGTTTTTTTATTCACCAGTCCTGATGACAGGAAACTCGCCCGAAAGAATACCGCTGCTAAGCGGGGTATTCTTATGCTGCCGCCCGCTGTTCTTTAGGGGGAACCTTTCGGTTCTAATTGGTTCCTTTCCCTTATGACCAGAGCATAAGTCGCATAAAGGAACCTTTCAGGTCAAGAGAATTACATGTTTCGTTATATGTTGATTCTTAAAGTAATTGTATTTATATGCTTTCAATACTCCGGACTTCCTGCAGGACGCAATTTCCTTCAATCCACTGAGGGGGAAAGCGGGGCTGGAGTTGGTCCCACCTCGCCTGGGCTGTCTGCATAAAAGAAGGCTTAGCGCAGGATATTCTTCGTTTCCGGGGTGGACTCCATCATAGCCCTCTGGAGTAAGGCAAGAAAAAAGCCACCTGCGGATGCGGGTGGCTTAGGTGATTCAGTGAATTCAGATTGTTATCAGAAAGCGTAACGTACCTTAACGGCAACGCTTTGGCTGAAGAAACTGGAGCGTTGCTCTGAATCATACTGAACGGTGCCGTCCAGTTGGTCAGTGAACTTGGCGGTCACGCCTACGCCCGCCATCCCAATCCACGGGCTCTGCTCCATGCTCTGGTAGGTGATCGGGGTATCAGGGCTGCCGGTAAATGCGATTCGGTTGGCGCTACGGTCATTGATGGTGTCATACCCCACACCAGCCGTCGCGTGCACATTCACAATGTCAGACACCTGCAAGCCCAGCTTGGCTTTGGTGGAAACAATCATCGCTTCAAGGGTCTGCCCATCCACATCCAGACCCAGATCGCTGGCATTTTTCTCGGTGTAGCCTTTGTCCTTGATACTGTAGTAGTCGCCACGCACTATCGGCGTCAGGGTTAAGTTGTCAGTCAGATTGAAGATGCTCTGTAAACCCAGGCCTGCCTGCACGTTATGGCTGTCATAGCTGGAACGCGCCACGCCGCCAAAAGCCAGGTCAGATGAGGACGGGTTAATGATGTTCAGGTAACGATTACCGTCAACGGTGTCGCGGCCGTAGCCCGCTTTCCAGGTCAGGGATGTGGCCGGGGTGAAGTCAAAGCTGCCATAAAGCAAAGTATTCCAGCTTTCAATCTGCGCATCATGGCGGAAATCGTCTGAAGTATCCTTCACATCGGTGCGGCTGGTGCCCACTGCCAGGCCCACGCGAACCTGTTCTAATACCGGCACATCGGCACCAATGGCGATACCGCGAGTATCAGATTTATAACCATCCAGACCACCACGTTGTTCCTGGTTATCCCAGCGACCTACCGGTCGGATCCATAAGTACTTCTCGGGATTAAACTCTTCGTATTGACCAAACTCACGCACGGAGTCCTGACGTGAGTCCACGATATCGCCAAAGGCACGCGCATTATTTAACTCGGCATAGGGCAGCATACCGTTCATCAACGGCCCCAACTGCACCACGTTACGGTAAACCTGTTGTGCATTGGATGAGGACGTGATGGCACAGACGGTCGCCCCTAACGCGCCAGAACAATAGCTGGAGTCGTTACCGTTGCCGCTGGTTTCCGGGGTTGTGCCGGGAATAGTACCCGAACCAGTGCCTTCGCCAGCGGAAGTTGTTTTGGCTATAATCTGGTCGATAGCGCCACCGATACGTGAAGCCGTCGGTGAGGCGGTTTGTGTGGTGACCGCTTCTTTTACGCTGGTAAGTCCCGTATCGACGATGCGTAATGAGTAACTCGTGGGTGTCAGCTCCTGCACAAACTGGAAGCGCAGAGAGTCATCAATCACCGATGTCGGTGTGCCCACAATACTCGGGGCGGTAACCACATCACTCAATACATCACCATTGCTAAAGTCCAGGCTACCATTGGTGACCACAATGGTATTACCCGCCAGCGAGGCCGTTCCGCCAACCTGCAGTTGCCCATAATTAGTGGCATTCTCAGCCTGCAGAGCTAAGAAGGCATCTGAAGACTGGCTGTAGTTGGCGACTCGTGAAGGGGAATTATTATTGAGCAAATCAAACAGACCACTGTTGCTCATATTCGTTGTGGGAGCATCAACCCTGCCAATAATAATGCCTTCATTAATAATTCCGTTAGTCACGGTGCTGGTCTCGCTGACACGGATCGCATCCCCTTCGATTGAACCAATATCGCCGCGGTTAAGCAGTAAATTGGTTCCGCTGGTATCGTCAAGGGTAATCCCTCCGCGCCCAGCAGCAATAATCCCATCGTTGATAATGCTTGAAATTTGCGCGTTATCCTGCAACGCAATGCCGCTATCTGCCGCTTCAATTATCCCGGCGTTATCAATGGTACCTGTTGAATCACGGCTAAAGTTAATACCATCGTCAGTCTCAGAGTAGATCACACCTGAGGAGCGGTTTACCACCGCGACGTCGTCAGCCGTAGTTGTGGCCGTATCAACGAAGATACCGGAACTGCCAGGACCGCTTGCTGTGATGCTTCCGCTATTGTTAATTGTGATGTTCCGGCTCTCTCCTGTTACCCAGATACCATGGGATTGAGCACCGGTAGTGGTAATAACTCCATTGTTATTTAAGGTGTTATTGCCGATGTTTGCATCTAACAGGATACCTGAACTGACGTTCCCCGTTGTACTTAACTGTCCGTTATTGGTAATCGTGCTATCAAAAACACCAGACAGATGGACGGCGTTGGAATTGCTGCCCGAGGTGCCCACGGAGGCGTCGTTAATTAAAGTGAACGCATTGAGGGTTTCTAAAGCCACCCCATCACTGGTGATAGCGTCTGTTGTAATATTGCCCTGGTTTTGAAGACTGCTGGATGAGGTATTGAAATAAAAGGCAGGCGTATCCTGTGCAGTAAGATCAATTTGCGTACGAGGAATAATCGTCGCTGTGATACCACTTGCATCAGTGAAGGATTGCTGCGTATTGATTATTCCATCACAGATTATGCTTACGTCATTCCCCGCTGCGGGACTACAGGCTGCCAGAGCATTCACAGGGTTAAATAACCCATAGCTGCCAGCGATCCCACTAAAGAGAAATAACTTCATTTTTGTTTTCAAATATTTATCCTTCCCCAGAAAAATTAATCATTAATAATAATGAGCAAAAAGGATGCAGAACCGCCCCATAAGTAATGCTCACAGATAATAGTAGGCGGGGAAACGGTAATAGCCAGCCAAGGGGGCTATTGATTATATTTCGGATGCGATAACGATATTCCGGGGAGTTAATCGTTGATTTTACCGACGCAGCCATTTATCCGCCCGGCTCAGGCCAGCATCGGCGTCAAAGACACACCGCATATAACGCATTGATTTATAGTGATCGCGTTGTAAGTGCAGGAAAAATAAATGATAAAAAAGGCACATTTTTGTGCCTTTTGTTTTTTGAAATTCGGTAGAGTAGTGCGGCTTGTTATTGCGGGTCGCCGTTCAGCAAGGCGGAGACGCCCTGACGGTAGCGCTGTTCCAGCGTTTCGCGGCTGGTGGCGTCAACTTCCAGGTTGCGCAGTCGTCCGTCCTGAATGCCGTAAACCCAGCCGTGCAGCGTGACTTTCTGGCCGCGTTTCCAGGCCGATTGCATCACCGTGGAGTGACCGAGGTTGTAGACTTGCTCGACCACATTCAGTTCGCACAATTTATCGAGACGTTTTTCTGGCGACAGTTCGCCCAGCAGGGAACTGTGTTTGTACCAGATGTCCCGTATATGCAACAACCAGTTATTGATCAAACCCAGTTCAGGGTTTTCAACCGCCGCCTGCACACCGCCACAGCCGTAGTGACCGCAGATAATCACGTGTTCGACTTCCAGCACGTCGATAGCATATTGCACAACGGACAGGCAGTTAAGGTCGGTGTGGATGACCAAATTGGCGACGTTACGGTGAACGAAAAGTTCGCCCGGCTCCAGGCCAGTCAGTCGCTCGGCGGGGACACGGCTATCGGAACAGCCAATCCACAAGAAACGGGGTTTTTGAGACTGGGAAAGGCGTTCAAAGAAACCAGGATCTTCGTCAATCATGGTTTTAGACCAGGCTGCGTTGTTACTGATGAGTCTTTCTATGTCATTCATGGAGGTCAATAGCCTGTAACGAGCTCACTGCGATGGGGTAATATAGGGCAATGCCCCGACTTTTCAAACAGATTCGGCATCTCCACTTACTCATTCCTACAACAGGGTTTTCACAAGAAGGTACGCTCCCTTTATGAATTATGCATTGGAACTGGAAAAGTTAACCAAAACTTACGCCGGTGGTGTACAGGCTTTGCGTGGAATCGATCTGCGCGTCGAAGCTGGCGATTTTTATGCCCTGCTTGGGCCGAACGGTGCGGGTAAATCCACCACCATTGGTATCATCAGTTCACTGGTCAACAAAACTGCCGGCAAAGTGCAGGTGTTTGGCTATGACATTGATAAAGATATTGTGAATGCTAAACGCCAGTTAGGTCTGGTGCCGCAGGAATTCAACTTCAACCCGTTTGAAACCGTCATGCAGGTGGTGGTCAATCAGGCCGGTTATTACGGCGTGCCACGTCCGCTGGCACTGCAACGTGCGGAAAAATATCTGACACAGCTGGATTTATGGGGCAAGCGCAACGAGCGTTCGCGCATGCTCTCCGGCGGGATGAAACGTCGTCTGATGATCGCCCGTGCGCTGATGCACGAGCCAAAACTGCTGATCCTCGATGAGCCCACGGCGGGCGTGGATATCGAACTGCGCCGCTCCATGTGGGGCTTCCTGAAAGAGCTGAACGCGCAGGGCACCACTATCATTCTGACCACGCACTATCTGGAAGAAGCGGAAATGCTGTGCCGTAATATCGGCATTATTCAGGGCGGCCAGCTGGTGGAAAACACCAGTATGAAAGAGCTGTTGTCGAAGCTGAAATCCGAAACGTTCATTCTGGATTTAGGCGCGAAAAGCCCGCTGCCGGTGCTCGAAGGCTACCGTAGCCAGCTGACGGACACGTCAACGCTGGAAGTGGAAGTCATGCGCGAGCAGGGACTGAATTCCCTGTTCAGCCAGCTGAGCAAGCAGGGCGTGCAGGTATTAAGTATGCGTAACAAGGCGAACCGTCTGGAAGAGCTGTTTGTCACGCTGGTGAACGGCAGTGAGGAAAAGAAATAATGTCGCAATTGTACTGGGTGGCACTCAAAAGTATCTGGATGAAAGAGATCAACCGTTTTGGCCGGATCTGGATCCAAACACTGGTTCCGCCGGTCATCACCATGACCTTGTATTTCATCATCTTCGGTAACCTGATCGGTTCGCAGATCGGCAGCATGCACGGTTTCACCTATATGCAGTTTATCGTGCCGGGGCTGATCATGATGGCGGTGATCACTAACTCCTACGCCAACGTGGCGTCGTCGTTCTTCAGCGCTAAATTCCAGCGCAACATTGAAGAACTGCTGGTCGCGCCGGTGCCAACGCACGTGGTGATCGCCGGTTATGTCGGCGGCGGCGTGGCGCGCGGGATCTGCGTGGGGATCCTGGTCACGGCGATCTCGTTGTTCTTCGTCCCGCTGGTGATCCACTCCTGGTGGATCATCGCGCTGACCTTATTGCTGACTGCGATCCTGTTCTCGCTGGGCGGTTTACTGAACGCGGTGTTTGCGACAACGTTTGACGATATCAGCCTGATCCCGACGTTCGTGCTGACGCCGCTGACCTATCTTGGCGGCGTGTTCTACTCGCTGTCGTTGTTGCCGCCAATCTGGCAAGCGGTTTCCAAGCTGAACCCGATCGTCTACATGATCAGCGGTTTCCGCTACGGTTTCCTGGGGATTTCAGACGTGCCGCTGGTGTTCACCATGAGCGTGCTGGTGGCGTTTATTGCGGTGTTTTATTTGCTGGCGTGGTACTTGATCGAGCGCGGGCGTGGTCTTAGAAGTTGATTTTTCTGTGCTCCCTCCCCTGCGAAGGGGAGGGTTGGGGTGGGGTGGGGTATTAAGGTCAAAAACTAAATTAAAGGTGTGCTTTAACTCATTGCTTTGTATTTAAAACCCCCTCCCAACCTCCCCCTTCGCAGGAGGAGGAGCAAAACCAAAATCAGTTCAGGTTGTATTGCAGCTGAGTGCGAAACACCATTAGCTCCCTCCCCCCTTCGCAGGGGAAGGCGTTTTATCAGGCCACCTGAACCGGCACGGCTTTGGCGGTGCGTTTCAGCTGGTTTTCACCTTCGAAATAGGCCACTTTCGGTTTGTGCTGGCGGGCCTGTTCATCTGACATCTGCACGTAAGAACAGATGATCAGCAGGTCGCCGACACAGGCACAGCGCGCTGCCGCACCGTTCACCGAAATAATCCGCGAACCGCGTTCTGCCGCGATGGCGTAAGTCGAGAAACGCTGACCGTTGGCAACGTTATAAATATCAATTGCTTCGTATTCCAGAATGCCTGAGGCATCAAGAAAATCCTGATCGATGGCGCAGGAGCCTTCGTAATGCAAATCTGCCTGAGTGACGTGAACCCGGTGCAGTTTGCCTTGCAGCATTGTACGTACCATTGCGTGTGACCCTTCGTGCGTAAAAAGTCTGGGGATCCGCCGGGCGGACAGTCTAAAAGTCCGAAGTTTCCGGCGGCCAACATAGTTGTCCATTTGACCTGCGCTGTCTACTGCGTCAGATCAACTTCCTGATTATCAATCAGTCGCGCTTTACCCAGCCAGGCCGCCATCAGGATCACCGCAGAGGTGCTGTCGACGGATAACTCCTGTAAGGTTTTTGCATCACGGATAAACAGTTCATCCGGTGTGAAACCCGCTTCGCGAAGCTGTTGCGCGGTTTCCTGCAACATTTCGTCGGTATGACGTTCACCCTGGCTCAGACGTTGTGCCAGCGCGTTCATGATCTTATTCAGCTGAGGGGCGATTTTACGTTCATCGGCAGTCAGATAACCGTTACGGGAACTGAGCGCCAGACCGTCTTTGGCACGCACAATCGGCACGCCGACAATCTCGATGTCGTATCCCATATCTTCCACCATCGTGCGCAGCAGTGCCAGTTGCTGGAAGTCCTTTTGCCCGAAACAGGCGACCTGCGGTTGCACCAGATTGAACAGTTTGCTGACGATGGTTGAGACGCCACGAAAATGTCCCGGACGGCTCGCGCCTTCCAGAATGGTGGAAATCACCGGCACATCAACCTGAGTCTGGGTTGCCAGACCTTTCGGATAGACTTCCGCAGGCGACGGGGCGAATACCAGATCTACGCCGCGCTTATTCAGCTTCTCGCAGTCTTCCTGCAAGGTACGCGGGTAACGTTCAAGATCATCCGCGCGCTCGAACTGCATCGGGTTGACGAAAATACTCACCACCACCACGTCGCCACGCGCTTTGGCTTCTTCCACCAGCGTCATGTGGCCTTCGTGCAGGTTGCCCATCGTCGGCACCAGTGCGATGCGTTTGTTATTCTTACGAAAATCACGGATTTCGCGACGCAGCAGCGCCACGCTGTCAATTATCAACACCAGCCTTCTCCCGCTTATTTAAAGGAATGTTCTTCGCCCGGATACACGCCTTGCGCGACCTGATCGACATACAAACGCACTGCGCCACGAATGTCACCGGCTTCGCTGAGGAAGTCTTTGGCGAATTTAGGCGTATGGCCGCCGGTGATGCCAAATGCGTCATGCATTACCAGAATCTGTCCATCAGTCACATTGCCCGCGCCAATGCCGATCACCGGAATGCTCAGTTCTTCGGTCACGCGGCGGGCCAGTTCGACCGGCACACATTCCAGCACCAGCAACTGCGCACCGGCTTCTTCGAGCATCATCGCATCTTTGATCAGCTGATTGGCGGCGACTTCATCGCGTCCCTGAACTTTGTAGCCACCGAAAATGTTCACCGACTGCGGCGTCAGCCCCAGATGGCCACACACCGGCACGGCGCGTTCGGTCAGCATTCTGACCGTATCACACAGCCAGCTACCGCCTTCGAGTTTGACCATATTGCCGCCCGCGCGCATCAGCACGGCAGCGCTTTCAAACGCCTGTTCAGGCGTGGCGTAACTCATGAACGGCAGGTCAGCCAGCAATAACGCGTGAGGCGCGCCACGGCGCACGCAGCGGGTGTGGTAAGCAATCTCTTCGACCGTCACCGGCAGCGTGGAATCCTGGCCCTGAACGACCATGCCCAGCGAGTCACCGATCAGCATCACAGAGATGCCTTGTTCAGCAAACAGTTGCGCGAAACTGGCGTCATACGCGGTAATGGTCGCAAATTTATGTTTTTCCTGCTTCCATTGGCGAAGCTGGCTCAGCGTTGTTGGTTTCATGAACACGTTCCTTTGAATAATTCATCGGATGAATATGATGCCGGTATTCTACTGTATGAGTGGAAAGTCAGACAGCACGATCACTCGCAGAGACGTTGATCCCGCTCTTAAGAAGTGATTAAGAAGCGTCAGCTATAATGGCAAAAACGGAGGGAACCATGCGAATTCTATTAGTTGAAGACGACAAGATGATCGGCGACGGTATCAAAGCCGGGCTGACAAAATTAGGTTTTACACTGGACTGGTTTACCGACGGCGTGACGGGCAAAGCGGCGCTCGACAGCGCGCCTTACGATGCAGTGATCCTCGATTTGAGCCTGCCGGGCATGGACGGAATGGATCTGTTGCGCGAATGGCGTAAGGCCGGACGAGATACGCCGGTGCTGATCCTCACCGCCCGTGATGCGCTCGAGCAGCGGGTCGGTGGCCTGCAGGCCGGTGCCGATGATTATCTGTGTAAGCCTTTTGCACTGGTGGAAGTTGCCGCACGCCTGCAGGCACTGATCCGCCGTCGTCACGGCGTAGTGACGCCAAAAGTCATTCATGGCGCGATAGAATTTGATCCCGCAGCCCGCAGCGTGATGCTTAACGGAGAAGCGGTGACACTGACCCCGCGTGAAGTCGCGGTACTGGAGCTGTTTCTCAACAACAAAGGCCGCGTGCTGGCGCGTACGCTCATCCAGGAAAAACTCTACAACTGGGACGATGAGGTCAGCAGCAACGCCGTGGAAGTGCATATTCACCATCTGCGCAGCAAACTCGGCAAAGGTTTTATCCGCACCGTCCATGGCGTGGGCTATACGCTGGGCGATGAGATAAAAACAGGTGAAGGAGGGGAGGCGTGAAGCGGGTGAAGAAACTGAAAAATCTCAGCCTGCGCCTGCGTCTGATCCTGCTTTTCTCGGTGCTGGCGCTGCTGACCTGGATGATTGCCAGCGGCGTGGCGTGGCATCAGACCCGCAAACACATCAATGAAGTTTTCGATACTCAGCAAATGCTGTTCGCCAAACGTCTTGCCGCCACCGGGCTGGGCGATCGCCTGAATCTCTCAAAAGACGCCGAACTGCCGGATACCAAAAAAATGGTGCGCAAAGGATCACGCGGTCATACCGATGACGATGCGCTGACCTTTGCTATTTTTAACCTTCACGGGCAAATGCTGCTTAATGATGGTGAGAACGGCAAACGCATTCGCTTCGATGGTGATACGCAGGGCTTTGTCGATGCGGAACTGAGAGGTGACAGCGATACCTGGCGGATGGTCTGGCTGACGTCGCCGGACGGACAATATCGCGTGGCCGTCGGGCAGGAATATGATTATCGCAATGATATGGCCTGGAGTCTGGTCAGCGGACAACTGACGCCGTGGCTGGGCTCGCTGCCGGTACTGTTACTGGCGCTGATTGTGATGGTTACGCTGGAATTGCGTCCGCTGCGTCGCGTGGCACAAGGATTGCGTCAGCGTTCGCCGGAAGATTCCACGCCGATAGTCACGGATTCTTTGCCCGGTGAAGTGCTGCCGCTGGCGAATGCGCTGAATTCTCTGTTTGCCCGTACCGGTGAAATGCTGGTACGCGAACGCCGGTTCACTTCGGATGCCGCCCACGAGCTGCGCAGTCCGCTGGCGGCGTTGCGGGTGCAAACGGAAGTGGTGCAGCTTTCCGGCGATGACGCCCAAATGCGTGAACATGCGCTGGAAAATCTGACCACCAGCATCGATCGCGCCACGCGGCTGGTGGATCAGTTACTGACGCTCTCAAGGCTGGAAAGTTTCTCCGCTCCGGAAGAACTGGAACGGATCGACTGGCCTTCGCTGGTCGCTCAAAGTCTGGCGGAACAGGATTATCGTGCGCACGGCAAAGGTATCGAATTACGTTTTGAAGAGCAGGGCGCGCCGCCTGAAATGCGGGGCCAGTCGCTGCTGCTTTCGCTGATGGTGCGCAATCTGCTGGATAACGCGATCCGTTATTCACCGGCCGGAACCTGCGTGACGGTGCGACTGAAACCGTGGGGAATGACGGTTGAAGATCAGGGGCCGGGGATCAGCGATGAACATCTGGCAAGACTCGGCGAGCGTTTTTACCGGCCACCGGGACAGGAACAAACCGGCAGCGGTCTGGGGATTTCGATCGTACAGAGGATAGCGCAGTTACATCAGCTGAAAGTTGTCTATGAGAACAAAGCAGAAGGGGGATTGATCGTACGGGTAAGCCGCTGAGCGACTTACCATTTAGTCAGGCCGTTGAGCGGAACGCGTGCGAGCAGGCTTTGCAGCGTTTCGCCATCCGGAAACACCAGATCCGGCGCCAGATCGGCCAGCGGATACAGCATAAACTCGCGGTTTTTCATATCGTAATGCGGCACTGTTAAACGCTCGGTATTGATCACCTGATCGCCATAGATCAGCATATCGAGATCTAACGTCCGCGGTCCCCAGCGTTCGGCTTTGCGAACGCGTCCCTGATTTTGCTCGATCCCTTGCGTGCAATCGAGCAACTCTTCCGGCGGTAACAGCGTATCAAGTGCCACCACCGCATTTAGATAATCAGGTTGATCTTGTGGCCCCAGCGGTTTACTGCGGTAAAACGGTGATGCGGCCACAAAGCGGGTGCGCGGCAAATGTGCCAGCGCCTCCAGCGCGCAATTTACCTGGTCAAGGGGACGGGCAAGATTACTGCCCAGAGCCAGGTAAACGCGGATCATTGACCGCCATCCTTACGCGGCGCCCGTTTACGCGGACGGCGCGGACGCGCACGGCGTGCCGGTGTCGCATCGTCACCGAGCGTACCCAGCATACTTTTTTGTGAAGCCGGTGTGGCTTCCTGGAACTCGCCCCACCACTGCGCCAGACTTTGCAGTTCGCGGTGTTGTTCGACTTCAGCACGCAGCACCAGTAAATCATAAGCCGCACGGAACTTAGGATGTTCCATCAGCTTGTGCGCGCGTTTACCCTGACGACGTGACAGACGCAGTTGCAGCGCCCAGATGTCACGCACCAGCGTGGTAATACGTTTCGGAATGGCCAGCGTACGGCACTGCTCGTCGAGCACGTCGTTCATTGCCAGCGCGAAGGCGTCGTAATATGTCAGACCGCCTTCCTGCGCCAGTTTTTGTGCGTGCTCAATCACCGGATACCACAGCATTGCCGCAAACAGGAACGCCGGATTGACGCGCTGATCGTTATGCAGACGGTGGTCGGTATTTTTCAGCACCTGGATCAGAATGTGTTCCATCGGGCTGTCGCCTTGCTCAGTAAACTGGCGGGCAATCAGCGGGAACAAAGGCTGGAACAGCTGGTATTCACAAAGCTTTTTATATGTCTCGTAGCCGTAACCGGCCTGCAAGAGCTTCAGGGATTCTTCGAACAGACGCGCTGGCGGAATTTCCTGCAACAGCGTGGCCAGACGCGGGATCGGCTCGGCGGTTTCCGGGCTGATCTTCATGTCCAGTTTGGCGGCGAAACGCACAGCGCGCAGCATACGGACCGGATCTTCGCGGTAACGGGTTTCCGGATCACCAATCAGACGAATGATGCCGTTTTCCAGGTCGCGCAGACCGCCGGTGTAATCGCGAACGGTAAAGTCAGCAACGCCGTAATACAAACTGTTGATGGTGAAGTCACGGCGCTGTGCGTCGTCTTCAATGGTGCCGAAAATGTTATCGCGCAGCAGCATGCCGTTGACCGCCTGCTGGGACACGTTTTTGTCTTCGGTTTCTTCGTGCTGTTCGTGGTGACCACGGAAGGTGGCGACTTCGATGATTTCCGGGCCAAACATCACGTGAGCCAGACGGAAACGACGACCGACCAGACGGCAGTTGCGGAACAGTTTACGCACCTGATCCGGCGTGGCGTTGGTGGTGATATCGAAGTCTTTTGGTTTTTTATCCAGCAGCAAATCGCGCACGCCACCGCCAACCAGGAAGGCTTCAAAGCCAGACTTGTTCAGACGGTAAAGGACTTTCAGGGCGTTTTCGCTGATATCACGACGAGAAATATTGTGCTCATCGCGGGGGATAATGGTCATCGCACGGGTTTCACCGGCGTAATCAAATGACGGACGCGGTTTCTGTACGTGTTCGACAGAAGGACGCGGAGCGCGAGGTTCGTTACGCGATTCATTACGGTCAGTACGCTGATCGTGATGACGATCGCCACGGGAATCGCTGCGTTCGCCACGAGGCTGATAAGGGGAAGAAGAGCGGCGGTTGTTATTATTGCGGCGGTCGCCCCGGTTCGCGTTGTCATCCCGACGGCCGCGATTTTCACGGCGTTGCTCGTTGTCACGACGTTCAGGATTTTTTGCCTTCACATTGCCTTCGGCCACAGGAGACGGATCACGACGGGGATTTTCCTCGCGATTAGGTTCTCCATGAAGCGCGGCTTCGTCATGAACAGCCTTTTCTTCACGAACGACTTTATCTTCACGAACTAGCACCTTACGGCAAAAATTGGCTACTCGGGTAAAAATGGTACACCTCGATAGTGACTGAAAAAATTGGCGTGACGCAAAAACAGCGGCTAATCATAGCTCACAGTAGCCGCTTTGAGAATGCCGATGTCACATCTGCGCAGCATTAGCGCCCCTGATGCGGGATATCGGCTGTCGTCCACTGTGCTGTCGCCCAGCGTAATAATAAAGGCAAAGTGTAATCCTGCCAGTTTTCCGGCAGCCTTTGGCCTAAAAATTTCAATGCGTTAATGATAACCGGACGCGGATCGCCTTCCGGCAACGCGGGCGCGTGATTCTGCTTGGAAAGCTTATCGCCATTTTCATTGAGCGCCAGCGGTAAATGCAGGTATCCGGGCTGCGGATAACCTAAATGCCGGTAAAGGGAAATCTGGCGCACGGTCGGTTCAATCAGATCCGCGCCGCGCACGATGTGATTTACACCCTGAAAATGATCATCTACCACCACCGCCAGATTATAGGCAAACAGGCCATCACGGCGGCGGATAATAAAGTCTTCTTCAGCGAGTTTCGCGCTGGCCTGTAAATGCCCCTGAAAATCGTCATCAAAACCGTACACAGGCAGCGTCTGGCGCAGGCGGATGGCGGCATTTTCTGCACCTAAATTTAAATCACGGCAATGGCCGTCGTAGGTTCCGCCGGTTTGCGAAATACGCTGGCGGGTACAGGTGCAGTAATAGCTTTTTTGCTGCTGATACAGCCAGTCCAGCGCGGCACGATAGGCGTCATGACGTTTTGACTGCCAGACGACCTCGCCATCCCACTCCAGTCCGTAGCGTTCGAGCGTGGCTAAAATGCGGTCAGCGGAGCCCGGAATTTCACGCGGCGGGTCGATATCGTCGATGCGCACTAACCATTTGCCGTTTTGCGAACGGGCGTGCAAATAGCTGCCAAGCGCGGCAATCAGAGAACCGAAATGAAGGTCACCGGAAGGTGAGGGGGCGAAACGGCCAGTGTAGTGTTGTTCTTGCGGCATAAAAATGGGGTATGGCGTTAAAAGGGAACGCGGTGCATGACGCACCGCGTGGGACCCGAAACTTAGCCAGCCATCTGCTTTTCGCGGATTTCTGCCAGAGTCTTACAGTCGATACACAAATCAGCGGTAGGACGAGCTTCAAGACGGCGGATACCAATCTCAACGCCACAGGAATCACAATATCCGAAATCCTGGTCTTCCACTTTTTTCAGTGTTTTTTCAATCTTTTTAATCAGCTTACGTTCACGGTCACGGTTACGCAGTTCAAGGCTGAACTCTTCTTCCTGTGTTGCCCGGTCAGCCGGGTCAGGGAAGTTAGCTGCCTCTTCCTGCATGTGTGAAACGGTACGATCTACTTCATCCCTGAGCTGATTGCGCCATGCTTCAAGAATCTTTTTGAAGTGAGCCAGCTGAGCGTCGTTCATGTACTCTTCGCCCGGCTTCTCTTGATACGGCTGCACCCCAGCGATAGCGAGAATGCTCAAGGACGACGTCTTACGGGTTTGGCCTTCTTGCATGATGCTTCTCCTACATAACACGCACTATGTTCATCCGCTTTTTATGCCGCATATGACTGCAACATGCAGGCTTCGAACATTTCGATCCCCAACGGGGGAAAAAATCAGGCCGCTATAAATAACAGAAGGCAACGAGGTTGGCAATTATTCCTCGCAGGTGCTTGACAAGCCTGTGAGGAAAAGCGTATTCGCGACCTGTTTTTTATGCCGCCGACAGGTAATTACAGGGTTATCCGAACTCTTTTTATTGACTGACTGATGTCGTCACCAGCGGTAATCTTTCTGTGAGGCGGATACCCTCCGCAGAAAGTTCGGCACCGTAGCACATCACCTCAACACCCTTGTTTTGAACATACGTCAGTAATTCGGTATAACGCGGATCAATATGGTGTGCTGCGGACACGCTTTCAATGCCTGAATGTAAAACAGCGAAGAAAAGTACCGCCCGCTGCCCCTGTTCTGCCATCGACTGTAACTCGCGTAAATGCTTCTGACCGCGCAGTGTGACTGCATCGGGAAAGAATCCCCGTCCCTCTTGCAGCAACGTGACAGATTTCACTTCAATATAGCAGTCAGGTTGATTTTCTGCCTGTAACATCAAGTCTATACGGCTATTTTCGGTGCCATATTTTACTTCTGATGTGAGTTTACTGTAACCGGATAATTCCGGTATGCGTTGCGCCATAATGGCTTCGCGTACCAGCTGATTGGCCCGCAGCGTATTGACGCAAATCCAGTGATTTTGCTGTGTTTCCGTCAGTTCCCAACTGTGCGGATATTTGCGTTTGAGATTGTCGGACGTGGAATACCAGACGGTGTCGCCGGGTGTCGCGCAACCGGTCATCGCGCCGGTGTTGGCGCAGTGCAGGGTCAGTTCGGTGCCATCGGGCGTGATCACGTCGGCGAGAAACCGTTTGTAACGTTTAATGAGAGTGGCAGATTGAAGCGCAGGCTCGAAATGCATGAGGGTTTCCGTGTGAAATACTCTGGTCAAAGAGAATGCTAAAAGAGATCAGGTTTCCTGCATATCGCCCAGCGGCCAGGTTTGCAGGCAGTGGTAACGGGTGCGTCCCCGTTCAAACAGCGATTCGTACAAACTGAATTCGGTGGCATCCAGTTGCCAGCCAGGTGTGGCCGGAGGAATATTGACCGGGCGCGTCGCATTGCGGTACAGCGACACATGCGGGTGGAACGGCAGTGTACTCTGATGACAGCCGTTGCGCGCTGCGTGGGATCGCAATACGGACGCCAGCTGCAACAATGCGTTGGGCGCGCGCCGGGTGCCAATCCATACCACGCCGGAACCCGGCCAGTGGCCGATATCATCCAGTATCAGGCTGAATTTTTGCCCCTGAATGCGTCCGGCGGCGCGGGTCAGCGCGGCTTCCTTGAGGGCGCTGACTTCACCGAGAAATGCCAGCGTAATATGCAGATTAGCGGCTGCGACGGGGCGGCCGGTTTCCGCCGGAAAATTATCCGCACGCCACTTAATCACCTGCTTTTGCATTTTTGCAGGCAGGGATAAGGCGAAGAACAGGCGGCGTTCGGCAGACATAGAAATTCCTGTTAAGACGAATCACGGCAACATGCCGGATGTGGGGCTAAATGCTACAATGCCCGCCGTTTAAAGTTAACTCTCATGGTGAATTCATTGCCTTCTTTGCCGGTCAGCGCCGTACTTGAACCGCTATTAGCCGCACTGCAGCAGGCGCCGCAGGTGCTTTTGCTTGCCCCGACCGGTGCCGGTAAATCGACCTGGCTGCCGTTGCAGTTGCTCAAACAGGCTAATTTGCCGGGCAAAATTCTGCTGCTCGAACCCCGTCGTCTGGCGGCAAAAAACGTCGCCTTCCGTCTGGCGCAACAGCTGGGTGAAACGCCGGGGCAGACCGTGGGTTATCGTATGCGCGCTGAAAGCAAAACCAGTGCCGCAACGCGCCTTGAAGTGGTGACTGAAGGTATTCTGACCCGCATGGTGCAGGCGGATCCTGAACTGACCGGCGTGTCGATGGTGATCCTCGATGAATTCCATGAGCGCAGTTTGCAGGCCGATCTGGCGCTGGCGTTATTACTCGATGTGCAGAATGCGCTGCGCGATGATTTAAAAATCCTGATTATGTCGGCGACGCTCGACAATCTGCGCCTGTCTTCTTTATTGCCGGATGCGCCGGTGATTGAATCCGCAGGCCGCAGTTTCCCGGTCGGGCGGCAGTATCTTTCCCTTGCCACGCACGAACGGCTGGACGAAGGCGTGGCGCGCGTGGTCAGCCGTCTGATGGGCGAAAATCACGGCTCGATGCTGCTGTTTTTACCGGGTGTTTCTGAAATTACCCGCGTGCAAAATCTGCTGAACGGCAGGCTGGCGGCGGATGTCGATCTCTGTCCGTTGTACGGCGCGTTGTCGCTGGAACAACAGCAAAAAGCCATTCAGCCCTCCTCCGCAGGACGCCGCAAAGTGGTGCTGGCGACCAATATTGCGGAAACCAGTCTGACCATCGAAGGTATCCGTCTGGTGGTGGACAGCGGTCTGGAGCGCAGCGCGCAGTTTGATCCGCGCAGCGGCCTGACGCGGCTGGTGACGCAGCGCATCAGTCAGGCGTCGATGACTCAGCGCGCGGGGCGTGCCGGACGTCTTGAACCGGGATTGTGCTGGCATCTGTTCAGCAAAGAGCAGGCTGAACGCGCCAGTGCGCAGGCCGAAGCGGAAATTCTGCAAAGCGATCTGAGCAGTTTCTGGCTGGAGTTGTTGCAGTGGGGCTGTCAGGATCCGGCGCAACTTCAGTGGCTGGATAAGCCGCCTGTCGCCGCATTATCTGCTGCCAAAAATCTGTTACAGCAGCTCGGTGCCACCGATGTGCAGGGAAAACTTACCGCCGCCGGACAACGTATGGCACAGCTTGGCTGTGAGCCACGGCTGGCGGCGATGCTGATTGCGGCTGCAACACAAAGTCCGGACGCACTGGCAACGGCAGCCTTACTGGCCGCCATCCTCGAAGAACCGCCACGCGGCGGATTACCGGATATCGATTACTGGTTCAGCCGCCCGCAGGGCAACTGGCAGCGGCGGGCGAAACAGCTGGCGCAGCGCACCGGTGCAAAAAGCGGTGAGCCGGATGCTTCCCTTGCTCCGTGGCTGCTGGCCCGCGCTTTCAGTGACCGTATCGCACAACGCCGCGGCGAAGATGGGCGCTATCTGCTGGCGAACGGACTGGGTGCGTCTTTGCCGCAGGATGACGGGTTAACCCGCGCGCCGTGGCTGGTCGCCCCGCAGTTATTACAGGGCAACAACAGCCCGGATGCCCGCATTCTGCTGGCTGTCTCGCTGGATATCACGCAACTTCCATCGCGCCTGCCCGATGTCGTTAAAGAACAGACGGCGGTGGAATGGGATGAAGAAAAAGGCACCCTGCGCGCCTGGCGACGCTGGCAGATTGGCCGGCTGGTGCTGAAAGCGAATCCGCTGGCGAAGCCGGATGACGAAGAACTGCAACAGGCACTGATCGACTGGATCCGCACACAGGGTTTGCAGGCGCTGAACTGGTCGGTGGCGGCAGAACAACTGCGGCTCCGGCTTCTGTGTGCCGCAAAATGGCTGCCTGAGGCCGGCTGGCCGGCTGCCGACGACCAGGCTTTGCTCGACGGTCTGGAACGCTGGTTGCAGCCTTCTTTACAGGGCGTTCGCTCGTTAAAATCACTGCAACAGGTTGATTTGCATGATGCCTTATTAAGGTTGCTGGACTGGCAACAACGTCAGCGTCTTGACAATGCATTACCGACACATTACACCGTGCCGACTGGCAGTCGTCTGCCAATCCGTTATCATGCAGACCAGCCACCGGCACTTTCGGTGCGGATGCAGGAAATGTTCGGCGAGCAGCGCAGCCCGCAACTGGCGGAAGGCCGCGTTGCGGTGGTGCTTGAGTTATTGTCACCGGCACAGCGTCCGTTGCAGATAACAGCCGATCTGGCCGCTTTCTGGCAGGGATCATACCGCGACGTGCAAAAAGAAATGAAAGGGCGATATCCGAAACATCCGTGGCCGGACAATCCGGCGGAGGCGCTGCCTACGCGCCGGACGAAAAAACATGCGTCCTGATGTCTGTCTGAGCTTTTAAAAATTGTGCAGGAAAGGGGCGATTTTTCAGACATTTCTTCTGGGCGAAATCATGAGCGGGGCACAGAGTAAGCGCCTTGCGGCCTGAACTTCAGGCCATCAACAGTATCTTTTTGAAATACAGTGTTTTTTTGAAATCAAAAATGAAAATGACTCAGCTAAGCAGAATCATTATGACGAACACAGCAGCACGTTGGGAGATTGACTGATGTCTGGCGATGATCGCGAGCCGATTGGCCGTAAAGGTAAACCTGCCGGGCGGAAGCCTGCGCGGGCTCGTCCCGTTCGCCGTAGCCGCCGGGATGACGACTACGATGATTATGAAGAAGAAATCGATGACGAGTATGAGGATGACGATGAGTACGAAGAAGAACAGGAATCGCGCATGAGCCGTAAAGCACCGCCGCGTAAAGCCAAAAAAGGCGGAAAAAAGAGTTTGAAGCGCCGTATTTTCTGGCTGTTAGTCAAACTGTTCATCGTTTTTCTTATTCTGCTCGGGATTTATGCGTTTTACCTCAACAAACAAATCCATGACCGCATTGATGGCGGTAAAGTCTGGCAGTTGCCTGCGGCGGTCTATGGTCGTCAGGTAAACCTTGAGCCGGACATGCAGATCAGCAAAGCTGAGATGGTCGGATTGCTGGAAGGTACGCAGTATCGCGAAGTGACGCGTATCACCCGTCCGGGCGAATTTACGGTGCACGCGAATTACATCGATTTGCTGCGTCGTCCGTTTGATTTCCCGGAAGGTAAAGAAGGGCAGGTGAACGCCCGCCTGATGTTTGATGGCAGCAGCCTTGCAGAAATTAAAAATCTGGATAATCAGCGTGATTTCGGGCTGTTCCGCCTCGACCCGCGTCTGATCACCATGTTGCAGGCGTCGAATGCTAACGGCGAACAGCGTCTGTTCGTGCCGCGTTCCGGTTTCCCGGATTTGCTGGTCGATACTTTGCTGGCAACGGAAGACCGTCATTTCTATGAACACGATGGCATCAACTTCTATTCCATCGGCCGTGCGGTGCTGGCAAACCTGACCGCCGGTCATGCGGTGCAGGGCGGTTCTACGCTGACGCAGCAGCTGGTAAAAAACCTGTTCCTGACCAACGAACGTTCACTGAGCCGTAAAGCACGTGAAGCCATTATGGCGATCCTGCTGGACGCGGATTACAGCAAAGACCGCATTCTTGAGCTGTATCTGAACGAAGTGTATCTCGGCCAGAGCGGTTCCGATCAGATCCGCGGTTTCCCGCTGGCGAGCCTGTATTACTTTGGTCGTCCGGTGAATGAACTGAGTCTGGACCAGCAGGCATTGCTGGTCGGCATGGTGAAAGGTGCGTCGCTGTATAACCCGTGGCGTAACCCGCAAATGGCGTTGCAGCGTCGTAATCTGGTGCTGCGTTTACTGGTTGATCAGAAAGTTATCGATCAGGAACTGTATGACATGCTCAGCGCCCGTCCGCTTGGCGTGCAGCCGAAAGGCGGCGTGATTTCGCCTCAGCCTGCGTTTATGCAGATGGTGCGTCAGGAGCTTCAGGCCAAACTGGGCGATAAAGTTCAGGACATGTCAGGGGTGAAAATCTTCACCACGCTGGATCCTATTTCTCAGGATGCGGCGGAAAAAGCGGTCGAAGAAGGCATTCCGTTATTGCGTAAGAAAAGCGGCCTGAATGACATCGAAACCGCGATGGTCATTGTTGACCGTTATACCGGCGAAGTACGGGCGATGGTCGGCGGCGCGGAAACGCAGTTCGCAGGCTTTAACCGTGCGATGCAGGCGCGTCGTCAGGTCGGTTCTCTGGCTAAACCGGCGACTTATCTGACCGCGCTTTCTCAGCCGGACAAATACCGTCTGAACACCATTCTGGCCGACCAGCCGCTGACGCTGAAACTGGCAAATGGTCAGACGTGGTCACCGAAAAACGATGACCATCAGTTCCGTGGTCAGGTTCTGCTGGTGGATGCGCTGGCGCGTTCCATGAACGTCCCGACGGTAAATCTGGGTATGGCGGTAGGGCTGGATAACATCACCCAAACGCTTATCAATCTGGGGATCCCGAAAGAATCCCTGAACCAGACGCCGTCGATGCTGCTTGGTGCGATTGCACTGACGCCGATGGAAGTCGCGCAGGAATATCAGACCATTGCCAGCGGCGGTAACAAAGCGCCACTGTCCGCGGTGCGCTCGGTGATTGCGGAAGACGGCACGGTGCTTTATCAGAGCTTCCCGCAGGCGGTTCGCGTGATCCCATCCCAGGCGGCGTATCTGACGCTGTATGCGATGCAGCAGGTTGTGCAGGAAGGGACCTCGCGCGCGCTGGCGAACAAGTTCCCGAAACTGCATCTGGCAGCAAAAACCGGTACCTCGAACGAACTGCGTGACAGCTGGTTTGCGGGCATCGACGGCAATCAGGTCGCGATTACCTGGGTTGGCCGCGATAACAACGGCCCGTCCAAACTGTGGGGTTCAACCGGTGCGCTGGTGCTGTACGGACGCTATCTGGAGAACGGCACACCGCAGCCTCTGGATCTGCAAATGCCGGAAGGCATCAGCACGATGAACATTGATGGCAGCGGTAACTTTGTCTGTGGCAACAACAGCGGCGGAATGCTGGGCGGCGGTGGCGCAACGCGTTCCATTCCGGTCTGGACGGATTCGCCGGACGCCATGTGCCAGGCTTCTGTGACCGCTGTTCAGCAACAGCAGCAGCAACAACAGCAACAAATGCAGCAGCAACAACAACAGCAATCCGGGCAACAACAACAGCCACAATCTCAGGATGAGAAGAAAGACAGCAACGGCGTTGCGGGCTGGATCAAGGATATGTTTGGCTCAGGCAACTAAATATCCGTCATCCTTCAAGCTGGCTCGGCGTTGGCTGCCTTAAATCAACCTGAATGATTTAGGATATTGGATTAATTACAAAAAAGGGTGCGATGAAAATCGTGCCCTTTTTAATTGTTATTCATAACGCAAATTAACCCGCCACGTTTTACATTTTCCGCAAACCCGTCACATTCATTCCCGTTTAATTTATAGGCGTTTTTACCCATGTTTAACATGGGGATATTTTTTATTCATTCAGACGATCTATATGTGAATTAGTGTTGCAGGCGGGCAAGCATTGCGCATAATATGCGACGGTCATAATAATAATTATCGTTTACATTCCCATTTCCACTCCAGAGATTATGCAATGGCTTCTCAACGCTCGCTTTCAAATTCTGTCCCAAAAGGCGCATTTAAGCGTCGGACGTTAGCTTTAACCATTACCGCAACACTGGGTACTGCCGCATTTTACGCCGGTGCCGCCACCACCGCGCCTGCGAAGGAAGATACCATTAATGTGACGGCTTCTTCTGCTCCCGAAGCGGCACAGGAATCTGCATGGGGCCCTGCGGCGACCATCGCAGCAAAACATAGCGCTACCGGTACAAAAACCGATACGCCACTGGTGAAGACACCACAATCTGTTTCCGTGGTGACTCGCGAAGAAATGGACATGAAGCAACCGGTGACGGTGAAAGAAGCCCTGGGTTATACGCCGGGTGTCTTTGCCAGTCGCGGCAGTTCTAACACCATCGACGCCATGGCAATCCGCGGCTTCACCTCTGTTAACACCAACCAGTATCTCGACGGCATCAAACTTCAGGGCGATAACTATTCTGAAGTATCGATGGATCCGTACATGCTTGAGCGTGTCGAAGTACTGCGCGGGCCTTCTTCCGTTTTGTACGGTAAAAGCAATCCGGGCGGCGTTGTCAGTATGGTCAGTAAGCGCCCGACCACTGAACCGCTGAAAGAAGTGCAGTTTAAAATGGGTACAGACAACCTGTACCAGACCGGATTTGATTTCAGCGATGCCATTGACGATGCAGGCGTGTATTCCTACCGTCTGACCGGTGTGGCGCGCAGTCAGGATGCGCAACAGGAAATGGCGAAAGAGAAACGCTATTCCATTGCCCCGTCTTTCTCATGGCGTCCTGATGATAAAACTGACTTTACCTTCCTGAGCAATTTCCAGAACGATCCGGATGCCGGTTACTACGGCTGGTTGCCGCGTGAAGGTACCGTGGTGCCGTATTACGACGCCAACGGTAAAGCACATAAACTCCCGACAGATTTCAACGAAGGTGAAGCGGGTAACCGCATGTCCCGCAACCAGAAAATGGTCGGTTACAGCTTCGCGCATCAGTTTGATGATACCTGGACGGTGCGTCAGAACCTGCGCTACACCAAACTCGATACCGAATATAAATCCGTTTACGGCTTCGGTTACCTCGGTAACGGCAACATTACGCGTAGCTATGTTCAGTCCAAAGAGAAGCTGGCGAACTTTGATGTCGATACACAGGCACAGGCCAAATTCGGCACCGGCGATATCGATCATACCGTGCTGGCTGGTGTTGATTACATGCGTATGCGTAACGATATTGACGCAGACTATGGCAGTGCAAGTAACCTGAATCTGGCGAATCCGCAATACGGTAACGGCAACGTTTCCCTGTACTTCCCGTACGAAATCCTTAATCGTCAGGAACAAACCGGTCTGTATGTGCAGGATCAGGCGGAGTGGAACAAGTGGATCCTGACTGTTGGCGGTCGTTACGACTTCGCGAAAAGCTCAACCTTTACCCGCACGACCAACAGCGCGTCGCAGATCAACGATGAGCAGTTCACCTGGCGTGGCGGTCTGAACTACCTGTTCGACAACGGTATTTCTCCGTACTTCAGCTACAGCGAATCCTTTGAACCGACCGCAGGCGCGACCAAAGAAGGGAAGCCATTCGATCCTTCAATGGGCAAACAGTACGAAGCCGGGATCAAATACATCCCGAACGATCGTCCGATCAGCCTGACGGCAGCCGTATACCAGCTGACAAAAGACAAAAACCTGACGGCCAACCCTGCTGATGCCGCTTTTAGCGTTCAGTCTGGTGAAATACGTTCACGAGGTGTGGAACTCGAAGCCAAAGCCGCGGTTAACGCCAACATCAACGTGACGGCGTCTTACACCTACACCGATGCAAAATACACCCATGACACCAATTTCGAAGGCAAGCGTCCTGTTGAAGTACCGGCGAATATGGCGTCTCTGTGGGCGGATTATACCTTCCACGAAACTGCGCTCAGCGGCCTGACAGTCGGTTCCGGTGTGCGTTATGTCGGTGCCAGCTCAAGTTTCTACACGGCGAACGGCGTGAATGCATCCAGAGAGAATGAAGCGTTCAACGTTTCGTCCTATACGCTGGTAGATGCCACAGTGAAATACGATCTGGGTCGCTTCGGCCTGCCAGGTTCTTCCGTGGGTCTGAACATCAACAACTTGCTGGATCGCGAATATGTCGCCAGCTGCTACCGCGATTACGCCTGTTACTGGGGTTCAGATCGTCAGGTGGTTGCAACTGCCACATTCCGCTTCTGATATCCGTCGTAATTCAGGCCGCAGATGCGTTGACGGCGTTCGTTCACCCCGGTCACTTAGCTGACTAAGCTCCCGGGGATTCGCGAACTTGTCGCCTTCCTGCAAACTGAATTATTCAGGGTATCGTAGCAGTGACGTAGTCAAATCCGGGCACGCTGGTCGTGCCCGTTTCCTGTTCTCAACCAGATGTCGACGTAGAAAATCTTATGCCTGATAACAACGTACATCCGTCTTCCCCGCTGCCAGACAGCGTCTTTCGTCTGCAGGATGTGAGTTTTGCCGTCCCGGGCCGCACGCTTCTTGCGCCACTGTCGCTGACTTTCCCGCAAGGAAAAGTGTGCGGGCTGATTGGTCACAATGGCTCAGGGAAGTCGACGTTGTTAAAAATGCTGGGACGTCATCAGGCGGCGACATCCGGAACGATTTACCTCAATGAAACGCCGCTGGCGCAGTGGGACAGCAAAGCTTTTGCGCGGCAGGTCGCATATTTGCCGCAGCAACTTCCGGCGGCAGAAGGCATGACCGTGCAGGAGCTGGTGGCGATTGGCCGCTATCCGTGGCACGGCGCGCTCGGGCGTTTCAAACATCACGATAAAGAAAAAGTCGAAGAAGCGATTTCGCTGGTGGGGCTGAAGCCCTTTGCACATCGTCTGGTCGACAGCCTGTCCGGCGGCGAACGTCAGCGCGCGTGGCTGGCGATGATGGTGGCGCAGGACAGCCGCTGCCTGCTGCTCGACGAACCGACTTCGGCGCTCGATATCGCCCATCAGAAAGACGTTCTGGCGTTGATCCAGCGCCTGAGCCGTGAAAAGGGCCTCACCGTGATTGCGGTACTGCATGACCTGAATATGGCAGCCCGCTATTGTGACCAGCTGATGGCGCTGCGTGGCGGCGAGATGATCGCTCAGGGTGAACCTGAAGAAATGATGCGCGGTGACGTGCTCGAACAAATCTATGGCATTCCGATGGGCATTTTGCCGCATCCTGCGGGTGGCGCACCGGTGAGCTTTGTATACTGATATGTCTGATATTTCTCACTTTTCCGGAATAACGCGCCGTCGTATTTTGCAGATGATGGCGCTTTCCCCGTTGCTGACATCTTTGCCCGCGCTTTCTGCGTCCCGCCCCGATCTCAGCCGCATTATTGCGCTCGAATGGCTTCCCGCTGAACTTCTGATTGCACTCGGCGTGATGCCGCTGGCGATTGCGGATATTCGTAATTACAACATCTGGGTAGCCGAACCGCCGCTGGCGCCGGGCGTGATTGACGTCGGTCAGCGCACCGAGCCGAATATGGAACTTATCCAGCAACTGAAACCGTCACTGGTGTTGCTGACGCAGGGTTACGGCCCGGCGACCGCTCAGCTGGAAACCATCGCGCCGGTGCTGAGTGTCAAAGCCAATGACGGCTCTGCGAAGCCATTAGATCTGGCGATCCGTTCGCTGCACAAACTGGCGGATACGCTCGGTTTGCAAGATCGTGCAGAACAGCATTTGCAGCGGTATCAGGACACTTTAGCCAGAACCCGCGAACAGCTGAAGCCGGTAGCACAGCAGCCGTTGTTGCTGATCACGTTCATCGATCCGCGCCATGTTCTGGTCTTCGGACAAGGCAGTATGCTGCATGAAGTGATGAACGATGTCGGGCTCACCAACGCCTGGCAGGGCGAGGGCAGTTTCTGGGGCAGTGTTTCCGTCGGAGTGGAAAGGCTGGCGGCGATCAAAAATGCCCGCGTGTTGTGCTTTGATCACGACAGCGCTGACATCATGAAAGCCGTCGAAAAAACGCCGCTGTGGAAATCCATGCCGTTCGTTCGTGCGAACCAGTTCACCGTCATCCCTGCCGTCTGGTACTACGGCGCAACGTTCAGCGCGATGCACTTCTGCAATATTTTAACCAACACGCTGAGGAAACCGGTATGAACCGCCGTTCGCTCAGCGTTTCGCTGACTCTTCTGATTATTCTGGCACTGGCTGCGGGCGCGCTCAGTATTTACAACCTGCATCAGCAATTGCCTTACGCGCAATGGCGCGGCGCACTGTGGCAGCCGGACATCGACAACGTGCAGCAGATGCTTTTCCATTACAGCTCACTGCCACGCATCGCCGTGGCATTGCTCGCGGGAGCGGGGCTCGGGCTGGTCGGTTTACTGTTCCAGCAGGTGTTGCGTAATCCTCTGGCTGAACCTGCGACGCTGGGCGTTTCGGCGGGCGCGCAACTCGGCCTGACGGTTGCCACGTTGTGGGCGCTGCCGGGTGGAATGATCACCCAGCAGTTTGCTGCCATGATCGGCGCGGTGGTGATTGGTGCGCTGGTGTTCGGTATCGCCTGGGGCAAACGCATGTCGCCGGTCACGCTGATCCTGGCGGGGCTGGTGCTCGGTTTGTATTGCGGTGCGGTCAACGGCCTGATCGGTATCTTCAATTATCAGAGCCTGCAAAGCCTGTACATGTGGAGCAGTGGTTCACTGACGCAGCAGGACTGGGATGTCGCCATTTTCCTGTTGCCGCGTGTGATCATTGTCTGGTTGCTGGCGTTTTTGTTGCAGCGTCCGATGACGCTGCTGGGGCTGGACGACGGCGTGGCCAAAAACCTCGGCCTCGGGCTTTCTGCGGCACGTCTGGCGGTGCTGACGCTGGCCATCCTGATGAGTGCGCAGCTGGTGAATGCGGTCGGTATCGTCGGCTTTATCGGTCTGTTCGCCCCGCTTCTGGCGAAGATGCTCGGTGCGCGACGTTTACCTTCACGTCTGATTATGGCGCCGCTGATCGGGGCCTTATTGCTGTGGTTCACCGATCAGGTGATGCAGTACATCACCACGTTCTGGATGGAAATTCCGACCGGTGCCGCGACCGCGCTGGTCGGCGCGCCGTTGCTGCTGTGGCTGTTGCCGCGTCTTCGCAACAGCATGACGCCACCGCCGATGGATCAGGGCGATAACGTGCCGGCTGAACGTCATCATCTGGTGCGCTGGGTCGCGCTGGCGCTGGCGGTGCTGTTTATCGGGCTGGTTATCGCGCTGATGGCCGGACGTAATGCGACTGGCTGGAGCTGGTCAACAGGCGCGGATTTACAGGCGCTGCTGCCGTGGCGTTTACCCCGCGTGATGGCGGCGCTGGCGGCGGGCATCATGCTGGCGTCTTCCGGGGTGCTGATCCAGAAACTCACCGGTAACGCGATGGCGAGCCCGGAAGTGCTGGGAATAAGCTCGGGTGCGGCGACCGGCGTGGTGGTCATGATGTTTATCGTGCCGGGTGATGCCTTTGCCTGGCTGTTACCGGCGGGGAGTCTCGGTGCGGCGCTGACGTTGCTGGTGATTATGATGGCATCGGGTCTGCGCAGTTTTTCTGCCGAACGTATGTTGCTGACCGGTATCGCGCTGAGTACCGCATTCACCACGCTGATGTCACTGCTGCTGGCGAGCGGTGATCCGCGTATGGGCGGTTTGCTGACCTGGCTTTCCGGTTCCACTTATTCTGTGTCCGCTGAAGCGGCATGGCGGACGCTCATTCTGGCTGCGGTGCTGATGGTGATTGTGCCGTTCTGTCGTCGCTGGATTAATATTTTGCCACTGGGCAGCGTGACGGCGAAATCAGTCGGCGTTGCACTGACACCAACGCGTATGGCGATTTTATTGCTGGCGGCGGTGATGACGGCTGCCGCGACGCTGACCATCGGGCCGCTGAGCTTTGTCGGTCTGATGGCACCGCATATGGCGCGTATGATGGGCTTTCGTCGTGCGGTTCCGCAGTGGATGGTCGCCAGCATTCTCGGCGGTTTACTGATGGTATTTGCCGACTGGTGCGGCCGGATGATTATCTTCCCGAACCAGATCCCGGCCGGTTTGCTCGCGACATTTATCGGCGCGCCATACTTTATTTATCTGCTGAGAAAGCAGGCGAAATAGAAGTTTCAGCTTAATACCTCACGCCAATCCTCCCCTTCGCAGGGGAGGTAACCGACTTCACCAGATCTTAAAGCTTAGCGAAACAACGGCGTGCGGCGTCGATGGTGCGCTGAATGTCTTCCTGAGTATGAGCGAGAGACATAAAGCCAGCCTCAAACGCGGAAGGTGCCAGGTAAACGCCTTCTTCCAGCATCAGATGGAAAAACTTCTTAAAGCGCTCAACGTCGCACTTCATCACATCCTGATAGCAGGTCACGGTTTCGGCATCAGTGAAGAACAGACCGAACATTCCGCCGACGTGGTTCACCACGAACGGAATATTTTCTTCCTGCGCTGCATCCAGCAAACCTTCCGCCAGTTGTGTGGTGCGCTCAGTCAGGGTCTGATGCACGCCCGGTTGTGCGACTTGCGTCAGACAGGCGATACCCGCTGCCATGGCAATCGGGTTGCCGGAAAGCGTTCCTGCCTGATAGACAGGGCCGGTCGGTGCCAGTGCTTCCATCACGTCACGACGGCCACCAAATGCGCCCACCGGCATACCGCCGCCGATGATTTTGCCCAGACAGGTCAGGTCAGGCATCACATCGTAATACTCCTGAGCGCCGCCCAGCGCGACGCGGAAACCGGTCATCACTTCGTCGATAATCAGCAGTGCGCCAAACTCGTCACAAATCTTGCGCAGGCCCGGCAGGAATTCCGGCAAAGGCGGCACACAATTCATGTTGCCCGCGACCGGCTCAACGATGATGCAGGCGATGTCGTCAGGGAATTGTTCGAACGCGGCACGCACTGAATCCAGATCGTTATAGGTACAGGTCAGGGTGTGTTTGGCGAAATCAGCCGGAACGCCCGGAGAGTTTGGCTGGCCAAGAGTCAGCGCGCCGGAGCCAGCTTTCACCAGCAGGCAGTCGGCGTGGCCATGATAGCAGCCTTCGAATTTGACGATTTTATCGCGATGGGTGAAGCCGCGCGCCAGACGAATCGCGCTCATGGTGGCTTCGGTGCCGGAGTTGACCATGCGCACCATGTCCATGCTTGGCACCAGACCGGTGACCAGTTCGGCCATTTTGACTTCCATTTCGGTCGGCGCGCCAAAGCTCAGGCCACGTTCTGCTGCTTCAATCACCGCGCTGCGGATTTCGGCATTGTTATGACCAAGCACCATCGGGCCCCACGAACCGACATAGTCGATATACGCTTTGCCATCGGCATCAAACAGGAAAGCGCCGTCAGCGCGTGCGATGAATAATGGCACGCCGCCAACGCCGGAGAAGGCACGTACCGGCGAGTTAACACCGCCCGGGATTAGCGCTTGCGCCTGCGTGAACAGACTTTCTGACTTACTCATTATTCAACTCCTGAAATTGCTGGGTTCTGGGTAAAGAAATTTTGTTGCGCCCATTCTAGTGAACTGAGCGGCGTTATAAAACCGTAAACCGTGCTGCATTTTGTTGCTGATCCTGTCAGGGAGCCAATTTGTATGATTAAATTCATTCATCTTCCATAACCATTTCTGTATTTTTCTTTCCGTGATGAATGAATCTGAGACTGAGAATGTAGCGGGCGCGCACGTGCGCGGACCGCGTAAACGCAGCGAAGCGCTGCGCCTTTTACTCCGCCGTGACAAAACTCCGGTCACGATTTTGATCATGGCCGCACTGGTGGGCACGGTTGCTGGTCTGCTGGGCGTTGCTTTTGAAAAAACCGTGAATCTGGTGATGGCGTTGCGTCTTTCGAGCGTTGGGATGTTCAGTGATTACTGGATCCTGCTCTGGCCGCTGACCTTTGTTATCTCGGCGGTCATGGCGATGTTCGGTTATTACCTGGTGCGCAAATTCGCGCCGGAAGCGGGCGGTTCGGGGATCCCGGAAATCGAAGGCGCGCTGGAAGAGTTGCGCCCTGTTCGCTGGTGGCGGGTGATCCCGGTGAAATTTTTTGGCGGTCTGGGTACGCTCGGCGCGGGAATGGTGCTGGGCAGGGAAGGGCCGACCGTGCAGATGGGTGCCAATGTCGGGAAAATGATGTTCGATATTTTCCGTCTGCGCAGCGCAGAAGCACGCCACTCACTGCTGGCGACCGGTGCGGCGGCCGGGCTTTCTGCGGCCTTTAACGCACCGCTGGCAGGCATTTTGTTCATCCTCGAAGAGATGCGCCTGCAATTTCGTTACAGCCTGATATCGATAAAAGCGGTGTTTATCGGTGTGATCATGTCGAGCATCGTTTTCAGGATTTTCAACGGCGACGGCGCAGTGATCGAAGTGGGCAGGCTGGCCAACGCACCGCTGAATACGCTTTGGTTGTATCTGGTATTGGGGATGGTTTTTGGCGTGGTCGGCGTGATGTTTAACGCCCTGATTTTCCGCACGCAGGACATGTTTGCCCGTGTTCATGGCGGTAATCTGCGAAATATCCTGGTGATTGGCGGGATGCTGGGTGGATTTTGTGGCCTGCTCGGGCTGGTTCATCAGGAAGTCACCGGCGGCGGTTTTGCGCTGATCCCGCTGGCGGCGGCAGGAAAATACAGCCTGATGATGCTGCTGGTGATCTTTCTTGTTCGCGTGGTGACAACGCTTTTGTGCTTTGCTTCCGGCGCACCAGGCGGGATTTTCGCCCCGATGCTGGCGCTCGGCACGCTGCTGGGCACGGCATTTGGTACCGCCGCGCTGACGTGGTTCCCGCAGTACGGTATCCAGCCCGCGACGTTTGCGATAGCCGGAATGGGGGCGCTGTTTGCCGCCAGTGTCCGTGCGCCGCTCACCGGTATTGTGCTGGTTCTTGAAATGACCGATAACTATCAGCTTATTTTACCGATGATCATTACCTGCCTTGGTGCGACCCTGTTGGCGCAGTTTTTAGGCGGTAAACCCTTGTATTCCGCGATCCTGACCCGCACCTTGCAGAGGCAGGAACGTGAAAATGCAGAGAAAGCGCAGGCAGAACCCGACGCCGAAGGCACCAATAAGCAGGACAGCGCAGCAAAAAATGCCCATACTTGAACCATACTTTCAGGTATTAGATAATGAGTACATTATTCAGACAGTCAATCCGGCGGCCTGAACAAATGCGGATTGGGAGTGAGAGATTATGAGCGAAGCATTGATGAATGACACAGCCGCGTTGCCGTTACAGTTTACTGAGGCCGCGGCACGTAAGGTACAGAACCTTATTTCGGATGAAGAAAATCCAAACCTGAAGCTGCGTGTTTATATCACCGGTGGCGGTTGCAGCGGATTCCAGTACGGCTTTACCTTCGACGATAAAATTAACGACGGCGACATGACTATCGAGAAAGCCGGTGTGGCGCTGGTGGTTGACCCGATGAGCCTGCAATATCTGGTCGGCGGTTCAGTGGATTACACAGAAGGTCTGGAAGGTTCACGTTTCGTTGTGACCAACCCTAATGCTAAGACGACCTGTGGGTGCGGCTCTTCATTTAGTATTTAACTACCCTTCAAGCTCGAATGATCCAGGGTAAGAATCGTATAAATTGAAAGCCCGTTTGCTGATGCAGACGGGCTTTTTTAATGGTCAGCCGCGGGCTTTCAGGTAAGTAAGCATTCACCAAGGGGTTACCATTCAACGGTCACCAGCTTTGAATCCGTGCTGATCCCCGGTACGGCGGTGAGCATCATTTCGCTGATATGCGGTTGCATCATTGTCCGGCTGGCGCAGGTGACGGACGTGCCGCTGTGCGCAGCATCAATTTTACAGCTGGGTAAAATGGTCAGGCTGATATGAATCTCGCCACTTGTCATGCCAGCGACAGCAACCAGCGGGCTCAAAGCGAGCAACGCACTGAGTAATAAAGCTTTCATTAAATTTCTTTCCTGCTGGTGTAATAAAAATTCAGCCCAGGCTGAAAAAGTTATCGGTAAAGTTTTCGAAGCCTTTAATCCGGATTTCTTATGTTCCGGATGGAAATCACGCTTTTCTCTGACGTTTCTTTTTACTCACACGCCAGACTTTTTATATTTCGTCGTATAACAACGTTGTATAACAAAGAGATAATAATAAAGCGGGGAACGGTATTGCAGCGAAGATTTTACGCCGGACATGTTACCAGATGACAGCACTGAATTATTGATTTTGGTTAATAAAGGAACAATTCAGAAAAGTGCGACACTTAATGTTAGTAAGCATTTACCTTTCAGGCAGGGCGGCCAGTTGCGGACAAAGCTGTTGTGCCGCCAGCAAAATTCGTGGTCCGGCACGGCTGAACCAGTCTGCATCCAGCGCAATGACCTGCGCTTTAAGCAGCGAATGCCAGTAATCTTCAATGACCTGTTTTTGCGACTTTCCGCCAGAAATAACAATAACCTGTGGCTGACGGGTTAAAACCTGTTCCCGGCTGATCTGAGGCCAGGGAACGCGGCTGTCGGCAAATATGTTTTTTGCTCCGCAGACATCCAGCACTTCGCTTTGCATCGTGGCGGCAGAAGCCGTAAACAAGGGTTGCGTGCCGAACTGTATGAACGCCGGAACCGGTGTTTGCCGGTGATACTTCTGCTTAAGTGCCTGCCATTGCTGGCGAAACGTTTCTGCGGCGTTCTGCGCGGTGGCAGGAGAAGGGCTGTACGAGGCGAGTTGTTCCAGCGCCTGTGCCACCTGATCCGCATTTTGCGGGTCAAGATAGAGCACTTTGATGCCAAGAGACGTCAGCTGATCCAGCGGACGCTGAGGATTTCCGCCGCGCCAGGCGAGCACCAGATCGGGTTTAAGCGTCAGAATACGTTCGACGTTGATCCCCTGCCAGTTCGCCACCTGTTCCAGCTTGCTGGCCTGCGGCGGATAATCGGAGTAAGCACTAACTCCGACTAACTGACCACCGAGACCCGCCGCGTACGCCAGTTCTGTCAGATTGGGCGCCAGACTGACCACCCGTTGCGCCGGTGCCGCTGTGGCCGTCAGAGGCAGCCACAGGCAGCAGAGTGCCAGACAAAACCCGCGAACAATCACTCTTCTGACGCTGCCAGCGCTTTCAGCATCGCATCAACCATCAGGGTAGATTGCTGTGCTGCAACGACCAGGAACTCTTCAAAGCTCAGGTGCGATTCACCGTCTGCCACGTCAGAAATGGCGCGAACGACCACGAACGGCGTGTCAAACAGATGGCACACGTGACCGACGGCTGCCGCTTCCATTTCCACTGCCGCGACCTGCGGGAAAGTGGCGCGGATACGAGCCAGAGGCGCAGCACCATTAATGAATGCGTCGCCGCTGCACACCAGACCGCGGACGGCGTTTAAATTCAGTTCACGGATGCAGTTTTCTGCCAGCGTAATCAGTTCCGGATCCGCAGTGAAAGCCGCAGGGCAACCGGCCATCTGGCCTGGTTCATAACCAAACGCGGTGACGTCAGCATCGTGATAACGCACTTCATCAGATACCACGATATCGCCCACTTTCAGCGTTTTCGCCAGCCCACCCGCGGAACCGGTGTTGATCACCACATCAGGACGGCAATGTTCCAGCAACAGCGTGGTGCCCATCGCCGCAGACACTTTACCGATGCCAGATTTCAGCAGCGCCACGTCTACGCCGTGCAGCTGACCGGTATAGATTTCGCAGCCCGCGCGTTCGATAGTCTGACGATTGATGATTTTGTCGCGCAGCAGGGTGACTTCCTGCTCCATTGCACCGATGATGCCTACTTTCATATAAATACTCGCAGATGTGGTTGGAATAAGCCGCAGCTTGTGCGGAATTGACGGTTTAATCACGAAAACAATGGCCGATAGTCTATCATGGCTAATGACAAGAGATAATGCGTTTGGGATGCTGTCCTGGTGTCGGTTTGACGCGCGAGTGGCTGAAAAGGTGGGAAATCATGTCCGGGATCGATTTTAAAGCGAAATTCAATTTTCAGCGTCCTTTCAGCGCCCCGATTGAGGCGCGTGATGTGTACGACGTGGTTCGCCAGTTTGAAAGCGATCGCGGGCGTATTATCAACTCCGCCGCCATCCGCCGTTTGCAGCAAAAAACGCAGGTTTTTCCGCTGGAGAAAAACGCCGCCGTCCGCAGCCGTCTGACCCATTCCCTTGAAGTTCAGCAGGTTGGCCGTCATATCGCCAAAGAAGTGCTCCATCGTCTGCGCCGTCAGGGGAAACTCGAGGCATATGGCCTTGACGATGTCACCGATCCATTCGAAAGCGTGGTCGAAATGGCCTGCCTGATGCACGATATCGGCAATCCCCCGTTCGGACATTTTGGTGAATCGGCTATTAATAACTGGTTTGCCAAAAGGATGGATACTGACAGTTGTGGCGAAACGCCGCAGGAAACAGATTCCTGTATGGTGGCCTGTTTACGCCTGACGTCCGGGGACGTTGAACTCAATCAGTTGCGCAGCAAAATCCGCTACGATCTGTCTAATTTTGAAGGCAACGCGCAGGCCATCCGGCTGGTATTTACCCTGCTGAAACTCAATCTGACCTACAGCCAGACCGCCTGCATTTTGAAATATACCCGTCCGGCGTATTCGATGGCTAAACTGCCTTCCCATGATTACCTGATGAAAAAACCGGGTTTTTATCTGGCGGAAGAGCCGTTTATTAAAGAGTTGCGCAGCGAACTGAGTCTGGGTGAGTTCAACCGTTTTCCGCTCACCTACATTATGGAAGCGGCGGATGATATTTCTTACTGTATTGCGGATCTCGAAGATGCGGTCGAAAAAAACATTTTTAGCGTCGATCAGCTCTATCATTATCTGTATCGCGAATGGGGCGAGATTGAGAAAAACGACTTCTTCGATAAAGTGGTTCGTACCGCTTACGAGAAAATGGATAAAGCCAAAACCTTCCGTAATCCGGTCGATTACTTCTTTATGGAATTGCGTGTTCAGACTGTCAAACAACTTGTCCCGCACGCGGCACGCCGCTTCATTGATAATATAGAAGATATTTATCAGGGCACGTTTAATCATGCCCTGCTCGAAGATGACAGTCAGGCTAATCGTTTGTTAGAGATTTATAAAAGCGTGGCTTTCAAACAGGTTTTCAATCATCACGAAGTAGAAGAACTGGAATTGCAGGGCTACCGGGTGATCAGCGGATTACTGGATATTTACAGCCCGTTGCTGGACATGCCGCTTTCGGATTTTTCGCAGCTGGTTCAGGAAGATACACACAGGAAATATCCTATAGAAACCCGTCTTCTGCATAAGATCTCTGCCAAGCATCGTCTGGCTTACAACAATGCCGTGACGGCGCTGGAAGGATTACCGGTCGCAAACCATGCGGCGCAGGAGTTTTATTACCGGGCGAGAATGATTCAGGATTATATCAGCGGAATGACTGACCTTTATGCGTATGATGAATACAGAAGACTCATGGCGGCTGAGTAATTTGTTTTTAAAAAGACAAGTTGAACTCTCTTTAATTTTCTTTACGGAACTGTCTGAAAAAACGCCATTTGTAAATACTGACAATAATTTTTTACCATTGTCAGATCGACCCTGATGAACTTCACGCTATTAATACCATCTCAGTATCACGACTACCAAGCAAAGCGACTATTTTGGTTGCCACAATAATTTTAAGAGATCCTGAAAAATGAAAAAATCGAGTTTATTCCTCAGCGCATTAGCGTTAAGTATCGGTATGGCAATGGCCCCGGTTTCTTCTGCACTGGCTGCTGAAACAGCGTCTTCGTCCGCCAGCTCTACACAGCTGCCAAGTCTGGCGCCAATGCTGGAAAAAGTGATGCCATCCGTGGTGAGCGTGAACGTGGAAGGCAGTGCGTCGGTAAAAACACCGCGCATGGGCCAGCAGTTCCAGCAGTTCTTTGGTCAGAACTCGCCGCTGTGCCAGGACGGTTCTCCGTTCCAGGGTTCACCGGTTTGTCAGGGCGGCGGTCAGGGACCAGATGGTCAGCCAGCACCTGAGCAGAAAGAAGATTTCCGCGCGCTGGGTTCCGGCGTCATCATTGATGCCGATAAAGGTTATGTGGTTACCAACAATCATGTAGTTGATAACGCGACAAAAATCAGCGTTCAGCTGAACGATGGCCGTAAATTCGACGCGAAAGTGATCGGTAAAGATCCGCGTTCAGACATCGCGGTTATCCAGCTGCAAAACGCGAAAAACCTGACAGCCATTAAAATGGCCGATTCCGAGCAACTGCGCGTCGGTGATTACACCGTGGCTATCGGTAACCCGTATGGTCTGGGCGAAACCGTGACTTCCGGTATCGTTTCTGCACTGGGACGTTCCGGCCTGAATATTGAAAACTACGAAAACTTCATCCAGACGGATGCGGCGATCAACCGCGGTAACTCCGGCGGTGCGCTGGTGAACCTGAACGGTGAACTGATTGGTCTGAATACAGCGATCCTGGCTCCGGACGGCGGCAACATCGGTATCGGTTTTGCGATCCCAAGTAACATGGTGAAAAACCTGTCCAAACAGATGATTGAGTTCGGTCAGGTGAAACGTGGCGAACTGGGCATCATGGGTACCGAGCTGAACTCTGAACTGGCGAAAGCCATGAAAGTCGACGCACAGCGCGGCGCATTCATCAGCCAGGTCATGCCGAAATCTGCGGCAGAGAAAGCGGGCATCAAAGCCGGTGACGTGATCCTGAGCATGAACGGCAAGCCAATCAGCAGCTTCGCCTCGTTCCGTGCTGACATCGGCACCATGCCAATTGGTACCAAAGTCACGCTGGGTCTGCTGCGCGAAGGCAAACCGATGAACGTGGATGTCACCATTGAACAAAGCACGCAGACGCCTAAAGTCGAATCCGGCAATATTTATACCGGCATCGAAGGCGCTGAACTCAGCAACGGTTCAGCAGGTGATCAGAAAGGTGTGAAAGTCGATGAAGTGAAAGCCGGTTCTACCGCAGCACGCATTGGCCTGAAAAAAGGCGACGTGATCTTGGGTGTGAACCAGCAGAAAGTCACCAATCTGGGTGAACTGCGTAAAATTCTCGATACCAAACCAAACGTTCTGGCGCTGGACATTCAGCGTGGTGACACCTCGATTTACCTGCTGGCACAGTAATTCGTCAGCACGGCTTTTGGGTAAGGCACGCTCCGGCGTGCCTTTTTTTATGCCCGTATTTTATGCCAATGTTTTATGCCAGTTGGGCATTTGCTTAAAAATGTGACTTTCGCCGCAACTTCAACAGGTGCTTCTGCTCTTTGGGCATTTGCATAATGTATGGCAGCAACGCGCTGGGTATGCTCTCTGAACAAAAAACAATAAGCCAAGGCAGGGGATCCATGTCGGCGTATCATCTCGATGCAAAGCTGGCGCAACAGATTGTTGCCCGCACCATGCAAATTATTGATAGTAATGTGAATGTCATGGATGGCCGCGGAAGAATAATCGGCAGTGGCGACGATCAGCGTCTTGGTGAATTGCACGAAGGCGCATTGCTGGCAATTTCACAGGAACGTATTGTCGATATTGATGAAGGCGTCGCCAGGCATTTGCACGGTGTGCGTCCGGGGATCAACCTGCCGTTGCGTATTGACGGGCAGATCGTCGGCGTGATCGGCCTGACCGGTAATCCTTCCCAGCTACGGCAATATGGCGAACTGGTGTGTATGACCGCCGAAATGATGCTTGAGCAGGCGCGTTTGCTGCACATGCTGGCGCAGGACAGCCGTCTGCGCGAAGAACTGGTGCTCAATCTTATCCGCGTGGATGAACTTTCTCCGGCGCTGATGGAATGGGCGCAGCGTCTGGGCATTGACCTGAACCGTCCGCGTGTGGCGGCCGTGGTCGAAGTTGACAGCGGACAGCTCGGCGTCGATTCCGCCATGGCCGAGCTGCAACAGCTGCAAACATTGCTCACCACGCCGGAGCGCGACAACCTGATCGCTATTGTCTCCCTCACCGAAATGGTGGTGCTGAAACCGGCGCTGAACAGCTACGATCGCTGGGATGCGGACGGACACCGCCAGCGTATCGATCACCTGCTTTCCCGCATGACGGAAACCGGCCGCCTGCGAGTGCGTATTTCGCTGGGTAACTTTTTCACCGGTCCCGGCAGCATTGCCCGTTCCTACCGGACCGCGCGCACCACCATGACCGTCGGCAAGCAGCGGATGCCCGAACAGCGCTGTTACTTCTATCAGGATTTGATCCTGCCCGTACTGCTCGACAGTCTGCGCGGTGGCTGGCAGGCCGACGAGCTGGTTCGTCCGCTGGCGCGGCTGAAAGCAACGGACGGCAACGGTTTACTGCGCCGCACGCTGACATCCTGGTTCCATAATAATGTGCAGCCGACCGCCACCTCAAAAGCGTTATATATCCATCGCAATACGCTGGAATATCGCCTTAACCGTATCTCGGAATTAACCGGTCTGGATCTGGGTAATTTCGACGATCGTTTATTGCTGTATGTCGCGTTGCAATTAGATAACGATCAGTTGTGACAGCCATCACAGCTGTTTCATTTTTTGTGAAACAACTCGCACCGCGCTGGGCATTTGCCTCAGGATAAATGCAAAGCGCGGTTCAAGCCTGTTGTATTGCCCAATGAGTAAAAGGAATGTTGTTCATATACTGGCTGCGTTCCTTCCTCTCTGAACCCTACAGTTCTGTGACTGGAATGACTTTTATCTCTGTTTAGAGGCGTTGTCATTAATTCCGGAGAACACCATGGAAACTACCGTTTCAGCAGCCAGTGCCGTCAAAAAAAGAACTAACGCGCGCTACTGGATAGTGGTGATGTTATTTATTGTCACCTCATTTAATTATGGCGACCGTGCCACGTTATCCATTGCCGGTTCGGCGATGGCCAAAGATATCGGGCTGGATTCTGTCGGGATGGGCTATATTTTCTCGGCATTTTCATGGGCCTATGTTATCGGACAAATACCCGGCGGCTGGTTGCTGGATAAATTCGGCTCCAAAAAAGTTTATTTCTACAGTATTTTTATCTGGTCCCTGTTTACCCTGCTGCAGGGCTTCGTCGATATATTCAGCGGCTTCGGCATTGTAGTTTCTCTCTTCGCATTACGCTTTCTGGTCGGGCTGGCAGAAGCACCTTCTTTCCCCGGCAACAGCCGGATTGTCGCCGCGTGGTTCCCGGCTCAGGAACGCGGAACCGCCGTCTCCATTTTTAACTCTGCGCAGTATTTTGCGACCGTGATTTTCGCCCCGATCATGGGCTGGCTGACCCACGAAGTGGGCTGGTCACACGTCTTCTTCTTCATGGGCGGACTCGGGATCATCCTGAGTTTCATCTGGCTGAAAGTGATCCACGATCCGAAAGATCATCCGGGTGTGAATCAGGCCGAGCTTGATTACATGGAAGCCGGTGGCGCGCTGATCAATATGGATCAGAAGACCACCAGGAAAGCGGCTGTTAAAGGGGAAAAAGCCTTCCAGCTTAAGCAATTACTGAAATCCCGCATGATGATTGGCATCTACATCGGCCAGTATTGCATCAATGCGCTGACCTACTTTTTCATCACCTGGTTCCCGGTGTATCTGGTACAGGCGCGCGGCATGTCGATCCTCAAAGCGGGCATGGTGGCCTCGGTGCCTGCGATTTGCGGATTCCTCGGCGGCGTACTGGGCGGGATCATTTCTGACTGGCTGATGCGCAGAACCAACAACCTTACGCTGTCCCGCAAAGCGCCGATCGTGGTCGGCATGCTGCTGTCGATGTCGATGATCTTCTGCAACTACGTCGATACCGAATGGATGGTAGTCGGCATTATGGCCTTCGCCTTCTTCGGCAAAGGGCTGGGCGCATTGGGCTGGGCTGTGATGGCCGACACCGCACCGAAAGAGATCAGCGGGCTGAGCGGCGGCTTGTTCAACATGTTCGGTAACGTCTCCGGCATCATCACCCCGATTGCCATCGGCTACATTATCGGCAGCACAGGGTCATTCAACGGTGCGCTGATTTATGTCGGGATCCACGCGTTGCTGGCGGTTGTCAGCTATGTGTTTATCGTCGGAAAAATCGAACGTATTCAGTTACGTGCCTTCTGAGTCAAAGGAAACCATGATGAATACACAATCCTCACCGGTTATCACTGACATGCAGGTTATTCCGGTGGCAGGCCACGACAGTATGCTGATGAATATTGGCGGCGCGCACGGCGCTTACTTCACCCGCAACATCGTGATCCTCAAAGACAGCGCCGGGAATACCGGCGTGGGCGAAGCGCCGGGCGGAGAAGTCATTTACAACACGCTGGTGGAAGCCATTCCTCAGGTGAAAGGCCAGGAAGTGGCGCGCATGAACCGGCTGGTGCATCAGATCCATGTCGGCAATCAGTCGTCGGATTTTGATTCCTTTGGCAAAGGCGCGTGGACCTTTGAACTGCGGGTTAACGCGGTCGCCGCACTGGAAGCTGCGTTGCTGGATCTGATGGGCAAATTCCTCGGAGTGCCGGTGTGTGAACTGCTCGGGCCGGGCAAACAGCGCGATGAAGTGACGGTGCTCGGTTACCTGTTCTACATCGGTGACCGGAACAAAACCAATCTGGCGTATCAGGAAGGCGCGCGAGGCGTTCACGACTGGTATCACCTGCGCCATCAGGAAGCGATGAACAGCGAGGCCGTGGTACGACTGGCGGAAGCCGCGCAGGACCGCTACGGTTTTAAAGATTTCAAACTCAAAGGCGGTGTGCTGCCGGGCGAGCAGGAGATCGACGCGGTTAAAGCGCTGGCAAAACGTTTCCCGGATGCACGAATTACCGTCGACCCGAACGGAGCGTGGCTGCTGGATGAAGCGATTGACCTGTGCAAAGACCTGCACGGGATCCTCAGTTATGCCGAAGATCCGTGCGGTGCAGAACAGGGTTTTTCAGGCCGCGAAGTGATGGCTGAATTCCGTCGTGCGACAGGCTTGCCCGTCGCGACCAACATGATCGCCACCAACTGGCGTGAGATGCAGCACGCGGTGATGTTGCAGTCGGTGGATATTCCGCTGGCGGATCCGCATTTCTGGACTATGCACGGCGCGGTGCGCGTGGCGCAACTTTGTGACGAATGGGGTCTGACGTGGGGCTGTCATTCGAATAATCATTTCGATATTTCGCTGGCGATGTTTACCCATGTTGGCGCGGCCGTACCGGGCAAACCGACGGCCATTGATACGCACTGGATCTGGCAGGAAGGCAATCAGCGCCTGACCAAAGAGCCGCTGCAAATTGTGAACGGAAAAATCAAAGTACCTGAAAAGCCGGGACTGGGTGTGGAGATCGACATGGATCAGATCCGTCGCGCGCATGAACTGCATAACAAACTGCCGTCCGGGGCGCGCAATGATGCCATTGCGATGCAGTACCTGATCCCCGGCTGGACATTCGATCGTAAGCGCCCGGCAATGGGCCGCTGATTACGGAATCTGAATCAATAAGGAGTGAGTATGAGTGCTTCATCTACACCAAAAATTGTTTCCATGCAGGTGATCCCGGTTGCCGGACACGACAGCATGTTGCTCAATCTCAGCGGTGCGCACGCGCCATTTTTCACCCGTAATATTCTGATCCTCAAAGACAGCAGCGGCAATACCGGCGTCGGCGAAGTGCCGGGTGGCGAGAAGATCCGCCAGACGCTGGATGATTCGTCACTGCTGGTGATTGGCAAAACGCTGGGCGAATACAAGAATGTGATGACCGCTGTACGGGAGAAATTCGCCGATCGCGATGCGTCAGGTCGCGGATTACAGACGTTTGATTTGCGTACTACTATCCACGTAGTGACTGCTATTGAAGCCGCGATGCTGGACTTGCTCGGCAAGCACCTTGGCGTGACCGTCGCATCATTGCTGGGTGACGGACAGCAGCGCGATGAAGTCGAAATGCTCGGTTATCTGTTCTACGTTGGCGACCGCAATAAGACGTCGCTGGGCTATCAGAGCCAGCCGGGTGACAGTTGCGACTGGTACCGGTTGCGCCACGAAGAAGCGCTGACACCGGCGGCGGTGGTACGTCTGGCCGAAGCCGCGTATGAGAAATACGGCTTTAATGATTTCAAACTCAAAGGCGGTGTGCTGGCGGGCAGCGAAGAAGCTGAAGCCGTGACAGCGCTGGCGCAGCGATTCCCGCAGGCGCGCATCACGCTTGATCCCAACGGGGCCTGGTCGCTGAATGAAGCCATTGCGCTGGGTAAACAACTGCGCGGCGTGCTGGCCTATGCGGAAGATCCGTGCGGGGCAGAGCAGGGATTCTCCGGGCGTGAAGTGATGGCGGAGTTCCGTCAGGCGACCGGTTTGCCGACAGCCACCAATATGATCGCAACGGACTGGCGTCAGATGGGGCATACCATTCAGCTGAAATCGGTGGATATCCCGCTGGCGGATCCGCATTTCTGGACCATGCAGGGTTCCGTGCGTGTGGCGCAGATGTGCCACGAATGGGGCCTGACCTGGGGCTCGCACTCCAATAACCACTTTGATATCTCGCTGGCAATGTTCACGCAGGTTGCGGCTGCGGCACCGGGTAAAATCACGGCTATCGACACGCACTGGATCTGGCAGGAAGGCAATCAGCGCCTGACCAAAGAACCGTTGCAGATCAAAGGCGGTAAAGTACGCGTGCCGGAACAGCCGGGGCTGGGCGTTGAGCTGGATATGGATCAGGTGATGAAAGCGCACGAGCTTTACAAAGGTATGGGTCTCGGCGCGCGCGACGATGCGCAGGGCATGCAGTTCCTGGTGCCGGACTGGAAGTTTGATCCAAAAAGGCCGTGTCTGGTGCGTTAAACTTTATGCACCTGTAAAAAAGCCTCTCATATGAGAGGCTTTTTACGTTCTGACCGGAAATCAGCCCCGTGCGTGCGCCGCTGCCTTTTCAATCAGCTCATCAGACGGGCGTTTGCCGGTGTACAGCACAAACTGCTCGACGGCTTGTAATGTCGCCACTTCTGCACCGGTAATCACTGTTTTATCGTGCTCGCGACCGTAGCGAATCAGCGGTGTTTCTGCCGGCAGTGCGACGACGTCAAAAACAATGCTGGCGCGGTCAATCACTGCCGGCTCAAAGGCCAGCGAATCCACTTCCGGCCCGCCGGCCATTCCGATTGGCGTGACGTTCACCACCATATCCACCGGCAAATCACCCACTTCGGCTTTCCATTCATAGCCATATTCTTCTGCCAGCGCACGACCATTGGCTTCGTTGCGCGCAATGATATAGCCCTTTTTGAATCCGGCATCACGGATGGCGGCGACTACCGCTTTACCCATACCGCCGCTGCCGCGCAGGGCAAAAACGGCGTCGCGTGGTACCTGATAGCTGTCGAGCAATTTGGCGACCGCAATATAGTCGGTGTTGTATGCGCGCAGGAAGCCGTCGTCATTGACGATGGTATTCACGGACTGAATGGCGGTGGCGGAAGGATCCAGTTCATCGAGGAAAGGGATGCAGGCTTCCTTGAACGGCATCGACACGGCACAGCCACGAATGCCCAGTGCGCGGACGCCTTTCACCGCAGCTTCGATATCTTTGGTAGAGAAAGCTTTGTAGACAAAATTCAGGTCTGACGCCTGATAGAGGTAATTATGAAAACGCGTGCCGAAATTTCCCGGACGACCGGAAAGGGACATACACAACTGCGTGTCTTTATTGATTTCCCGACTCATTTCGTTCTCCTTTCAGATATTCTTTATGACCTTGCGGCCTGTCAGAGCACCTTAGCTGAAACGATACGCCCCGACAATAATCCTGTTCCGGGACGGTCAGAGGTGGAAGCTTAATCGTGTCTGATCACGTGAAAACCTTCTTCCGGTTCCGGTGCGACAAAGTGACGGGATATCAGCTCAAACTGCTCATCGGTGACGCTAAACTGATGTGTTCCGGCCTGATTGCGCGCCCGCAGCCGGGCTTTACACACTTCTTCCGGTACGTTCAGATAATGCAGCTGATGGTCTGCGCCCGATCCCGTGATAAGACTCATCATCCACTGACGGTTCGCCACCGTATTAGCCGGAAAATCCAGCACGACCGAGACACCGGCCCTGAGCAGTGAAATCACATGCGGGGCAATGGCTTGTCTGAGTCTGGCCGAGCAGCGGACATAATCCGCCACAGAGAGCATCTCATCCTGATAAAGATGAGTAAGCCACTGGTCTTCATTAAGCACTACGGTGCAAGGCGCGCTGGCCAGATGTTGGGACAGGGTGGATTTTCCCGAGGCTATTTTCCCGCATAGAATATGCAGAACTGCCGGGCGCGGTTGCGTGACATTGTCGGGGCTGGCTGTGGAATTCATTTATCTCTCCGGTTCAGGCGTTATCTGAGTCATTAAAACATCGCATTAATTTCTGAATATGGCGCGGATTTTTCCAGCATAGGCGTCATTTCGTCGTGTTGCAGGAACCCGCTGACTAACTGCGCGTTGTGCGCCCATAACGTTTGCGGCAACCAGGAACCGGCGCTCAGGCGGCGTACGCCAATGCCTGCAAGCTCGCTGACCGGCGGCAGTCCCGGCCAGACCGCCACATTGAGCAGCAGATCCGTGCTGCCAGCAATGGCGCGTATTTCTTCTGCCTCCGCCAGCCCGATGACAAAAATGCCGTCGGCTCCGGCGTCGCGGTAAGCCTGAGCCCGCGTGATGACCTCCGCTGCTTTTTCGCCAGCAGGAACCAAATTGCGTGCGTAAACGTCGGTGCGCACATTGATATAAAGATCTACACCGCAGCGGGCGCTGGCGGTTCTGATGGCTTCAATTTTCCGGCACAACACATGCGGATCGCCTGCGCCGTCCTCAATATTGATACCCACCACGCCCGTATCCATAAATCGTGAGACGGTTAGCGCCACCGTCGCCGGAATATCGCTGTAACCGCCTTCGATATCCGCAGACAGCGGCACTGAAATCACCCGAGAAATCGATGCCGCGCGTGCGACATATTCCTCAACGGGCAACAGGTTGCCATCTCGATAGCCCAGTGACCAGGCGACGCCCGCGCTGGTGGTGGCAATGGCTGTCGCCCCCAGACTTTCAATCAGGCGCGCGCTGCCTGCGTCCCAGGCATTGGGTAATTTCAGCGGAGTTTGTTGCAGATGCAGTTCACGAAATAAGGTGGCAGATGGCGTTTTCATGGAAGGGTTCCTCAAAAAAGAATCATTCTAATCATGCTTAATTTTCCTGATAATAGCCGGAAATAACATTCATTCATTCGCTGAGAGCAATAATGAACACGCCGTCCCTGCATCTGGTACAAACCTTTGTCGCGGTGGTTGAACATCATAGTTTTGTCCGTGCCGCCAGCGCGCTGGGCATTACTCCTTCTTCTGTCAGTCGTTTTATTAAAATGCTGGAACAGGAACTGAGCACCACGCTGCTGAACCGCACCACGCGGGCGATGTCGCTGACGGAAACCGGCAAACGCTATTACGCCGAATGCCATCAGGCGCTGTTGCAGCTCAATAATGCTGCCGGAATGGTGCGTGATGAACAGACGCTGCCTTATGGCGTGCTGGTCGTGAGCGCGCCGGTGGCGTTCGGTCATACCCATATCGTGCCTTATCTGAGCGAGTTTCTGGCGACCTGTCCACAGGTGCAGCTGGATCTGCGTCTGACCGATGACTACGTTGATCTGGTGTCAGAAGGCATCATGCTGGCGTTCCGGATTGGTCGCCTGAAGGATTCTTCTCTGATTGCACACAAGATGCTGGATAACCGGCGGATCCTGGTGGCGGCTCCGGCTTATCTGAAAAAACGCGGCACGCCGTTGAGCGCGGAAGATCTCCACGAGCATGAGTGTATTGTCTCTTCCGCCAGTCAGGATGGTGTGCTCTGGCGGCTATTTTTGAATGCTGAAGGATCGAATGCCAGAGAGTCGAATGGAGAAGAGCGAATACTGGCGCCAAAAGGATCGGTCAAAGTGGATAACGCCGATGCCGCGCGTCGGCTGTGTATTGATGGTCAAGGCATCGCGTTTCATTCCGCGGTCACCATGGCGGCGGCGATTGCCGCAGGGGATTTAGTGCAGGTATTGCCGCAATGGACAGGGCGGGAAACCGGTGTTTATTGTGTGCGACCCAACCGGCGTACCGGTCCGGCGGCGAAGGCGCTGCTCGACTTTTTGGCCGCGCGCTGGCAGCGTCAATGACTGTCTGGCCACATCCGTTATACTTAACCGATACGCATGAACGGAGGCGCTTATGAATTTGGATCTTTTCGATCACCCGGATTTTCACCCGAACTGGCGTGAAGACTTGTGTCCCGGCGCAGTGGTTCTGCGCGGTGCTGCGCTGGAAGACGATGTCGCGTTGCTGGCGGAAATCGATCGTATTGCCGGGCTGGTACCTTTTCAGTATCGCGCGACGCCCGGCGGTTATGCGATGTCGGTAGCGATGACCAACTGCGGGGATGTCGGCTGGGTGACAGATAAAGCCGGATACCGTTATCAGGCGACGTCGCCGGAAAACCATCAGCATTGGCCGCCGATGCCGGAACTGTTTCGACAGATTGCGGTGAAAGCGGCAGAACAGGCGGGATTCCCCGGATTTGAGCCGGACGCCTGTCTCATCAACCGTTATCAGCCGGGCGCTAAAATGAGCCTGCATCAGGACAAAGACGAGCACGATTTCGGCCAGCCGATTGTTTCTGTCTCGCTGGGTTTACCGGCTGTTTTTCAGTTTGGCGGCATGGAGCGCAGCGATAAAACACAGCGCGTGCAGTTAACGCATGGCGATATTGTGGTGTGGGGCGGCCCGTCGCGGCTGCGTTATCATGGCGTGTTGCCGCTGAAAGCGGGCGAGCATCCGCTGACCGGATCCTACCGATTTAATCTGACGTTCCGAAAAGCGATATAAACTGAGGGTATCGGGCAGTAAAGCACAGGACTTTATCCTCATTCTGCTTTACACTGCCGCCCTGCAAAAACTGACATGTTGAATAGATAATTACTTAGGCGGTAAGCGATGAACGGCGTAATCACAACCTGGTTTGAAGATAAAGGTTTCGGTTTTATCAAAGATGAAAACGGCGATAACCGTTATTTCCACGTGATTAAAGTTGCAAACCCTGAGCTGATTAAAAAAGATGCTGTAGTCACTTTCGAGCCGACTACCAATAACAAAGGCCTTTCCGCCTTTGCGGTGAAAGTCGAGCCGGAGAGCAAATACATCTTTATCGCCGGTGAGCGCATCAAAATCACCAGCATCAAGTCCTTCCTGGCGTTTAACGAAGAAGTACCGGCAGAGTCGAAGATCGACAAAGAAAACGCCGTGCTGTCCGTGGGCCTGCTGATGAACCGTATCCGCCCGCAGGAAGAAGAGAAGAAAGCGGAAACACGCACCATGAAAAAGCTGCTGATCACCACCTTCCAGAACAGCACTTATGTGTTTACGGAAGATGAAATTGATGTGGATGCCACCGTCAAAACGCTGAAAGCACTTTAAGATTTTCTTTTCCAAAACCGGTGCGCATTCGCAGCACCGGTTCTGTTTCCTCCCTCGTTAATAAGTCACCGTCACGGTCACCGTATCGCTGTAGTTTCCGGCGGGCTGATTGCTTTGCGCCAGATTCACGGAAGCCGTATACGGAAACGATTGTGATGTGCCGGTACCGGTCGCGCTGCTGTTAGTTGCCGCCGTCCACACCGTGCTGTCGCCTTTAAATATCTGATATTGCAGATAACTGGTGGTGCCGCCGACGGTGGAGGCCATCTGCCGGTACTGGCCGGATGCCGCTACGCTGCTGGTAAGATTAACGGAATAACTGGCGTTCAGCGTACAGCGCACGCTGATGGTATTAGCAACAACGGTAGTCAGGCCGGAAGGCAGGGCAGCGCTGCCAAAACCTACGTTCGGCGCGCTGTCGATGTAGCAAAAGTTGGTGACGTTAAGCGTCAGGTTGACGGAACCGCTGACATTGCCGGTATCGGCGATACACAACAACGTGCCAACGGCCACCGAGCAGATGTTCCATCTCCAGGCGATAGGAATGGTATCCGTATAGGTGCCGGCCGCCAGATTGGATAGCGTTTGTGGCATCACATACAACGGTAACGTACCGTTCGGCCCGGAGAACAACCCCAGTAACCCCAGTGCAGTCGTGCTGCTCCAGCTGATCACATCGCCCTGGTTATATACCGTGCCGCAACTGCTGTCTTTACACAGGTTGTAAGGCAGATACTGGCCGGTTGCCGCGCTGTAAAGGCGGGGCTGCGTGCCGCTGGGATGAAGCGTGGCGCCAATGGTCGCGGTTATGGTGTTGGTGCCGCCGATACTCAGCAAGGGACCCGTGCAGCTTAAGCCGCTGCTGCCTGAGGTGACCAGCGGTGAAGTGCTGACCGCAAACGAGTTTTGGGTACCCAGCGTGATGGTGGTGGCCGCCGTTGTACAGCCGGCAAAAGCCTGCGATGACACGCCCGTCAACAGCATCAGCAACAGGATCGGCACTAGAGCGCGGCGTATCCACTGCCTGAACATTCTCATGATTTATCTCCTGCTGATGCGCCTGTTTTGCCACCCGGACATGACAGCGGCCCCACCTGCTCTATGCTGTGGCGATCAGGGTTTAGCGTGAAGCTGACCCGACAGACCGAATGATCTTCCTGCTGGATATTCAGCACGTTGTTTTCCTTCAGATGCGAGAAGTACACCAGCCCGTCGTAACCGGTGACGGTGGTTTGCTGCGTATTTTGCTCTGTGACCAGAGTGCCCAGCTTGAGCGGTTGTCCGGCGGCGTCGTGCAGGGTGATATTGGCCGACAGCACTTTTTCAACGCTGAATTTCACCACCACGCCGCTGCCTTGTTTCACCGCGATGCGGTCATTGACGTTATTCGCAACCACGTCGGCGGGCAGCGGCAGGGTATCGATTTCCACTTTGGCCGGGTAATACGAGCTGACGGTTGGGATCAGCAGATGGCCTTTCTTGTCGGTTTTTCCCATTTTCTGATTCTCGAAAAGTACCGGAACGTCGGCGTAATGGTCGGTATCGACCACGATAAAGGCGTCATTGATCTTGTCAGAAAGGAACCAGTCATTGGCCATAAACACGATTGAACCGCTTAAGTCAGCCCAGTTGGTGTAATCGCCCTGATTGCCGTAGAACCCGCCCTGAATCGTGGCGAAGCGTGATTTCCAGGTGGCATCAGCCTGCTGATAAGGATTGTTGCCGCCGCTGTAGGCCAGATTCCAGCCGAGTCCGCCGTCAGTTGGCGTGGCTTTGCTGGCGCCGATTTGCTCCTGATAATTGCCCGCGCTGTCACGCTGCACACCGGCATTCATGTTGATATTGGTGCCAATCGGAATGATAAATTGCAGCTGCGCGCTGTAGCCGCTGTCGCCCAGCGTTTTGTTGAGTGATAAAAACATGCTGCTTTGTCCCCACAGCGAGCGGCTGTAGGAGAAATTCACCAGACGGGTATGCGAATTGTCATAGGCTTCGACGTCGTAATAGCCGATGCCCATCGTGCCGTTCGACGGTCCGAACGGCGAGGTGCTGAACGTCACCTGATCTGCCTGACGACTTAATCGCGTGTCGCTGGTGTACGACGTCAGATCCTGATAACCCACCGTGCGTTTTGAACGCAGCGCCGAGAGGCTGAACACCGTCGAATAGTAGGAATAACCCAGCGTGTACTGGCTGCCATCCTTTTTGTCAGTGATATTCTCACCGAGCGGATTGTCGATTTCGCCGCTGGAATTTGGGATGCCCGGCCTCTGCCCGTTGTTGTCATTATCCTGCGTAACTGTCTGGTTATCGCTGCTGACCGGCGGATGATCGGCCTTACTCTGGCTGCCGGAAACGCTCAGCGTTCCCCAGGTTCCCACTGCCACATCCGCCCCTAATCCTCCCAGTGCCAGACCTTGTACGATTTCGGTATGACCGGACAGCGTCAGATAATCGCTCAGCCCGTAACGGTAAATACCGCTGAATGCGGCATCCGAATAATCGCCATTTGTGACGCCATAGTTGTTGCGCACCGCCCCGAGCGAGAAATCGAAATCGCTGAGGTTTTTGCGCAGCAGGGTGTTGGAAACGTAAAACGGCACGCTGGTTGAAACCTGACGTCCGACCGCATCGGTGGTGACAATCGTCGCTTCACCGGCACCGTTGATATACGGCACGTTGGTCAGCGTAAAAGGCCCGGAATTCAGGTTATTACTGCTAGCCTTGTAGCCGTTGAGAAACAGATCCACCGTGCTTGGTACCGCCGCTGTGCCGCTGTACTGCAACAGCGGATAGGTCACCAGATCCGGGCGAACGGCAAAGTTGCGGCTGATACGCAAACCGCCCATGCGCGCCGAATTACTCCAGGTCAGGGAGTCACTGACGAAATCCCCGACCTGATAGCTGATCAGGTTCTTCTCGTCGGTAAAGCGCCAGAAGGTGTCGTAACGCAGATAGCCGTCCTGCGCGGTGCTGCCGTCATTTTCGTTATTGCCCGAACCGTCGATGTTATAGCGGTAAGTGCCGGTATTAGTGAGCAATCCGAGGCTGCTGAATAAACGTTGCTCCATCCAGGTGGCGATAGATTTAGAACCACCCGGCGGGTCGGTGTAGTACGAGTCATAGTTAAACAGCAGGCCGGTGCTGCTTTGCGACGGCGTGTAGTTCATCAGCGGATCGCCGCTGACCTTCTGGTTCGGCAGCCAGGCGTCCGGCACGGTTAACACCAGTTGCTGGGTGGCTGAATCGTATTTTGCTTTAACGTCCGGCAATTCGCCGACATTGATCAGCCCCTGCTGACCGTTAATGTGGATGTGATTTTTTGCCAGTACACCGGCTTCAACGAAATAGGCATTATTGCGATACGTCACCGGCACCACCTGATTATCTGTCTGGCCGTTGACCACAATCGACAGATAAAACATGGCGTCGGTCACCACCGGTGCCGCTCGCGGGGCATCGGGCAGTGACGAATATTCCTGTGCCTGCGCGCCGAAGGCGCTCAGATACAACAGGCACAGGCTTCCCCGGAAAATCAGCACACGCTGACAACCTGCACCGGGTAGCGAACTTTTTGGCATCCGTGGCGGCTCCTGCTGTTATTCGCCGCGTGGAATGACAATCGGTTTGGTGTTATCGGCAATTTGCGCATTGAGCTGTGCGCCCGGCGTGACGCCTGCCGGCACTGGCCAGCGCATCTGCTGCCCCGGCAATACATACCCCATAAAACCGCCGACCATGGTTTTGACGCCTTGCTTCTGATTGCCAGCAGATGACCAGAACACGTTGCTCAGACGCGCATGGACAATGCCAGTATTGCGCACCTGCAAATAGGTTTTGCCGCCTTCGGATACCGAACGCCACGTGAGGATCGGGCGGGTCGCCGTTGACTCATCGCGTTTCATATCAGGGCGATCGTTGGTCCATAAACTGCCGCCATCCATAAACAGCGGCAGAAGATAACGCATCTGCAATTGCAGCCCGACCACGGCCTTGTCTTTGCCTTCACCGGCACTGTTCAGCGGAGACGGAATTTCATCGATGATAATGCGGTACGCCTGTTCAGTATTCGCGGGCACCGGCGTGTTGCGGATCAAACGGATCAGCTGGCGCTGGCCCGGCGGCACGGTGGCGAACGGCGGACTGGCGACCACGTTGGTTTGATCGGCGTATTTCTCGTTAAAATTCTCCTGCTTCCAGGCCAGCACACGCACCTGTAAAGACACCGGCTCTGCGCCACGGTTTTCCAGCCACAGGGCCGATCCGTTCTGATCGGATTCGATAATCTGATAGACCGGCCATACCAGCACCGAACTGGCGGCCTGAACCGCCGTACCGGAAAACAAAGCCACAGCCAGAGTAGTGGCAGCCATCATGCGTGAGAACATCGTCGTCATAGCTCATATCCTGATGATTCAATAAGTGAGAGTCACGGTTACCGTGTCGGTGTAAGTGCCCGCAGTGGGTGACGTCGTGAATGAAAACAACCGGCCATAGACCGGGTAAGTTTGTGTTGTTGAGGGAAAGCTGCTGATGGTCATCGCCTGTGCGCCGGTTCCCCAAACCACGGTGCGTGCGGCGTTCTGATAAAGCTGATAGCCAAGCGTCGCGGTGGCACCGCTATTGGCCATATAACGTTGTGCGGCGGAACCGCCGTGTATGCCGTAATCCATCCCAATCGCCACCGTGGTGCCCGGCGTGCAGGTGACCACCACCGAGCCTGCGCCCGAGGTGCTGACCACATCGACATTGGTGGGAACGGAAGGAAAGGAGCCGAAATTGAGGGTGCCGAGATTGGTGGTCGGGCTGGAAAGTGAGCTGCCGAAAACGCAGCCGTTGGTGAGCGTGGCCGTGACGGTAAATGTGGCGGTGGTTGTCGCGGCGCGTGCTGAACTGCACATTATCAGCGGCAACGACATCAGCGGCAGCAACATGAGCAGCACCTGCGGCACCAGCAAACGGCCAGGCATAAAAGCCTCTACCAGGATACGGTGACATTCACCGTATCCTGATAAACACCGGCAGCAGGCGTGGTCTGCGCCGGAACGCGGCCATAGACCGTGCTCCACTGATCCGCGCCATTACCGGTTCCGCTGACGCCGGTGACATTATCCCAGACGGTGGTACGCGCCGCCGTGGTGTAAAGGTTGTACTGCAAGGTCAGTGCGCTGTTGGTGGTATTGACCATCCTGCGGGCGGTAACAACGCCACTGCTGCCGCCATCCATGACGATTTTATACGTCAGCCCGTTCACGCAATTCACGCGAATCGACCCCGCCAGTTGCGCGCTGGTGGCGTTAATTGCGCTGGTGAGCGACGCATAGTTGCCAAAATTCAGCGTACCGAAGCTGGTGCTGCCGGACGTCGTGGTTCCCGCATTGCAGGCGGGCAGCAACGTGGCGCTGATGCCTATCGTTGCCGCCTGGCTGAATGGAATGCGCAACTGCATTGACACCAGCAGGGCAGCCGGCAATAGCAGCAGTACCTTGATGTCCATGATCTTTCCTTCCTTGAAACAAAAGCCAGTCAGAGGCGAAACCGGCTCTGATGGAAAACAGCCTTACCAGGAAAGAGTGGCAACAACGGTATCGTTATACGTCCCCGCAGCCGGTGTGGTGCTGGTCTGGTCAGCAGGCAGCACACGACCATAAATCGGGATATTTTGCGCAGTGGTGCCCGTCGTCAAAGTAATCGGCGTATTGATGGCGATTTCTGTGGTACGTGCAGTGTCAGAATAGAGGCGGTAAGGAATGCTGTTGCCGCTGGATGTCATGGTCCGCAGCCCGCCGGTTGCCGCCAGTCCGCCGTTCAGTGACAACGTCGGTGTCAGCCCGGTGCTACAGGTGATGGTGACGGCACCGGTGCCATTGGCACCAAATACTGTCCCGTTGATCACGCTGGTCAGATCCGCGTAGTTACCAAAGTTCAGGGTACCCCACTGGTTGGTTCCCCCCGTTGATGTGCCGTTACCGACAGTACAACCGGTGCTGATGGTCAGCTGAACGCCTACCTGCCCTGTTAAGGTACCGGCTGCCTGAACACCTGCCGCTAAGATCAGCGTTGCAGCAGCAAGACCGGCCAGTAATAATGATTTTTTTTCGCCCATGATGACTCCCAATAACAGCTTACACAGTTGTGTATTCATGCAACGGCGTTGCATGTGGAAATCCTCTGGTGGTCAATAATTAACGCTAAAAAACTGCAAGAAAAGCCGGTAATTAACAGCGTTCAGGCCGGGTGTTATGTTTTCCCTTCACAATGGAACGGAGCCCTGACCTTATGCGCATGATGAAAAACGCCGTCATGGTTAAATATAAGTTAATAAATTTACCTTAAGGGGATCTTTTCAGCATTCTGGTTAATAAGGATAAAAATTCTATAAATTCAAAATTATCAATTTTTAATCCTGTTTATTTATGTTTTGTGTTGTTAATGATTGCGTTAAGACCACTAAACGATGAGGTTTTTTAACCATTGGTTTTGTGATGTTATCAATTTGCTTCTCGTGATAGTTCAACGGAGCTACTGATGTTTTCAGATGATGTGATTCAAGACATGAACCGGCTGGCGCATTTTCTGGCCTTAGATCAGACGTCAGGAAAGGGACCGGAAGGTGAAGCGTCTCTCATGATCCTGCTGGGCAATGCGATTTTGCCGACCGCCGAAGCGGCGTTTCAGGCGCTGGCGCAGGGGCGGATTTCCCGTTTGCTGATTGCCGGAGGGATCGGGCATTCCACTGACTTGCTGTATCAGGCGGTGCAGACGCATCTGCGCTACCGGCACATCCATACATCAGGTCGCAATGAAGCCGAAGTGCTGAACGATATCGGCGTTCAGTGCTGCGCCGCACCACAAAAGCAGATTTTGCTGGAAACCGCCTCAACCAACTGTGGCGACAATGCCTTACAGGCCCGACGGGTGCTGGATCTGGCCGGTGATCGCTCCACGCACATCACGCTGGTGCAGGATCCGCTGATGCAACTGCGCACCGATGCCAGTTTCCGCCACGTCTGGCGCGACCGCCCTGAAGTGACATTCGTCAACTGGCCGGTGCTGGTGCCTCAGCTGGAACGTGACGGCGACGGACTGCGTTTTGCCGGAGAAGGGCATCACAGCCTGTGGTCGCTGCCACGGTTTGTCTCGCTGCTGCTCGGCGAAATCCCACGCCTGCGTAACGCCCCGGGTGGTTATGGTCCGCGCGGGGCGGGCTTTATCGCAGAAGTGGATATTCCGGCAGAGATTGAGGAAATTTATGCCCGGCTGAAACCGGTGCTGGACGCGGATTACGGCGACAGATCCTTCTGACATCCGGCAGGTACGGGATCGGTTTCATCCTGATGATTCCCGCGCAGCGCCAGCAGCACCACCAGCGCAGAGAACAGCGTAATCGCCATCAGACATAACAGTAACGGATGCAGTGAAGCGGCATAAATCTGCTGAAGCTGCGCCGTGCTGGCCTGTGGAATAAGCTGTTGCGCCACGGCGAGATTACCGGTCGCCAGCCGCTGCGCCGCCTGACTGATTGCCGGGGAACTGATCGCCTGAACACTGATCGCGGTGCCGGTAAAATTCGCCATCAGCGCGGTGTGCGTTAATGCGGAAAGAATGGCACCGACGATCGCCAGTGAGACGCCTTCTCCGGCCACCCGCGTGGTGCTGAAAATCCCGGTCGCCATGCCCGCCCGTTCTTTGGGAACGACGCTCACAGACAACCCATCCATCAGTCCCCACGGCAGACCGGTGCCGATGCCGATAACCACCATCGGCGCGAGCATCGCGGTTATATCCTGCGCCAGTACCGCCTGACTTAACCAGCCTAATCCGGCGGCGGCAATCACCAAACCCGAGGTGCATAACACGCCTGCGGACACCCAGCGCGTCAGCCATGCCGCCAGCAGCGGAACCACCAGCATCGGCACCGACAGCGCCATCATCATGAGCCCGGCCCGTTCTTCGCTAAGATTTTCTATGCCGATAAACAGCATCGGCAAAATCACCAGCAGCACCACAAAACAGAAACCGGTCGCCAGCGGCAGCGCCTGCACACCGATAAAACGGATATAGCGGAACAGCGATAAGTCGAGCATCGGGTTGTTTACGCGACGCTCCACCATGACAAAAACTGCCAGTAACAGCGCCGCACCCGCCAGCAGCGAAAGTACCCGGACGCTTTGCAGACCGGATTGCGGGATTTCCATCAGCGCCCAGGTCAGCAATGCCAGCATGGCGGTGAAGGAGACGGTACCCGGCCAGTCGATACCCGTCGCCTGCGGATTACGGGTTTCGCGCATTTTGCTAGCACCGGTCACCAGCGCCAGAGCTGCAATCACCGTCGCGGAGAAAAACACCGCACGCCAGCCGAAGTGGGCGATCAGCACGCCCGCGAGGAACGGGCCGAAGGCCAGCCCGATGCCAAAACTGCTGCCCATCAGGCTGAAAGCCCGGGTACGCGCTGCGCCGTCGAATTCCTGTGCCAGAGCCGCGGCGCCGCCCGCCAGTGCGCCCGCCGCCGCGATGCCCTGTGCGGCGCGCAGCAGATCAATCCACAGCAAATTGCTGCTGAATGCCTGCAATAACGACAGCAACGCAAACAGCGAGACACCGCTGATGAACACTTTTTTACGCCCCAGCTCATCGGCCAGCGCGCCGGCGGCCATCAGAAAACAGCCGAAAGTGAGCATAAATGAATTGGTTATCCAGCTCAGTGCTTGCGCACTGCCGCCGAGTTCGCGGGCAATAGCGGGCGTTGCCACTGCGCCGCTGACAAAATTAAGCGGCAAAATCACCGCCGCCAGACATACGGTAAATAAAACGCGCAGGCTGCCCGTCGAGGGTGTTGCTGATGAGTTCATGGCTTCTTCCGACAGTTGAGAATAGTGATGATGATAAAATGTCAGCAATATTGCGGAAACAGGCCATAAGTCCGATGATTAAGGACTAAAACGCTCTAATAAACGGGAAGGAAAAATGGAGAACCTCAACGGCCTGCTGGCCTTCGTCCGTGCGGCGCAGAGTCAGAGTTTTGCGGCGGCGGCGGAGCGCATGGGGATTTCGGCCTCGGCGGTTGGCAAAAGTGTGGCGCGGCTGGAGGAAAAACTCAGCGTGCGGTTATTCAACCGTAGCACGCGGCGTATCAGCCTGACCGATGAGGGGCAGCTGTTTTTCGAACGCTGCCAGAATATCGTTTCGCAACTGGAAGAGGCGGAACAGGAACTGGTGCGAATTTCTGCTGTGCCACGCGGAAAATTACGCATCACCGCGCCCGCTATCGGTTACCGCATGCTGTTGCCGCATCTGCCGGAATTTCGTCAGCGTTATCCAGATGTCGAACTGGATCTGGATTTCAGTGACCGGATGGCAGATGTCATCGACGAAGGCTTTGATATCGCCATCCGCAGCGGCGAACTGAACAGTTCACAAATGATGTCACGCCGCCTCGGGCCGTTCCGGTTTGCCATTGTGGGAAGTCCGGCGTATTTCGCCAGCCATCCGGCGCCGCTAAGATCTGACGATCTTTATCAGCACGCCTGTCTGCGCTACCGGTTTCCGGGCAACGGACAGTGGCAGGAATGGGAGATGACCGGCGTGACGCCACCTGAGCTGCCGCTGGCGCTGAGCAGCAATAATCTGGAATCTATTTTACAGGCGACGTTGCAAGGGCTGGGACTGGCCTATGTGCCGGAATTTATCGTGCGGCCTTATCTTGAGTCCGGTGAACTGGTGGCGGTGCTGCATGATTATCTGAAAGAAGGCGGGAAGTTTTCCGTGGTGTGGCCGAGCAGCCGTCATATGCTGCCGAAAGTGCGGGTATTTATTGATTTTCTTACCGAAAAACAGGTGCTGGGTGATATCACATCCGGATAAAAAAACGGGGCACAAGGCCCCGTGAGGTTTTATATTACAAGTCAAAAGAGGTTTATTACAGGTCAGAAGAGATTTATCTCAGGTCTGACGAGATTTATCTCAGGTCTGACGCGATTTATCGCACGTCTGAAGGGGATCAGATTTGCTTCCACTGTGACCATTCGCCGGTAAATTCGGCTTTGCCCGGCTGGTCGCCCTGCGTCCAGTAGTTGGCCTGATAATCTTTACCGTTCAGGCTGACTTTATCACCCGTGTTGTACACCTTGCTGGTTTCCCAGGTGGCATATTTGCCGGCCGGAGATGGCGTTGGTGTCGGCTCTGGCGTTGGTTCTGGTGTTGGTTCAGGAGTCGGTTCCGGCGTTGGCTCTGGTGTCGGTTCAGGCGTTGGCTCCGGAGTCGGTTCTGGCGTTGGTTCTGGTTCAACAGCCGTATTCCCGAGGACGGTCACGGTGATAGATTTGGACGATGATTTCTCACCATGCTCATCGGTGACGACCAGAGTGAAGCTGAAATCAGATTTGCTGACCAGGTCCGGTGCAGTGAAGTCTGCGGACACAGCGCTATAAGAAGACAGCGCAATGGCAGCCGGCGCAGTCCATTTATACGTCAGCTTGTCGTTGTCGCGGTCGGCAGAACCCGCTGCGCTCAGACGCACTTTCGCGCCGCTGAATACCTGCAACGAAATGTCACCGGTCGGTGCCACATTGCTTTCCGCAGGGACTTCATCTTCCGGTACCTGACCCGCGATATTCACCCCTTCAAAGTAGAAAGGTGACATATCAATAACCTTCTGCTCGAGGGTGTAACCGAGGCCTTCACGTGCGGCATTGACCAGAATGCCGTTGTCCTGATCGATGGTCCAGGTAAAGAGCGCACCCAGGCCTTTTTCAATCACATAACGGCCTTTTTCACGCACGGTACGTGGAGTATCGATAGACATAAAGAGGCCGGTATCTTTGTTGTAGAGATAATCAGCATCAGCAACCTGATCGGTGTACACCTCAAAGCCGTTGCGGCCTGACTGGTTTTCCAGATCCAGATAGTTATTTACCAGGTCGTACCATTCGCTGGTACCGCTTTCGAACGTCCCGACAGTGGTTTTGCCTTCAACAGGGGTATAAGACCCTTCCAAAGGAGAATAACTTTCCAGCACGGCATTCTGGCCATTACGGGAATAGGCGGCATAACCGACGTTAATACGATCCGCCGGGAAGCCTTTAGCCAGCAGGTATTCCACGATGGTATCGGTACCGAAACCACCTTCAACCAGCGCATGCAGGTTGGTATGGTGTGCCAGTTTTTCAGCCCACGGCGTACCGAAGAAGTCATAAGTCATGACGTTAATGCCATACAGGCCAGCAGCCTGCAGTGCAGTTACGTTGGATTTTTCAAGGATGGCGACCACAGCGGAGCTGGCGATACTGATTTTCACATCAGAGCGCTTGATGGCTTTCATCTCTTTGGTGATTTCAGCCAGCAGCAACGCATAGTTTGCACCATCATTATCGTCATACGGGTTGTTATTCCCGGCATTACCCGGATATTCCCAGTCGATATCCACTTCGCTGAACATTGGGAAACGGGTGAACAGGCTCGCGACGCTTTTAGCAAAAATCTGACGCCCGTCTGCTGATTTCGCCATGTTGTGGAAGCCATTACTTAACGTCCAGCCACCAATACTCATGGAAAGCACCAGATCATGACCGACCGCTTTGGCACGTTTTTGCAGGTCACGTAAGCCGCCAATCAGACCTTTTACATTGGCTTGCGTGGCGCTGGTCGGAGAAAGCTCAACCCAGCCCGGATTGTCGAGATTGTTATTGACGGTAGAAGCGAAATCACCCCACGGATCCAGGAACGTCGCCTGATGGGTGGTTTTGTCCATTTGCCGCGCCGCATTGGCGACGGTGTTGGCTTTTTCGCCCTGATCACCAACGATTCCAACGAAACCAAAGATGATTTTGTCGTAAGCAGTCGGTGGAATATTTGCCAGATCAAAGCCACGGCCACGTGACCCTTTTTCTGCCTTCGCATTTTGCAAACGGCCATCATATTGAGACCAGTCAGTATAATAACCAAATACTTTTGGCTTATTCGCCTTGTTGTATTTGTTGTATACCGGTTTAGTGACACGTGCAGAGGTATAGCTGTAATTCTCTGTTTCTGTGGCGGGTTTAAAACCGTCATCTTTATAGGAAGATTCGGTTAACTCGTCGGTCTTAATGATTTCACTGTTCGGCATAATAATTTCCTAAGTTTTAATTGAATACATCAACAGCCGTTTGCTGCTGGTGGATATATTCGACCTGGAAATAAAAACCGGCAAATCACATTGAGATATAAATAAAATTGACTAAGATAAAATTTATGGATGTTTTATGAACGTTAAAACATGGCTAGTTTTATCGATCTCAATAATCACGCTGATGACAAAATCACATATCACAAATTAATCATTAAAAACATTACTATTCAGTTGCTTGACTGGCGTGTTGTTGTTGAGTGAGAATTAAGTTGTTTTTGAGTTTTACTTAATAACCCCCCGTTTCTTCTAAATCAGTCACATCTTAACTAAAATACTTAATATTAATCCTATTGCCTGTGGAGAAAATAATAAAAGCAGATACGCTTAATCATCAGCAAAGATTACGTGGGGTTTCTCAGATGTTTGTAATAATGGAGGGGAGAGGATGATGGCTGTTTACCTGATAAATAGTGAATATGTATTTAATGAAAAAACAAAGGAATTTAAAAAACTCCACAGTGATGTAAACATTAAACTGACGTCAATGAGAGCACGCTGTCTGAGTTATATAATTGAACATGCCCAGGATGAAGTCATCGAAAAAGAGGCAATCTCACAAGCCTTGTGGGGGAGCCGCAGTAAATTCACCAGCGATGCCAGCCTCACTCAAACTCTTTATTTAATACGCCGTGATCTTAAATTTGCCGGACTGGATGAATTTTTTATTACCGTACCGAAATCAGGCATCCGTGTCAGTACCTCAGCCACCGTCGAAATCATGGAAGAGAAGGTTCCACCTGTCAAAAACGTCAGACCGTGGCTGCTGGCATTTGGTTTTATCGTCTCAGTGTTATTGCTCGGTACCGCGTTGTTCCTGACGCTTCAACTTTAATCGTTGTCGGAGGAATACCTTATGTTTACCAATCCTGTGATCAATTCTGTACTGAAAAACGAAGGGGGTTATGTTGACCACCCGAATGATACCGGCGGCCCGACCCATTGGGGTATTACCGAAAAGACCGCCCGCAGTTATGGCTACACCGGGAAAATGGTCGACTTCACGAAAGAAGATGCCTACCTGATCCTGGAAAAAAATTACTGGTATCAGCCGGGTTTTGACAAAGTCTATGCCATCGCACCCGTGCTGGCGCTGGAACTGTGTGATACCGGCACCAATATGGGGCCGGTCGTCGGTATCAAATGGTTGCAACGCTGGCTGAATGTGTTTAATCACGAGGAAGCCCACTATGCCGATATCACCGTTGACGGCAAAATTGGTCCCGGTACGTTAAAGGCGTTGACGCAGTTCCTTGAGAAACGCGGTACGGAAGGCGCCGGGGTCCTCGTCATCTCCCTCAATTGCAGTCAGGGGCAACGTTACCTGGAACTGGCAGAAGGGCGAACTGCCAACGAATCATTCGTTTATGGCTGGATGAAGGGGCGGATAAATCTCTAATTTTGTCGGAATTTTTTGTGAATGCGTATGCCAATCATAATGCTTATCAATATTAAAGGTGGATTTTTCTGACAGTAAAATGCATAAAGAGTTGTATTATTTATTTTGCAGAAAACTATCCCATTATCTGGAGAGTCAATAATGAATGAGCCAAGTGCGATTAATTTCGATTACAACCTAATAAAGATAATGAACGAAGTCATTGTTTCAGGGAATATTTCAAAAGCCGCTGAAAATCTGAGCCTTACCCCCTCAGCAATAAGTTTGTCGATAAACAAACTCAGGCGGCATCTTGGGGAGGATTTGTTCTACCGTACGGCAACCGGCCTCAAACCGACGGCCACTGCGCTGGATATTCATGATTCCTTTGTTAACGCGATTACTATTATTGAAGATGTCCTCCAGTCGACAAAAACGGAGGGGCCATCCTGCCCCATATTACGCGTGATGTGTCCTGATGTACTTGAGGATTATTATTTTAACAGGATGTATAAGAACGATTCTGGAAAAGCGGTAAAAGTAGAGTTTTCCAGTACGAATAATGTTAAGAGTGATGAAATGGTAAAGAGTTTGTTGCATGCAAATATTGACGTGGTGATTTCGCATCATGCCCTGCAACATGAAAAAATCACTTCGGTAAAGATGGATTCCATGGATAACTACGTTATCTTGTGCGGTGCCAACAGTTTATTATCCAATCAAAAAGAACTGGCACTGTTGCACTATTATGCATTACCTCACGCAGTTTATAATGACGGTGTTTATAATGATTTTACCAGCCTTCTTGGTACCTCTCTGACCATTGATGCGCCCTATGCGGGCCTGGTCAAAGTCATTTATCGCTCTTCTTCCATCAACGGAATCATCAGCGCGCTGGAACGCAGTGATATGCTCACAGTCCTGCCCCGTATGCTGGCAGACTATTTTATCCGGGAACGAAACTGTAAGTTGAAATGCTTTGATTTACCGAAAGAAATTTCTATCAAACATTCACCTGTCTATATGCATTACTTGTCCAACAGCAGCAAAAGACGTTATGTACATATGGTCCTTTCTCAGTTGAAGGCCGTGGAGCCTGTCTGAAAGATGTGGCAAAAAATGGGATTAACGAGATTTACGATGAGATATTTTTATTTTTTAATGACAATTTTTTAATAAATACCCTTCACCAGATGATTAAAATTAATTATTGAGGTGAAGTGATTATTGCTTTGATGCGAACCGGATTATGATTGTCGCAGTTATCTAATTGTACTTAATTAATCTATGAGGTTTTCATCATGATCACTTTTCATGCTAAAGAAGTTGTATTTATCGAATTTGAATTATTAGTTTCCATATTAGTTATGTCGTCATGGGGTGGGTTGGTGCTTTTCATTATGCGCTGCAAAACTAAACCTACCGTTGAGGATATTTATAAGTGCTTTGCGCAAATTGTCGTATCGTGTTTCACCGGTTTTCTGTTAAGTATTGTTTTGATTGAAAGGGATATGAGTTTTAATATGATTTTGCTGACCTCCGGGATGGGAGGCGTCCTCGGTGGGCCGTTATTAATGATAGCGGGTGATCGGGTGAAGAGGTTGGCAGAAAACTTTACGTTTGCTCAGCGGTAAACGAAGGGAATCAATGAAATTTCACATTGAGTGATAAATATGCGGATCGATTCCAATGACTCGGTCCGCGTTTTTATTTCTGGCGTAAATTTATAAGCCATAATTTAATAAATATCATCCTGTTATTATGATGTTTATGACCTTGTTTTTATTAGCGGGAATGGCATCGGGCGAATAATCTTTTGAGTGACAGGGCAGGGAAGCGTTACAAAGACTCTGGCCGGTTAATATCATGCAGAAATTATTTTCAGCATTTAACTTCGACTCAATATATAAGGTTATCCTTATGCGCAGAACTAAAGATAAAGCCCTTTTACAGCTTATGACGCTTTCCTGTCTGATGGCTGGCATGGCACCGGCTCTGGCAGCCGATACGTCAGAGCCCTACGTCATCAAAGAAAGTGACCTGATCAAAAAAGAGAACAGCCTGACTCAAAACCCGCTAATGCAGGAAGTGAAAGCCTCAATCCGCACGCTGGATAACGATTCTGTCGATAAAATTGCACCAGGCCGCAGCGATAACCCGGCCAACGTCAAGCGGGTGGAAAGCATTCTGGGCAGCGATAAGTGGGACCATATTTTCCCGTTGCGTGACCCGAGCTATACCTACACCAAATTCCTGCAAGCCATCGGCAAGTTCCCGGCGGTGTGCGGAACTTACACTGATGGTCGTGATTCTGATGCCATTTGCCGCAAAGGCCTTGCCACCATGTTTGCACACTTTGCACAGGAAACCGGCGGCCATGAAAGCTGGCGTCCTGAAGCCGAATGGCGTCAGGGGCTGGTATTCCTGCGTGAAATGGGCTGGAAAGAAGGGCAGAAAGGCGGCTACAACGGCGAATGTAACCCGAACGTTTGGCAGGGACAAACCTGGCCGTGCGGCAAAGATGCCGACGGGGATTTTGTCAGCTACTTCGGTCGCGGGGCCAAACAGCTTTCTTATAACTATAACTATGGCCCGTTCTCCGATGCCATGTTCGGCACGGTCAAAACCCTGCTTGATAAACCGGAGCTGGTGGCTGACACCTGGCTGAACCTTGCCAGTGCGGTATTTTTCTATGTGACGCCACAGGCACCGAAGCCGAGCATGTTGCATGTGATCGACGGAACGTGGCAGCCAAACGATCATGACAAAGCTAACGGTCTGGTACCGGGATTCGGCGTGACGATCCAGATCATCAACGGCGGCGTTGAGTGCGGTGGCCCGCAGGATATTGCGCAGGGTCTGAACCGTATCTCGTATTACAAAAGCGAAGCGGAATACCTGAAAGTGCCGGTTCCGGCAAACGAAGTGCTGGGCTGTAAAAACATGAAGCAGTTTGATTCCGGTGGCGCGGGCGCATTGCCGCAATACTGGGAACAAGACTGGGGATGGTCAGCAGAAACGCCAACCGGTCTGACTTACTCCTGTCAGCTGGTCGGTTATCAGACACCGTTCTCCGCATTCAAAGAGGGCGATTACCAACGTTGCGTGCAGCACTTCTTTAACGTGAAAGTGGTCGATGATGCCGGTAAAGAGGAAGCGGTAACGCCTGCCCCTGAACCGACGCCAGCACCAACACCAACACCGGAACCGACACCAGCCCCGGCTGACGGTAATTCTGCGCCGGTAGCAAAACTTTCCGGCCCGATTGGTGATGTGGAAAGTCAGGCGAATGTGACGCTCAATGCGGCTGAATCTACCGACGCTGATGGCGATAAACTCACCTACAGCTGGTTGCTGCCGAACGGCACTACGCTGGCCGGTAACGATCGTGAGTCGCTGAGTTTTGTTGCACCGGTGGTCACCAGCAAGCAAAGCTTCAACTTCACCCTGACCGTTTCCGATAGTAAGAAAAGCAGTGTGGCGACGTATGTTCTGACAGTCACACCGAAAGTATTGCCGCTCCCTGATGAAGGCACCAGCACTGGCTGCGCTGACAACTGGGATGCGGGTAAAGTGTATAACGGCGGAGAAAGTGTGAACTGGAAAGGTAAGGAGTATCTCGCGAATTACTGGACTCAGGACAATGAGCCAGGTAACCCATCGTTCACCGGTGAATGGTCACAGTGGAAAGAGATCAAAGCCTGTAAGTGATGTGTAATTCATTGGCAAATCTACAATAATTCCGGTTTCCGTTCATCGGGGAAAACTAAAATGGGTGCGATTTCCGCGCCCATTTTTTTCATCCCTTCACCGGCCTCTTTTGTCCAGCCATTTACCCATTTCGGCCAGCGCTTCATCAAGATTTTCGCGACCAAAACCGATACGCAGGAAATCTTCCGACACGGTGTTCAGTTCTGACGCGTAGGCGACAGAAGGGATCACCATCACACCGGCTTCTTCAACCAGCCGCGTGGCGAAAGCTTCTGCGCCCTCTGCACCGGTATAACGTGGAAAAGCCAGTACCCCGGCCTTCGGCACGCTGAGCCGGAACAGATGCGGGTATTTCGCCAGAAATGCGGTAAGCGACGCGAGCTGACGGCGCGAGCGCTCCATCACCCTTTCGAGTATGGGCGCACGGGCATTCAGTGCCACGGTGGTAAGGAACTCACCGGGCATCGAGTTGCAGATAGACAGGTACTGTTTCATGCGCTCCAGTTCCAGCATCCACGATTTATCCTGGCACGCCACCCAGCCGATGCGCAGACCCGGTAATCCGTAAGCCTTGGACGTCACATTCAGGGAGATCCCGCGCTCGTAGACATCCGCCAGTTGCGGCAGACGATCGGCCGGATCGAACTCGGTCAGCCGGTACACTTCGTCTGAGAAAATCCAGATCCCACGCTCGCGACACAGGTCGATCAGCTCATTAAGTTGCTGGCGGCTGATGAGCGCGCCAGTCGGATTATGCGGAAAGTTAATCACCAGCACTTTGGTATTGGCGCGCAGTGCGTCGCGGACTTTACCGGTATCCAGCGCCCAGTCGTTATCTGCATCGAGCGCCACGCCGGTGACGTCGCACAGCGATAACGGTACGCTTTCCAGCGACTGATAATTCGGGGTGATCACTACCGCGTGATCGCCGGACTTGAGCAGCATCTGGAAGCTGGCGTAAATCGCTTCGTCGGCCCCGGCAAAACTGATGACGTCCTGCGCGGCGACATTTTTATAGGTCGAGGCGATGGCGTCGAGCAGTTCGGGTGTTCCGCGCAGTGGCGGGTAATCCAGCACGGTTTGCATGAATGGCGCGCGATGCTGCTTTCCGGCCAGTTCAAATAACGTATCGATGCTCATCGATTCCGGATAAGACGATGACAGCGGAAAACGCACGGCGTGTTCGAGACGCGAGAGATAGCTGATTAAGCGAAAATCTTCAGGAAAAGACATAGCATATCCGTTGATAAGAATTTAAAACATTAGCGGCGCTGGCCTTGGGCAAAACGGCGCTCAAGGCGGCTTTGCAGCAGTTCCAGCACAATCGACATAATCCAGTATATTGCCGCCGCAGTCGCCAGCATTTCCATATAACGGTACGTGCTGCGCCCGTAGGATTGCGCCAGAAAATTCAGTTCCCACAGTCCCATCAGCGAGACTAATGAGGAATCTTTCAGCATCGAAATAAACATCGAGCCAGCGGGCGGAATAATAATGCGCAGCGCCTGCGGTGCCGTCACATGAACCGCGACCGTCCAGCGTGACACGCCGAGCGCCAGCGCGGCTTCCTGCTGACCGCGTGGTACGGAAAGCACGCCGCTGCGGATAGTTTCCGCCAGATACGCGCCATAGTTCATCGACAAGGCAATAATGCCGGAGCTGAGCGCGCCGAGCACAATCCCGACCTGCGGCAATGCCAGATAGATAATCAGCACCTGCACCAGCAGCGGCGTGCCGCGAAACAGCGAGGCATAAAACGTCGCACAACCAAAGGCCAGCGCATTGTCCGACATCCGCCCGAGCGCAGTAATTAGCCCAATCAGCAGACAGAAAAACATCGAACAGGCGGTGATCATAATGGTCAGCGCCGCGCCCTGAATAAAGCCGTCCGGCGAAAGACGCAGACCCAGCAGGAAGGGCAGTTTCTGGCCGATCAGGCTCCAGTCGAGACCCATTTTGCTGAACGCGCCGAGCAGCAGGCTGAGCAAAATCAGCCAGGTCAGCCCGGTTTTAAATTTAAACGCGTGTGCGTGGTGCCAGCGCTCCGGCGTTTCCACCTTTGGCTGGCTGTCCGGGATTTGCGGCATCACGGTACCTCGTGCGTAATATCTTCACCCAGCCAGTGCTGAGAGATTTTTGCCAGCGTGCCATCGTCACGCAGCGATTTAATGGTATCCGCCACTTTCTTATCCCACTCAGCGTCGCCTTTGTCGGTCGCGACCCAGTTAGGTTCTGCGTACAGTTCGGTGACAATTTTAAACACCGGCGCACGCTTGATGCGGGCGTTAGCGGTGGCGAGATCCGAAACCACGCCGTCGAGGCGAACGCCCGGCCCGAGCGCCAGATTCTGGAACGCCACTTCTTCATCGCTTGGAATGACCTGAACGTTATCGAACGGGAAGGCGATCGGCTTGCTGCCGGGGATCACCAGCGTTTTTTGCAGGTAAGTTTCGTAGGAAGAGCCGATACCGACGCCAATCTTTTTATTGCTCAGATCGGCGGCCGATTTAAAGCGGTCATCTTTCTTATTCACTACCAGAACTGCGGGAGAATTGTAGTACGGTGTCGGGAAACCCAGCACTTTGGCGCGCTCAGTGTTAGGCGTCATCGAGCAGATACAGGTATCCCAGCGCCCCTGCCATTTACCGCCGACAATGGTTTCCCAGCCCGGCGCGATGATTTCAAGTTTTACGCCCATGCGCTGCGCCACGGCTTTCGCCACATCCACGTCAAAACCGGCCAGCTGATTATTGTCATCAATAAAACCGAAAGGCGGATAGTCGTTGACGATGGCATTGCGCAGCACGCCCGTTTTCGTCACGCGATCAAGTGTCGCTCCGGCAAACGAGGCAGCAGAAAACAGTGTGGCAGCAAGGAGTGTCACAGCAACAAACGGAGTGCGCATAAATGGAGTTCCTTAAACGTAACCAGATTGGGAAAATATTGTAAAAACCTACACTAAGTTTTAGACGTATAGAAGTCTAAATTCAGCGTTTTTTCACTTATTCTCCACTTATAGTCAACTCTGCGGAAAATCCTATGAATAGCAGCGCATTACTTCACTCTAGCTCAGCAAGCCCGCCCCGACGTTAATCGAAAAGCCTAAAATCGCCAGATTAAAGACAAAGGAAATGACGGACTGCAGCAGGGCAATCTGGCGCATGTCGGTGGTGCCGGTGGCAACGTCGGCGGTTTGTGAGGCGACGGCGATGGTGAAAGAGAAATAGAGGAAATCCCAGTAACCGGGTTCGGCAGGTTTTTCCGGGAAAATCATCGGCGTCACGTCTTTTGTCCGTCGCAGATAATGGTGATGGGCGTAATGCATGGCGAACGACGTCGGCAGAAGGGCCCACGAGGCAATCAGCGTGGTTGCGGTCAGCAGAATATGCAGAGTTTTTGCGGTTCCCGTAAGCTCTTTGAGCGAACCGAGCTCCATCAGGATCGCCAGAATACTGACCAGACAGGTCAGCGTGACCAGCGTCAGCACCAGCGTCGCGCTTTCATCCTGAGTTTTGGCGATATGCGGAATATCTTTTGCTTCGGTACGCAACATACGAAACCACAGGAAAAACAGGTACAGCCACGCCAGCACGTTCCAGCCGGTCATCAGCCGCTGCAAAATCCCCAGATGCGACGGAAGCGCAAAAAAGCACATCACACCGGCAATTATCGAGATCAGTAAACGACCACGCACGCGCAGATAATGGCGCAAAGATAAACTCATGATGTCAGGCACCTGGCAAAAAACATGGATACCTTAACTGTAGTCGCCGGGGGCAAACTCACACGTTCAGACTTATGCGCAATTTCTTCCAATACCCGATTACAGCGGAATGATTTAGTAGGTTTACTCTATTGCGCTCAAGGGTCTGAAACTATGTTTACTACGTCATTTTGGCCAGCTGCTGCGGCATATCAGGTTTCAATGATGGATCTGGATGCTCCGGAAAATTTACATCCCAAAGCTCTGCAAACCATTCACTATTGTCTGCGCCTGACGGAAGCCATTAATCAGCTGGAAGCGGCCTGTGAAAGCCGTTTGCTGGACGCTCTGCGTGAAGAGATGTCGATTCAGTGTTTCCGTCTGGCACCGATGTTTGACGATCCGGATACCCGGCGTGGACTGTTTTTACGGGCGGAAATTCTGGCGGATGACAGTTGCGGAAAAACAGTTCTGCCGCAAATTGCCGGTCTGAATGAACAGCAACTGGTGCTGGGCATTGGCAACACCTCGACGTGGGTCGGTAAATCCAGACAGAGTTTTTATTCCTCATGGTTTGGCGAACCCGCGCCGGTTTTACAGGAAATTTCCGACGTAATGGACAGCCTGTTCCCGGAAAGCCTGCTGTATCTGCAAAAGGAAATCGCCGCGGATTTACTGGCGATGCCGGGCTGTGCCTACAAAATTATCAATCTGTTTGGCATTGCGGGTGAGGCCAACACGTATCCGAAACACTTTGCGTATTTCTTCCCGGAGGACGAAGGGCTGAAGTATTCGCCGGTGAAGCGCACGGTGGTATTTGCCAATACCTACCTGCAACTGTTCGAACTGTTTTCGCGGACCGAAGCGGTGAAAATGGGCTGGGCGGAAGACGCGTTGCCGGAAAGCCATGTGTGCCAGCGCTATCTGATTGCCTGGTTCCGCGGGCATGACCTGGGGCATTCGCTGGTGCGTAATGAAAACGTCTTCCCGAAACTCAGCAAAATTGATCGCTGGGGATCAATGATGGTGCAGGAAGCGCTGGCGGATCAGTTCGGTCTGCTGATGTGTCTGACGCCGCAGGTCACTGAAGGATTGCAGCTCGACCGCACGGTGCTGGCGCGCATTTATTTCCTCGAAATGCTGCGCTATCTGCGCCGCGGCCCGTCAAGTTATCCCGATGCCGGTGCAGCCTGGATCCAGTTCAATTATTTGCGTGAGCACGGTTGTGTTGAGCTGAAAGCCGACTCGATTGATTTCCATCCAGAGCTGTTTTTTACCCAGATGGCAAATCTCACCCGTCTGATGAGCGAAGAACTGCTGGGTGGCGATAGCGAGCGTGCGCAGGCCTTCATGCTGCAACATTGTCCGCATACCAACCCTGAAGATGTTGAAATCCTGATGGCGCGGCTGGGCACGACCAATGACATGATTGAATACAACCAGTTAATCAAGAGAGTCCCGTTATGATGCCGTTTTCAAATGGATTTTTGCTCAGCCTGTCGCTGTGTCTGGACATCGGGATTGCCAATATCGCCATGATGACGCTGGCGATGCAACGCGGCTATTTTCACGGATTCTGGCTGGGTATCGGCACCTGCATCGGGGATTTGATTTACGCCGTGCTGGCGCTGGCAGGCATGACGATTTTGCTGCAATACCAGAGCGTGCGCTGGGTGTTGTGGGTCGGCGGCTCGCTGATGCTGATGTGGTTTACCTACAAAATGATCCGCGCCGCACTGGCTCCCGCGGAAAATCTGAATTCCGGGGATAACGTTCCGCAGCGATCGGTATTACGAAATTTCGGACGCGGCATTGTTCTGGCGATGTCCTCACCGACGGCAATTTTGTGGTTTGCTGCCGTCGGTGGGGCGCTGATTTCGCGGATGGGACAAGGGGGGACGGCAAATGCTTCATGGTTTCTGAGTGGCTTTTTCATTGCCGGCGTATTCTGGACGGTCGTGATTTGCTCGGTCGGCAGTCTGGGCGGGAAAATGCTCGGCACCAAAATGCTCCGTTATTCTTACATGGCCTCTGCGGTGATTTTCTCGTACTTCGCGCTGTATGTGGTGATCACCGGCTATCGCGAATTTATCGTGTAAGCACCTGACTCATCTGCTGTGAAGCGCAGAGCGACAGCGAATAAAGATGGGGAGTGATCCCCATCATTTTACGGAAAGTATTAATGAAATGGCTTTGATCGTAAAAGCCCAGGCGGATCGCCACATCCAGCGCATTGTCGTTTTTGCGCAGCTGATTACGGGCTTCCAGTAAACGTAACTGCATATGGTATTGCAGCGGCGGCATGCCGATGTGCTGGCGGAACAGCCGGACAAAATGGAACTTACTCAGCCCGCTGACCTGAGCCAGCGTATCAAGATGAATTTTTCGCGTCAGATGGTCGCGCATAAAATCGAGAGCGAGCTGGATGGGGCGCAGGGATTGTTCCTGTTCTCTGGCCGGTTCTTCCAGCAACGCGCCGAGCAACCACAGTAAATTTTGTTCCTGATCGTCATCATTGAGAGTGCGTTTGTAATGGCACAGCGCGGAAAACAGCTCGGGATTATTCAGTACGCCTTCTTTGAGCACCGGCGCGCAGTGATCGGAACGCAGATTCTGATCAACTGAAACCTGACGCAGTAATGACTGCGGAATATGCACGCTGAGGAATTCGACTTTATCATCGCCAAACCGGGACGACTGAATGGTGGCCGGATTATAAATCGTGATTTCGCCGCCGCGCACCAGCTCGGTTTTGCCGTGCAGCCAGATTTCTTCCGTGCCGGTCAGATTGGCACTGATGACGTATTCGTCGTGAGTATGACGCGGAAATGAGGAATTACTCGCAGTCAGATGCGAGCACTCAATGTCGTTAGCCATCGTCCATTCAGAAATAGAAAGAGACACATTCCACCCCGTAGATCATTGCTGTGCGAAAAAATGACACGTTTGTTTTTCTTATGCAGAATTTATAGCACAAACTGTTAACAACAAAAGTGAATGACTTTCATCACGGCACAACCCCTGTATGCCATGCCAGCAGACCTCCCGACGGACTGCCTGCGAAGCACTACCCCTCCGGTGTTTACAAACAGTCTGATCTAAAAAGGCTTTCGCGGACGAATTTTTCAGATTTTGCCCATAAGTACGAGTTGTCCTGTACAGATGCATACACGGGGATCGGACGGTAACCGTCTGAATGTTAAATAACAGGCCTGAAGGTTATATTTAAGCGCCAGAATTCGATTATTAATAACCGCATTTTATCTTTGTTTCACATGATGAGAACAATTTCTAAAACTCGCTGAAACCCGCTTTGACAATACGTGCCAGTTTTTACTGCTTATTTTATTTAATGCCTGTCTTTATTCCTCCCCGCCTTGTCATTTCATTACGTAATAGGGCAAAATATGCGCCCCGCAAATCGGGGATTAACCGTTATTTCTTCATTGGCGAAGGACTCTTCGCACAAGAAAACTTTCAAAACAGAGGCCGGGCTTAGTACCGGATAGATATTTACTTTCAGATACCGACAGTCATGTCGCAAGGAAACATTAATGGTGCAGCACTCTCACTATGCCGCGTTTTCCATCATGGGAATTACACATCATGTCGGATAACGTCGTTACGGGTACCGCCTCCCGCGTGGAATTGCGTAAAAGTCTTACGCTGATTCCGGTTGTCATGATAGGCCTGGCCTATATGCAACCCATGACACTGTTCGATACGTTCGGTATTGTCTCCGGCCTGACTGACGGCCATGTGCCAACGGCGTATGCGTTTGCGCTGATCGCCGTCCTGTTTACCGCGCTGAGCTACGGCAAGCTGGTGCGCCGCTACCCTTCTGCGGGTTCGGCATATACTTACGCGCAAAAAGCGATTCATCCGGTGGTCGGCTTTATGGTCGGCTGGTCGTCGCTGCTCGATTACTTATTCGCGCCAATGATTAATATCCTGCTGGCCAAAATCTATTTTGAAGCGCTGGTGCCTTCGGTGCCGTCGTGGATATTTGTGGTGGTGCTGGTCGGATTTATGACGCTGTCGAATTTGCGCAGTATTAAAACCGTCGCCAACATTAATACGCTGGTAGTGGTCTTGCAGATTGTGCTGATTACGGTGATCACCGGTATGGTGATTTATGGCGTTGATCACGGCACCGGCTACGGCACGCTCGCCAGCACTCAGCCTTTCTGGGGTGAAAACGCGCATACCGTGCCGATGATTACCGGCGCGACCATTCTGTGTTTCTCCTTTACCGGCTTTGACGGCATCAGTAATTTGTCGGAAGAAACCAAAGACGCAGAACGGGTGATCCCACGGGCAATATTCCTGACGGCATTGATCGGCGGCGTGATTTTTATTGCGGCGACGTATTTCCTGCAACTCTATTTCCCGGACATCTCCAGCTTTAAAGACCCGGACGCCTCACAACCTGAAATTATGTTGCAGGTGGCGGGCAGGGCGTTCCAGTTTGGCGCACTGATTTTCTCCAGTATCACCGTGCTGGCTTCCGGTATGGCGGCGCACGCGGGCGTTTCCCGTCTGATGTATGTGATGGGGCGCGACGGCGTGTTCCCGAAACGCTTCTTCGGTTATATCCATCCGAAATGGCGTACGCCGTCTTTCAACGTGCTGCTGGTGGGCGCAATTGCCCTGATGGCAATTAACTTTGATCTGGTGACCGCAACCGCGCTGATTAACTTTGGTGCGCTGGTGGCGTTTACCTTCGTGAACCTGTCGGTGATTTCGCAATTCTGGATCCGCGAGAAGCGCAACAAAACCGTGATGGACCACATCCAGTATTTGCTCTTGCCATTGTGCGGTGCGCTGACGGTGGGTGCGTTGTGGGTGAATCTGGAAGAAGGCTCGATGGTGCTGGGGCTGATCTGGGGCGCAATCGGCTTCATTTATCTGGCCTGCATGACCAAAAGTTTCCGTAATCCGGTTCCGCAATACGAAGACGTGGCGTAATTTTCACTGGCATTAAACGCGCCCGCTTTAAAAAAATGGCTCCTTCGCAGGAGCCATTTTTGTTTGTGCTAGTGAATCCCCAGCCAGCGCATCAGCGCCGTAACGGCGGCGGCCGCGATAATAATCACAATCAGCGGCGATTTTCGCCACGCTAAAAACAGCGCAACGCCGACGCCAATAATCCGTGCGTATCCGGCAAAATGCTGGCCTTCAAACAGCGCCGATGTGGCCGCAACGGCGAGCAATAAGGTGGTCGCAGAATCGGAAAGCATCGTCTGCGTCGCCGGCGAGAAATTAAGGCGCGAACCGAGACGGTAACCGGCCACGCGCATCAGGAACGTTCCGGCGGCCAGCACCGCAATACCGGCAATCATCAGGCTGTGAGAGGTCATTTCCGGTTCCTCCACGTCAGTAATCCGAGCAGGGAAAACAGCACCGGCATACCGGCAGGCACAAACGGCACGGCGGCGACGGAAATCAGCGCACCACAGGAAGCGGGAATACGCGTCCGGCGGCTGCGCAATGCCGGGAAAATCAGTGCCAGCAGAATGGCCGGGAATACTGCGTCGAGGCCAATGGCTTTGATATCGGGAATGAACTGGCCGATGTACGCACCGGCAATCACGCTGACCGGCCAGAACAGCGCGATGCCTGCACCGCATAACCAGTAGGCCTTTTTGCGTTTTTCATGGGTAGCCTGGGAGATGCCAAACACCACGCTTTCGTCGTTCATGATGTGGCAACCAAGCCAGCTCATGCCCTTGCTGCCGACCAGATCCTTTACCGCAATCCCGAACGGTAAATGGCGTGCATTGACCAGTAATCCGGCTGCGGCCGCGGCGAACGGACTGCCCCCGCCGCCGACGATGGCGATAAATAAAAACTCAGACGCCCCGGCCAGTACCAGCAGCGAGAGCATCAGCGGCACCCACAGCGGAAAGCCGCCCGCGACGGCCAGCGAACCATAGGAAATCCCCACCAGACCATCGGCCAGGCAGACCAGGAAGATGGCTTTCACCACATCACTTCCCAGCGGTGAAAAGAAACGTGCAGACATAATTCAATCCCATAACGAACGATTTCCCATTATAATGAACGTATCTGAATCGTTCTTCAAGTCGAACGATCGTTCGTTATATAAAACAGGCAGGATCATGTCGCAACCTATCAGCGTTATCTCTAAAGGTCTGGTTCGTGAACGTCAGCGGGCGGGTATATCACTGGCAGAAGTCGCGCGTCGTGCTGGCATCGCCAAATCAACGCTGTCGCAACTGGAAGCGGGCAACGGTAATCCGAGTCTGGAAACCCTGTGGGCGCTGTGCGTGGCGCTCAATATTCCTTTCGCGCGCCTGATGGAACCGGAAGTGAACAAGATGCAGGTGATCCGCCGTGGGGAAGGCCCGACAGTGGTCGCTGAACTGGCGGATTATAAAGCCGTTTTACTGGCGACGTGTCCGCCGGGTTCGCGTCGGGATATTTATCTGCTGACCACGCAACCTGGCGCAGATCGCGTTTCCAGCCCGCATCCGCAGGGATCGGTCGAACACATTATTATCACACAGGGGCGTGCCCTCATCGGACTGGTGGATTCGCCGGTGGAACTGAATGCCGGCGATTACATTTCCTATCCTGCGGACGTCGAGCACATCTTCCGCGCACTGGAACCGGACACCATGGCGGTGCTGGTGTCGGAGCAGAGTTGAGGTTTTGTGTTAATGATCAATCTGTGATCCCGGAGGTACTGCGCGGCAGGTATATACAATAAAGAGTCTGGCTGCTGAGTTATTAATGACCTACAATTTGCATGGGAATTATTAATAGCTAAGGGATGACATGGCTGACATTGAAGATATCGCCACGCGGATTGCCGGGATTATTCTGTCCCCTGATTCTGTATATGGCCTTATAAACGGTGCACTTACCGTTCCGGTTGATTTTGGATACATGGCGTATGGGGTATTTGATACCGGTTCACGATACATACATGAAACGATGCGAATACGCATGGCGGCAGCAATCAGAAGCGACATTCTGAATCACCATCATATCTCTGAAGCAGTGAAACTGGTTTTTAACGATTTTAATAAATATGTTTCAGAAACTGAGCAAGACAAAATTTACCGAGGTGTAGTTTCATCAGTACTTGGCAGACTCGGTACTTCTATGGTTATCACAAAAATATCGGGAGCTGTATTAGAGCGGGTTTCCTTTATTTCGGCCTGCAGCAGTAAACCCTATATTGGGGCTATAAGTACTATTTTAATGATCGGTGGTATGTCAGAACGCTCAATACGCACCTCTGAATCTCTGCAGGCAGAATTCCCGGAAATTTATAAGCTTCTCAGACCAAGAGATTACGACCTGCTTTATTTCCTGTTTAAATCTTCAGTCCAACCCTTTGTGGACGCGATACATGTCAGAATGACGCAAGGTGAACCCACATTCAGGAAAATTATGGATAGCGTGGAGAAGAAGCTCAATGCAGCATAATACTATTTTTATACGCTTTATCCGCTCCTTACTTAATATTACCTCTAAGATTATCACCTTCACTATTCATCATGCTTTTGAAGCACTTATTGGCCCACTGATCGTTATTGGCCCAATACTTTGCATTATGCTTGTCGAACCCTGGCCGATAAAGTTTGTCAGCATCGGAGTGTGGCTCGTGTTCCTCTATTTTCTGTCTAAGGCGATTGATAAACTCATTGGCAGAGACAAACGTGATAATTAATTTCCTTAATTAGGTTCCCCCCATTTGCAGGGATCATATTTGATCCCTGCCTCAGACCGCCCTCTCAAAACGTAATCAGTTTCTTCGTCACACTGTTCTTTAGCAGCAACATTGAAGACAGCACTGAAAGCAGGAACGTCAGCAGGATGACCAACAGTTTTGCGGTCAGGGAATTGATCGGGATCCACTGGATTAATAAATTGAAAAAGGTGTAGTGGAGAATATAAACGCCGGTCATGGTTTTCCCCAGCGAACTGACCATTTCACTGACCGGCAACCGTGTGGCGTCTTGCTTGACGCCATTGGCCGCGATAATAATCAACACCACCAGAATATAGACCTGCGATCCGGTCAGAATAAAGCTGTTGCGCTCCATATTGAAGAGCGAAAAGAAGAAATGCTTTTCATAAAACCAGGTGAAAATATACACAAACGGAATGGCGATGGCAGCAATTTTTGCCACCCGCGGGCGACCGTACAGTGCGGAAATCACCGGATCATACAACAACTGCCCGGTCAGATAATAAAGCACCCAGGTCCAGATGCGGAACTGTGCGGGCGTCGAAAAAGCTTTGTGTTCCGTGTAATAGATGGCCAGCAGATCATACGCAAACGAAAAAATCAGCAGACCGGCAATCAGCGCGGCGAGGATGACCCGTCTTTTGGCCAGCCATTCCACTACCGGGTGAAAAGTGTAAATAATGACCAGCGAAAAGATAAACCACGGCTGGATAAGATAGCCTTTCTGGTAAGGCCCCCATAAATAATAAATCGAAAACCAGAAGATGAAGAGGGTTAATATGCTGCGAATTTTCTTCATCTGCCATTCTGTTGTGTGCTGCGAACCGGCATCCATATAACCGGTAACCACAAAAAACAGCGGCGTGGCGATGGTCGAAATAAAGGTCAGAAAAGCCAGAATGCTGTCGTAGTTATAATTGTAATTGTCGTAAGTGTTATAAACGGTGAAAAAAGTCACGGCGGTCAGGCAGCCGAGCGTTTTAATAATATTCAGTCCCGTGGTGTTCATTGTGTACGTCGTTGTCCTTCACGATGGAAACAGTTGTAAATCACCGGCAGCGCGAGCAGCGTCAGCACGGTGGCAAATCCCAGCCCGAACATAATAACAACCGCCATGCTCTGGAAAAAGACATCCAGCAATAACGGGGCGAGGCCGAGCACAGTGGTGAAAGCGGTCAGCAGGATAGGGCGCAGACGCGAGGTGGCGGCGTAGATGATCGCCTCGGTCTGACTCTTCTCTTTTTTCTGCTGGCCGATTTCCTCGACCAGTACGATGCCGTTGCGGATCAGCATGCCGCTCAGGCTGAGCAGGCCGATCAGCGCCATAAATCCAAACGGAATGCCGGTGAGCAGGAAGCCAAACGTCACGCCGATCAGCGCCAGTGGCACCGTCAGCCAGATGGCGATGGCGTTTTTCACCGAACTGAACATCAGCACGGTGATGATAAACATCATCAGGAAACCAATCGGCAGCGTGGTGAATAATCCCTGTTGCGCTTCAGCGGAGTTTTCCGCATCGCCGCCCCATTCTATGCTGTAGCCGTGCGGCAAGGTCAGTGCCTCAACCTGTGGCCGGATACGCGCCAGCATATCGCCGGAAGTCTCGCCGCTGGCCGGATCCGGATCGGTCTGCACGGTGAGTACCCGCGAGCGGTCACGCCGCATGATCAGCGGGTCTTCCCATTCGACCCTGAAATCACTGACCACGTTACTCAGCGGAATAAACTGCTGGCGCGTCTGGCTCCAGACCATGATATTGGCCATGTGATCGACATCCAGCCGTTCCGCTGACGGGGGACGCAATAGAACCGGCATTAACGTTGAACCGTCACGGAATATGCCGACGGTGCTGCCGCTGAAATTCATCTGTAGCGCACTGTCGACGTCACCCCGGTCAACGCCCAGTTCGCGCCCAAGATAAGGTGAGAACACCGGACGCACCCTTTTGCTGCGATCCTGCCAGTCATTACGCACGCCGTCTGCTGCGCCGTCCTCGAGAATAATTTTATCGACCTGACTGGCAATCTGGCGAAGCGTATCGGGATCGGATCCTTTGATGCGCACTTCAATCGCGCTGCCGCCGGACGGGCCAAACATGATGCGTTTCAGGCTGGCATTGACCTCGGGATAATGATCACGAATGTTCTGTTCGGTGCGGCGGGTCAGTGCGGCGATTTTCCGCTGATCGTCCATACGCACCATAATCTGCGCATAGTTGGAGTACTGGCGTTCACCGTTGTAGGTGAGAATAAAGCGCATCCCGCCCTGACCGACGGTGGTCACGGTGTTTTCCACGCCTTCCTGATGATTGATCTCTTTTTCGATTTCTCCCGCAATACGCGCGGTGTGGTTGATATCGGTGCCATAAGGCATCCACAAATCGACGAAGAAAATCGGCGTATTAGACGACGGGAAAAAGTTCTGGCGCACAAAGCCGAATCCCCAGACTGATGCCGCCAGCAGCGCGGCGAGAACAACCAGCGTGAGAGTCTGGCGTACCAGCAGCGCCGACAGCACGCGCCGGTAAACGCGAAATATCCAGCCGCCGTAGGGATCATCGGCCTGCTCATCCGTTTTTTTCTCTGCCACTTTCATGTTGGCGAATGCCCATTTCACCAGCACCGGCGTCAGTGTCAGCGCGGTCACCCAACTGAGCATCAGCGATATCAGTAATACCTGGAACAGCGATTTACAGTATTCCCCGGTCGAATCCTGCGAGAGGCCGATGGGTGCAAACGCCAGAATGGCAATCACGGTGGCGCCCAGTAAAGGGAGGGCAGAACGTTTAATGATGTGCGAAATGGCATTCATCAGCGGATTGCCTTGCTGGCGGGCAATCAGCACGCCTTCCACCACCACAATCGCATTATCCACCAGCATACTGAGCGCGATAATCAGCGCCCCGAGCGAAATACGCTGCAGCTCGATGCCGAATAAATACATGATAAGCAGTGTGCCGAGCACGTTCAGCGCCAGCGACACGGCAATGATAATCCCGCTGCGCAGCCCCATAAAAATCAGCAGTACGCCGACCACAATCGCCAGCGCCATCAGGAAGTTAATGATGAATCCGTCGACGGATTTCTTCACTTCAGAGGCCTGATCATAAAATACTTTCAGCTGGATCCCGGCCGGTTTATCGGCGGACAGCTGCTGCATGCGGGCTTCAATCGCATGACCGATATTCATGACATTCACGCCGGGAATATACGAGACACCGATGGTCAGCGCATCACGGCCATTGGCGTGGTAAATATTGCCCGGATGATCGCTTACGCCCTGCGACACCGTGGCGATATCACGCAGGTAAATGCTGTGCGTGGTTCCGGCGGGGCTGATCAGCACATTATTCAGTTCATCAATATTCTGAAAACCACCGGTCGGATGCAGGCGGATCGACTCGCTGCCGACGGTCATGCTGCCCGCGTCGGACACCAGATTCTGCCGGTTCAGCACATCGGCGAGACGCGGCAACGTCACGCCGTATGCCGCCATTTTGGCGCGGGAAATCTCGATATAGACCTGTTCAGGCAGGACACCGCCGATGGCAACCTTACCGACGCCGGGTACCAGCACCAGTTCCCTGCGCAACTGTTCAGCGTATTTGCGCAGTTCGGGATTAGTGAAGTTATCGCCATAAATTGAGAAAAAATAGCCGTATACATCGCCGAAATCATCGTTCACAAACGGCGGGCTGACACCGGGCGGAAATTGCAGCGTGGCGTCATTGACGCGTCGGCGCAGTTCATCCCAGATTTGCGGCAGTTCGGAGGAGTGATAGCGGGAATCGATATTGACGGTGATTTGCGATAAGCCGACGGCGGAAATCGAAGAAATGTTATCGACATAAGGCAGGCGTTGCAGGGCATTTTCCAGCGGCAACGTGACTTCTTCCTCAACCTGCTGGGAAGATGCGCCGGGATACTGCACGGAAACCACGGCAGTTTTGATGGTGAAAGCCGGATCTTCCAGCCGTCCGATATTGAACAAGGCAATCAGTCCGCCCACGCCGAGCAGCAGGATCACCAGCCAGACGCGCGTCGGATTATTAATAAAGCTGTCGTTGATGCTCATCACAGACCCCGTTCCCTGACCCAGATTCGAACCGGTTGCTGAGCGTGTAATTCGCTGACGCCCGCCGCGACCACTCTGTCTCCTTTTTGCAGGCCGGATTTGATTTCGATGCCCTGAGAGGTCAGTTCGCCGACGGTCACTTTGCGGTCTTCGACATGTAATGTGTCGCCTTCACCGGCAATCACCCAGACGTGTGCCTCATTGCGCTGGCTGCTGTCCGGGTTAAATACCGCTTCGACCGGCACCACCAGCGTATCCACGGGCGTTGCCGTCGCGAGATTGGCCGGATTGATCGTCACGGTGCCACTTAAACCGGCGACGGCCGGGAAGTTTTCCGGGCGTGGCATGATCAGCGTCACCTGCCAGGTGAGCGAATTGGCTTCGCTGCTGGCGGTGTGTTCTTTATAAGTGGCGGTGAATTCGCGGTCAGGAAGGTTGTTAATGCGCACCCGTGGCTGGTAACTGGCATTACGCATATCGAGGCTGGTAAACAGGTTTTCCGGGACGCTGAAAATCACGTCTAACAGATCTGAGCGGCTGATCGTCGCGACTGGCTGACCGGCAGCGACGACCTGATGATTTCGCACAGAAAGCCGGGCGATCACCCCGCTGAACGGTGCGGTCAGGTTCAAATCATTCAGTTCTTCCTGCGCGATTTTCAGCGCGGCTCTGGCCGAATCCCGGCTGGCTTTGTGCACTTCGAGTTCCGCCTGCGACACCACGTTGCGCCGTGCCAGCGTCTGATAACGTTCGAACTGACGCTGCGCCAGCGTGGCCGCGCTCTGGCGATCGTTCAGACGCTGACGGGCATCATTGTTAGTCAGCCGGGCGAGGATTTGCCCTTGTTTCACCGCCTCGCCTTCCCGCACTTCCAGCGTCTGCAACTGGCCTGCGCGCTTAAACGCGATATCAGTATTATCGCCAGCCAGAATGCGTGCCGGAAACACGCGGGTACTCAGCGGACTGGCCGCTTCAGCAGTAGCGATTTTAACCTGACGTGGCGGAACAGGGACGTCTGTGGTTTTCTGATCACAGGCGCTTAAAAGTAAAAGGAGGATCAGAGCGGGAGAAAAGCGGATATTCAAAATACTTCCCCTCATGCAAACCACATGCGAAAAATTTATTCCCGGCAGAATAGTGAAGGCCTTTAATACACAGGCTCCGCTATTTTCTGCTATGACGTATTTTTAGTGAGACTATTAGGCTACTTATTGTTTTTGTTTATTTAATTGTTTTTTTAAAGCAAGGAATTAACACTATTTAAGTCGGTATATTATAGTTTATACAGCTTTACGCATCTTGCCAGAAAACATCACGACAATTCATTCATTACCCGCTTCATTCATGAACCATTTCAGGGGTCAAGGAGTCAGGCATTATGAATAATCCAGCGCCACTTGCTGTGAATAAAACGACCACAGAAAAACTGTGGTATCAGCAAACTGTAGAAGAAAGTCTGGCGGGGTTGCAGTCAGGACCAGCCGGGCTTTCCCCCGAAGAAGCACAAAATAAACTAAAACATTACGGACCGAATGTTCTTCCGCAAAAAGAAGGTAAGTCTTTATTTATAAAGTTTATCTCTCACTTTAAAGATATCCTGATTTATATCTTACTCGCCGCTGCCGTCGTCACCGCAATAATGGGTCATTGGGTAGACACACTGGTGATATTAGGCGTGGCGGTGATCAACGCCTTAATAGGTTTTATTCAGGAAAATAATGCCGAGAAATCATTGAAAAGTATTCAGAATATGCTTTCCAGTGAGGCGCTGGTATTACGCAGCGGACAACAGGTCACCGTGGCAACCGATGAAATTGTGCCGGGCGACATTGTACTGCTGCGTCCCGGTGACAAAATTCCTGCCGATTTACGTCTGATAGATGTCCATAACCTGCGGGTGGAAGAAGCCATTCTGACCGGCGAATCCACGGTGGTATCGAAAAAAACCGATTCGCTGGAAGGTGAGAAGTCGATTGGTGACCGCAAAAACCTGGCGTTTTCAGGCACTACGGTCAGTTCCGGTACCGCCAGCGGCGTGGTATTTGCCACCGGCGGCCAGACCGAGCTTGGCCATATCAATGAAATGTTGTCCTCCATTGAAGACAATAAAACGCCGCTGCTGGTGCAGATAGACAAACTGGGTAAATCCATTTTCGTCATCATTCTGTTCATGATGGTGGCGCTGCTGATTTTCGGTTATCTGCTGCGCGATATCCCGTTTGGCGAACTGCTGCTGTCGGTGATAAGTCTGGCAGTCGCGGCGGTACCTGAAGGCTTACCGGCGATCATCTCGATCATTCTTTCGCTCGGCGTGCAGGCGATGGCGCGCTCCAAAGCCATTATCCGCAAGCTGCCAACAGTGGAAACGCTGGGCGCGATGTCAGTGATTTGTTCGGATAAAACCGGCACGCTGACCATGAACGAAATGACCGTCAAAGCAGTGATCCTGGCGGATAACATCTGGACGGTGGAAGGCAACAGTTACGAACCTATGGGCAGCTTTACGATTGCCGGTTCGGCGTCGCCGCTGCCTGCGGATTCTTCGCCTCTGCTGACTCAGTTCCTGCGTACAGTCGATATCTGTAACGACAGTACGCTTAAACAGGATGCTCATGGACACTGGGGGATTACCGGTGGCCCGACCGAAGGGGCGCTGAAAGTGCTGGCGGCCAAAGCGCATTTGCCGGAGCTGGCGTTTAATCTCAGCAGTAAAATTCCGTTTGATTCGCTTTACAAATATATGGCGGTGGCGGGCGAGAAAAACGGTGAGTCGCAGATAATGCTCACCGGCGCGCCAGATGTGCTGCTCAAACTCTGCCAGTTCCAGCAAACACCGGCAGGTGCGGTGCCGCTGGATCATGCCTACTGGGAATCGGCAATTACGCAATATGCCAGCGAAGGGCTGCGCATGGTGGCCGCGGCCTGGAAGCCGGTTGATCAACCGGTTGCGGCACTCGATCATCCTGAACTCAGTCACGGTATGGTGCTGATCGGCATTGCGGGCATGATGGATCCGCCGCGTCCGGAAGCGATTGTGGCGATTGGCGAATGTCAGCAGGCGGGGATACGCGTCAAGATGATCACCGGCGACCATCAGGAAACGGCGATGGCGATCGGGAAAATGCTCGGCATCGGTAACAGCGAGAATTCCATCACCGGTTATGAGCTGGAACATATGGATGACGCGCAGCTGAGAAAGGCGGCCGTTCAGTTCGATATTTTTGCCCGTACCAGCCCGGAGCATAAACTGCGTCTGGTAAAAGCGTTGCAGGAGACCGGTGAAATTGTAGGGATGACCGGCGACGGCGTGAACGATGCGCCTGCGCTGAAACAGGCCAACGTCGGGATTGCCATGGGCATTAAAGGCACCGAGGTGACCAAAGAATCTGCTGATATGATCCTGGTGGATGACAACTTTGCCACTATCGCCAATGCGGTCAGGGAAGGGCGGCGCGTTTACGATAACCTGAAGAAAACCATCCTCTTTATTATGCCGACCAACCTGGCACAGGGGTTGCTGATTATCATCGCTATTCTGATGGGGAATCTGCTTCCGTTGACGCCGGTGCAAATTTTGTGGATGAACATGGCAACGTCCGCCACGCTCTCCTTCGGCCTGGCGTTTGAGAAAGCCGAAAGCCGTGTGATGCGCCGTCCGCCGCGCAATGTCAGCGCACACGTCATGGATAAATACGCCATCTGGCGTGTGGCGTTTGTCGGGCTACTGATTTCAATCAGCGCCTTCATGCTGGAAGCCTGGTTGCAACCGCGCGGTTATGAACCTGAATTCATCCGTACAGTGCTGTTGCAGACACTGGTGACCGCGCAGTGGGTGTACATGATTAACTGTCGCGATTCGGATAACTTCTCACTCAACCGCGGTCTGCTGCAAAACAAAGGGATCTGGATTGTCACCGTGGTGCTGTTCGCGCTGCAGGCGATCATTATCTACGTCCCGCTGATGAATACGCTGTTCGGCACACGACCGCTGCCGTTCTTCTACTGGATCATCGGCCTGTTGATCGGTATCGCGCTGTTCGTGATTGTCGAGATAGAAAAAGTACTGACCCGTAGCTGGCGGAAGGCGAGTTAACAAACCGCATTATCATCAGATGTCCGCTGCTAAACCGGAAACCAGCCTAAAGGCTGGTTTTTTTTCGCTCAGTTTAAGGCATTTTTTTTCCAAATATATTCCCTTTTAGAAAACATAATTTACATATTTTCGCATCCTGTCCGATAGATGAAGAACGTCAAGTGGAATTCCTCTCTTTTGATACGGAAATGTTACTTAAAGAGGGGGTTTAATTAAGAATACTCTTGGTCATATTATTAGCTAAAAAACAAATCAGGGGCGATGTTTGTTTCAAATTAAAGCAATAAGACTATTTTCACATCAGGTAAGAATACTCTGAGGTATGCCCTGGTGAATTGCAAATGTTAATTTACAAGCATAAATGTATATAAAAAACCAATAGATCAGTTTCACCTAATAAGATTTTCAGAAAATCACTCAATTCTTATGTTTTCGTGTTTATTATCGGTAAATAAATGAAACTTAAATCACCCTTAAAAAAGTGAAATATTCTGTTTTAACGTAAACTTTCAGGTTAATTATTCTGCGAATGAAACACACTCTATGGGAGGGATTATTAATGAGACTATTCTTAGTTTCTAGTCGAAATATATCAAAAATCGTTGCGATACTCACATTTTCTTGGTGTTTTTCGGGATTCATTAGGAATCTGCCTAGTAAAAATTGATGGGTTTAACGATAAGATCGTGTAAATCGATCGGTTAAACCTATTGTTGCCTGCAATTATGAGCGAGAAAAACGATTTGAAGAGTTTCCGCTGCGTATTACTCTACATACGGCTACTGAAAAGATTTAAATAGGATATAGAACGAATTTAAATATTCGTTTTCCTTATATCTCTCTGAGAGTGCTTTATTCTTCCCCGGTTTCACGGGGCAGGATTTAAGCGTTTTTAAAACCTCACAATTAGGCGGCTCAATGCCTCGGGTAATAATTTGGAGTGAGTGCCAGTATACAAAATTGGCGTTGAAAGAAATAATCTCCAGGAAGTTACCTTACGTTAATGAAGTCATTTCTTATGACCACGGCGATGAGGTGAACTTGTATGCAAAAGATTATCTGATCATTGATCCATCAGGCGGCGGGTTCCACAGATGTTATGAGTTTTTGCGAGAAAATATGAGCGTATTGGACCCGGAAAGGATCCTCATTATGTCCTCTGCGGTCGATATGTTGATGCTTGAACTTTTGCTTAAGAAAGAATTTAAGTTTCTTAAGAAAAAAAACGAATTGCCTGTCGTCGTGACTTCAGTAGAACAGTTTATCCAGCTTCAGGGCACGACGCTTAACAAGCAGGCTTTTAATTACAATATTACCAGGATGGAAGAGAAGGTTTTAGTGATGATGATGTCTGGTCTGTCGGTGACAAGCATCTCAAATATTCTGAAACTGAGTGTCAAGACCGTAAGTGTACATAAGTGCAATTCCTTGAGAAAAATAGGCGTTGACGCCAACAGCAGTTCAGCTTTGTTTTTTTTGCATAAACACGCTGTGGGAAACAGAATTGGCAGTTAAAAGTGATGCTATGGTCAGATTTTTTACGATGCTGTCCGTCAGGGCTGGACAATTTCGGCACAGGAAAGTCCAGTTTGTCTTAGGTAATAAGTAAATATTTGAATATATAAAAATGAGTAAGACCTTTTTGGCAACACCAGGGAACCCTTTCACTAAGAAAAAACCAGATCCCCTCAGGCCATAATTGTCATGGCGTCATCATCTATGGCGCCGGAAGTCCACAGTACATTGAGTTTCTGAGTGGCAGTAATAGCCGGAGCATGTACGGGGCGTTGTGGTTTGCCTATGGACAGGAAGAGTTTACTCATTTTTTTTTGATAAAGAGAATATTAAGTGATGCATAGGTGAATAAAACGTTATTTGCCCGTTGCAACTTTAATGTAGATCTACCCGCATAAATCACCCTGAATATTTTGGTGAGGATTAACTGCGTTAAAAATTATCTTGGTTATGTTTTGGCAAATTGGTGGCCGTAAACCAGGGGCGGTAGCATGGCCAAAAAACAATGAGTTATCATGTGCGTATTAAGAATGTATAAAACTTAACTATAAATTTTGCAATAGACTTTCTAGAGCATGAGATTTTTCTCTGCATCAGGAAATGTTATGCGTTTTATTTATGACTATAACATTTGATGTCTGACTCACGCAGCTATCGCATTATTATTCATCAGCATAAAATTCCTTCAGGCAAAGGCGTGAGGGAGGATTATTATCGTTAATTGTTGTGAGGTGCATATGACATTTCTCACCAGGAACCTTTGGTCAAATTTATTACTCGCGTTATCCGATTTTCTTAGCTTCACCCTTTCTCTGTATCTGGCTAAAGGGATACTCAGTCAGGTCATGACGGATTTTGAGCAACGGATCCCCGCGGCACAGACTTCCGGCTGGATTGCGTTGCACAGCTTATTAGCCATTTGCTGTGTGGCGTGGTTTCACCTGCGACTAAGACATTATTACTATCGAAAAACATTCTGGTTTGAATTGAAAGAAATCCTGCGCACTCTGCTTATTTTTGCGCTTATCGAAATCGCAGTGATCGCCTTTGCTAAATGGTATTTCTCCCGTTATCTCTGGGTACTGACCTGGACTCTTGTACTTATTCTGGTGCCATTCGCGCGAATGATGACCAAGCGTGTGCTGGATTCACTCGGGCTTTGGGAACGAGATGCAATCATTATTGGCAGCGGCAATAATGCGCGTGAGGGGTATAACGCCATTAAAAGTGACCGAAACCTCGGACTGCGGGTTCTTAAATTTATTTCCAGTGAACCCAGCGACCAGCCCGGAGATGCGATAGAAGGCGTGCCGGTTATGCCTTCGGACGAAAACTGGGTACGCACTAATGTCGATAAAAAGACGCAGTTTATCGTGGCCGTAGAATCGCATCAGAGCGACATCCGAAATGCATGGCTGCGGGTATTTATGATTAATGGATACCGGTCCGTTTCTGTCATTCCCACGCTTCGCGGTATGCCGCTGGATAACACCGACATGTCATTTATATTCAGCAAGGAAGTGATGATTTTCCGCGTGCATCAGAACCTGGCGAAATGCTCCTCGCGGTTGGCAAAACGCTTATTTGATATCGTCGGTTCACTGGCGATCATCATGCTGTTGTCGCCGCTGCTGCTCTACATCAGCCGTAAAGTGAGAAAAGATGGCGGGCCCGCAATTTATGGTCATGAACGCATTGGTCAAAATGGTAAACCCTTTAAATGTCTGAAATTCCGCTCGATGATAATTAACTCGAAGGAAGTGCTGGAAGAATTGCTGGAAAATAATGCTGAAGCGCGACAGGAATGGGATCTGACGTTCAAACTAAAATACGATCCACGCATAACGGCTATCGGCCATTTTCTGCGCCGGACCAGTCTTGATGAGTTGCCGCAACTCTTTAACGTTTTAAAAGGTGAAATGAGTCTGGTAGGACCGCGTCCTGTTATTACTGCTGAACTGGATCGTTATTGCGATGAAGTTGATTATTACCTGCTCAGCAAACCGGGAATGACCGGGCTTTGGCAGGTGAGCGGACGCAGTGAAGTCGATTACTCAACCCGTGTTTATCTTGATGCCTGGTATGTCAAAAACTGGTCAATGTGGAATGACATCGCCATTTTATTTAAAACCGTGAGTGTTGTGCTCAGAAGAGAGGGGGCTTATTAGACTGATAACTACGATCCCGTGATGATTTTTTAATAAATTATTCTGCACCAGATGCCTTTATAAGAAATAAATCCGTCACCTTAATTTGCATGAAAAATAAGTTTTAATACTTTCGTAGTCCTGGTTATTCAGACTGTATAAAAGGGTTTGAATCGCTCCGGAATGAAAGTGTTTTGATGCTTTTGTTAATATCTACACACAGGAATGAGAAACTGCGACTGCCAGATTGGGAATAGGGATTCTCTCTGATAGGCAGATATTAAACCTGAAATACAGATGATGTGAAATAATGAAAAATAGATTTTTGAATATTTCTCTGATGATAACCGCGTTGGGGTTATTAAGTGGATGCACCCTTGTTCCAGGCCAGAGTTTAAAAACAGCAGGAAAAGAAGTCGTTGAACAACCCGATAGACATTATGATATTGATAAGCTGGTTAATATTTATCCCCTGACGCCAGCACTGATCGATAATTTACGACCGCAATCAGTGATAGCCCGCCCCAATCCGCAGTTAGATCAGCAGCTTAAAGATTATGAATATCATATCGGTATCGGCGATGTACTGATGGTGACCGTCTGGGACCATCCTGAACTGACGACACCGGCAGGTCAGTATCGAAGTGCCAGTGATACCGGTAACTGGGTGAATTCAGACGGTACGATTTTCTATCCCTATATTGGTAAATTAAAAGTCACCGGTAAAACGGTCACCCAGGTTCGTCAGGAAATCAGTACCCGTCTGGCAGCTTATATTGAAAGCCCGCAAGTTGACGTCAGTATTGCCGCGTTCCGTTCGCAAAAAATTTATACCACCGGGGAAGTCGTAAAATCCGGCCAGCAACCCGTCACTAATATTCCTCTTACTGTCATTGACGCCATCAATGCGGCAGGGGGATTAGCGCCGGATGCGGACTGGCGTAACGTTGTGCTCAACCATAAAGGTCAGAATACGCAGATTTCCCTGCATGCTCTGATGCAAAAAGGCGACCTGACACAGAACCGCTTACTGTATCCCGGTGACATTCTGTTCGTACCGCGTAATGACGACCTTAAAGTGTTTGTGATGGGAGAAGTCACAAAACAGAGCACGCTGAAAATGGATCGCAGCGGAATGACGCTGGCCGAAGCGCTGGGTAACTCAGACGGTATCTCACAAAGCATGGCAGATGCCTCCGGGATATTTGTCATTCGACCGCTTAAAGGCAGCAATAAAAGCAAAATCGCCGACATCTATCAGTTAAATGCAAAAGATGCCTCCTCGATGGTGATGAGCACTGAATTCCAGCTGCAACCTTACGATATCGTTTATGTCACTACAGCACCGCTTGTTCGCTGGAATCGTGTGATATCTCAGATAGTCCCGACCATTGCGGGTGTGCATGACATGATTGAAGGCACACGTTACATCAACCAGTGGAACTGACCATGTTCTCTTCAGTTCTTGTAGTGTGCACCGGCAATATATGTCGTTCGCCAATGGCCGAACGGATCATGAAGCAATATTTTCCTGAAAAAATGATCCGTTCCGCTGGACTGATGGCCATGGTCAATCACCCGGCTGATGAGACTGCTGTGATTGTTTCCGGGCGCCACGGTGTGTCGTTAGAAGGACATAAAGGCACGCAGTTTCGGACTTCGATGGCCGGAGAGTTCGACCTTATTTTGGTGATGGAAGATAGGCACCTGGAACACATCAGCGAAATGGCTCCACAGGCCAGAGGCAAAATCATGCTACTGGGACACTGGTCAGAACATCGGGAAATCCCGGATCCCTATCGCAAAAGCCAGGAAGCCTTCGAATCCGTTTATCAGCTTATTGATCAGGCCTGTCAACGCTGGGCACAGAAGCTCACCGCCTAATCTCTCAGGAAATCATCGCATGTCATCAGCTATTTCAAAAATAACCGCAACACCAGACTCTGACGAAATCGATTTGGGACGCCTTTATGGGGAAATTCTCGATCACCGTAAACTAATTATTATTCTGACCATGGTTATCACTCTGTTGGCGGTAACTTATGCCCTATTCGCCACACCTGTTTACCAGGCCACAGCGATGATACAGATTGAACAAAAAAAGGGTAACGCTATCCTTGATAGCATTAGCCAGATGTTACCGGATTCTCAGCCTGTTTCTGAACCTGAGATTGCATTGTTGCAATCCAGAATGATCTTAGGCAAAACCGTTGATGATCTTAATTTACAGGCTGTTATAACTCAGAATTACTTTCCGGTATTTGGGCGAGGCTGGGCAAGGATGACCGGCGAGATCCCGGGAAAACTGAGCATCAGTCGTTTGTATATCCCTAAAACCAGTAATGATGTACCGAATATTACGCTGACAGTTATTGATAAACACCGTTTCCAGGTCGAAGGTGATAATTTCAAACTGGATGGAGAAGTGGGGACCTTAATTGCACAAGATGGCATTGCCCTGAACGTCCGGAGTATGGATGCTGATCCAGGAACACAATTCACGGTCAACTATATAACGCGATTAGATGCTATCAACGGTTTAATCAATTCGCTTACTGTCGACGAACAGGGTAAAGATACGGGGATCCTAAACCTGTCATTCAATAGTGATGACAGGGTGCTGGCAGCGTCAGTCCTTAATGATATTAGCCAAAACTATCTGAACCAGAATATTGCCCGTCAGGCTGCTCAAGATGCGAAAAGCCTGGAGTTTCTGAATCAGCAGTTACCGCTTGTACGAAGCGAACTGAACGATGCTGAGGATAAACTTAATGTGTACCGCCGTCAGAAGGATTCGGTTGATTTATCGCTAGAAGCAAAATCGGTACTTGAGCAAATCGTTAATGTAGACAGCCAGCTTAATGAACTGACGTTTCGCGAGGCCGAGATTTCGCAACTTTATACGAAAAGCCATCCGACGTATAAGGCCCTGCTGGAAAAACGTCAGACCTTGGTGCATGAGCGAGATAGCCTAAATAAACGTGTGACGGCAATGCCGGCTACTCAACAAGAAGTAGAGCGTTTGAGTCGAGATGTTGACTCTGGCCGGGCTATTTATATGCAGTTGCTCAATCGTCAGCAAGAACTCAGTATCGCCAAATCCAGTGCAATCGGTAATGTGCGTATTATCGACAACGCAATAACACAACCTAAACCGGTGAAACCAAGAAAAACCCTGGTTGTTTTGATCGGTATTGTTGCGGGGCTATTTGTTTCTTTTTCACTCGTTTTACTGAAAGTTTTTGTGCGTCGTGGAATTGAATCTCCGGAGCAGCTGGAAGAAGTTGGCGTCAGCGTTTATGCCAGTGTCCCGCTTTCCGAGTGGTTAAATAAGAAAAATAAACCAGAGAGATCAAATAGAAGTGGGGGGAGAAAAAGGCAATCTGAAATCAAATTCCTGGCAGTAGAAAACCCAGCAGACTTAGCCATTGAAGCCATCCGTAGTCTGCGAACGAGCTTGCATTTTGCCATGATGGAAGCAAGTAATAATATTCTGATGATCTCCGGTTCAACCCAAAACGCGGGTAAAACATTTATTGCCAGTAATCTGGCAGCGGTCATTGCCCAGTCAGGTAAAAAAGTACTTTTTATTGATGCAGACATGCGAAAAGGGTATTCACATAAACTTTTCAGATTTACAGGAGAGCTAGGGTTGTCGGATATTCTTTCCGGAAAAATAAATATTAATGAAATAGAGAAACATGTACCGGAGATCGGCATTGATTTCATCCCAAGAGGAAAGTTACCGCCTAACCCTTCAGAATTACTGATGCATAAACGCTTAAGTTCAATGCTTGACTGGGCTTCAGATAACTATGATTTGGTTATTATCGATACACCGCCTATTTTAGCCGTAACAGATGCAGCCATTATTGGTCGTTGCGCTGGCACATCATTGCTGGTTGCTCGTTATGGAACAAACACAGTTAAAGAAGTAGAGGTCAGTATCAGGCGTTTTGAGCAAGTGGGTGTGCAAATAAAAGGTTGTATTCTCAATGGCGTGCTTAAAAAGGCGAGTAGCTACTACGGTTACGGTTATAGTCAATATGATTACTCTTACGCTGATAACAAAGAAAAATAGATTTTAGATCTCCGTCTGGGAGACAAGTTTCTCAGACGGAATGCTCATCATTAAATAAGTGACCCTGTTAATAAATATGCAGCACCTTCGAAGAAATGGGAAATAAAATGAAAATAATGATATTCAACACATTGTATTTCCCCTACAGAATTGGTGGCGCCGAGGTTTCGGTTCAGCTCCTTGCCGAAGAACTCGCGCTGCAAGGACATACAGTGAGAGTGGTGAGTCTTACGGAAGGGGATGAAAGGGAAGTGACTACGCTTAATGGGGTAGAGCTTGTTAAGTTACCGTTATCCAATATCTATTGGCCATTTACGAATGAAAATAAAAGCTTTTTAAAAAAGGCTATCTGGCATTTGTTCGATTATTTGAATGTGAAAATGTATTTTAAGGCTTTGAAAGAAATCCAGATATTTGCTCCTGATATTGTCCATACAAATAATATATCAGGATTTTCAGTGCTTTTATGGAAGGCTGTAAAGAAATGCAAGGTCAGACTCATACATACTTCAAGAGACTATTATCTTTTTCATCCTAATAGCACATTATTTAGTCATGGTCAGAGGATGAGTTTAAAAGGTGAAAGTATTTTATTTTGGTCTGCAATAAAGAGAGTATATGACCGACATGTTGATGAGTATGTCGGCATTAGTCAATTTATCAAAAAGCAGCATTGCGATAACGCCTTTTTTAAAAGAGCGGGACACCATGTTATTTATAATGCTGTCTCAAAAATAGAAGCAGATAAAGTTAAGGATATTAAAAGAATAGGGTTCATCGGTAGGTTATCAACTGAAAAAGGATTTGATATCTTCTGTAATGTAGCGGGTCAGTATAAAAGAAAATATTCATTCATTGCTGCCGGTAACTTCGTCAATATTGAAGAGCAGCAATCACTAATGGAGTTGGCAAATAAATCTGATGTGACCCTGAAAGGTTTTATGAAACTGGACGATTTTCTGAATCAGGTTGATGCTGTCGTTCTTCCTGTCAGATGGGATGAACCCTTTGGGCGTACTGTGGTTGAATGTGTACTGGCTGATAAATTGGTTCTCACCAACCCGGTTGGGGCAATGACAGAGTTATCTATGCTCCTGCCTAACATCATTATTACCGATAATATTGAACGTGACTTCGACGATAAAATAGCAACCGCTGAGATAAAATCCATCGACTCTTCGCTTATTGAGCGGTTTACACCCAGGGAAATAGCTAACCAATATCTCCGGGTTTATAACGGCAAATCGGGTGTATAAAATGACAATGAAGGGGGTAGAGAAAAAGCTTATTGGACTAACGTTGTTACTTTTTATCATTTTTGAATGCTTGGCAGGACCACTTCGGATGGTCTTTCATATGGCTGGTGTCGAATTTTTATTTTCCATGCCAAAGCTCTTTATTTTACTGACTCAAGCCTTCTCGATAATATTGGTTTTGTATTATAGAAAAGTAACTGTAAATGGAATGATTGCTTCAGTAACTATATGCTATTTGATTTTTATAAGCATGATGTCATCCCAACCGGCAGCAATATTTGTCGGTGTTTGGGCAATTCTTCCTCTGTTTCTGGGTTATCACGGGGCAAGAATAATTATGTCAAATCTTAAGGAGAAAAAAACAAACCGTATTATAGTAATTATTTTTCTATTATCATGCTGTGGTGTTATTTGTAACGTGTTTTTCAACTACCCCTGGTATAACGTATCATATGAAATTGCCGGGATGGATGTTTCTTCCTCTCAGATAGGCAGCAGCGGTGGCTATACCCGATACGCTGGTTTTTTTAAGAGTTCTTTACAGGCATCCGCTAACGTATTAATTCTTCTTCTATATATTGTCTCAACCAGTAAAAGTAAAACCTTGATTGTTAGTTCATTTGTTTTTAGTGCACTTGTAGCTTTATTAACCATATCTAAAACAATTTTTTTACTCCATATTATTCTCCTTCTCTACATTCTGGTGAAAGTTATTCCTGTCAAAGTTATATGGCGGATTACATTAGCCTGTGCTTTTATCTTTACAGTGTTTACGATAGGAAGTACCAACTATCATTTTAATGTAAGCAGGGATCCGATGCAGGTTATGTTATTAGCATCGCTGAATGATCGACTGACTAATACCTGGCCGGAAGGTGTTAATACTATCATCAGTAATGGAAACCTTTTCTTTGGTGGTGGAATGGGAACGATTGGAGTGGGATCAAAATTAGGGACAGGTGTCTATAATCCGGGTGATAGTATGTATCTTTATCTTATTGGTTCCGGTGGTTATCTGTTGGGATTCATTTTATTATTTTGGGTTTTTTATCAATCAACAGTATTTAATAACGACAATGCGTGCAGGTATTTATCATTGCTGTTGATCGTTTTATGTTTGTTTGGGTTGTCAATGACGGCTCCGGAGTATCCATTTATGGCGCTTTCCATGGGGTTTTTGATTAATTCAAGAATTTATAAGGCGTGTTAGAAATATTGAAGAAAAAGAGGAAGATAAGGATGGCAAGAATAATTTTTGATGCGCGTTGGATTGGTGAGCATGGGATCGGACGATTCGCAAATGAAGTGTCGAAACGCAATGAGGGATTTGTAAAAATAAAAAATGGTTTGAAACCAACAAGTCCTTTTGATGTTTTTTTTATCACTTTATATTTAGCATTCAAACGTGGGGTATACTTTTCACCGGGATATAACTGTCCGTTATTCTTTTTAAACAGAAGTGTCATTACTATTCACGACTTGAATCATATAGATATAGAGCACAATAGTAGTTTTCTTAAGAAAATATATTATGAATTTGTGATGAAAAGAGCTTGTCAGAAATCGCTTAAAGTTCTGACAGTGTCGAATTTTTCAAAAAGAAGAATTTGTGAATGGGCAGGCATAAGTGATTCCAGGGTCCTGGTGGTTGGGAATGGTGTGTCGGAGGAATTTTTAAATACAGAGAGTAGGGTAACTAACTCTGAAGGTGAATACATTTTAGTTGTCAGTAACAGAAAGAAACATAAAAATGAATTGAGAATATTGTCAGCTTTTCACATGGCTAACATTCCGCCATCAGTAAAATTAGTCTTCACAGGGGATCCGGATGAAAGCCTGCAGAACGAAATTAAACGTACAAACTTGCAGGATAGAGTTGTTTTTAAAGGGCGCGTAGAGAACAGCGAACTGGCATCTTTATACAAAGAATCACTTTTTTTATTATTTCCCTCACTTTACGAAGGTTTTGGTCTTCCCGTCATTGAAGCAATGTCCAGTGGTACCGCTGTGATAACGTCCACCACCACCTCTTTACCAGAAGTCGCAGGTGATGCAGCAATCCTTGTGGATCCTGAAAACACTGAGGAGATTGCGCTGGCAATAGGCAACCTTTATTACAATCCAGATTTGAAAAAGGAACTAATAGCAAAAGGTTTAATTCAGGCAAAAAAATTCACCTGGGAGAAAACGGCCGATCTGATAACGAATTGTTTGAATAACTTAAAAAAGTAAACTGCACCTCATAGGCTATTTTAGTAAGGTAGATAATGAACAGGATGATGCTTTATATAAAAATGTGTTGTGTGTTTATATTCATTCACTCGTCATACGGAATGTGTACAATTATCGGAGCAGGAACGCACTTTCAAGGTTATCGTGGAGAAAGCAGTATATATTTAGAAAAAATCAAAGAAATGGGATTTACATCATTTCGTGAGGACTATTCCTGGTCAAACGTTGAAAGAACTAAAGGCGTTTTTTCAGTAAGTGATAATATAAAAAAAACTGACGCTGCATTTTTAAATGCCCAGAGTAAAGGTCTCAGTCCTATCTTGATCCTTGATTATGGAAATAAATTGTATAATAACGGTGATTATCCACGAAATCAGGAATCGATTGATGATTTCGTTAGATATGCAAGTTGGGTTGCGTCAAGATTTAAGGGGAAAGTGAAATATTACGAAATTTGGAATGAATGGACTATTGGTACTGGAATGACCCGCTATCGTGACAATATACCTTCTGGTGAGGTCTATTTTAATCTCGTTAAGGCAACAAGCAAGGCAATAAAACGTATCGACCCCAATGCAATAATCTTAGCCGGCGGATTCAATCCCCTGGAACAAAGAGCCAAATATCTGAATATTACGGATGTGGTTTGGTTTGAGCAGTTGCTAAAATTGGGGATTCTGGATTATGCCGATGGGATTTCAATCCACACTTATTCGTATCTGAATGGTCGCCGGGACTTAAGAACGACAAAAGGTAATTTAGATTTTATTGATGAGTTTTACGCTGATAGCCAAAAAATAGCAGGGAGGGATTTCCCCTTATACATTACTGAAGTTGGAGTGACAAACTATACCGGACCTGGGGGAATGAGCCAGCAAGAATCGGCCGATTATATAAAAAATTATATTGAGGATGCAAAGTCTCGTTCATACATAAAAGGTGTCTGGATTTATGACCTCATTGATGATGGCAAAGACAAGAGCAAGAGGGATTATAATTTTGGCCTCCTGAACAATGATCTCTCGCCCAAGTTAGTCGCTCCTGTCATTACTGAGTTACTTAATAGAAATAATCAAAAATGATGGTGAAGGTTATAATGTATTATTAATTAGTATTTATGTAATTAATTAATGAGAGTAAAGAGGTAATATGAGGATTTTGTTTTTTGTATATAAATTCCCTGTGCTTTCTGAAACGTTTATCCTCAACCAAATAGCGTATTTCATTAACAAGGGTTGCGACGTAAGCATAGTTTCCGTTTTTCCCGGTGAGCTGGATGCTGAACACCAGGTTATCAAAAAATTTGATTTGATAGATAAAACGCGATATTTACTTGAACGAGAACCAAAAGGTAAGATCTCCAGGGTTTTTGCGCGACTTAAAGGACTGCTCCCTTGTGTTCTTTCCTCTTGTGCCATTAAGAGAATGAATGTCTCTAAATATGGCTATTATGCGAAAACGTTGATGCTCCCGTATATATTGTCAAAAAATAAGCCTCCCATAGAGGCTGATGTTATCGTCTCTCACTTTGGCACCACTGCAGTATTGGCAAATCAACTAAGGAAGCTTGATTTTCTTAAAGGTAAACTAGCTGCAGTGTTTCATGGTAATGACATTTCACAAACTCGTACTCTTGATGTTTTTAAGGATGATTATAAAAATCTTTTTGATAATGCGGAATTCATCCTGCCAGTAAGTCAGTTATGGGCTAATAAAATCAAAGCCGTTTCAGGTCATGAGAAAAATATTCATGTTGTCAGGATGGGGATCAGTGTTGACAAATTCTCGTTTCGACCTCGATCCGTTTTGGGTAATCCCATTCGCTTACTCTCTATCGCAAGGCTTACAGAGAAAAAAGGGATATCAGTTGCCATCACTGCATGTTCATTTTTGAAGAAAAGAAATATTCATTTTCGCTACACCATTATCGGTGATGGTCCGTTACGCAATGACCTTGAGTTGCAGGTTTCTGAACTTGAATTGAACGAGCAGGTGATCTTCTCAGGCGCGCAGACGCAGGAAACTGTTACTGACTACTTAAATATCTCGGATATTTTTTTATTACCTTCAGTGACAGCCGCGGATGGCGATATGGAAGGAATACCGGTGGCATTGATGGAGGCCATGGCTATGGGTATCCCGGTAATTTCAACTTTTCACAGCGGGATCCCTGAATTGATAGAAAATGGAATATCTGGATTTTTGGTCAAAGAACATGATGCCGAAGGTATTGCAAATATCGTCTCAGATATTATAAAAGATCCCAGTGTTTTATCTGATATTTGTCAGAATGCAAAAATGAAAATTGACAATGAATATGATCAGGATAAATCATATTCAAGAATGCTTACTATTCTATCGAATTAGCCATTAAATATTAATCGGTGATAAATTGAAAATTTACTATTATAAATCTGCGCATGGGAATTTTGGGGACGACCTTAACGCATGGATCTGGGATGCATTGCTTCCCGGCTTTTTTGATGATAACGAAAATGTCAGGGTATCAGGGATTGGCACCATTATTACTTCTGCCATGCCTCCGGCTAAAAAATGGATAGTCTTCTCGAGTGGTGTCGGTTACGGCTATCCGCCAGTCAACTTTGGCGACAGCTCCTGGGAAACACTCTGCGTTCGGGGTCCGCTCAGTGCTGAGATTTTAGGATTGCCGAAAGACAAATTTATTACTGATGGCGCTGCCCTTTTAAACACGCTCGCTGAGTTTCAACCACTCTCAGATGCTGAACGCAAAGGGGTAATTTTTGTTCCTCATCATCACGCGCTTGTCACCGGGCAATGGGAAAAGGTGTGCCAGCAGGCTGGGATTGAGTTCGTGAATCCTCAATCGGATGCAAAGACGGTTATCCAAAAAATCAGACATGCAAAACTGGTGCTGGCGGATGCTATGCATGCGGCCATTATTGCTGACGCTCTGCGCGTACCCTGGATTCCCTTAATTACTTCCTCACAGATCAATACATTCAAATGGTTAGACTGGACTCAGACCATAAATACCCCCTACCGGCCAACTGTTCTGGGAAGCAGTTCCCTGCGTGAGTATTTACGCGATAAATCTCTGTGTACCTATGGAGAAAAGTATTTCTTACCTGATTCAGATGTAGAGTTCGCTGTTAAATATTTCAGAAAACAGCGAGAGCTAAAGAACAAAAAGTGGTGGGAGAAGTATCAGCAGTTAACTCAGTTAGCGTTGCATCGAATTCCAAACAAAGCTATCAGGACAGTTGAAGAGCGTTTTAATCTGAATTTGAATAACAGATTTATTGACCAGGCATCCAGCGTGCTTCTTGATGCGAAGTCCAGACCGGGTTTTCTAAGCGAAGATTTTAAATTTACCAATAATGTAGAGCGCTTATTAAACGGCATCGACAGGCTTTCAAAATGCAAATGATATTCTAAGGACGCTAAATTGAACGCTCAAGCGAGAAACCAGAAGCCGAGTATAATTTCAGGCGCTATCTGGTCTGTTCTGGATAATACAGTTTCACAAGTCATAACATTTATTATATTCATAATATTAGCGAAGTTGCTGACACCCAGTATATACGGCATGCTCAGTGTATCTTTGCTTGTTACGCAGTTTTTTCGCAATGTTATATTCGATAGTATTGCGACATCGATCGTGAGAATGAAATCACCGACACCTGTAGACTATAATTCTGCATTTTTTTTATGTTTCTCTTTATCTGTACCCGCATTCTTGATTGTTTTCTTTTTCGCCCCGTTTATTGAGGCGTACATGAAAGTACCGGAGCTGGCCAATGTCATCCGGGGAACAGGCATTATTATTGTCGTCAGCGGATTGAGCCGGACACACGAAGCCTGGTTAACGCATAATATGATGTTCCGCCCTTTAGCGATAAGGTCAATCTGCTCTATCTCTATCGGGGGGGCTGTCGGAGTGGTGCTTGCCTGTAAAGGGTATGCTGTTACGAGTCTGGTGGTACAGCAAGTTGTCACTTCACTGATTTCTCTGGTCGTGCTGTGGGTGACGACACCCTGGAAGCCAAAAATGAAGATTTCGAAGGATTCCATTCGCGAGTCTGTAGGGTTTTCTAAGCATGTGGCTCTGAGCAATATTACTAACTTCGCCAATCAAAATAGTGATGTTTTCTTTATTACCTACTTTCTTGGAACTGCGGGTGCCGGTGTTTATTCGGCGGGTAAACGCATCGTAAACACCCTGAACACCGTTCTCTCATCCGCATTAATGCGGGTTTCATTACCCGCATTTACCCGATATAAAAACGATTTAAATGAATTTGGTAAAAAGTATCTGCAAGCAACCTATTTTACCGTTCTGGTAACAGCGCCTGCTTTTGTTGGTCTTAGTGCATTATCTCATGATATTACTTTTCTGCTGCTGGGACAGAAATGGATGCCATCTGTACCCATAATGCAAATTGTCAGTGCTGTAGGGTTTGTTACGTCGATTGGATATTACAATCATTCCGTCATGTTTGCCCGTGATAAACCTGAATGGCAAGCCAGATTAACACTGCTTTATGCAATAAGTAATGTTTTGGTATTCTATATTTTTGTTCGATATGGTTTGATTGCTACTGCACTGGTATTTTCCATCCGTACAATACTTCTTTACCCTGTTTCCGCATGGTGTGCATTAACACTCTTAAATTTAACATTCAGACAATACATAAGAGAGATTATTGTTCCCATTATATGCGCCGGGGGTATGTGTATTATTCTGATGGGTATGCAGGAGTTTACATTATTAAATGAATCCTGGGCTGGAATAGCAGTAAAAATTACCGTTGGTGCGATATCCTATTTTACTCTTATTTTTACTATCACTTCTAAGAGTAGAAAAGCAATGATACTTTCACTCGCGGGAAAGATATTTAAGAGGGGCTAGATGATTTTATGGAAACTCAATCAGCATTAGTTAGCATCCTTATTCCTCTTTTCAACTCTGAAAAGTATATCAGGAAGGCCCTGGAGTCTGTTGCCACTCAAACCTATTCTAATATAGAAGTGGTTATTGTCGATGATTTTTCGAGCGATTCTTCAGTGGCAATTGTTGAGAGTTTTTTTATTGAGCACGATCATATCCGTCGTAGCATTTCTCATAATGTTAAAAATGAAGGGGTTTCTTTCACACGGAATAAGTTAGTGGAACATGCAAAAGGGGACTTTATTTGTTTTTTAGATTCTGATGACTACTTTGAGCATGATGCGATAAGTTATTTAATGAACATTGTAGTAAGTAATAATACGGATATAGGCCAGTGCTTATACTACTCTGAAACACCCGAGGGTGTCCAACGCGGTACGGTAAATCAATTTTCTCCCAATAAGATTCTGAAGGGTAAAGATGCTGTTTTTTCTATGCTGGAAAATGAAATAACAGGTTTCCTTTGGCATAAGATATTTAAACGAGATCTTTTCCTGAATGTTCATTTTGACACTACGTTACCCGTTTTTGAAGACTATCTTGTCATTATGACGATGTTTCTCAATGGTGCTGACATCTCATTTGGCAGTGAACCCAAGTATCATTATGTACAGCATGTTTCCTCATTGACAAAAAAATCCTACCGAAAAGCACTAGACAGACTGCAATACCTGGAAATTACCAAGTCACTGATAAAGCCTTTAATTATCTCAGAATCAGACAAGCTGAGGATAATAAAGCATGAGTATATTGTGGCTTTGATGGTTTTTATTAATGCAATTAAATTTGGTGCTCCGGTAAATGAAGTTGCAGAAATCCAGAAACGCATCAATGTTTCATGTTTATTCAGGTTAAAACCGCAACTTAATTATAAAAAATTTTACTCCATACTCATGATTAGAATTTCTCCAGTATTGCTCTACTTTTCCCTTAAAACAGTTTTTAAAATTAAAGCATAAATCATTCACAATTTGTCAGTGCTCATTCTGAATGATAATTCAGTTATTCCTCTGAGCACTGAATTGTTTTTTAATGATTGCATCTTATCTGACTTTTTCCTGAGACGAATATTATGATCCTTCCAGTAATCATGGCTGGCGGTACCGGTAGCCGTTTGTGGCCGATGTCTCGTGAGCTTTATCCAAAACAATTTCTTCGTCTGCATGGCGATAATTCAATGTTGCAGGAAACCGTCTGCCGTTTAAAAGGGCTGGATGTTTCTGTGCCGCTGGTTATTTGTAATGAAGAGCATCGTTTTCTCGTTGCCGAACAACTGCGGCAAATAAATCAGCTCAAAGATAATATTATCCTCGAGCCTGTCGGGCGCAATACGGCGCCTGCGATTACGCTGGCTGCGCTCAGTGCTATCGACAAAGGTTTAGACCCGCTTTTGCTGGTGCTTGCTGCCGACCATGTTATCGAGTCTCCTGCGGCCTTTCACCAGGCCGTACAGAATGCTATTCCGTTCGCGGAACAGGGGAAGCTGGTGACCTTCGGTATCGTGCCGACCGGTCCGGAAACCGGATACGGTTATATACAGAGGGGAACCAAATTGTGCACCGACGCAGATCCTGTTTTTCGGGTGCAGCGTTTTGTCGAGAAGCCGGATCTTGCTACCGCGATGCAATATCTGGAAAGCGGTGAGTATTACTGGAACAGCGGTATGTTTTTGTTCCGTGCGAAGCGTTTTCTGCAAGAGATGACGAAATTCAGGCCGGACATTGTTGATGCCTGTCTTAAAGCCATTGAAACCTCACAGGCCGATGAGCAGCAGGATTTTATTCGTGTTGATAAAGAATCATTTATTTCCTGTCCCGATGAGTCTGTTGATTATGCGGTGATGGAAAAAACCACTGATGCGATTGTCGTTCCGTTAGATGCGGGCTGGAATGATGTGGGTTCCTGGTCGGCTCTTTGGGAAGTGAATAATAAAAGCATCGAGGGTAATGCCCTCAGTGGCGATGTATTTACTCATAATGCGACGAATTGTTATATCAATACCGATGAAAAATTGGTGGCCGCTATTGGTGTAGATAATCTGGTGATTGTTAATACTAAAGATGCCGTTTTAGTGATTGATAAAAACCAGGTGCAGGACGTTAAAAAAGTCGTTGAATATTTAAAAAGTCATAAACGCCGGGAATATCGCGTGCATCGTGAATCTTATCGTCCATGGGGGCGGAACGATAATGTTGTGACGGCGCCCCGTTATCATGTGAATAGAATAACGGTAAAACCGGGCGGACAGTTCTCATTACAAATGCATCATCACCGGGCTGAACACTGGGTAATTCTTTCGGGTACGGCAAGAGTTATTCTGGAAGATAAAGATTATCTGCTGACTGAAAATGAATCCACATTTATACCCATTGGTGCTCATCACAGATTAGAGAATCCCGGGAAAATACCTCTTGAACTTCTGGAAATACAATCAGGCTCATATCTGGAAGATGACGATATTATTCGTATAAAAGATCACTATGGTCGCTGTTAATTTTGGGGTGAAATATGTCAGATACATTATCTTGCTTTAAAGCGTACGATATTCGCGGTGAATTAGGTGTTGAATTAAACGAAGATATTGCTTATCGCATAGGACGAGCGTACGGCGAATATTTAAAGCCAAATAGAATGGTATTAGGCGGTGATGTTCGTTTAACCAGTGAAGCATTGAAACTTGCTCTGGCGAAGGGTTTACAGGATGCGGGGACTGATGTTGTTGATATTGGCGTGAGCGGCACGGAAGAAATCTATTTTGCGACTTCCTATCTCAGCCTTGATGGTGGTATTGAAGTCACCGCCAGCCATAATCCAATGAATTATAATGGTATGAAACTGGTTCGTGAGAACTCCCGTCCAATCAGTGGCGATACCGGTTTACGCGAGATTCAGGCACTGGCCGAAGCTAATAATTTCGCACCAGCAGAAAAGGCTATACGTGGCACTTATGAAAAAGCCTCTGTGCTGGAAGCGTATGTTGATAAGTTGCTCAGCTATGTCAATTTAGAGAATTTCACCCGTCCCTTGAAACTGGTATTTAACTCCGGTAATGGCGCTGCCGGTCACGTTGTGGATGCTATCGAGCAGCGTTTTATTGCTGCCGGAGCACCGGTAGAATTTATCAAAATTCACCACGAGGCTGACGGAACATTCCCCAACGGCATCCCTAATCCGTTATTGCCTGAGTGCCGCCAGGACACCACCAATGCCATCATTAAACACCAGGCAGATATGGGGATCGCGTTTGATGGTGATTTTGACCGGTGTTTTCTGTTTGATGATGCCGGTAATTTCATCGAAGGGTATTACATCGTGGGTCTGCTGGCCGACGCGTTCCTCGAGAAATACCCCAGCTCGCGTATCATTCATGACCCGCGTCTGAGCTGGAATACCATTGATATTGTCACCGGTGCGGGCGGAGTGCCTGTGATGTCTAAAACCGGTCATGCGTTTATTAAAGAGCGTATGCGCCAGGAAGATGCGGTCTATGGTGGCGAGATGAGCGCCCATCATTACTTCCGCGATTTCTATTATTGCGACAGTGGTATGATCCCCTGGTTGCTGGTCGCTGAATTACTGCATGTTAAAGATAAGTCCCTGAGGCAACTGATTAATGACCGGATCACCGCTTACCCTGCTTCAGGTGAAATAAACAGTTACCTGCAAAAGCCGAAAGAGTCTATTGACCGTGTATTAGCGATGTATGAAGGAGAGGCGTTGAACATCGACCATACGGACGGAATAAGTCTGGAGTTTGATGAGTGGCGTTTCAATCTCCGTAGTTCTAATACTGAACCGGTTGTTCGACTGAATGTGGAATCCCGTGCTAATACAAAATTAATGCAGGAACAAACCAGGAAGATTCTTTCCATCCTTCGTAGCATGTAATTATTGAAAATATCTTATTTAAGTGAGTGGTAATAACTCGCTATGGGTTTATTTTGCCCATTTTTATTTTATAAGGTTTAGATTATGTCACATAATGTGAGTGTGGGGATTGTTGCTGACTGGCTGGTGACATTTGCCGGGGCCGAAAAAGTCATTGCGGAATTTATTAAATTATACCCGGACGCAGATATCTATTCTGTTGTTGATTTTCTTTCTGATGAGTCCCGCAAAAAATTCTACGGTAAAGAAGCGACGACCTCTTTTATTCAGCGCTTACCTTTTGCTAAAAAGAAATATCAGCAATATCTGCCTTTAATGCCGCTGGCTATCGAACAACTTGATGTGACCGGACATGACATAGTGCTTTCCAGCAGTCATGCGGTCGCCAAGGGCGTGCTGACCGGTCCTGACCAGTTGCACATCAGCTATGTGCATTCTCCGATCCGCTATGCCTGGGATTTTCAGCACCAGTATCTGCGTGAGGCAGGGCTGAATAAGGGGCTGAAAGGCAATCTTGCCCGCTGGTTCCTGCATAAAATCAGGATGTGGGATTACCGGACGGCTAATGGGGTGGATCACTTTATTGCCAATTCCCAGTTTATTGCCCGCCGGATTAAGAAAGTCTATGGCCGCGACGCGGATGTTATTTATCCGCCTGTCGATGTAGAGCGTTTTACATTGCAGGAGAACAAAGAGGATTTCTATTTTACCGCTTCGCGCATGGTGCCCTATAAACGTATCGATCTGATTGTGGAAGCATTCAGTCAGATGCCGGATAAGAAGCTGGTGGTCATCGGAGACGGCTCTGAAATGGGCAAGATTAAGGCCAAAGCGGGCAGTAACATTGAAATACTGGGCTATCAGCCTGACGATGTGATGCAAGACTATATGCGACGCGCAAAGGCTTTTGTTTTCGCTGCCGAAGAAGATTTTGGGATCACGCCTGTCGAAGCACAGGCCAGCGGAACGCCGGTTATTGCCTTTGGCAAAGGCGGCGTTCTGGAGACCATCAGACCTTACGGTGAAAAGCATGCAACAGGGGTCTTTTTCGCTGAGCAAACAGCGGCGTCTCTGATAAAGGCCGTGCGTCACTTCGATACCATTAAAGACTCAATTCTTCCTCTGGACTGTCGTGAAAATGCATTAAAGTTTTCCGGGGAAAGATTTCATAATGAACTGGACGAATATATCAAAACAAAATGGCATGATTTTAATGAACGCAAACGCATCGTTTATTAACATTCCCAATACTGAATCTGCCATTGATGGTTTGCATACAAATGATCCTCGCTTTTGCATTCATCATGAAAAGCAGTGTCAGCGGCTGAAATTGTACGGATAACGCCCGTCGCTGTTGCTTCATAAGTAAGAAAAAGCCGGAGAATGCGCTGACATTCTCCGGCTTTTTTTGCTTTCTAAACGGGCTTGAAGTTTCAGTAGAGCAGAAAGCAAAAAACCCGCCATAGGCGGGTTTCTTTAAATAGGGTGCCCGGACTCGGACTAATGCCGCAGGCATTTGAACAACGGCTTTGCCGTTGGCCCGCAGGGCGAGCCTGCTAAGGCGAGTCATCGAACGAAGTTCGATGGAGAGTCCATGATCTTTTATAAGAACTCAGAAAGCAAAAAACCCGCCATAGGCGGGTTCTTTTAAAGATGGTGCCCGGACTCGGAATCGAACCAAGGACACAGGGATTTTCAATCCCTTGCTCTACCGACTGAGCTATCCGGGCAACGGGGCGCATTAAACCGTATTGGGCATGTGTCGTCAACGGCTTTTTGTGACAACGGTGGTGTTCGTCACCTGAATGATGCTTTTTACGACGATTTGTCGATTTAACTGCCGGAATCTGCGGTTTGCCTGAAATTCACAGGCAAAATCCCATGCCGGACGGTGTCGTATTTTGTAAGAAATTCGCGCAATTTACAGGGTTGAACGGGGGTCTAAAAGATGCCATTATTGCGCCGATTTATTAAACAACTCTGTTCCCGTTTTCACGCGACAGCTCAAGAGGGTTGCGGCATGGCTGGTTTATCACATCGCGCTTTTTATAAGTGCATAAAAAATCTGATGATGATCTCCGGGTGCTGTAAACACCACGATTTCAGCTTTTCTCCTTTTGCAGTCTCTTTCATGCGGTAAGGCTACCGTTTGTCCGCTGTTAGGCATTATTAAAAACAGAGCGTCATCCACAGGGCAATTCTCTGATTTTACTGTTGTCTATCAGACGTGGCCGGGTCTGAAACTCGATTTGTCACCACTTTGCCTCACCGGCATTGTCCTGTCGCACTCGATATCTTGCTTAGCCAACGTCATTTGCCGGGCCGGACTCTGCGCGCAATTGCTCTATGACGTAAGAACCTGCTCATTGCCGTGCCATCTGGCACACCCTCTTACTTAACCGTTTGAGAGTCTGAATGAAACACTTAAAACTTGCAGCAAGCGCTTCTGTCGCCCCTTATCTCCAGACTGCTCGTCTGGTCGTTGACCTGCGCCGCGCCGATTACGCGGACGTAGCGGCCATCATCATTTCTGTGGGTGACCTGAATCACGGCAGGCTGGCGGAGATTGAAACGCTGGGATTCGGTATTCCCGCGTTTGTGGCAGTGCAGGGAACGGAGCAGGTGTCGCCGGAATTTTTGCCTTTGCTGAAAGGCGTGATCACGCTGTCGGACGCCAACCAGGCGTTTTACGCGGCACAAATCGAATCTGCCGCACAGGCCTATGAAGAGGCGCTCTTCCCGCCGTTTTTCGACACGCTGAAAAAGTATGTCGAGATGGAGAACGCCACGTTCGCTTGTCCGGGCCATCAGGGCGGTGAGTTTTTCCGTCGTCATCCGGCAGGGCGTCAGTTTTATGATTTCTACGGCCCGAATATTTTCCGCTCTGACATGTGTAATGCGGACGTCAAACTGGGCGATTTGCTGATCCACGAAGGCTCGGCGAAAGACGCTCAAAAGTATGCCGCTAAAGTCTTCAGCGCAGATAAAACCTATTTCGTGCTTAACGGGACATCTGCCGCCAATAAAGTCGTGACTAACGCGCTGCTGACCCGCGACGACCTCGTGCTGTTCGACCGTAATAATCACAAATCAAACCATCATGGCGCGCTGTTACAGGCAGGTGCAACGCCGGTGTATCTCGAAACAGCACGTAACCCGTTTGGTTTTATCGGCGGTATTGATGCGGCCTGTTTCGACGAAACTTATCTGCGTAAACAAATCAAAGAAGTGGCACCAGATCGTGCTAACGAGAAACGCCCGTTCCGCCTGGCCATCATCCAGCTCGGCACCTACGACGGCACGGTTTATAACGCGCGCCAGGTGGTCGATAAAATCGGTCATCTGTGCGATTACATTCTGTTTGATTCCGCATGGGTCGGTTACGAGCAATTCATCCCGATGATGAAAGAATGTTCGCCGTTGCTGCTGGAGCTTAATGAAAACGATCCGGGGATTATCGTCACACAGTCGGTACATAAGCAGCAGGCCGGATTCTCGCAAACTTCGCAGATCCATAAAAAAGACAATCACATTAAGGGCCAGAAGCGCCATTGCAGCCATAAAAAGCTCAACAATGCCTTTATGATGCACGCCTCAACCAGCCCGTTTTATCCGCTGTTTGCCGCACTGGACGTGAATGCGCGTATTCATGCCGGTGGCAGCGGAAAACACATGTGGATGGAGTGCGTGAAGCTGGGCATCGAAACCCGCAAAATGCTGCTGGATCAATGCTCGATGATTTTGCCGTTTGTGCCGCCAGTGGTCGGCGGAAAGCGCTGGCAGGATCATGAAACCAATGAGATGGCTAACGACGTTCGCTTCTTTGATTTTGTGCCGGGTGAACGCTGGCATGCCTTCGACGGTTATGCCGAAAAGCAGTATTTCGTTGATCCGTGCAAGCTGCTGCTGACTACGCCGGGCATTGATGCGTCCAGCGGTAAATACACTGAGTTCGGCATTCCGGCGACCATTCTGGCCAACTATTTGCGCGAGAACGGCATCGTGCCGGAGAAATGCGACCTGAACTCGATCCTGTTCCTGCTGACGCCTGCCGAAACGCCGGCCAAAATGCAGTTGCTGGTGGAAGAGCTGGTGCGTTTTGAGCAGTACATCGAAGAAGATGCGCCGCTCAGCGAAGTGCTGCCGACGGTGTATCGTAAAAACGAAGACCGTTACCGCAATTACACCATCCGTCAGCTGTGTCAGGAAATGCATAACCTGTACGTCAGTTTTGATGTGAAAGAGCTGCAAAAAGAGATGTTCCGCGAGAAGAGCTTCCCGAAAGTGGTGATGAATCCACAGGACGCGCATAACGAGTTTATCCGCGATAACATTGAGCTGGTAGCGATTGGTGACGCTGAAGGGCGTATCGCCGCAGAAGGCGCGCTGCCGTATCCTCCGGGCGTGCTGTGCGTGGTGCCCGGCGAATTGTGGGGCGGGGCAGTTCAGCGTTACTTTATGGCGCTGGAAGAAGGGATCAACCTGTTACCGGGCTTCTCGCCGGAATTACAGGGTGTGTATATTGAGAAAAAGCCGGTCGGCTGGAAACGCGTGATGGGGTATGTTCTCGCACAATAGCCCGCATAAAACCCATCTCCGGATGGGTTTTTTATTGGATCGTTTTTTATTGATCAATCGCGACAATAACCCTGCATGGGGATATGTGATGCAGCTCGAAAATAATCCTCTTATTCAGCCAGAGTATAGATACCTGCGTCACAGTTGATTAAAAGCATAAAACGTAAATGAGAAATCACAATACTCAGCGTGATTTTCTGGAATTATAACTAATGCAGAATTCCATCTTAATAAAGGTGACTGCATGTCAGCATTAACTGAAAGGATCAGTGCGAAAGAAAAGCTGGGTTTTGGATTAGGTGATGCGGCAAGCCACATTGTTTTTGATTCTTCTGTCGCTATTCTTGCCTATTTCTATACGAATATTTATGGTTTGCCGCCAGCGGTAATGGGAACCCTGTTCTTAGTGGTCAGGGTACTTGATGCGATCACTGATCCTATTATGGGCGCGATTGCCGATCAGACCAAAAGTCGCTGGGGAAGATTTCGGCCCTGGCTACTGATTATTTGTGTGCCCTTTGCCGTCAGTTGTGTTCTGGTTTATTCCACGCCAGATTTTGAACAGACCGGTAAAATTGTTTATGCGGTTTTCGCTTATATATTTATGACCTTAATGTACACGGCGATTAATATTCCTTACTGTTCTCTGGGGGCCGCAATTACTGCCGACCCGCAGGATAATCTTTCCCTGCAATCGTGGCGTTTCGCTATTGCGCCCGTCGGGGGTGCGATGGGGACGGCGCTCATCCTGCCGCTAGCTGATTTTATCTCACCGGGAGACCGCGCGACCGGTATGCAGTGGGCGATGGGCATCTTTGGTGTCATTGGCTGCGTGATGTTCTTTGTCTGTTTCCTCACCACGCGGGAGCGTATTACACCGGTGAAAGAAGAGAACATGAATATCCTTCGTGATGTGCGTGTGCTTATGCAAAATGATCAGTGGCGGATCCTCTCAGTTTATAACCTTGCCATGTTATGCGGCGTGGTTGTTCGCGGCAGTTTGCTGGTGTATTTCGTGCAATATGTTCTGCATCAGGGAAGCGGCATTATTTCCATTTTCATGATGGCGACTACCGTTGCGGCGGTTATCGGCAGTTTATTTGCCAAAAAACTGGGCTCGTGGATGTGTAAAATCCGCGCGTCCATCTGGGTGAACATATTAAGTGCATTTGCAGGATTACTTTTCTTTGTGCTGCCAACCGATTACTGGATCCCTGCCTTTATTGTTCATATTGCCCTTAACTTATTACAGGGGATAAATGCCCCGCTGCAATGGTCAATGATCACGGATGCCAATAATTATGGGGAGTGGAAAACCCAGCGCCGAATTACAGGGATGAACATCGCGGCGAATATCTTTGTGATTAAACTCGGCGTGGCGATTGGTGGGGCGCTGACAGGCTGGGGGCTGGCATGGTTTGGTTATCAGGCGGGCGTGGAACAACAATCGGCGGAAGCGGTACGCGGTGTCCTGATTTTATTCACCGTCTTACCGGCTATTTTCTATCTGATTACGGCTTTCTCTATCCGTTACTACCAGCTGACGGAAGAGCGCATGAATCATATTGTCAGTGATCTGGGTGACGGAAAATTCCAGACACAAAGTCTGCCGACGGAGAGTTTACAGACTCACAGTTAAGACATTCGTCCCGGCGCCTCACGCCTGAGAAGCCGGGACAATAAACGTTAATCTACGCGGCGGTAGCTGCGCTGAGTATTGTTCACTTTGTACAGATAGCGGCGGGATTCTGCCGACGGATGTTTGGTCGTCAGAGTGGTGTACACATCGCCCGGCGCCATATTGTTAATGATGTTAAACGCCTGCGTTTTGTTCTGTGAGAACACGCGCAGAACACTGCCGGCACCGCCGTTATAAGCGGTAATCACAGCATAGCGACGTGATGTCGGGTTGTTGATGTTCCCCAGATACACGTTTTGCAGCATCGCAAGATAAGCCGTGCCGGTATTGATATTATTCTGCGGATCAAACAGATAGCTGCGGCTTGGCTTGCCCCATTTTCCTTCAGATTTAAACACATCAACACCCGCGGTATGTTGCACAACCTGCATCAGGCCCAGCGCATCGGCATTACTCACCGCATACGGGTTAAAGGCTGATTCGGTTTGCATGATCGCCAGGATCAGTGACTGATCGACGCCATACTTAGCTGATGCTTCACGGATCATCGGCAGATATTTATGCGCACGTTTGTTCAGGTGGTTCGGCACCATCTGGATCGTCACGGAATAAATCACGTGCAGACCGGACTGACGGCGCATCAGTTTGTTCTGAATCAGATAATCAGCAAAACTTGCTGCGCGGCCTTCCCAGCGGATTGGCTGGCCGGTATTGTCGAGAACCTGACCGTACAACATCGGTTCACGGCTGATCTGGATATCATTGGCGTCGGAATAAAGGTCAACATTGCCCGGATCGTCGCCCACCAGCAAGGTGCTGATAATGGCCTGACGCAGGCTGGCCGCCGGATCCGTGCCAGAAATAGTCTCAAGGGTGATGGTACCCGCATCGAAGTTGATGTGGCTGCGGGTGTAATACTGATCGCTATATTTCACGTAGTCTTTCGGACCCGCGATCAGCACTTCGTTCATACCCCAGATATTTTCGATGTTATGGGCGAACTGCCCCATCAAAATATCGAATCCGTTGGTGTCTTTCACATAAGCTTCGTTGAACTGGTCTTTCTTGCTGCCGGAGCAGGAGATCAACATGGGCGCGATAACCAGCAAAGCTAAAATTTTCTTCATCTTACAAACCGTTTCTGATGAAAGAAGCAGGCACCCGGAGTACCTGCCTTAATGTTTTAACCATTGTTATAAATGATTATTTTGACGGCGGGGTATAGCCTTCGATATGCACGTCCTGACCTTCGAACAGGAAGTTGACCATTTCCTGTTCCAGCAGTTTGCGGTCTTCCGGATTCATCATGCTGAGTTTCTTTTCGTTAATCAGCATGGTTTGTTTGGTCATCCACTGCGACCAGGCTTCTTTCGAAATCTCATTGAAGATACGTTTGCCAATCTCGCCAGGGTACAGCTGGAAGTCTTGTCCTTCAGCATCGCGCTTGAGAAAAGTACAAAAAATCGTTCTGCTCATGCTAATTCCTTATCGATCGTTCTTTTGGGTCGGTTCTTTAGCCAGTTGCGTTAACAGACGCTCTACCGGCGCGGCCAGCCCGACGGATTGTGGTTGGGCTAAGTTATACCAGAGACCCGCACCTTCATCCATGCAACCCGCGGAAGAACGCAGATTTAACCACATCGGGACGATATCCAGATGGAAATGGCTGAAAGTGTGACGAAAAGCGGTCTGCTGCTGCAACTGATTTTGCGTAACACCGTATTTTTTCAGACCAATAGCCAGTTCATCTTCGGTGGTAAATTGCGGGAAGCAGAACAATCCGCCCCACAGGCCGACCGGCGGACGCTGTTCCAGCCAGACTTTATCTTCCTGCTGGATCATCAGCATAAACGCGGTCTTTTCCGGCAGGGTTTTCTTAGGTTTTTTACCGGGATAATTCGCCCAGCTGTGATGCGCATAAGCTTCACAGCCGGATTTCACCGGGCACAGCTCGCACTTGGGTTTGCTGCGGGTACAAACCATCGCGCCCAAATCCATCATTGCCTGATTAAACTGTGCAACACCTTCGGCGGGCGTGACGTCTTCGCTTATCGTCCACAGCTTATTTTCGGTTTTCTTCTCGCCCGGCCAGCCGTCAACAGCATAGCAGCGAGCCAGCACGCGCTTCACATTCCCGTCTAAAATAGGGTAGTGCTGATTCAGTGCCAGCGATAAAACCGCGCCGGCGGTGGAACGGCCAATGCCCGGCAACGCGAGAATCTCATCAAAAGTTGTCGGAAATACGCCGCCGTGCTGGCTGGCGATGGTCTGCGCCGCTTTATGCAGGTTACGCGCACGGGCGTAATAACCCAGCCCGGTCCACAGATGCAGAACTTCATCGAGGGGCGCTGCGGCGAGATCAGACACCGTCGGAAAGCGTTGCATAAAACGTTCAAAATACGGAATAACAGTCGCTACCTGCGTTTGCTGCAACATCACTTCCGAAAGCCAGACTTTATAAGGTGTTTTTGCGATTTGCCACGGCAGCGTTTTGCGGCCATAGCGCTGATACCAGTCGAGCACCAGAGGTGAGAAACGTTGGGCTTCCATCATGGGTGAATTACTGTCCGGCAGGGTTAAAAGACGGGGCTGATCACATCACAGTTCCCGTCTGGCTGTAAACCGGAACTTTCCGCACTGTATTGACGGATTTCCTGCCCGCAAGCCTTGCTAATCGGGAGTAAGTTTGGATAATGCGCCTTTCCTTATATTTAGTGACCAAAGCACAGGCATCCGCGCGCGGGTACCGCGTCTTGCCAATCGGAGTGGAAACACCATGAAAAACGACGTCATTTCACCGGAGTTCGACGAGAACGGTCGCGCGATGCGCCGTATCCGTAGTTTTGTCCGCCGTCAGGGCCGTCTGACTAAAGGTCAGCAATTTGCGCTGGACAACTTCTGGCCGGTGATGGGCGTGGAGTTTCAGGCCGAATCCCTGGATATTGATGCCTTATTTGGTCGCTCTGCACCTGTGGTACTGGAAATCGGTTTCGGCATGGGCACATCGCTCGTTACCATGGCGCAGCAGAATCCTGACCAGAACTTTATCGGGATTGAAGTACACTCACCGGGTGTTGGCGCGTGTCTGGCAACGGCGCACGAAGAGGGCGTCAGCAACCTGCGCGTGATGTGTCACGATGCGGTTGAAGTGCTGGAAAAAATGATTCCGGATGGCTCGCTCGATATGGTGCAGCTATTCTTTCCTGACCCGTGGCACAAAGCGCGCCATAATAAGCGCCGTATCGTGCAGCCTGAGTTCGTCGAGAAGCTGCGCAAGAAACTAAAAGTGGGCGGTGTATTCCACATGGCAACCGACTGGGAGCCGTATGCGGAGCACATGCTCGAAGTCATGACCAGTTTAGAAAGCTGGGTGAATCTGTCGCAGGAAGGTAATTATGTCCCGCGTCCTGAATCGCGCCCGGTGACCAAGTTCGAAATGCGTGGCCAGCGTTTAGGCCACGGCGTGTGGGATCTGATGTTTGAGAGGAAGCAATAATGGCTACAAATCGCAGTCGTCGTTTACGTAAGAAGTTACACATTGCCGAGTTCCAGGAACTGGGCTTCTCTGTAAAATGGCGTTTCCCGGAAGGTACCGCGGTAGAAACCATTGATGAATCCCTGGATAAATTCATCGACGGTGTGATCGAGCCAAACAAACTGGCTTTCGATGGCAGTGGCTATCTGCAATGGGAAGGTCTGGTTTGCCGTCAGGACATCGGTCACTGCACTGATGAACAGCGCGCGCAGGTCAAAAAATGGTTAGAAGACCAGAAAATGGAAGACGTGGAAGTTTCCGAGTTATTCGATATCTGGTGGGACTGATTCCACCGGTCAGATAAATTCTGAATCTTTGAAAGGTGCCTTCCGGCACCTTTGTTACATCTGGAGGCAGGACGTTGGGTACCGAACTCGATAACAGTTTGCTGGAAGATATTCTGGCGCAGGTCAGGCCGCTGATTGGCCGTGGCAATGTTGCCGATTATATTCCTGCGCTGGCGGAAGTCAGCCCCGATCATTTAGGGATTGCCGTGTGTACCACGAAAGGGGAGATCTTTCGTGCCGGTGATGCCGACATGCGTTTCTCGATCCAGTCGATCTCAAAAGTGCTCAGCCTGACGCTGGCGCTGACCCGTTATCAGGAAAGCGAAATCTGGCAGCGCGTCGGCAAAGAGCCGTCCGGTCAGCCGTTCAATTCGCTGGTTCAGCTTGAGCTTGAACAGGGAAAACCGCGTAATCCGTTTATCAATCCGGGCGCGCTTGTGGTCTGCGATTTGCTGCAAACCCGGCTCTCCGCACCAAAGCAGAGAATGCTGGAAGTGGTGCGGCAACTGGCCGGATCGGCAGATCTCAACTACGATCGGCACGTTGCCCGTTCAGAGTTCGAGCATTCTGACCGCAACGCGGCGATTGCCTATCTGATGAAGTCTTTCGGTAATTTCGACAACGACGTCATCACCGTTTTGCATACCTATTTCCACTACTGTGCATTACGTATGAGCTGTGAAGAACTGGCGCGGACGTTTGTATATCTTGCCAATAAAGGGCATCCGCTGGGGAGTGAAGAACCGCTCATTGATGCCCGTCAGGCGCGTCAGATTAATGCGATGATGGTCACCAGCGGCATGTACGACGGCGCGGGTGAATTCGCATACCGCGTCGGTATGCCGGGTAAATCTGGCGTCGGCGGCGGCATCATTGCCGTGGTGCCTGGCGAGATGTGCATTGCGGTTTGGTCACCGGAACTTGATGCGGCAGGGAACTCTTTGGCAGGTATTGCTGCCTTAGAATTACTGGCGCAACGTATTGGCCGTTCAATTTTTTGAGTTTGCTGTCTTAAGGGAGAGTACATGTTAGTAAAAAGTGGAGTGGTAAAAACCGGACTTGCTGCGTTACTGGCGCTGAGCGCGTGGAGCGCACAGGCCGATTATCAGTGTGCCGTCCAGCCTAAGGATGACGTGATCATCAAGCCGCAGACCGTACAGGTTGTCGGTAACAGCGGTGATCTGCTGATCACACCAAACGGTAACGTAACCCTCAACGGAAAAGACATGACCCTGAGCGCCAGACAGCGTCAGGAAGCCATCGACTATCAGGCCGGTTTACGCCGTGACCTGCCGTGGATTGACCAGGGCGCGACGGCGCATCTTGAAAAAGGCCGGGTTGCGGTTGACCGTGTGATCGTCGAAAAACTGGGCAGTGACAGCAACGTGCGTAACCGCCTGGTTAAGCTCGATAAGCAGCTGAAAGAGCAGATGAACCTGATTATCGAACACCGCACTGATGGCCTGACTTTCCACCATAAAGCAGTGGATCAGGTGAAGCAAAATGGCCAGAAGCTGATGGAACAAACCATGGGCGGCGTCATGCAGGACAGCATCAACGAGATGGGACTCAAACAGGCTGCGAGTGGCGGAAATCCACTGCAGGCGATGATGGGTAATCTCGGCGGTTTACAACAGGCCGTTCAGGAAGAGTGGAACAAGCAGGAAAAAGAGTTTAAAGCTTTTGGCGATGACGTCTGTAAGCGCGTTACCAATCTGGATACTCAGCACAAAACCTTGCTGGCAGATTTGAAACAGTAAGCTGCCAAATGACAGATACAAAAAAACCGCGATTACGCGGTTTTTTTGTTGGAAGAGGTAGTTGGAGCTACATCTTCCAGAGTTTCTACTTCCGTAAGTAGTACGAAAGCCAGCACCCCAACGTGGTGATAATATACCAAAAATGTGTTTCGGGCAGTGTTTACCCCTGTTATCACTTGATTCTACTCCGCCAAAAACAGCTCCAGCAGCGAATTCAGGAACAGCTTTCCTTTGCTGGTGATCTGCCAGTGCGTATCGGTTTCGACCAGATATTCTTTGGCAATCGCTTCGTCTAACTGTGCGCGGATCACCGATTCATCCAGCCCGGTATACAGACCAAACTCTTCACGCGGCGCGGCTTCCAGCAGGCGGAAGCGGTTCATGAAGAATTCAAACGGCAAATCTTCGGTTTCCACCGGATGCTGTTTATCCATATAACGACCCTGCATGTAACCGCGAGGGTGTTTGGTTTTGACGGTACGCAGGATTTGCCCGTCTGGCTGAGTCAGTTTGCCATGCGCGCCACAACCGATGCCGAGATAATCCCCGAAGCGCCAGTAGTTCAGGTTGTGCTGACACTGATAGCCCGGTTTGGCGTACGCCGAGGTTTCATATTGCTGGTATCCGGCTGCGGTCAGCAACTGATCGCCTTGCTCGAAAATATCCCACAGCGCGTCATCATCCGGCAGTTTTGGCGGTCGCGAGGCATACATCGTATTTGGTTCGATAGTCAGCTGATACCAGGACAAATGCGGCGGATTGAGTGCGATTGCCTGACGCAAATCGTCAAGTGCTTCTTCCAGTGTCTGATCCGGTAAACCATGCATCAGATCCAGATTGAAGCTGCGCAGGTTCAGGTCAGTCGCCAGATGTGCCGCGCGTTTGGCTTCGTCAGGGCCGTGAATACGCCCCAGACGCTCCAATTTCTGTGCATCAAAACTTTGCACGCCGATGGAAATACGGTTTACACCCGCGCGCTGGTAGCCGCTGAAGCGATCTGCTTCGACGGTACCGGGATTGGCTTCCATGGTAATTTCAGCGTGAGCGTCGAGTGGCAACCGCGCACGCACGCCGTCGAGCAGATTTTGCATTGCTTCGCTGCTCAGCAGGCTTGGGGTTCCGCCGCCGATAAAAATGGTCCCTACGCTGCGTCCGCCCACCAGATGCAGATCCGCATCTAAATCTGCCAGCAGATGCGCGACATAATCGTCATGCGGCACTTCGCCCTTTAACGCGTGCGAGTTGAAATCGCAGTAAGGGCATTTTTGCACGCACCACGGAATATGAATGTAGAGACTCAGCGGCGGTAACTTACGCATTCTTCTGTACTGCCTCTTTCATCGCGGCAAACAACAGTTTCAATGCCTGTCCCCGGTGCGACACCGCACTTTTTTCTTCACGGCTCAGTTCTGCGGCGGTTTTACCCAGCTCAGGAACATAAAAGATCGGGTCATAACCAAAGCCGCCTTCACCTGCCTGGGCAAAGGTGATTTCACCTGCCCAGCTGCCGTGGCACACCAGCGGCGTCGGGTCTTCAGCATGGCGCATATACACCAGCACGCAGTGGAACTGTGCATTACGCTGGCCCTGTGGAACGTCTTTCAGCGCAACCAGCAGTTTATCGAGGTTTTGCTGATCGCTGGCATCAACGCCCGCGTAGCGCGCAGAGTAAATCCCCGGCGCACCACCGAGAAAATCAACCGCCAGGCCGGAGTCATCTGCCACAGCAGGTAAACCGGTGACAGCCGCCGCGTGGCGGGCTTTCAGGATGGCATTCTCAATGAACGTCAGACCGGTTTCTTCGGCGGATTCAACGCCGAGTTCGGTTTGTGCCACCACGTCCAGCCCGAAATCGGCCAGAAGATGTGCGAGTTCACGCACTTTACCGGCGTTGCCGGTAGCTAATACGACTTTCTGCATGGGAGAGTCCTGACTTAACGTTATTCTGCGAGCAGTACCGCGACCTCAGTCGGGATATTTTGCGGATGGGTAATGCGGACTTGTTTATGGCGGCCCAGCTCGCCCTTTTCGATGCTTATCTGACTTTTGGCGACTTTAAACTGTTTTGAGAGAAATTTCACCAGATGTGTGTTGGCCTGTCCGTCTACCGGCGGGGCGGTGATGGTGACTTTCAGCTCGTCGCCATGCAAACCCACCAGGCTGTCACGGCTGGCTTTGGGCTGGATAACCAGCCGCAAAACCAGCACGTCAGATTGCCAGAACGCCGGGCTTAAAGCTGGAACCACAGCGCACCCAACAGATCCATTCCGAGATAATTCAGCATATACAGGATCAGGATCACCACCATTGCCGAGAAATCGATGCCGCCCATCGCAGGAAGAATACGACGGATGGGTGCCATCAGCGGCTCAGTCAGCTGCATCAGCAGATAATCCATTGGTCCGCGGCCCTGGCTCACCCAGCTCATCAATGAGCGGATAATGACCAGCCAGAACACCAGATAACCCGCGGCTTTGACCAGCCCTATCAGGCCAATCAGCAGACTGCTCAGACCAAAGAAGATAGCGCCGCTTTGGATTAGCAACAGCAGCGGGAATTTGATGGTGCAAAGAATGAAAGCCAGCAGCAGGCTTGCGCTGTCAATCGGGCCCAGCGGCGGAATAATCCGGCGAAGTGGTCCGATAATCGGCTGAGTAATCTTCACCACGAACTGTGAAAACGGGTTATAAAAATCTGTACGTGCCCATTGCATCCAGATGCGCAGCAGCAGAACCATCACGTAGAGATCAATCAGTGTTTTGACCAGAAAAGTCAGCGTTAACATAATTCTCCTATGCCCTTCATCCTTCGCGTGTCGTCTTGACGCAACACGGATGATTTTGGGCAGTATTATTTTTTATTCGTTCTTATCAGAACAGTTTTTCCATTTCCTGCGCGCGGGTAATGGCGGCCTGCATGGCCTCGGAAACGATCTCCGGTAATTGTCGGTCGGTAAACACTTTCAGAGCTTCAAAGGTGGTGCCGCCTTTGGACGTCACATTCTCACGAAGTTGTGACAATGGCGTGTCCGGGCTTGCCGCAACCAGTGCGCTGGCACCGCTGGCGGCTTGTTCAACCAGCATCCGCGCGGTTTCTGCACTGAAACCCAGACGCTGCGCTTCAGCCTGCATTGCTTCCATAAACAGGAAGAAATACGCCGGTGCGCTGCCTGCGGCGGCAATCACGTGGTTGATACCTTCTTCGGTATCAACCCAGCAGATTTTGCCCACGGCAGTCATCAGTTCGCCGCTGTAATCACGATCTGCCTGCGAAACCTGAACAGGTGCATACAAGCCACTCATGCCCTGACCGACCAGCGACGGCGTGTTAGGCATGATGCGCACGATGTTGAGATTATCGCCCAGCAACTCGCAGAAGCGCGCCACGCTGACGCCTGCGGCAATCGACAGTACCAGCTTATCGCTAAAATCCACGTCTTTTTGCAGTGCTTTACATACATCCGCCATCATCTGCGGTTTTACAGACAATACAACGACATCTGCCGCTTGCGCACAGGCGTTGTTATCACTGCTGCTGTGTACGCCGTATTTTGCGGCCAGCGCATCGCGATGGGTGGTGGAAGGGGCACAAACGCTGATCATACTGGCCGGATAACCACTTTCAACCAGGCCTGAAATGATGGCGCCTGCCATGTTACCGGCACCGATAAAACATATTTTGCGATGTTGCATTCATGCTCCTTGCTTTTAATGGGGGCTGAATTGAGCCAATCAATAGTAAAGCAGTATACCGGCAGAGAGCGGTTACTGTTTTGCGCTGTAATCACGGGCACCGAAAATAGCGGTACCGATACGAACCATGGTGCTTCCGGCGGCAATCGCAGCGGGCATATCATCGGTCATGCCCATTGATAAAGTATCGGCCTGCGGACAAATGCTCTGTAAAGCTTTCAGGGCTTCACGCATCTGACCGAAGACTTCAAGCTGGCGCGCATAGTCGGTTTCTGCGGCCGGAATGGCCATCAGACCGCGCAGCGTCAGATTGGACATCGCCATAATCTGCATCGCCAGTTCGTTAACTTCACCCACAGCAATGCCAGATTTACTGGCTTCGTCACTGATATTCACCTGAATCAGCACCTGTAATGGCGCTAAACCCGCCGGACGTTGCTCGTTCAGGCGCTGGGCGATTTTCAGGCGGTCAATGGTATGACACCAGTCGAAGTTCTCCGCGACCAGACGGCTTTTATTCGACTGCAACGGCCCGATGAAATGCCAGGTCAGCGCAGGCTGATGTCCGGCAAAGTGGGCAATTTTATCCACGCCTTCCTGCACGTAGTTTTCGCCAAATGCTAACTGCCCGGCGGCAATCGCTTCTTCGACAGCGCTCGCAGGTTTCGTTTTACTCACTGCAAGCAAGGTAATTTCTTCCGGAGGCCTGCCGCAAAGGTGTGCAGCGGCTGCGATTTTCTCACGGACATTCTGTAAGTTCTGCTCAATAGCGTTTTGCTGACTAATGCTCATAGGGACTCAGGAGGATTTCAACATGGATATTGATGGATTAGTGGGGCGTAGTGTAAAGCAAAATGCCTCCGATCTGCACCTTTGTACCGGCAATCGGCCTGTGCTGCGTATCGGAGGGGAATTATGCCGCTGTGAGGACCTGCCGCTGATCGACGCATCGCAGATGCAAAGGCTCGTCAGCCAGTGGCTGAATGTCGCAGAACAGACGAATTTGCAGCTGGCCGGGCAATTCGATAAAGCGTTGACGCTGGCGGAAGGCGTGCGGATGCGCCTTAACGTGTTTCAGCAACTGCATGGTTTGTCGGCGGCGCTGAGGCCGGTTCCCGCCCGTTGTCCTGAACTGGCAACGCTGCTGGCACCGGATATCTTGCAGCAAATTATTACACTTGAAGATGGTCTGATCCTGGTTACCGGAGCAACGGGGAGCGGGAAGTCCACCACGCTGGCGGCAATGATTGATTACCTCAACCGCCATACGACGCGGCACATTATTACACTGGAAGATCCGATTGAGCTTATTCACATCAGCAGACATTGCCTTATCCAGCAGCGCGAACTGGGGCTGCATACCCGTTCATTCAGTGAAGCGGTACGCGGCGCTTTGCGTGAGGATCCTGACGTGTTACTGCTGGGAGAATTGCGCGACACCGATAGCATCAGGCTGGCGCTGACGGCGGCAGAAACCGGGCATCTGGTACTGGCGACGCTGCATACGCGCAATGCCACGCAGGCTATCGACCGGCTGATTGATGTCTTTCCGGCAGAAGAAAAAGCCTTTGTGCGGGCTCAGCTGGCGGGCAGTCTCAGGGCTGTCGTCGCGCAGAAACTGGTGACGCAAAAACCGAAAGAAGGGCAGGGAAAGGATGATGAAAAAGCGGTAAGAGTGGCGCTGTTCGAAGTGCTGACGTCAACACCGGCGGTGTGCAATATGATCCGCGAAGGAAAAACGCATCAGCTGGCGGATATCCTGCAAACCGGCGCACAGGCCGGAATGCAGACGTTTGCCCAAAGCCGCCAGCAGCGGGAAAGCGCAGGATTACTGGCGGCAGATCAGGACTGACTCCACTGCTTTTCAAACCAGCTTTCCAGAATGATCACCGCAGAGGCGGCATCCACGCTGCCTTTGTCCAGCGCGCGGAAGCCGCCGCGATCGAACAAATCAGCGCGGGCTTCAACGGTGCTCAGACGTTCGTCGTGCAGTTCAACCTGAACGCCGAAACGGCCATGCAGACGGTTGGCAAATTTGCGCGCACGGGCGGTCAGCGGTTGCTCTGTGCCGTCCATGTTCAGCGGCAGACCTACAACCACCAGATCCGGCAGCCATTCTTTCAACAGCTTTTCGATTTTTTGCCAGTCCGGCGTCCCGTCCTGTGCTTTAAACGATGTCAGCGGACGGGCGGTGCCGGTGACTTCCTGACCGATGGCCAGACCGATGCTTTTGGTACCGAAATCGAAAGCAAAAACCGTGCGGTTAGCCATTATGCGTGCCCTGCATGGGTGGCAAGCTGGCCGACGTCAACGCCGATCATTTTCGCGGCTTCACGCCAGCGGTCAGCAATCGGGGTGCGGAATAAAATGTCATTGCTGGCTTCAATGGTCAGCCAGGAATTTTCCAGCAGCTCTTTTTCCAGCTGGCCCTGTTCCCATGCGGCGTACCCGAGCGCTACCAGCACATCTTTCGGCTGGTCGGGGGTGCCCAGCGTTTCCAGCACGTCTTTAGACGTAGTGATCATGGTGCTGTCCGAAATACGGATACTGGAGCCAAACCCTTCGCGCGGCGTGTGCAGAATAAAACCACGGTCGTCTGCCAGCGGACCACCGGAAAACACCGGGCGGTCGAGGCGGATGTTCGGGTCGCGAGGCTCGGGTGTGATGTCCAGTTTGTCGAGGACGTTTTCAACGGTGAAATCTTCGACCAGTTTGTTAATCACCAGACCCATAGCGCCGTCTTCATTGTGTTCGCAGATATAGACGACCGAACGTTTGAACTGGGGTTCATCCAGGCCAGGCATCGCAATTAGAAAGTGATGTTGTAGATTCATGGTAAGCAGGATGTTTAACCTCAGAAAATTGAAATGCAGCTAAGAGGGCAGTGTAGTACGTCATCCGCAGCAAAAAAAGTGGGTTATCCAGCATTGCTGAACAACCCATCAGATTATGCGGTCAGGCAGTTTATCGGGCAGCCAGACGCTTTTCGATAGCGTCCATCAGCATACCAGTGACGGAAATCGGGAATGCCGCTTCGATTTCACGCGCACAGGTCGGGCTGGTGACGTTAATTTCAGTCAGGCGGTCGCCGATAATATCCAGACCGACAAAAATCAGGCCTTTCTGCTTCAGGATTGGCGCGACAGTGCGGGCTATCGCCCAGTCACTTTCGCTCAGCGGACGGGCTTCGCCACGGCCACCGGCGGCCAGATTACCACGGGTTTCGCCCTGCGCCGGAATACGCGCCAGGCAGTAAGGCACCGGCTCGCCGTCGACCACCAGAACGCGTTTGTCACCGTCTTTGATGGCGGGCAGATAATTTTGTGCCATACAGAAACGACTGCCGTGTTCGGTCAGCGTTTCAATCACCACAGAAACGTTCGCGTCTTCTGGTTTCAGACGGAAGATTGAAGCGCCACCCATGCCGTCGAGCGGCTTGAGGATCACGTCAGTGTGTTCTTTATGGAACGCTTTCAGCTGCGCCGCATTGCGGGTTACCAGCGTATCCGGCGTCAGTTCCGGGAACCACGCGGTGAACAGCTTTTCGTTACAGTCACGCAGGCTCTGCGGTTTGTTAACGATCAGCGTGCCTTTTTCTTCCGCGCGTTCAAGGATATAGGTGGCGTAAATGAATTCAGTATCGAACGGAGGATCCTTACGCATCAGGATGACATCCAGTTCCTGCAGGGCGATATCCTGCTCAGTGCCGAACTCATACCAGCCGTCGTAATCCTGCTTCACGCTGAGTTTTTTGGTGGTCGCACGGCCTTCGCCGCCGCGCAGATACAGGGAATTCATTTCCATGTAGTGCAGCTCATAGCCACGACTCTGCGCTTCCAGCAACATAGCGAAACTGGTGTCTTTTTTGATGTTGATGGAAGAAATCGGGTCCATCACGATGCCAAGCTTGATCATTTGGTCTCCTCTTAACCCAGATCGCCGAAACGAACCTGTAAGGCCGTTATCGCGGTGAGTGCTGTGGTTTCTGTACGCAGAACACGGGGTCCCAGCAGGATATCAGTAAATCCGTAGCCGGAGGTCATTGCAATTTCGTCAGCGGATAAACCGCCTTCCGGGCCGATCAGTAAGCGAACGTGGCTCACCGGTAGCGGCAGGGTGTTAATACTGTGGCTGGCGCGCGGATGCAGGTTCAGCTTCAGGCTGTCATCCTGTTCGGCACACCAGGCTTCGAGCTGCATCACCGGGCGAATTTCAGGGATGCGGTTACGTCCGCATTGTTCGCAGGCTGCGATGGCAATTTTCTGCCATTGCTGCAATTTTTTCTCCAGGCGTTCGCCGTCAAGTTTGACGCCGCAGCGCTCAGAGAACAGCGGAGTAATGGTATTTACGCCAAGCTCGATAGATTTCTGGATGGTGAATTCCATCTTCTCGCCGCGTGAAATCACCTGGCCGAGATGCAGATCCAGCGGGGATTCGTTGTCTGACAGCACGCCTTCGCTCAGGCTGACACGCACACTTTTCTTATCAACCTGCGTGATGCTGGCGTCGAAAACCTGATTGCTGCCATCAAATAACTGGATCGCCTGACCGGGCTGCATCCGCAGAACGCGTCCGACATGGTTTGCGGCATCTTCGCTCAGCGCAATTTCGCTGTGAGCGGTCAGGGTTTCCGGATGATAAATGCGGGGTATGCGCATGTGTGGCTGCTGTCCTTAAAGTCTTTTCTGGAGGGCTATTTTGGCGTGATTAGCCCGCGTTGTCGCGAGCTAATGTGCTCTGATGACGTGATAATACTAAGTTAGCTTTTTCGTTGTGCGCAAGCTTGCTGAACGTAAGGGTTATGATTGCCCTGTACGCTGGCGATGCGATTATCGCGCTCACATTCCCATGAAGTGACCGGATACTGGCGATCCCAGGCGGTAAAGAGCTGGGTCTGCTGACGGGACAGATTCAGTTTGTACTGATCGCGCATGTAGAAATAGGTACGTGCGATGGCACCGCGGGCACGGGCTGGCGGCTCAGCGGCCTTGGCCTTGAAGTCGACTTTCATTTCGCAGCGGCCATACTGACCTTCACCACCATTCCATTGACTGTACATAAAATTATTACGGTCGCCATTCACTTCGCCGATCGCGGGTTGCAGGTTGTGCAGGTCGGTTTCAACCTGACGATAATCCGCGTTTTTCGCACAATTTTTACGTCCGCCATCCTGCCAGCACTGCATCTGATGCCCAAACTGCCACGCAGGAACCACATGTTCCCACTCAATCCGGCTGGCGCGTTGTTCACTTTTACGAACCTGATAGCCGCAGGATTGCAGATCCGGCGTGCCTTTTTTCCCCTGCCAGCTGATGTTACAGCCGCAATAGAAGGTCGGCGCACCCTGATTAATTTTTACCGCTGCGGCTTTGGCCTGAGAGAAATTATTGATGGCATGACCAGACTGGCTCAAGGCGCTCAGCGGTGCCAGCGCACCGATAAACAGAAAAGATAAGAACGTTTTACGAAACATGTTTCTGAAAGACCTGAGACTAAAAGGCCGGAAGGGTAACGGATACCACGGGCTGTGACAATGAGACTTTGCCGTGATTACTGATTGAAAAATCAGCAGTTAGTGGTGCCTTTAGCATTAAACCGTAACAGCTCGCCACAATGGCGGCAGCGGTATTCTGACTCTTTGCGCATCACTTTATTATGACGACGCACGGTCAGCTGATGGTCACGGCAGGCGCATAAATACGGATAGGTTTTGCTTTGCACGGAGGCGACTTCAAACTTGTGCGTTCTGCTGGCTGAAACGCCCAGAACATGTTCCATCATCCAGCGCCACTCTTTGCCGTGCGGCGCAGGTGCCCGGCCAAACCGACGATATACCAGCAGGTGCGCCAGTTCGTGCGGTACCACTTCATCGATAAAAGGCTGCTGGTTTTCCATCAGCAATACCGGATTGAGCCGGATTTGCCAGTGTTGCAGATACGCGCTGCCCGCGCTGGTGCCGCGTTGCTGATAAGTGATTTCCGGCTCCGTGTAATCGGTGCCAAAAAACTGATTTGCCATCCGGAGTTTTTCCCGCAGACAGCGCATAACGGCCTGTTGCAGGGCGATGGGGAGACGTGAGGTTTTCATCTGGCGAAGGATAAATCTGGCAGGGGAGAGATGCAATATGGAATTCCTCCCCTTTGCAGGGGAGGAAAAGCTGGCTGATTTATAGCCGACCTATTTATTGCGGACTTATGGCGAACTTACTTACCGATGTCGCGCAGGGCTTCGCCTTTCATCAGGTTGCGTTCGATGTGTTCCAGAGAGACGTTTTTAGTCTCAGGGATCAATGCAATGGTGATGAAGATGAAGACTACGTTCAGCGCAGCGTACACCCAGAAGGTGTTGGCGTTACCGAGGCTGTCGAGCATGGTCAGGAAGGTCGCACCGACGATCATGTTGGCGATCCAGTTAGTCGCGGTGGACACAGTGATACCAAAATCACGGCCTTTCAGCGGCTGAATTTCAGAACACAATACCCAGATCAGCGGACCGGCACTCATTGCAAAACCGACGATGAACATCAGCAGCATGGCGATGGAGAAGTATTTTGCCGCATCGGATTCAACACCGATATGCAGCATGGTACCCAGCACGCCCATACCGACGGCCATGACCAGGAAGCCCAGTTTCAGCGTTGGTTTACGGCCCCAGCGGTCAACCAGACCGATAGCAATGAAGGTCGCCAGAACGTTGACCAGACCGACAATAACCGTGCCCCACATCTGCTGTGACGTGCTGGCGAAACCGGCGATGCCGAAGATTTTTGGTGCGTAGTACATGATGACGTTCATACCGGTGAACTGCTGCATCACCTGCAACAGAATGCCGAGGTAAACCGCACGACGGAAGTTTTTGTTGTTAACAAACAGTCCCCAGCCGCTTTGTTTTACTTTCAGGCTTTCACGGATTTCATCCAGTTCGCGTTTAGCCTGCTCGCTGGAATCACGCAGTTTTTCCAGTACGCGACGCGCTTTACCGTCATCGCCACGTGCGGCCAGCCAGCGCGGGCTGTCCGGCAGGAAGAAGACACCAATCAGCAGCAGCAACGCAGGAATGGTGATGATACCCAGCATCCAGCGCCATGCGCCGGTATAGCTGAACGCGGTATCAGACAGATACGCCGCCAGGATACCGATAGTGATCATCAGCTGATACATGGAAATCATGCTGCCGCGGATTTTTTCCGGTGCGATTTCTGACAGGTAAATGGGTGCGGTGTAAGACGCGATACCGACTGCCAGACCCAGCAGAACGCGGGCAACAATCAGGATTTCTGCATTGGGTGCAAAGGCGGAACACAGGGAGCCGATAACGAACAGAACCGCGCCAATCATCAGGCTGTATTTACGTCCCAGGCGGAAGTTCAGCCAGCCGCTGCCGACAGCACCGACGGCAGCACCAAACATCATGGAACTGACAACCCACTCCTGTTGGTGGTTTGTGATCTGGAAGTCATGGCTGATAAAGGGCAGGGCACCAGCGATGACGCCGATATCTAAGCCGAACAGCAGTCCGGCAAGTGCAGCGAGAAAACAGACAAAGAAAGTGACGCTTTTATTCGAGCGTTTTCCTTTGGTCGAAGTTGAGTTGTTCATCCGGTCTCCAAAATAATGCAATCGTTTTGAGTTTGTAATAATGCTTAGGCTGTTATGTTATTTACCCTGCGCACAGCTTAACGTGAACCCGCTCACAGTGTTGTAATCGTTTACACTTATAGGTGTGATTGGGTGTCTTGTTTTTGAAGGGTTTCAAACGGATAGCGTAACAGGAAGGGGATGTGCCGGAGAGTAATAGCCCGAAAATTGATTTATATCAATCAATACAGTGTTTCAAACTTTTACATATACAAATAACCAATTAATTTATAACAAGTTATGTTCTGTAACCGTTTTCATTATGGCAATTACTTAAACGGAAAATTCTCCACTTCCTGCTTTTGAGTGTAATCGTTGAAATAATCGATTCGAATTTTTTCAGACGATGCTGAAGCAGAAAATGTTAAGGCCGGAGGGTATGGCTTGCCCGGATAGACGTTTTTCTTCAGCGCTTTCCACTGGCAGCGGGCGTCTTTTTTATCGCTGTCACACAGGCCGATACGATTCACTAACAGATGAATGTTTCCCGTATTGGTGATTTGCTGACGAGAGGTGTCCCAACCCAGTCTGGCGACCGGTTTTGCAGGGGGCACCATCACAACCACGCCCCAGACAATGGTCAGGCTCAGAGCGCTGGTGAAATTTTTATCGCTTGCTGTATTTTTAAATTCTTCCGGTGTCATCGACTGAAAATGGACACGATAGATTTTTTCTTCATTGCTTTCCCCCAGACCGACGATCCTCACCTGCTGACTGTTACCGGCAGGCAATCCAAATTTCAGCGGTGAAACCACCAGGCTATTTTGCGCGCCTTGCGGTGCCGGCGTTTCGTTTTCTTCTGCGGTGCCGGGATTGTGAACTTCGGTGATTTTTCCCTGAATATATTGCGTCGTTTCGCTTTTAGAACTGATGACCACCGTCGTTGCATGTTGCTCATTGAGCTTCACTTTCATCGGTGAAACGGTGATATTGGCGAAACACAAGGCAGGCATCGCCAGCATCAGGGGCGGGAATATTTTCAGACCGGAGACCAGCCATTGTGTCTGTGACCTGCGCATAAAAATCCTTACGTTGAAGACGTTGATGAGGTGCAATCCGTTGTCCTGAGAATCGTCTAAAGTTGCGGTGTAAAGTTCACGATCAAGTGTCCGGTATAATGCCCGGCTTGTTTGCTGTTGATATCAATGGTTTTGGTGCTGAGTTCCAGCGGGGCCGGAATACATAAAACCGCCTGCGGGATCCCGGGCAGATGCATCGGCCGGATGTGTGCAGTCTGAATATCCGGTATCACCAGATCATTACCGCGTATCACACTAATGTATTTACCGTCGGGTGCCTGCATTCGCACATAATAATCAATCCTGCCTGAGTCCTGATTTACATCACCCTGGTCAGAATAAATGGAAAAATAGGCGTTATTGCGTTCCTTCGTACCCTGCTGCAGATCGTCAAATTTCAGGGTGAAACTGGTACTGTTCGAGCCATAACCGTCGTACAAACACATATCTATCGTTGCCGCGCCATTCATTTGTGTCTGATTGCCACCGGTGCCGGGGAGCGGGCGCATGTTGAGATCAACGTGCGCTGCGGCTTCGCCAAATTCTGGTAAGTAGATTTGCTGGTTATTATTGTCGGTGACGTTGAGGGTAATATGGGCGTTCCAGTCTGCGAGTTTGACTGCAGGATCCCACTGCGTCAGCACCACTTTAAATTCCGCTTGCCAGATCCCACCTGTTGGAAATTTAGCTAATTCTGCGGCAGCAATTTTAAAATTCGCCGTTGTTTCATAGGTTGGCCCGCCGCTACAGCCTGAATCACTTTTGAATGTGCCCCATGCATCCACTTCGTGAGAACCACTGATATTGATTATCTGAGTAAGGTGACTGCGTTTTTCACGAAATAGGAGAGGAATTGACTCGGTATAGTAACTGCACCAGGAAGGCTTGGTCTTACACTGCCCATTTTCAGGGTCTGAACTGGAAAGGCAAACCCATGAATTTCTTACCCATAATCCCGGATTATCTGTATCGTAGCCGCCACTCTCATTCTTCCAGATATCAATTTGTGAAGGAGGGCTGGATTTATCAAATGCGGCAGTCACGGGCGTGTCACGCCCGGTCGGTTCCACTCTTTCAGCTTTAACTGACGTGGCTGTCAGGGCGCTTAATATAGTTAACAGGCTAGCGAGAAAGTACGTTTCTTTTCTATCCATTTAGAGAGCGCCCTAAAGCTGTGAGGTAAAGTTCACAATCAGGTGTCCGGTATAATGTCCGGCTTGTTTGCTGTTGATATCCATAGTTTTAGTGCTTAATTGCAGCGGCGCCGGGACACACAATACCGCCTGTGGGATCCCTGGCAGATGTACCTGCCGGACTTTGGCGGTCTGAATATCTGACACAACCAGATCATCACCGCGTATCACACTGACGTATTTGCCGTCAGGGCCCTGCATTTTCACGTAATAATCAATGCGCCCGGAATCCTGATTAATGTCACCGTGATCAGAATAAATTGAGAAGTATCCGTTATTGCGCTGAATTGTTCCCTGCTGTTGATCGTCAAATTTCAGGATGAAACTGGAGCTGTTCGAGCCATAACCATCGTATAAACACATATCTATAGTAGCAGCCCCATTCATTTGTGTCTGATTACCGCCAGTGCCTGGCAGCGGACGCATGTTAAGATCCACTCGCGGTGCGGCTTCGCCAAATTCAGGTAAATAGATTTGCTGGTTATTCGGGTCGTTGACGTCAACAGTAATATTTGAATCCCAGTGATAGACCTCGGTTCCGCCGCTGTTATGCAGGAGGATTTTGAGTTGGGCGGTCCATATTCCTCCCGTTGGTAACATATTGAGCTGAGCTGCCGGGATCTTAAGTGTCAGGTTAACGCCGTCCGTTAAGTCACTGCCACAGGAGTTTTGTGCACTTTGGTTCATCGGTTTAGGGTCGCCATACGTAGCGCAACCTCCGTTATACCAGTAGGCTTCGCGGGTACCTTGCAACTCGAGAGTCTGGGTCGCTCCACTGCGTTTTTCAGTGAATTTCAGATAGACCGGCAGGTTGGCCGCGTATCCACCTTTGCCGGTTGGGCATTTTCCATTTTCGTCGACGGTACTGGATGTACAGGCCCAGTAGTTAAGCCCCCATCGTCCGGAGTTGGTTGAATCATAGCCTCCGCTTTCTCTTGACCAAATATTGACGGTCGATGCAGCGCCTTTGGTGATGCTCATATTGACATCAATGCTGTGATCAATAGGGGCGACGGTCTCTGCAAGGGCATCTGGCAGCACCAGAAACTGAGCGCTGAACAAAAAAAATAAAGAGGTCAGGAGACGAGTTATGTTCATTTTACTTTCCGAATATTTTCAGGTAAATCAGCAGGCTGCACCGGTTTACACAATGTTTTTCCGACATAGCGCACCACATCGCGGCTGGATTGTACGGTGACCGCACACTGGTAATTTTGCTCACCGTTTTTGACATACAGCGTTTTCGCTAATGAGGTCATTTCTGCAGTAAAGCCGCCATCTTCCGAACTGCTGAAGGCATTGGCATTGAGCATAGTGCCGGTATTCAATGGTTCACCTGTCGCCGTCACCAACTGCCCTACGTAGGTGTAATGCGATTCCATCGTCACTTCACGCAGTTTCATTTTCCCCGGCAGGAGGAATAAATTCTGACTCCCTGCGCCCTGAGTAATGCTGGCCTGGCTGCCGGTGCTGACATCACGGCTTTCATTGACCGAGACTTTGCCTTCTTCAAAACCGGTAACCGGGAACAGTGCTTTGCTGTTCTGTTTCATGTGGGCCGCACCGCCGCCCTGAACGGAAACGTCGATCAGCGCGTCATCCGCTGCATCCGGATCTTCTTCTTCGCTGCCTTTGACTTTTACTGCCACGGCTGCGCCCGGTGAACCTGTACCGCCCGGCCCCCAGAAGAAACCGGATTTGGAGACGGCAACGGAAGAGCTGTAGCTGCCAGTTACCGCACCCTGATGCGTTTTTTGCTCATTGTCATAGCTGTCGGAAACGGTGAGTTCGCCATTGCCATACTGGCCATTGAGACGGCCGTGAACCGACGCGTTAGCGTTATCAGTATCCGTGCCACCCACATCAATACCCAGTTCACGATCGTTATTGCTGCCCCAGTCCCAGTTCTGGCTGGCGTTGTACGTCATCTGTGCATCGCCATTCTGGCTGCCCTGATAATCCGTACTGAAGGAGGTATTGCTGCTGCGAAGCTGCGCATCTTTTGGCGTATTGCGTGACAGGGAGAAGCCCACGTAAACACCTTTGTCGTTATCGCTGTCGCTGCTGCTCTGACGACGGTAACCGCCGAATCGCGTGGTGATGGTCATTTGCTTCCAGTTGAAGCTTTTGTTCATGCTCAGCTGAACGGTGTTCGAGGTACTCTGCGATTCGGTGTTATTGATCATGTTGTCTTCAAAAGGCTTTGAAGGATCGTATGACGAGGAGTCCGGCGAGAGGCTGGTATTTTTATTGTATGTGTAGCCGAGCGAGGCGGACCAGCCTTTGACCGGCACAGAAAGTGTGGCGTTAACGGATTCGTAGCAGCCAATATCAGCGTAATCATTTTCCCCGACATCAGCACTGGTGCAGCTTTTACCGTAGGCGGCATTGCGATAGACGCTCATGGAAAAGCCGTCGTTGTAACTGATTTGCTCCACGTTACCTTTCGAACCGTCGGTGCCGCTGAAAACGTTGGCCTGCATATCCAGTACGCCGTCGATCAGTTTGCCGGTAAAACCGTGCGTCCATTGCAGACCCGCTTCACCGTAATTTTCATTATCAGTATTCGCGACGCCCGCGGTGGCCATCAGTTCGGCAAATACCGGCAGGCGCGCCCCGGCCTGCATCACGGGTTTGCGTGACGTGCTGTCATTTTCTTCGTCATCAGTAGTGCTGACGACTTTATTATCTGCTGTTTCACCGGCCTGTATAAACCATTGCATATGCCCGTCATTGATCCCACCGGTTTTGGTAAACGGCTGAGTTTCAGTACGCACGAGCTGGTTATTCTCATAAATTCGCAGGGTGACGGCATAACTGCCGCTCGGGAAGTTGCCGGTATCCAGCGTATTTGAACCATTATTAAGATAAAACGTACCGAGCAACTGATTGCCACGATAAGCATCCACGCGGGATTTAGTGGAAAGCAGTACCACCAGCGGGGAACCCTTGCTGGCCTCATCAAGATTCAGGTAGCTCAGGGAACTCCCGGCACGCACACCATCGATCGCATTGAGCGGCAACAGCGAGAAACTGATATTGCCGCCGAGATTGCTTGAGAGATCGCGTGAATCCATGCGTCCGGCCTGCACATAATGGCGTTTGCCTAAACTCTGGCGGAAATAGAGGTCATCGACGGATACCGTCTGGCTGTCGCTGTCGTCACTTTTGTAGGAATCGAGTGACCAGTCAAAACCGACATAGCCATTCGTCAGGACGCCGAGTGCACCAGAGCCCTGTAATGACAGGCTCTGGTATTCATCCTGCGCCGCGATGTTCAGGGTTTGCTGATGAATTAACGCATTTTCAGTTTGTGCGGTCGGAGTGTAATAAAGCGTTTTTCCGCCGGATTCCGGTACCAGTTTTTTACTGACGAAAACGTCGGCTGCGCTGTTATTCTCATCATAAATCAGGGCCAGAGAATCAGTTTCCAGATAGCCGCATCCTTTGGCATTGGCATTACTGCCACACGCCAGGTTGCCGTGTCGTGGAAGAGGGGCGGATAAGGTCGCCAGCATCTGCTGATATTCCGGGGTACCGGCTTTCAGTGGCAGATTTAAGGCTTTAAGCACCGACTGCGGGTCTTTGAACTGGACGGTTTCCAGCGTGACGTTAGCTTCAAATAATCCGGCCGACTGGCCGAGCAGGTTGACGTTCAGCCAGACGTTCTGACCTGAGACCAGTTCTTCAAAGCCGGGGGGGACGTCGGAGTCTGCTAAAGCAAGATTGCTGAATAAAGCAAAATGAATTGCCAGAAAGCAAAGGGACACTTTCAAATTGGGTTTCATTATTTTTCCTTTATTCAAAAATCTGAGAGGGGGAAAAGAATCGGCCTGATTTACAGGCCGATGAGGAGTGACTTAGGTGGGGCGAACGCTTATGGCGTTTCAGTTGCCTGAGTCAGTACAACGCTGACAACACCGCTGTAGTTACCGGAAGCAACGGGTACCTGAGTAGCCTGGCTGATCATCAGTGGCTGGATGATGGAACCATTTGCAGTGTCACCTGTAGGGAACAAATGAGTTGCGGCCATCGTTTGTGGTGCCTGAGTCAGAATCAGGTCACCGTATTTTACGGTTAATGCGATACTTGAATTCACGCCGACGGTATCCATTAATTGCGGAGCACCCGCAAGGCTGATATTCACGTCTTTTTCCGCATCATTGGAATAGATTTTGGTGGACTGTGTAACGGGTTCCAGACCCACACCAGGCATATAACCCATTTCCATAGTTGATGGTAATACATCACCCGTGTCAGTGGTCATATCCAGAGTGGCATCCACGTTTGCAGTCACAGTAATATCTTTCTGTACAGCATAAGCGTTAATAGCCATGCCCATGATTACTGTAGCCATCAATGGTTTAATAAATGATTTCATTTTACTTCCTTAATAGAGAGGTGCATATCAATATGCAGGGTTTATAACAAGGGTTATTCTTACTGCTTGTGAAAAATAGAATGTCTATTTTGCACTGAATTCTTTTACGCCAGCGGATTTATCTGTCCAGTTTGAATATTTCACCTTCACCACGCTATAATTACTCCCCTTAAATAAAGCAGGATCTAATGTGGTGTGCTGATTAGGGTAAATGCTATTTTTAACCGGTTTGCTCCATTTACATCCATCATCAGTGAGTTGCTGAGGGCATAGACCGATACTGTTAATCTTCAGATGTATATTGCCGGTATTGTTGACCACGCGGCTCACCGGGTCCAGCGTGAAGTCCAGTCGCGGTACAGCAGGCGGGACGGTAACCAGTACGCCCCAGATCATGCTGATGCCGAGCTTAGCCGGTTGTTTCTGATCCTTTTTATCGCTGTTATTATTCAGCCCCGGCACACCCTCAAAATAAACACGGTATGCCTCTTCTGTTTGCGGTGGCTGAATATTTATCATACGTATAATTCGGGTGGTGCCGGGAGCAAGTCCAAATTTCTCCGGAGTAACAACAATACCGTTTCCTGATGACTGACTGATTGTCGTTTCATTTTCCTGTGGTGTGGCCGGGTTATTAATTTTCTTCACGGTTGTTTTTACATATTCCGTGGTGGCGGAATTTGTTGTTACGCTAATTTGTGCGCCACCACTTTTTTGCATAGGAACCGAAATCGGATAGACGCTTATTCCTGCAAATGATGATGCTGATAAAATTAATGGGGAGGCCGCTAAAATCATTATTAATGATTTTAATTTATTTGATGGCATTGTCATTTTCTCAATGTTTAATAAGTCGCTATCCTGAAGAAGATTTCGTTAATTCCCTTTGAGTAAATATTAGTCTGAACGCTTTCGATGGGGTGAATAATAGATTCAATGAATGTTCAGGTCAATGGCACGCAAATTAGCTATTTGTGTTATTTGTTTAAGTATAAATGTTCGACAACACAAATATAACATTTGAAAAAACGCTCACCATACTGATTATGAAGGGCTTTTAATCAGTATTTTATGTCAGTTATCGTTAATGTTAAAAAAAAGAGAGGGGATAATTTAAATATGACGCATATCTACATAATGTATTAAGTAAAATAAATAAGAATGCATCTAAGAAAATAACCTTAAAAATCATTCAGATAAAACAACTGCGTTTATCTGTTGTTGTAAGCTGTTTAGGTATTAGAATGATGAAAAAGAAAGGAAAAAGAAAATAAAGGGAAACCAGAGAAATAAAAAACCCCGCTTGCGGCGGGGTTTGAGAGGTTTTATGTCGCGTGGGTTTCTTATAAACCTGCGGCTTCGCGCAACTGAGCGGCTCTGTCGGTTTTTTCCCAAGGGAAATGTTCGCGACCAAAGTGACCGTAGGCTGCGGTTTCTTTATAGATAGGGTGCAGTAAGTCCATCATCTGGATCAAACCGTATGGACGCAGGTCGAAGAACTCGCGCACCAGCAAGGTCAGCTGTTCGTTGGAAACTTTACCGGTACCGAAGGTTTCCACCATGATGGAAGTCGGTTCAGCCACGCCGATTGCGTAAGACACCTGGATTTCACAACGGTCAGCCAGACCGGCAGCCACGATGTTTTTCGCCACATAACGTGCCGCGTAGGCCGCTGAACGGTCAACTTTAGATGGATCTTTACCGGAGAACGCACCGCCACCGTGACGGGCCATACCGCCGTAGGTGTCTACGATGATTTTACGACCGGTCAGACCGCAGTCACCCATCGGGCCACCGATAACGAAACGGCCAGTCGGGTTGATGTGGTATTTGGTACCGGCGTTCAGCCACTCAGCGGGCAACACAGGTTTGATGATTTCTTCCATCACCGCTTCCTGCAGATCTTTCAGCGAGATGTCTTCAGAATGCTGAGTAGATAAAACAACGGCATCAATGCCGACAATTTTACCTTCGTCATACTGGAAAGTGACCTGGCTTTTTGCATCCGGGCGCAACCATGGCAGGGTACCTGATTTGCGTACTTCTGCCTGACGCTGCACCAGACGGTGTGCGTAAGTTACCGGTGCTGGCATCAGCACGTCGGTTTCGTTGGTCGCATAACCAAACATCAGACCCTGGTCGCCTGCACCTTGTTCCAGCGGATCAGTACGGTCAACGCCCTGATTGATATCCGGCGATTGCTTGCCGATAGCGCTCAGCACTGCGCAGGAATTGGCATCGAAACCCATGTCAGAATGGATATAGCCAATTTCGCGAACAGTCTGACGCGTGATTTCTTCAACGTCGACCCATGCGCTGGTGGTGATTTCACCGCCAACCAGGACCATGCCGGTTTTGACATAAGTTTCACATGCAACACGTGCTTTTGGGTCTTGCTCTAAAATTGCGTCCAGGACAGCATCGGAAATCTGGTCAGCAATTTTGTCTGGATGTCCTTCCGAAACGGATTCGGACGTGAAGAGGTGTTTAGCCATTATGTTCTTTACCTTACATACGACGGGTTAGATATCACTGCATAGCACTGGGGTGACGGGCAGATGAGGAGCTGAGCTCAACATTGTCGCAATGCGTCCTGCATGTCCCCATTAGGCAAAGCCTTGAAGCAGTTTGCGCGTTAAACCACCCATGCGTGCGGACGGATTAACATCTGGACGGCTATTTTAGGATAGCAGACGTTCTGAATGCCAGTCATTTTTGTGACAGAGTGGGCGTTATTGTGCGGGTTTGCAGTGATATTCACGGTCTGAAACTAGTTACACCGCATTTTCATTTTGCAATTACAGCGGGTTGCCGGTATAAACGGCGCGCGCTATGCACATTTCTGCAGGCCCTGCAGAAGCAGCGTATTCCAGTAATTACTGTTTTCTCAGCTTGAATGCCCGCGGGTGATGCGTGGCACGTGTGGAGGTGGTTAGTTTAATGACCCACTTTTTACCGCTTGTAACATTTCAACAGCATCCCCTGCAGCCTTCATTGCGTTCTGCAGCACTTCTTTCAGACTTTCATTCAGAAAAGCGTCTGTCTTCTTTGCGATGTTTCAGAAAGCCCGACGACAGACAGGTCAGTCGCCGACATCGGTACGCTACTCAGTAACCTCAGGCCTGCGTGAACATCGCAATCCCGACACAATACTGATGTAGCCTGCAATCTCCCGGGGCATCCATCCCTGATTTCTCCCGACTCGTTACACGGAGTCTAAAAACGTGTTTTACAATGATATGAGTGGAAAACAGTCTCGTGGCTGTGGCTCGCAGGGTTTTATCCTGTCTGAAAGCCAGCCTTGCGGGTTGTTCTCACCTGTTGTTACTGCGATAGTGGCTGGCCATGTTGTCAGTATAGAAAGAGGATTTACCTATGTCTGATGACATCCAGTCCCACCGTCCGTCACATGCGGGCGATACTGTTTCTTTGCGCTCCATGCAGGAGGTTGCCGTGAACGATCGTGATGCCAGCAAAATGCTGCGCACTTACAACGTTGCCTATTGGGGTAACAATTATTATGACGTCAACGAACTGGGCCACATCAGTGTCTGCCCTGATCCTGACGAGCCTTCTGCCCGTGTCGATCTGGCACAACTGGTAAAAGACATGCGTGAGCAGGACGGTCAGCGTCTGCCGGCACTGTTCTGTTTCCCACAAATTTTGCAGCACCGTCTGCGTTCGATTAACGCCGCGTTCAAACGTGCGCGTGAATCGTTCGGCTACGAGGGTGACTACTTCCTGGTTTACCCGATTAAGGTTAACCAGCACCGCCGCGTGATTGAATCGCTGGTGGAATCCGGTGAACCACTGGGTCTGGAAGCGGGCTCAAAAGCTGAGCTGATGGCCGTTCTGGCGCATGCCGGGATGACCCGTTCCGTTATCGTCTGTAACGGTTACAAAGACCGTGAATACATTCGTCTGGCGCTGATCGGCGAAAAGCTCGGTCACAAGGTGTATCTGGTTATCGAGAAGATGACTGAGATTAAACTGGTGCTGGAAGAAGCTGAGCGTCTCAATGTGATCCCGCGTCTGGGCGTGCGTGCGCGTCTGTCTTCGCAGGGCTCCGGTAAATGGCAGTCCAGCGGCGGCGAGAAATCGAAATTCGGTCTGGCGGCGTCTCAGGTTCTGCAACTGGTCGAAATGCTGCGTGAAGCAGGGCGTCTGGAAAGTCTGCAATTGCTGCACTTCCACCTGGGTTCACAGCTGGCGAATATCCGCGATATTTCCACCGGTGTGCGTGAGTCCGCGCGTTTCTACGTTGAACTGCACAAGCTGGGCGTCAACATTCAGTGCTTCGATGTCGGCGGTGGTTTGGGTGTGGATTACGAAGGCACCCGTTCGCAGTCTGACTGCTCGGTGAACTATGGCCTGAATGAATACGCTAACAACGTCATCTGGGGTATCGGCGACGCCTGTAATGAGCATGGCCTGCCGCATCCGACGGTGATCACCGAGTCTGGCCGCGCAGTGACCGCGCACCATACCGTGCTGGTGTCCAACGTGATTGGCGTTGAGCGCAACGAATTCAAAGAGCCGGTTGCCCCGGAAAATGATGCGCCGCGCGCACTGGGCAGCATGTGGGATACCTGGAACGAAATGCACGATCCTGAAAACCGTCGCTCATTGCGTGAATGGCTGCATGACAGTCAGATGGATTTGCACGACGTTCATTCGCAATATGCGCACGGCATTTTGGATCTGACCCAGCGCGCCTGGGCGGAAGACATCTACCTGAATATCTGTAACAAAATTCAGGATCAGCTGGATCCGAGCAACCGTGCACACCGTCCGATCATCGACGAATTGCAGGAACGTATGGCGGACAAACTGTACGTCAACTTCTCGCTGTTCCAGTCTATGCCGGATGCGTGGGGTATCGATCAGTTGTTCCCGGTTCTGCCGCTGGAAGGTCTGGATAAGCCACCGGTAGGCCGTGCGGTACTGCTGGACATTACCTGTGATTCCGACGGTACTATCGATCACTATATCGACGGTGACGGTGTTGCCACGACCATGCCAATGCCGCCGTACGATCCAGAGGATCCGCCGGTGCTGGGCTTCTTTATGGTCGGTGCCTATCAGGAGATTCTCGGCAACATGCACAACCTGTTCGGCGATACCGCAGCGGTAGATGTGTTTGTGTTCCCTGACGGCAGCATTGAAGTGCAGCAGTCCGACGAAGGCGATACCGTGGCGGACATGCTGGAGTACGTACAGCTGGATCCGAATGTGTTGCTGGCCCGTTTCCGCGATCAGGTAAAAGAAACCGATCTGGACGCTGAACTGCAGGCACAGTTTGTTGAAGAGTTTGAATCCGGTTTATACGGTTATACGTATCTGGAAGAAGATGAATAAGCGTTTATAAATAGTAATAAACGAATCTGCAACGCCCGAGTTTTTTCGGGCGTTTATATTTTTTAAGTGAATGTTATTTATATAATCCATATTAAATGTGAATTAATTCCTCACTAAATTCTCTGCACAACAATAATTTCCCTGCAAATATCCCCCATCAGCACGCTTTAACACTTTTCCCGCCTTTTTATCCCGTATCTTTCGCCGCATTATTTTTCTTTCCTTGTTTGTCTATTTTATTTGTTGAGTGAATAGTTAAATTGAAATTAATTCATGGTTTTTATAATAATAAAATAATATCGGTGTTTATTTTATTGCCTCTCTTTCTGTCTGCGGGCGGATGCGCGCGGGTACATGACGAAAAAACGGCATTGCCAGTCACTGACATTGCAAAGCTCCGCACACCGGAAATACCGGCGTCTGCCATGCATGAATGGCCGGGTTCAGACTGGTGGCGGGACTATCATAATCCGCAGTTAAATGCGCTGGTAGAACAGGCACTGAAAGACTCGCCCTCGATAGCGGTGGTGCAGCAACGTGTTGAACTGGCGAAAGCCAGGATCAAGATGCAGGAAGCCAGCGGCGGTCCGCAGCTGGATTTCGGTGCGGATGTTGAGCGTCAGAAAATGTCGGCAGAAGGGGTGATGGGGCCGTTTGCGCTGGATGACCCGGCAGCCGGAACGACCGGCCCTTGGTATACCAGCGGAACTTATGGTTTGCAGAGCAGTTATGAGCTTGATTTGTGGGGCAAAAACCGCGCTGTAATTCAGTCTGCTCTGGGGGCTTCACAGGCGAAACAAGCTGAACTGGCCGAGGCGCGCCTGATGGTTTCATCTGCGGTCGTTGAGCTGTTCTGGGATATCCAGACTTACATGGCACTGCATCAGACCCTGCTGGATTTACGTGAGCAGGAAGCCATCATCGCAAAAACTGATCAGCAACTTTATGCACAGGGTGTTCGTTCTTCTGTCGATGACACCAGCACCAAAATCCGCATGGCGAAAATTGACGAAAAAATCGATGTGTCAAAAGGGCGTCTGCAATTGCTGCAAACGTCGCTGCAGGCGATGCTGGGGCTGAAATCGCCAGCGGTTCATCTGAAACCTGTTGCCTTGCCGCCGGTCAGGGAAAGCTTGCCGCCGCGTCTCGGCTACGAGCTGCTGGCGCGCCGTCCGGACTTGCAGGCCGCGCACTGGGTGATTGAATCCTCCCTGAGCGCAGTGGACGCGGCACACGCTGCATTTTATCCCAGCATCAACCTGATGGGATTCCTGCAATACGATGCATTGCATATGAGTGATTTGTTCCGCAGTTCTGCGCAGCAAATGGGCGTTATCGCCGGGCTTACGCTGCCGGTGTTTGACAGCGGCAGGCTGAACGCCAATCTGGATATCGTGCGCACCAGCAGCAATCTGAGCATTGCTTCGTATAATAAGGCGGTAGTTGATGCGGTAACCGACGTGGTGAAAAGTGCCAGTCAGGTACAGACGCTTTCCATCGAAAATGCGCATCAGCAAGCGGTAGTTAAAGGAAGCCAGCATTTGTGGGAACTGACCAGGCAGCGATTTGCTGTGGGGATCCTAAGCGGTGCCGATGTTGCCAAAGCGAAGTTGCCATTATTGCAGGAACAGGCGACGAAAATTCAATTGCAGGGGCAATGGATCAGCGCGGATATTCGCCTGACCCGCGCACTGGGGGGCGGTTACCGAAGCGCAGAAAAGCAAGGGTAAATAAATGGCGCAGCGTGGAGCGTAAACGCTGCGCCATAATTCATGATTCAGCTATTTTTATTATTCATAATTAACCACGAAAGTGCCGGTAGCTGAGAAACTTCCCACCGAAATACTTTTGGAATCGCCGACCAGTTGCGCGTTAAACTGTAATTGTTTAGATGAAGGCATATTCAAATCAGTCACTGAGTAAACAGAATTTGTGTCGTTAGGTTTTAACTGGCTGCCAGACCCTGTGGTGATTTTCACCCCCACACCGGTTGCCGCATTTGACGTCACGGAATTACCCAATAACATATTGTTCCCCGGTGCGACAATGTTCGTCGTTACCCGGGTCTTAAACATATTCACATTCGTACAGCCTGAAGCATTAAGGCTGAATTTCATCACGCTGGTAGCACCTGAATTAACTTTTGCTGCACTATAATCCCCCAGCGGGATGGTACCGCCGCCCACACTGCTGACCAGAGAAGTACAGGTTGGCGTTTTCACCGGGAAAGAGAAAGTACTTATATTCAGGTCGATACGAGCGTGGTCACTAACATTCTCACCTATCCTGAATCCACCTATATAGCCTGGGGTAGCCGGCTGGATGGAGGTTACGCCAGCGGGAATACCGGTGAACTGAGGGGTCTGAAAAATCACTATATAGTAATCATACCACTCCCCTCCATCCATCGAGCTTTCCTCACCGTCGGTATTCTGTGCCATCTGCACGTTGGAACCTGAAAAATACGGCATAAAAGCTTGAATTGTGCTGCTGCTAGTACTTCTTATTTGAACGGAGTAGAGGATCCCCGGGATATTGGTGGCATATAACCCCGCGTCTGGGGAAGCGTTAGCATAATTGCCAGCCTGTGGAACGCTACCGCCGATCCCATATAAAATCTCTCCGTCATTACCTGTGCGGCAATCAGAACGGGCATTCTTGGTTGTGGATGCTTTTTGATTTAAGTCCGTAATCATTTGCGTACTGGTCACGTGTGGTAGCAGGGAAACCACAGAGCCGGAAAAGCTTAATGTTGCGGTATAGGGAGCATCCATAAAATAACATTCTCGTTCCGCATGAGCCGGTTTAACGGCTAAAGACCCCGTTAGCACTAATAAAGCAATAAAAGTGAATGTGCGGATGAAACGAGACGAACGCAAACTCACGGCATTCAAAGATAAATGATTATTCATAGCTCACGCTCACTAATACTTTTGAGGTTACCCGGCCGGCTGAAACAGCACCTGTATTTTGATAACGGGTATAGAAGTGATAGTCCGTTTTTTCTGCCACGGGCGTTGCGGCGTTTATCGGGAAATTCACATCGGAAGAACCGTCCGTTTCCAGCACATTGGTATTGTATTCCTGAGAAAATATCACCAGACCCACGTTATCTGCGCCATCCGCTGCACCGTCTGTTTCGCTGATAAATACCTGTTTAGAGCCTGGTGCGAAGTTGCCTGACTGCGGAGCGAAACTGAAGTGGACATTCTCTATCACATCCGTGCATTCGCTCAGGGTAACACTGAACGGATAACCGCCCAGTTGATCGGTGGGTAATATTGGTGCAGGTGGGGAACCGCGATCATCAAAATAATTGACGCTGACGGTGGGTAAATGAATCGCGCCGCCATTCTGTACGGTTAACTGACAGGTGGTCTCGAGAATATTAGCCTGTATATTCATGTTGAGATCATTTTCCGCGCAGGTGACGAAAGGAAAACCCACGGCTAATACCGTTAACAAGCGTAATAATGTTTTATTCATATTCACCGGGTGATTGATCATATCCCTTCCATTGGCCTTTGCTCAGCCATTTATTGATAGACGATCACAAACGTGATCGGGGCAATAAAGTTCCCTGAGGTGACATTTGATAGCGTACTGCCATCTGCAATCACCATCCGGGCATTCATATTCAGTGTTGTGCCTGCCGTGGTAAGCGCGACTGTTTGCGGTGTGGCTCTGTCGACACAACTGAACTGCGTCCCGCTGTCAGGGGCATTACGCCAGAGTTCTACCGCCGTGGCCGCCGCCGTGCCGCCGTTGTTGGCAAATGATTTTCCGCTGGCTCCGCTACCGGAACAGGTTCCTGCGGTTGGGTTGGCGGTGATCTCAGCAGATTTCACGCCGGAGCACGCGCTGAACACCAGTTTAAAAGGCTGAATTTTACTTTTCTGTTTCAGTTCTGATTTATAGACATCATTAAAGTTAATGGCGGATGTCGGTGTCCCTGATGAATTCTGAATCTGGGCAGCACAAGTCCCGGCTTCAATGGTAGAAGTAAAGGTGGCGGTTAAATTTTCTGTCGGCGTGAGCTCAACCGCGTGCGCTGAAAATGTCATGAGGAATGCAGCCGGCAGCAGTAAAAGATTTTTAGGTTTCACGTTACTTTTCTCCATGCAGGTCTTCTATAACCTGTGTTTTTCTACGTTATTCATAGTTAAAGTTAAAAGTGGCAACAGCACTGAAATTACCAGTTGTCCCTTTATTAGCTTGTGTTTCTTGCAGCCTTGAAATCAGGGCGACCTCTTTTGCATTGATCTCTGCGTTGCTCCAGCTGAGCCGCTGGCTGTCATTTGTGGAGTTAATGACAAAAGGCTGCTCTGACGCTGAGACGCGGGCAATTGAAACACCCAAAAAGGAAGAGGCACCTTCACCTGAAGTCCCGTTGACGAGTAACGTATTGGCATAACTGGATGGCGTACCCCTGATCGTCGTTTTAATCGAGGTTATCCCTGCCGGGCATTCCACAATTTTTATCTTGAAGGTCGCGGTAGCGGCATTATCTCCGGCAATGATTTTATCTAAACTTACCTTTCCGCCGGAGCCAATAGGGATCGTGTTGTTGATGCCATTGCCTGAGCCGCCTTCCAGCTTCATTTCACACGTTGTTTCAAGAATGTTGGCGCTAAAAGTCACATTGACATTTTGTGCGTGAACCGGTGTCATATTCATGCCGATAAATAAAATAGCGCATGGTGATAATAATTTTCTGTATCCCTTTATCATTTTTCCTCCTGTTTATTCTGTTTTTCCAGAAATCAATGTGTCATTTTACACGCGATATTTTTTAACATGACCGTCAGGTTCACTTTTTCCGGGTTTTCTGAAATAGAGTAATTAATCTGACAGGATTGGTCAGACTCACTTCCCCAAACAACATGCAGTATTCCTTTATCGTCGATACCGCGAATGAAAGCCCTTCCTCCTTGCCCCATATTTCCGACGAGGATGTTTTTATCATTAAAGACATCAGCGCCTAAAGGAATAAAACCGTTATCGGAACGCTGTAATTCCATAATAACCGAGCGACCTTCATCAGTTTCGAAATTAACTAATACCACTGAACCACTGCGTGGATAGGTAATAGTGCTGGTGTTAACAATATTAACGTCAGTCTCCAGTGTGCTGATGTCCAGACCGACCGTGTTTTCCTGATAAGGCGAAAGATAAGGGGTGACCGCATACCCGTTACTGTCAATACGACCTTCACCCACACTCATTTTTGTGCCTTTTGCCCCTTTGGCTTTAACCAGCGCGAGTGTGTCAGTGTCGTTGATATTTCCGGGTGCAAAAGTAATACCGCCAGCATGAACCACCATGCCTCCGCTGGAACCAAAGGAAGCCTGCCGTCCTCCGTCATCGGTTAAAGAGGCTGAAAGACTCACAGGACCATACGCGCTGTTATAACTTCCGTATCCACCAATCTGATTCAAATTTTGGGAATCAGCCATTGAAGACGACGTGTTAACACTGTAGTTATAACGGTTATCTTCGCTGTAACCGCCCGCGCTCATGTCCAGTTGCGATGTACCTTTAAAGTCAGTGCTTAAGCCGGTATTCAGATTGGTAAATCCACCAGGACGTTTACCCTGCGCAAACAGGTTTTCTAAAGGAACGCTCAGGCTAATATAAAGGCGGTTATCCTGATCACCATTTTCGTTATATTCACGCTGTAACGAAATGCTGTAATTTGCCCAACGGTAACTATTATTATATCCGACGGAGAACTGAGACGTTTTTTTACTCTGATTCCAGTAAGATTCCCAACTGCCCGTCATATAAAGAGAACCGTAGTTCTGTTCACCATATTCCAGCGGCTGATTGATATTAATTTGTATCTGGTTTTTCATTCTGTCGTAATTTTTGAAAGTTTCTTCTTTATTTACCGGATCCTGACTGAGTTCATCCTGAAGTGAAGCTGCATCGCGCAAGCTCAGATAGTCCTGGGTTGAAAACCGGTAAGCGGCAACATTCAGTGACGTATTGGTTTCGGTCAACAGCTTGTTGTAAGAAATCCGGTAGCTCTGCCCGTCAAGGGACTCATTGTTTTCGATATCTGCACGGGAATGCGTAATATCGAAGGCAAATGCGCCGACCGGTGTGTTCATCGCAACCCCCGTCAGCAGGGCAAGGTAGTCTGATGACATAGCCTCAACACCCGCATAGCCGGTGAAGGTATTATTGATGCCGTAATAGCCTGTCAGCACCGCCACTTCGGGGGAATCGCTGAACGAACTCTCGTTAAGTTTGCCGAAGCCTATGTCCCAGCGGGCATTACCGGGGCGCAGCATTTGCGTGACCGAAGAGAAAGGCATAGAGAAAGTGCGTTTACTGCCATCAGACTCTTCTATGGTCACGTCGAGACTGTTGCCATAGCCAGTAGGATTAATGTCATCAAGCGCAAAAGGTCCTGGGGGAACCGTCACTTCATAAATTACCGCGCCGCTCTGACGGACAGTCACTTTCGCATTACTGTTTGCGGTGCCGCGTATCACTGGCGCATAGCTGTTATCTGAACCCGGCTGCATGCGGGTGTCACTGAATATCCTTAATCCTCTCAGATTGATTGAATCAAAAGCATCACCCTGCGTATACGTATCACCCAAAACGAATTGGGCTTTTAATGCGGTGATATCGTGCTGAATATAAGCATCCTGGCTGGAATAGGACAGGCCATTATCCTGATCCCAGTTAGACGAGCCTCTGGCACGAAAGCGCCAGCCAGCGAGGTTGGCGCCATAATTCAACCCAGCGTAGGCGCTGTCACGGGATTCCCCGTCAGCGGTTGAACGGTAGGCATTCATGTCATAAGATAGCATGAACGCTGGAATGCCTTCTTCCCATAGAGCAGGATTTACATATCCAGAAGGATGTTTGGCAAGATAAATCTGCGGAATGATAATATCCAGCCGTTGTTCCGATGAACTGAATCTGACCTTTGAATCAGGGAGTTTTTCTGTCAAATTTATGCACGTTGTTTCCGCGTCTTCCGGCGAGATATCTGCAGCATCATCTTTATCGATGAGGATATCTAACTGCTCAAGCAATTTTGAGGTGAGACATGGGCTTGCAGTATTCGTCCCGTTATCAACGAAATTAACTTTAGAATTGAGTTTTAACGAACCGTTAATAAAAATACCGACGCTGTAAACGCCCGGCATAACAGGGTTTCCCTTGCTGAAACGGCGGGTGTCGATTTTGTCACTGTTTGAGGTGTTGTAGAGAAACTGACTATCAAACTCAACATTTTCATCATCATGCCCACTGTTAACATTGGTAACCGCCGTTTCCGCCACGGACGAAGTTGACCACATAGCGCTCATGCCTATAGTCAAGGGAAGCAGTAATAACCCCGTTGTGATTTTATTTTTTTTCATAATATTACTGTTTTTAATCAGATGGCGAAAAGGTTTTATTTAAAGGGATGCTTCATGTTTTATATTTCCGCCGTAATCATTAATTGCGGTATAATTTATCTTCCCTGTGCTTACCGGCGTCGTCAGCCCATCGACTTTCATCAACTGGGTGGAATCGGGGGCGATCATTTTTTTCTCAATTTCGTACTTGCGGCCATTCGCGTTAAGAAAACCTTCATTTACAGTGACGAAATAAGGGGAAGCATTTTTCACCTCCGCAAAAGCTTGCGGACCATTTTTCACTATTTTCCATGACAAGGCGGTCGCTGCTTCAGCAGATGAACCCTTCAGCCCCTCAGGACGATAAAACAATTTTATGCGGGTACGAAAAGCCAGCTGAAGCAAATTTTCATCGGTGTTGTTTTTCGCTTTAGGGGGAACTTCAAGCACGTTAAACCAAAATACAGTTTCTTTATCCTTGGGTAATTCACCGCCAAGGCTGGCAATTTTCACTGTCTGGCCTTGCTTAGCGTTCATACGTGAAATAGGGGGAGTAACCAGGAAAGGAATTTTCATCTCCTGCGGATTTACATCTTCGCGACCATCGTCCAGCCACGATTGAACCAGCAACGCTTTTTCTCCGCGATTATCCAGTTTTACTGTGATCTCTTTCGCTTGCGCCGGATAAATAATTCGGGTGCCAGAGATGACAACATCTGCACTGACATCGCAAGCAATAAGCCCCAGAACGGCAAGGCTAAATGAAATTATTTTTCGTGTAGGTATAAAATTCATATTTCCCTCTATTAAATTTTATAATGAAAGCGTACCCATTGATTTGTCGGGCACGCTGAATCATTAATAAACGCTAATTGTTATTCGTAATTCATCGTAAAGGTAACGTTAGTATTCACTTTACCCGCCTGAACACTATTCGTTGCAGACCAGTCAGCGCTTGGAACGTAGGCTGCTTTGTAGGCAAATACACCACGGCCCTCGACGAGGGTCACGCTTTGTGCCACATCGGTCGGATCACCGATCAGAACCTGGCTCACGTCGGTCGTTGTGTTGTTGTAAAGAGCAACACTGACGTTTTGCGCGCTGCCAGATACCGTGGTGTCTGGTTTCAGCGTACCGCTCGACAATTCTGCAAATTGCTGTGAAGAGAAGCTGACGGAGGCTTTGGTCACGGATTCTGCGCAGTCATTCAGCATTAACTCGAACTCTTTGGCGCCGACACCGCCCGCTGCGCGGGTTGTTGCATCTACTGCCGCTTTCGTCACAACAGGCATGGAGATAGTGACATTATTCGCTGCAATACCGTTGTTAGTGGTGATTTCACAGGTCGTGTCAGACACCGCACCATCAAAGGTAATTAACCCAACATCCGCTGCCTGTGCAGATAAGCTACCGAATGCCAGACAAAATACAGATAAAGGGAAGAGAGTCTTAATGTTTTTCATGAAATGTCCTTTTCATTATTAAAACAACAGAAATATTAAAATAAAGGATTAGTGATTTGAATAAGCTTTTTCATAGGCTTACCTGAGCGGAGTATAAATATCGATGTTGCAGAGATCAAATTAGGGAAATTGCAAAGTGGATGTAACGAAATAATTCTATAGGGGTGTGCAAATAAGTAAACCATATTTAATGTTTAAGTTTGCACATGTTGTATTTTTTCCTAAGGATTGATATTCGTCATAAAATACAAAGATCGTCAGGATCATTTTTATTAATTAAAAAGCTAAGCTTTGAAAAATAAACATAATAATTGGTGATGTGTATTTATTTATGATCACTTAAAATGATAAACAAATTGTGCTATTGAGGAAGAATAGACATGATTGTGCTATTTTCTGGGTAAAGAGAAGGCGGAGTTATGAAAGAAAACAGAATATCAAGGCTCCTGCGGGTGCCTGAATACTCAGTGATAATGTGCAGGAAGAATAACGGCGCGGGGGATATCAGAGATGTACCTCACGATACATCTCTCATCAATTGACGGATTATTTCCCGGCAGCAATACGTTCGCGGATATGTTTCGCGCGTGCTTCTGAAGAAGGGTGATCGTCAAACCAGCCGATGCTGCTTCCCTGATCCAGTTTTGCCAGCTTCTCAAAACTGGTCGCCAGGCCTGTCGGGTCGATACCACGTTTTTTCAGCAAATCGAAAGAGTAATCATCCGCTTCGGATTCCTGTTTCTGCGAGAACTGCGCATTCACGTATTTCTCGCCTAAATCAGCCAGCTGAGATTGTGACAGGGTGGCGCTGACACCGCCGAGTGACGAAATCGCAGAGCGCGCCGCGGTAGCGCTGTAAGCCACCTGCATGGCTTTGCGGGTATGGCCGAGTGCCACGTGTCCCATTTCATGGCCGAGCACGCCTTCTACTTCATTGTCGTTCATCATATCCATCAGGCCGCTGTAAACGCGGATACAGCCGTTGGCCATCGCCCAGGCGTTGACGTCTTTGGTCAGATACACCTTGTAGTTGGCGGGCGTGCCGTTGATGTTATCGCCCAACGCTGCCGAGATTTTTTTCAGGCGCTGTGCATATTCACTGTCGTCGGGAGCAATCTGTGCTTTTTTATCCATTTCCTCACAAGACTGCACGCTCAGCGTTTTGACGTCGGCATCGCTCAGCGTATACGCCTGATACGCCTGCGCGCCGGACTGCATTAAGGTATCGGTATTGACGGTTGCGCAGCCACTGACCAGCGACGCGGCAAAAAGACTCAACATAACAGGACGAAATTTCATCAGTTCAGATTCCCAGAGAAGATAAGCAAAGGTTGAAAAGCAGTCACGAAAAGACCCTGACTGTAAGGATAGCGTTAAGGTAGGTTTTTAGCAGCACCCGATCTATAGTGTAAGTCCGAAAAAACGCACTGATTTAAAAGCGGATTTTGTGAACTTAATCACGAGAGTGATTAGAGATTGCCGTTTTAATGCCGAGTCTGAGAAAATGACTTTCTTGACTGCTTTTTTAATCCGACCTGGAGTAGAACATGTCCTCTCGTAAAGAGCTTGCGAACGCTATTCGCGCACTTAGTATGGATGCCGTGCAGAAAGCGAATTCCGGCCACCCTGGCGCCCCTATGGGCATGGCAGATATTGCCGAAGTGCTGTGGCGCGATTACCTGAACCATAACCCGACAAACCCGCACTGGGCTGACCGCGACCGCTTCGTGCTGTCCAATGGTCATGGTTCTATGCTGATTTACAGCCTGCTGCATCTCACAGGTTATGACCTGCCGATGAGCGAACTGGCAAACTTCCGTCAGCTGCACTCTAAAACCCCGGGCCACCCGGAATACGGTTATACCGCTGGCGTTGAAACTACCACTGGTCCGCTGGGTCAGGGCATTGCTAACGCCGTCGGTTTTGCTATTGCAGAACGCACGCTGGCAGCACAGTTCAACAAACCAGGCCATGACATCGTCGATCACCAGACTTATGCATTCCTTGGCGACGGCTGCATGATGGAAGGCATTTCTCACGAAGTGTGTTCTCTGGCCGGTACCATGAAACTCGGAAAACTGACCGCGTTTTATGATGACAACGGTATCTCCATCGACGGCCACGTAGAAGGCTGGTTCACCGATGATACGGCTAAGCGTTTCGAAGCTTACGGCTGGCACGTAGTACGCGGTGTTGATGGTCACAATCCTGACGCCATCAAAGCGGCTATCGAAGAAGCACATAAAGTGACTGATAAGCCATCCCTGCTGATGTGCAAAACCGTGATCGGTTTCGGTTCACCGAACAAAGCCGGTACTCACGATGTTCACGGCGCTGCATTGGGTGCTGCTGAAGTCGCTGCAACCCGCGAAGCGCTGGGCTGGAAATACGCTGCATTTGAAATCCCGCAAGACATCTATGCACAGTGGGATGCGAAAGAAGCCGGTAAAGCGAAAGAAGCCGCGTGGAACGACAAGTTTGATGCTTACGCTAAAGCGCATCCGGAACTGGCCAAAGAGTTCAAACGTCGTGTGAACGGCGAGCTGCCAGCGAACTGGGAAACCGAAGCGCAGAAATTCATCGAACAGCTGCAGGCGAACCCTGCAAACATCGCCAGCCGTAAAGCATCCCAGAATGCGCTGGAAGCTTTCGGTAAAGTGTTGCCAGAATTCCTGGGCGGCTCTGCTGACCTGGCACCAAGCAACCTGACTATGTGGTCCGGTTCTAAGTCTATCGGCGACGATCAGGCGGGTAACTACATCCATTACGGCGTGCGTGAATTCGGTATGACCGCCATTACTAATGGTATCGCGCTGCACGGTGGTTTCCTGCCGTACTCTGCGACCTTCCTGATGTTCGTGGAATATGCGCGCAACGCCGTGCGTATGGCTGCACTGATGAAAATCCGCAACGTGTTCGTGTACACCCATGACTCCATCGGTCTGGGCGAAGATGGCCCGACGCACCAGCCGGTTGAGCAAATCGCCAGCCTGCGCGTTACGCCAAACATGAGCACCTGGCGTCCTGCGGATCAGGTTGAATCTGCTGTGGCATGGAAATACGCGATTGAGCGTAACGACGGCCCGGTGACCCTGATCTTCTCCCGTCAGAACCTGACCCAGCAACCACGTACTGCTGAGCAATTAGCCAACGTGGCGCGCGGCGGTTATGTGCTGAAAGATTGCGACGGCACCCCAGAAGTGATCCTGATCGCGACCGGTTCTGAAGTCGGTATCACCGTGGAAGCGGCTGATAAACTGGCGGCTGCGGGCACCAAAGTGCGTGTGGTTTCCATGCCTTCAACTGACGCCTTCGACAAACAAGACGCGGCTTACCGTGAATCTGTGTTGCCGAAAGCCGTGACAGCCCGTGTTGCTGTTGAAGCGGGTATCGCGGATTACTGGTTCAAATATGTTGGCCTGAACGGCGCTATCGTCGGTATGCATAGCTTCGGCGAATCTGCTCCGGCAGACCTGCTGTTCAAAGAGTTCGGTTTCACTGTTGATAACGTTGTTGCTCAGGCACAGGCGTTACTGAAGTAATTCCGCTTTCTTAAAGTTTCTTAAAAGCACCTTCGGGTGCTTTTTTTCGCCTGCAATTTCATGCGCAGGTTCTCAGTTTCGCGCGAAATGATGCAGGTCAAACCCTTCTCCTGCGGACTCAGCTACACTCCCTGCATTCTGACGCTGTTTCAATCCGTCGGTTTTTGAGAATAATCGCTGTCGAAAAAGTGATGAAAAAGTAAAATCACTGTGAATACACGGAATTGGCTGATGTTTTTTTAAGCGTTCGGCGTGATTAATGCCTCTGCGGCTGACGAATTATTCCTTTTATTCATGGTTTGGTTTATTCTCAGCTGAACCGTTTCAGTCAGGCTATTTGAGCTTAACATCGTCACCAGGTTGTTATCGTGACGGAAACTGAAATTTTTCTGCTGCACGCATCGTGCTGACAGATGACGATGGTGATTCACCGTAAACGCACGCTGCATTACTATAGGTGTTACTGAAATTGAGTAACAACCGTGTAACAGGGAGATGTATGCCAATACGTATTGCAATTAATGGCTTTGGTCGCATTGGCCGTAGCGTATTGCGCGCGTTATACGAATCCGGGCGTCGGGCGGAAATCTCCGTCATTGCCATCAATGAAATCGCCAGCCCTGAAGGCATGGCGCATCTGCTCAAATACGACTCCAGCCACGGGCGCTTCGCCTGGGATGTCCGCCAGGAAGGTGAAAACCTTTACGTCGGCGATGACTCCATCCGTTTACTTCACCAGCCTGATGCCAGCCAGTTGCCTTGGGGCGAACTGAGTATTGACGTGGTGCTCGATTGCACCGGCGTTTACGGCAGTCGCGAAGACGGTGAAGCCCAGCTTGCGGCTGGCGCCAAAAAAATTCTGTTCGCGCATCCCGGTGGTCATGATCTTGACGCCACGGTGGTTTACGGTGTGAACCACGATTTGCTCGAACGCCAGCACCGCATTGTGTCCAATGCGTCCTGCACCACCAACTGTATTATCCCTGTGATCAAGCTGCTCGACGATGCATTCGGCATTGAGTCGGGCACGGTAACGACCATCCATTCTTCGATGAATGACCAGCCGGTCATTGACGCGTACCACGCGGATTTACGCCGTACGCGCGCTGCCAGTCAGTCCATCATTCCGGTCGATACCAAACTGGCCGCAGGGATCACGCGCATCATGCCTAAATTCTGCGATCGCTTTGAGGCGATCTCGGTGCGCGTGCCGACAATCAATGTCACAGCCATTGATCTGAGCGTATTTGTCGAGGGTTCTGTGACGGTAGACGAGGTGAACCAGCTGCTGCAAAAGGCCGCAACAGGTGCTTTTCGTGGTATAGTTGACTATACCGAACTACCATTAGTCTCGACAGATTTTAACCACGATCCCCACAGCGCCATCGTAGATGGAACGCAGACGCGGGTAAGTGGACAGCACCTGATTAAGACACTTGTCTGGTGCGATAACGAGTGGGGTTTTGCCAACCGAATGTTGGATACAACATTGGCAATGTCCGCTAGCGGTTTCTAGTACGGCTGTTCCGGCCTTCTGGCCGAAATTGCCTTCAAGCAACTTTAAAGAGAATCAACGAGAGGATTCACCATGTCTGTTATTAAGATGAGCGATCTGGATTTAGCGGGTAAACGCGTACTGATCCGTGCCGATCTGAACGTGCCAGTTAAAGATGGCAAAGTAACGTCAGATGCACGTATCCGCGCTTCTTTACCAACCATCGAAATTGCCCTGAAACAAGGCGCACGCGTGATGGTTACCTCGCATCTGGGTCGTCCGACTGAAGGCGAATATAACGAAGAGTTTTCTCTGCTGCCGGTTGTTAACTACCTGAAAGACAAACTGTCTTCTCCTGTACGTCTGGCTAAAGACTATCTGGATGGCGTTGAAGTTGCCGAAGGCGAGCTGGTTGTTCTGGAAAACGTTCGCTTCAACAAAGGCGAAAAGAAAGACGACGAAGCACTGTCCAAAAAATATGCTGCCCTGTGTGACATCTATGTGATGGACGCATTCGGTACTGCGCACCGTGCGCAAGCCTCTACTCACGGCGTGGGCAAATTTGCGCCTATCGCGTGTGCCGGTCCGCTGCTGTCTGCAGAACTGGAAGCACTGGGTAAAGCGCTGGGTAACCCGGCTCGTCCGATGGTGGCTATCGTTGGCGGTTCTAAAGTTTCTACCAAACTGACCGTTCTGGATTCCCTGTCCAAAATCGCTGACCAGCTGATCGTTGGCGGTGGTATCGCGAACACCTTCGTGGCTGCTCAAGGCAACAACGTCGGTAAATCCCTGTACGAAGCAGACTTGGTCGGTACCGCAAGCAAATTGCTGGAAACCTGCGACATTCCTGTTCCTACAGATGTTCGCGTGGCGACTGAGTTCTCTGAAACAGCCGTTGCAACTGTGAAGTCTGTTAAAGACATCAAAGATGACGAACAAATTCTCGACATGGGCGACGAGTCAGCAAACCGCCTGGCTGAGATCATTAAAAACGCTAAAACCATTCTGTGGAATGGTCCTGTAGGCGTGTTCGAGTTCCCTAACTTCCGTAAAGGGACCGAGATTGTGGCGCAGGCCATTGCTGACAGCGAAGCATTCTCTATCGCAGGCGGCGGCGACACTCTGGCGGCTATCGACCTGTTCGGTATCGCTGACAAAATTTCCTATATCTCCACTGGCGGTGGCGCATTCCTGGAATTCGTTGAAGGGAAAGCACTGCCAGCGGTTGTGATGCTGGAAGAGCGTGCTAAGAAGTAATGAACCCTGAGCGGGAAGCTTACGGCTTCCTGTTCTTCTTTGCCGCGCGAGGGGCTGCACAGTGGAACTCGCGCGACATAGCAAACCGATTCAATCCATCTACGGCCGACGAATACAGGACAAAGAACTATGTCTAAAATTTTTGATTTCGTAAAACCAGGCGTTATCACTGGTGATGATGTACAGAAAGTTTTCGCTATTGCTAAAGAAAACAAATTTGCTCTGCCAGCGGTTAACTGCGTAGGCACCGACTCTATCAACGCCGTTCTCGAAGCTGCTGCGAAAGTCCGTTCACCGGTTATCGTTCAGTTCTCTAACGGTGGCGCTGCGTTCATCGCAGGTAAAGGCCTGAAAACTGACGTGCCACAAGGCGCGGCAATCCTGGGTGCAATCTCTGGCGCACATCACGTACATCAGATGGCAGAACATTACGGCGTGCCAGTCATCCTGCACACCGACCATTGCGCGAAGAAACTGCTGCCATGGATCGACGGTCTGCTGGACGCGGGTGAAGCTCACTTCGCTAAAACCGGTAAGCCACTGTTCTCTTCACACATGATCGACCTGTCTGAAGAATCCCTGGAAGAAAACATCGAAATTTGCAGCAAGTACTTAGCTCGCATGGCAAAAATCGACATGACTCTGGAAATCGAACTGGGTTGCACCGGCGGTGAAGAAGATGGCGTGGACAACAGCCATATGGACGCATCTGCACTGTACACTCAGCCGCAAGACGTTGATTACGCATACGAAAAACTGAACGCTATCAGCCCGCGTTTCACTATCGCTGCGTCATTCGGTAACGTACACGGTGTTTACAAACCAGGTAACGTCAAACTGACTCCAACGATCCTGCGTGATTCTCAGGAATACGTGTGCAAGAAACACAACCTGCCACACAACAGCCTGAACTTCGTCTTCCACGGCGGTTCCGGTTCTACTGCAGCAGAAATCAAAGAATCTGTAGGCTACGGTGTTATCAAAATGAACATCGACACCGACACCCAGTGGGCTAACTGGGACGGTATCCTGCAGTTCTACAAGAAAAACGAAGCTTACCTGCAAGGTCAGTTGGGTAACCCGGAAGGCGCGGACAAACCTAACAAGAAATTCTATGACCCGCGCGTATGGCTGCGTGCTGCACAGTCTTCCATGGTGACTCGCCTGGAACTGGCATTCAAAGAACTGAACGCAATCGACGTACTGTAATTCTTACGCTTCCGGTGCTTGACCACCGGAATGTGAGGATAATCGTCAAAGGGGCTTCGGCCCCTTTTTTATTGCCCGTTTTATCTTCACAATGTCAGTCCTGTTAACGGAAACGCCACTGGCGGAGAAAATTATGCGTATAGCGTTGTTCGCGTTATTTGCCCTGACACCTTTTGTTCATGCCGCTGAAACCGACTGTAAAAATGCCACGACGCAGATGGATATGAACATTTGTGCCGGACAGGAGTTCAAACGCAGTGATACGTTATTAAATCAGGCCTATAAACAAAAAATGGCGCAGCTTTCGCCGGAGCAGCAAACCAAATTCAAAGCAGCCCAGCGCAGCTGGATTGCATTTCGTGATAACGACTGCGCGTTTATGTCTTCCGGCGTTGACGGGGGTTCTGTTCAGCCGATGATCTATTCCGGCTGTCTGCAACAGAAAACCGAGCAGCGCACCAAAGAAATTAATGACATTCTGCACTGCGAAGAAGGCGATTTAAGCTGTCCTTAACATGAAGTCTGAAGGTAGAAAGCCATGAAGCCAAAATCTGTCACCCTTGATGATGTCGCGCGCCACGCGGGTGTGTCTTATCAGACCGTTTCGCGTGTACTGAATCAGGCAGCGCACGTGTCGGTAAGAACGCGCAACAAAGTCGAACAGGCGATGGCAGCGCTCAATTACGTTCCGAACCGCGTTGCCCAGCAACTGGCGGGTAAACAAAGCTTCACCCTCGGACTGGCGACCACCGAACTGGCGCTGCATGCCCCATCACAAATCGCGTCGGCGATGAAAACCCGCGCAAACCAGTTAGGTTTCAACGTCGTGATTTCGATGATTGATAACCTGAGTCTGGCCGCCTGTCGCACGGCGGTGAACGAACTGATGTCGCAGCGGGTGGACGGCGTGCTGATTAACGTGCCGCTGTCGAATGACGATGCGGCTGCAATCGCACAGCTTTGTGGCAATTTACCGGCGCTGTTTCTGGATGTGGATCCAGAAGCTGACGTCTTCAAAATTCTGTTCGATCCGCACTGCGGGGCGAAGCAGGGCGTAGAGCATTTGCTGGCGCTAGGTCATCAGCAGATCGCGGTGCTGACCGGCCCGCTTGAATCCATCTCAGCGCGCCTGCGTTATGAAGGCTGGCTGAATACGCTGGCGACGCACGATATTACGCCCTGTGTGGTTCAGCACGGCGACTGGAGCGCAGCGTCGGGTTATCAGCAGGCGTTATTACTGCTCAATCAGCCGGTGCGCCCGACGGCGATTCTGGTCGCCAATGACCAGATGGCGCTCGGCGTCTTGCGCGCTGTGCACGAGTTTGGCCTGCGGGTGCCGGAACAAATATCGGTAATTGGCTATGACGATACCGAAGACAGCGCCTTTTTCTTCCCGCCGCTGACCACCATCAAACAGGATTTCCGTCTGCTCGGTCACGAGAGCGTCAACCGGCTGGTGGATCATCTGCATAATCACAGCGATCACCACAGCGACTCACTGTTGCTGCCCACGTCCCTGGTTGAGCGCTACACCACCGCCCGACCTGGCGCAGAAAATGTGTCACAGGAAGCGTTGTCGCAGGAACTGATCCGCATCGCCCGTCAGCTCAGCGCGCTCTGATCTTCTCTTAGTCCGTTCCTCATTTAATTGTCCATGTCGCGGATTTTGTGATCCGCGTCCCTTTCCCGCATCCCTGCGCTTTACTTACTCTCTCCGGTTACGCATGTTTATATTATTGTGAGCGCATAACAATTTACCGGGGAGAAATTATGACTTCATCAGCGGAAGATAAATTATCATCACTGGCCACCGTTCTGGCCCGCCGTGACTGGGAAAAACCTGCCTCGACGCAGTGCAACAGATTACCCGCGCACCCGCCTTTCAACAGCTGGCGTGATGCACAAGAAGCCAGGGGAAATCAGCCTTCAGAAAGGATCCGCAGCCTGAACGGCGAATGGGTATTCAGCTATTTCACCCGTCCGGAAGCGGTGCCGGAGCAATGGTTACAGCAGGATCTGGCGGATGCGGATCCCGTACAGGTGCCCTCCAACTGGCAACTGGCAGGCTATGACGCACCGATTTATACCAACGTACAGTATCCGATCCCGGTCAATCCGCCGTTTGTGCCTGAAGAAAACCCCACCGGTTGTTACTCGCTCACAGTTTCTGTGGATAAAGACTGGCTGAACAGCGGACAGACGCGCATCGTGTTTAACGGCGTCAATTCCGCGTTCTATTTGTGGTGCAACGGCCAGTGGATCGGCTATTCGCAGGACAGCCGTTTACCGGCGGAATTCGATCTCAGTCATGTGCTGCACTCGGGTGAAAACCGTCTGGCGGTGATGGTGCTTCGCTGGAGCGATGGCAGCTATCTGGAAGATCAGGATATGTGGCGCATGAGCGGTATTTTCCGCGATGTTACGTTGCTGCATAAACCGGTGGAGCAAATTACGGATTACCAGGTGCGCACGCATCTGTTCCATGGCTTCACGCAGGCCGAGCTGGAAGTGCAGGTCAGTGCCGCCGTGCCGCAGGAAAACGCGGCTGATTATCAGGTGCGTGTCCAGTTATGGCAGGGCGATAAACCGGTCGCAGAACATCAGCAACCGCTGGGCAGCGAAATTATCGATGAACGCGGGGCGGCATATGACCGCACTACGCTGCGCCTGCCTGTCAGCCAGCCGGCTTTATGGAGCGCAGAACAACCGGCGCTGTATCGTGCCGTGATTTCCCTGATTTCTCCGCAAGGCCAGCTTATAGAAGCCGAAGCCTGTGACGTCGGTTTCCGTCAGGTGGAAATCAGCAACGGGCTGCTGAAAGTGAACGGTCAGCCGGTATTGATCCGCGGCACCAACCGCCACGAACATCATCCTGAAAACGGTCAGGTGATGGATGAAGCCACCATGCGCCGTGACATTGTGCTGATGAAACAGCACAACTTTAACGCCGTGCGCTGCTCGCATTATCCGAACCATCCGCTGTGGTACAAGCTGTGTGACGAATACGGTCTGTATGTGGTCGATGAAGCCAATATCGAAACCCACGGCATGCAGCCGATGAACCGTTTGTCGGACGATCCGGTATGGTTCAACGCTTTCAGCGAACGCGTTACACGTATGGTTCAGCGCGACCGCAATCATCCGTGCATTATCATCTGGTCACTGGGCAACGAATCCGGGCATGGCGCAAACCACGACGCGTTATACAGCTGGATCAAATCTGTCGATCCGACCCGTCCTGTGCAGTACGAAGGCGGCGGCGCTAACAGCGCAGCAACCGACATTATCTGCCCGATGTATTCCCGCGTTGAGCAGGATCAGCCGTTCCCGGCGGTACCAAAATGGTCGATTAAAAAGTGGATCAGCATGCCGGATGAAACACGTCCGCTGATCCTCTGCGAATACGCTCACGCGATGGGTAACAGCTTCGGCGGTTTCGACAAATACTGGAAAGCCTTCCGTCAGTTCCCGCGCTTGCAGGGCGGTTTCGTCTGGGACTGGGTCGATCAGAGTCTGTTGCATACCGGCGAAAACGGCGAACGCTATATGGCTTACGGCGGTGATTTTGGCGATACGCCAAACGATCGTCAGTTCTGCATGAATGGTCTGGTATTTGCCGACCGCACGCCGCATCCGTCCTTGTTCGAAGCGCAGCGCGCCCAGCAATTCTTCCAGTTCTCCCTGACCGGTACCTCGCCGCTGACGCTGGAAATTCACAGTGAATACCTGTTCCGTCACAGCGATAACGAACAGTTAGTCTGGCGCATTGAACGTGACGGCGAAGTCATCTCGCAGGGCGAAACGGTACTGAATATCGCGCCATGCGGTAAACAAACGTTAGAGCTGGGCGATATCCCGCAGGCAGAAGGCGATTTGTGGCTGAACGTCGCAGTACACCAGCTGCAGGCAACCGCGTGGTCAGAAGCGGGGCACCGAAGCGCCTGGGATCAATGGCAGCTGCCGCAGCCGCTGACCTTGCCGGTGCCGGAGAAAATCTCCGCCGCTGCGCCGGTTCTGGATCAGCAGGGCGACCTGATTTCCGTAGTACACGGCGCGCAACGCTGGCAGTTCAGTCAGCAAACCGGCCAGCTGGAACAGTGGTTTGATGGCAAAACGCCGCGCCTGCTTAGCGCACTGCGCGACCAGTTTGTCCGTGCGCCGGTAGATAACGATATCGGCGTCAGCGAAGTCACGCGTATCGACCCGAATGCCTGGGTGGAGCGCTGGAAAGCCGCCGGCATGTATCAGCTGGAATCGCGTCTGCTGAATATCTCCGCCGATCAGTTGCAGGACGGCGTGGTGATTATTACCACGCACGCGTTTATGGCGGGCGAGGAAATGCGCCTGCTGAGCCGCAAAATTTTCCGCATCGATAATCAGGGCGAGCTACATATCAGTGCCGATGTTCGCGTGGCAGCAAACGTACCGTCGCCGGGGCGCATTGGCCTGACCTGTCAGCTGGCAGAAACAGCAGAAAACGTCAGCTGGCTGGGGCTGGGGCCACACGAAAACTACCCGGATCGCCGTCTGGCCGCACAACATGGGCGATGGACTTTGCCACTTGGTGAGCTCTATACGCCTTACGTATTCCCGACCGAAAACGGCCTGCGCGGGGATACCCGTGAGCTGGATTATGCCGGATGGAAACTGCGCGGTAATTTCCACTTTGGTCTTAGCCGCTACAGCCTGCAACAGCTGATGGAGACCAGTCATCGTCATTTACTGCGTGAAGAAGAGGGCACCTGGCTGAACATCGACGGCTTCCATATGGGCGTCGGCGGCGATGATTCGTGGAGCCCGAGCGTCAGCCCCGATTTCCTGCTGACAGCCGGTCAGTACCATTATTCGTTCACCATGAAACGTGCCTGACAGCCTGCGCCGCCGTGTTAATCCCCGGCGGCGCGATATTCAGACGTAAGGAAATTGCTTATGTATTACCTGAAAAATACTAACTTTTGGATGTTCGGGCTGTTCTTCTTCTTTTACTTTTTCATCATGGGCGCCTACTTCCCGTTTTTCCCGATCTGGCTGCATGACATCAATCAGATCAGCAAAAGTGACACCGGCATTATCTTTGCCAGCATTTCGCTGTTCTCGCTGTTATTCCAGCCGGTGTTCGGTTTACTGGCGGATAAACTGGGGCTGAAAAAGCATCTGCTGTGGATCATCACCGGTATGCTAATCCTCTTCGCGCCCTTCTTTATCTACGTGTTTGGCCCGTTACTGAAAATTAATATTTATCTCGGTTCGGTCGTTGGCGGGATTTACCTTGGTCTGATTTATAACGCCGGTGCGCCTGCCATTGAAGCCTATATTGAGAAAGTCAGCCGCCGCAGCAGCTTTGAATTTGGTCGTGCCCGCATGTTTGGCTGTGTCGGCTGGGCGCTGTGTGCATCGGTAGTCGGTATCATGTTTACCATCAACAATGAGTTCGTGTTCTGGCTTGGTTCCGGCTGTGCGGTGATCCTCGCGATTTTGCTGCTTATTGCCAAACCAGAAGTCACCTCCAGCGCCCGCGTGGCCAACGAACTGGGAGCGAATAGCAAACCGTTCAATCTCAAACTGGCGGTGGAACTGCTGAAAGATAAAAAACTGTGGTTCCTGGCGTTGTACGTCATCGGCGTTTCCTGCACATACGACGTGTTTGACCAGCAGTTTGCCAACTTCTTTACCTCGTTCTTCACGTCATCTTCTGAAGGGACGCGCGTCTTTGGCTATGTGACCACCATGGGCGAGTTACTTAACGCCTGCATCATGTTCTTCGCGCCGCTGATTGTGAACCGCATTGGCGGTAAGAATGCGCTGCTGCTGGCCGGGACAATTATGTCTGTACGCATCATCGGCTCGTCTTTCGCGTCATCGCCGCTGGAAGTGGTTGTGCTGAAAACCCTGCATATGTTCGAGGTGCCGTTCCTGATTGTCGGTTGCTTCAAATACATTACGTCCGTATTTGAAGTACGCTTCTCCGCGACGATTTATCTGGTGACGTTCTGCTTCTTCAAACAGGTGGCAATCATCTTTATGTCGGTGTTCGCGGGCAATATGTATGACCGTATCGGTTTCCACGGAACGTATCTGATCCTGGGCTTGGTCGCACTGACCTTCACGATAATCTCAGCCTTTACGCTGAGTGGTCGCGGGCCATTGCAGGCCTTCAAAACGCCCGAATCGCTGAAAAACAGTCACGCAAATTCTTAATTTATCTGAAGTCTTTCCCACAGGATTGGCACTTCATCGCATTGTTAGTTAACCTTAAAGCACACTTGCTGCCCGCATCGTCGGGCAGCTTTGATTTCTTGCAGCCCGTCAGGGTGTAATTTTGGGGTACTTTAAATGGATGATTTGAATGTTGTAGGCAGCATTAATAATGCTGGCAACTGGTTGGTAAGAAACCAGGCCTTACTGCTTCATTACGCTGTGAATATTGTGGCCGCTATTTTCATTCTGATTGTCGGTATGATTATCGCCCGCATCGTTTCCGGTGCCGTCAGCCGGGTTTTAAAGGTTCGTGGCATTGATATTACGGTTTCCGACTTCCTTTCCGCCATGGTGCGTTACGCGATTATTGCGTTCACGCTGATTGCGGTTCTGGGACGGATCGGCGTGCAAACCACGTCCGTGATTGCGGTTATCGGTGCTGCCGGTCTGGCCGTCGGTCTGGCATTGCAGGGTTCACTGTCTAACTTTGCAGCCGGCGTTTTGCTGGTGATCTTCCGTCCGTTCCGCGCCGGTGAATATGTTGACCTTGGTGGTGTGGCGGGTACTGTCACTCAGGTACAAATTTTCTCCACCACACTGCGTACGCCGGACAACAAAATCATTGTGGTGCCAAACGGTAAAATCATCGCTGGTAACATCATCAACAACTCCCGCGAACCAACCAGCCGTATCGACCTGACCATTGGCGTGGGTTATGACTCTGACATCGATCTGGTTAAGCAACTCCTGACCGAGATCGTTACTGCCGATCCGCGTGTTTTGAAAGATAAAGACGTTGTGGTTCGTCTGAACGAAATGGCAGCATCAACCCTGAATTTCATCGTGTACGCATGGACCAGCAACGGTGATGCGCAGAACGTGAAATGGGATCTGCTTGAGTCGTTCAAACGCGCACTGGATAAAAACAACATCAACATTGCTTATCCGCAGATGGATGTTCACCTTTATCAGGTCGCGAATGCGGCAGGCAACCAGCAGGAAGAACGTCGCTCGTTCGAATAACACATTCCTGCCAGATTCCGATTTTCTCAGGCGCCTGCGGGCGCCTTTTTCATGCCTGACGCTTCAGCCCGTCGCTGATAAGCCAGCCTAATGAGCGATTAGAAATATCCATTTCCTCTTATGCCAGCAAAGCCCTTACACTGCGCGCAATCTTTGTTATTAACCCTTTGTCATCAACCCTCTGTTATCAACTCTCGAAGGAGTTCTCCGTGCTGGCTATTTTCCTGCAAGGACTGGCGATGAGCGCCGCAATGATTTTACCGATTGGCCCGCAGAATGCGTTTGTAATGAATCAGGGCATTCGCCGACAGTATCACCTGATGATTGCCGGATTATGCGCGCTGAGCGATATTGCGCTGATCTGCGGCGGCATCTTTGGCGGCAGCGCACTGCTGAGTCAATCTCCGACATTACTGTTACTGGTGAGCTGGGGTGGAGTTGCGTTTTTACTGTGGTATGGCTGGGGTGCATTTCGCACGGCATTCAGCAAAAATCCTGAACTGGCGCAGGCCGAAGTGGCGAAGCAAAGCCGCTGGAAAATTGTCGTCAGCATGCTGGCGGTCACCTGGCTGAATCCGCACGTATATCTCGATACTTTCGTGGTACTCGGCAGTCTGGGTGGCAGTCTGAGCCCTGATGAGCGTTCGTGGTTTGCGCTCGGTGCGGTCAGTGCATCGGTAATATGGTTCTTCGGGCTGGCCATCCTCGCCGCGATGCTGGCGCCGTGGCTGAATACCGGCAAAGTGCAGCGGGTCATCAATTTTATCGTTGGCGTGATCATGTGGGGCATTGCCCTACAACTGGCTCGCCAGACCGGTGTGCTTTAAGTTTTTAGCCTTAAATCAGCTTTTGTCACTAATCTTAGTTTCAGTTGTAACGGATTATGCTACGGTTTCGCAGATTGTTTTGACCTATCTATTGCCAGATCTTTGATGATTAATGGAGGCACTGTGAAACTGAAAGCATTAGCTGTAGCAGCGATGTTGGGATTAGGGACATTACCTTTGGCGTTGCAAGCGGCGGAATTACCTGCCGGACCGCACGTGGTGACGTCAGGCACGGCGAGTGTTGATGCGACGCCGGATATCGCGACGCTGGCGATTGAAGTCAGCGTGTCGGCGAATGATTCAGCCAGCGCCAAGAAACAGGCTGATGAACGCGTAGCGGCCTATTATGCGTTCCTGCAAAAAAACGGCATTGAGAAAAAAGATATCAATGCGGCCAACCTGCGTACTCAGCCGGAATACAATTACCTGAAAGATGGCACTTCACAGCTGAAAGGCTACCGTGCTGTGCGTCAGGTGCAGGTGACTTTGCGTCAGCTGGATAAACTGAACGAATTGCTGGATGGCGCACTGAAATCAGGTCTGAATGAAGTGCGTGCGGTTGAACTGGGCGTGGCTAATCCGGATAAATTCCGTGATGAAGCGCGTCAGAAAGCCATCGAAAACGCTACTCAGCAGGCGAAATCACTGGCTGAAGGCTTCAATACCAAACTGGGGCCGGTTTACAGCATTCGTTATCACGTGGCTAACTACCAGCCAATGCCGGTGGCGCGTATGTATAAAACCGCCGAAGCCGCAGGGCAGAGCGATGTCGCGCAGACCTATGAGCAGCAGAGTATTCACTTCGACGATCAGGTCGATGTGGTGTTCGAATTGCAGCCGCAGGCACCAGCACCAGCACCGGCTCAGTAAACCTGACGCCGTGAAAATGAAAAACCCGCTCCGGCGGGTTTTTTGTTTTCTGAATTTAATGCCACCGGTTACGGCTATTTATCTGCTGAAAACGTTACGTCTTTTTGTGCCTCCAGTACCCGTAATCTTTCTGTCAGTGCCTGACTGACCGACGCGTAAGCCGTGCTGCCGAGCGCGAGACGCAGCGGCGGATTCACTTCATCGGCAGCGGCGATCATCGCCCTGACGGTGTTCAGCGCGTCGCCTTTAATGGCGAAATCACCGGATGCAATCGCACGGCGTACTTCACCGGCAGGTGTGGTTTCATAGCAGTCCATCGGTTCGGCGTGATCCAGACCTGCGCCAAATTCCGTACTGGTCGGGCCCGGTTCAATAATCAGGAAGTCGATACCAAACGGTTTCACCTCCTGCGCCACCGATTCGACAAATCCTTCAATTCCCCATTTTGTTGCATGATATAGGCTGAAATTCGGATAAGCGATCTGCCCGCCTTCTGATGAAACCTGCACAATCCGGCCGCCTCCTTGTGTGCGCAGGTGTGGCAAAACGGCGCGGATAAGCTGGATAGAACCCACCAGATTGGTGGCGATCTGTCTTTCGATTTGCCCGTCACTGACTTCTTCACCTGCGCCAAACAGGCCGTAACCTGCATTACTGACCACCACATCTATACGTCCGGCTTTGGCAAATGCAGCGCCGACGGCGGTTCGGATAGCCGATGTATCGGTGATATCGAGCATGAGGATTTGCAGCCGATCTCCATAACTTGCCAGCAAGTCGTCAAGCGCGCCCGGTTTGCGTAATGTGGCGATCACCCTGTCGCCGCGCAGAAGCAGCTGCCCGGTGAGCAGGCGTCCGAGGCCGGTGGATGTTCCGGTAATAAACCATGTCTTTGTCATTCTCAAATTCCTCAATTACAGACGTTGCCAGACATTCAGGGTAGGGCAATACTATTGGTGCGTTAATACCCAATAAACTGCATGAACAGGTGAACATTAACCACCAATGAACACGCCATCCATGAACAAACCGACCCTGGCAGAACTCCGGGCCTTTATGGCTATCGCCGAACACGGGAGTTTCCGCCGCGCCGCCGATCTTCTGGGCATCACGCGATCGTCGCTCAGCCACGTTATGCGCGGGCTGGAAGATCGCCTTGGCGCACGCCTTTTGCACCGCACTACGCGCAGTGTGTCGCTGACTGAAACGGGCGAACGCTTGCTGAAACGCATCGATCCGCTGATGAGCGGGCTGGATGCCGCGCTGGAGGATGTCGCGGGTGAGCAGGGGCGACTGACCGGTGAACTGCGCATTAACGGCAGCGAAGGCGCTATCCGCCTGTTGTTGCGGAATATTGTGCCGGAGTTCATGACGCGTTATCCCGGTGTGACGCTGGATCTGGTGGCGGAAGGAAAGCTGGTGGATATTGTCGGGCAGGGTTTTGATGCGGGGATCCGGCTGGGAGAAGCGGTTCCACGGGACATGATCGCTGTGCGGCTCAGCCCCGATTTACGATTTCTGGCCGTAGCATCACCGGATTATATTGCTATGTATCCGGCCCCTGAAACGCCGGATGACCTTGCTCGTCATCAGTGTTTGCGGCAGCGTCTGCCTAGCGGCAAACGTTATCGTTGGGAATTTCAAAAACGCGCAGAGGAAGTGGCAATTGATGTGCCCGGAAATCTGACGCTGGACAATACACAACTGATGGTTGAGGCCGCAGAGGACGGCCTGGGGATTGCGTATGTTCCGGAAGATTACGCGCGGATAGCGCTGAAAGAGGGGCGCTTAATCGCGGTGCTGGAAGACTGGTGTCCGCCTGTCCCTGGTTTGTTTCTCTATTTCTCGGGAAACCGTCATGTCCCTGCGGCTTTGCGGGCATTGATCGAAATGGTCCGGGAGAAAAGCGGTTAAGCACCGCTTTCCATACCGGATATTTTCATCAGTCCTGACGCAACACCTGATGACCGTGGGCGATCAGCGCGTCAGTGACTTTACGCATCATGCGGCTTTCCGGCGCAAAACGGTGCCAGTAAAGCATACGGCGCTGGAACAGGCCGGGTGTCAGGTCGATCAGTTCGCCGCTTTCCAGTTCTTTCTCGATTTGCAGATGCGGGATCATACAGCAGGTGGTGCCCTGACGGGCCAGCTGCACAAAGGCTTCCGACGAGTTAACGATGTGGCACGGCACGCTGCCCGGCGACAAATCGAAGTTCTGTTGCAGGAACGCCTGATGCATATCGTCCAGATGGTCAAACGCCACTGCAGGCGCTTTCAGCAAAGCGGAGCGGGTGACGCCGTTCGGGAAATAGCGATCCGCAAAGGGCCTGGAACCGACAAACAAATAGTCGAGGGCACCCAGCTGATCCACAAGACAACTCGGCAGCGGCTGTGGCTGAATACTCACCGCACCGACCACTTCACCGCGACGCAGACGTTCCTGCGTGCGCGTTTCATCTTCCACCTGCAAATTCAGACGGATAGGCGAATCGACCAGTACCGATTTCAGCGCCGGTAACAGCCAGGTCGCCAGACTGTCGGCGTTCACCGCCAGTGAAAGCAGCAGCGGCGTATCGTTGCTTTCATTATTGCTGTCACTGCCCAGCCACTCTTCTTCCAGCAATTCCACCTGATGCAGTAATGCCAGTAATTTCTGACCCTGCTCGGTCGGACGAGGCGGCACGGTACGCACCAGCAAAGGCTGGCCGAACAAATTTTCCAGTTGTTTAATGCGCTGAGAGACCGCCGATTGAGTGATGCAAAGCTTCTGTGCGGCGCGCTCAAAACCGCGCTCGCGGATCACCGCGTCCAGTGCCTGCAGCGTTCTATAGTCCGGGCGTTTCATCGGAGTTCTGTCCCTTAGATTTAATTTTATCCGAACACTATGCCACAGATTGTCAGGATTTGTGGTGAGGAAAATCTTTGTGTTTGCTGCACAATTGCACTTAATAAGTGTGATCTGGCTGCGGTGATGTTTATCCATATTGGCGGGACATGCTTTATAATCACCGGCACTATTCGTTACATCGAAGCATTCACGCCACTTTCGTGTTATCAGACAGAGAAGCCATTATGACGCAGGAAGAATTGAAAAAAGCAGTCGGCTGGGCCGCACTGGATTACGTCACGCCGGGCACCATTGTCGGTGTCGGTACCGGATCCACCGCCGCACATTTCATTGACGCACTGGGTTCCATCAAAGGCCAGATTGAAGGCGCGGTTTCCAGCTCCGACGCCTCTACCGCAAAACTGAAAAGCTTAGGCATCCACGTTTTCGACAGCAATGAAGTGGACTCGCTGGATGTGTATGTTGATGGCGCGGATGAAATCAACGGCGCAATGCAGATGATCAAAGGCGGCGGTGCAGCGCTGACCCGCGAAAAAATCATTGCGGCGATTGCCAAAAAATTCATCTGTATCGTGGATGCTTCCAAGCAGGTTGATGTGCTGGGTAAATTCCCGCTGCCGGTAGAAGTGATCCCGATGGCGCGCTCTTATGTTGCGCGTGAACTGGTGAAACTCGGCGGTCTGCCGGAGTACCGTCAGAATGTCCTGACCGACAACGGCAACGTGATCCTCGACGTGCATAACCTGAGCATTATAGATGCCATCGCGCTGGAAAATAAGATCAACGGGATCGCCGGTGTCGTGACCGTCGGCCTGTTTGCTAACCGTGGTGCTGACGTGGCGCTGGTCGGCACTTCTGAAGGCGTTAAAACTGTTAAGCTGAAATAATCCAGCGATAAGCAGAAGATCTGGCTGCTCAGATAAAAGCAGCCAGACACACTCCTGTCATAACACAATGTTATGAAGATGATAATTTTCTGGCTGAATCATCTTTTCTTCAAAAGCCTTAATTTGGTGACTTATGTCACATTCCTGAAATTCTCCTCCTGAACGTCTGGCTCCATAAAATCTAACCAGCATGAAATGCTGAAAACCCTCTGGCGAGGTGAGCCTTCTGCTGCCTGTCAGGCAATCGTTTGTATTGATGATGGCGGATTTTTTGTTATGTTGACTGTGAGCAGTCACCTAGCAGTTCGATTTCAGCCAGAAAAATATAGGGTCGGGAAATGGCAAAAGTATCACTTGAGAAAGACAAGATTAAATTTTTGTTAGTGGAAGGCGTCCACCAAAGTGCGGTTGATACACTCCGTGCCGCGGGCTACACCAATATTGAATTTCACAAAGGTGCTTTAGATACGGAGTCGCTGAAAGAATCGATCCGTGATGCGCACTTTGTTGGACTCCGATCGCGTACTCAGCTGACTGAAGAAGTGTTCCAGGCAGCCGAAAAACTGGTGGCTGTTGGGTGTTTCTGTATCGGGACTAATCAGGTGGATCTGAAAGCGGCGACCCGTCGCGGTATTCCGGTCTTCAACGCACCGTTCTCCAATACCCGTTCGGTTGCCGAAATGGTGCTGGGCGAAATGCTGCTGATGATGCGTGGCATTCCTGAAGCTAACGCCAAGGCGCACCGCGGTATCTGGAACAAACTGGCTGTCGGCTCGTTTGAAGCGCGCGGTAAACGTCTGGGTATCATCGGTTACGGCCACATTGGTACGCAGCTGGGGATTCTGGCGGAAAGCCTGGGGATGCGCGTCTTCTATTATGACATTGAAAGCAAGCTGCCTTTGGGCAACGCGCAGCCGATTGCCACACTGGAAGAATTGCTCAATACCAGCGACGTCGTCACGCTGCATGTGCCGGAAACAGCCGGAACCAAAGACATGATTTCTGAAGTGCAGCTGGCGCAGATGAAGCCGGGCGCACTGCTGATCAACGCCTCACGCGGTACGGTCATCGACATCCCTGCGCTGTGCAATGCGCTGCGTAACAAACATCTTTCCGGTGCGGCTATCGACGTCTTCCCGGAAGAACCGGCGACTAACAGCGACCCGTTCAATTCTCCGCTGTGTGAATTCGACAACGTATTGCTGACGCCGCACATCGGCGGTTCGACGATGGAAGCGCAGGAAGGTATTGGTCTGGAAGTCGCAGGCAAACTGGCGAAGTACTCTGACAATGGTTCAACACTGTCAGCGGTTAACTTCCCTGAAGCTTCTCTGCCGGCACACACCGAGAAAGCCAGCCGTCTGCTGCATATCCACGAAAATCGTCCGGGTGTGCTGACCAGCATCAACCAGATTTTTGCGGAACAGGGTATCAACATTGCTGCGCAGTACCTGCAAACCAGCCCTGAAATCGGTTATGTGGTGATTGATGCAGAAACGGATATCAACACGCTGACCACTGCGCTGCAACTGATGAAGGCCATTCCGGGCACTATCCGCGCACGTTTGCTGTACTGATTACATCAGTCGTAAATATCAAAGCCGCCGCAAGGCGGTTTTTTGCTTTCTGGTTTCAAAGAAAGAAGAAGGGATATCGGGAAAGTGAAGAATGTCGGGAGGGGATCTTACCGGGATGACTAAGCATTCAGGAGTAAAAGCGTTCAGAATTAAAAAGCATTCAGAAGTAAAAGGAGAGGGCGACCAGACCACAAAGGATCAATGATGACAGGGTGATTTCAAACTGGTAGCGGCGCAGTGTCATCTGTCAGTACCTCAGAATAAAAACCGGAGAAAAAAACACCCGGCGAACCGGGTGTTAAATTAACAGTCTTGATAAGAGTGAGCAGAAATACTCACGAAGACTTCTTCGTTACTTCTTATGCTGCTGGCGTTGCTTTTGCAGCCGGAGCAGCTTTCTTAGCATGTTTCACGTGTTTTTTAGCAGCCTGGGCTTTCTGAGCTACCGGAGCAGCTTTCTTGGCATGTTTTACGTGTTTTTTAGCAGCCTGGGCTTTCTGAGCTACCGGAGCAGCTTTCTTGGCATGTTTTACTTGTTTTTTAGCAGCCTGGGCTTTCTGAGCTACCGGGGCAGCTTTCTTAGCATGTTTCACGTGTTTTTTGGCAGCCTGAGCTTTTTGAGCTACTGGCGCTTTCTTAGCTGCTTTTTTGTGTTTCTTGGCAGCCTGAGCTTTCTGCACAGGTTTTTTATGTGCTTTATGCTTAGTCGCATGAGCCGGAGCAGCGGTAGTTGCTGTTGCAGCGGGTGCTGGAGTTGCAGTGGTTTCAGCAGCGAAAGCAACTGAAGACAGGCCCATTGCAGCGGCTACAACCAGAGCTAATACTTTTTTCATGTGTAATTCCTTAAGAATTTTTGGTTTATGTGTCCACCCCACTGCGGGGCCGGTGAGAGAATAATAGGCGTGACGAACAGCGCTGTCCGTGAGTGATTGGTATCGGCGTGTAACGGTATGTATAAATAAAGAGATGTGTTTTATTTCAGAGGGTTAGAGTTAGTCCGATGTGTGGTCTGGCGTAAAGATACTCTGGTTAGTTACAACATACTTAAAGGTTGCTCACAGCTTATGGCGTATCTGCACTTTACAGCGATGTTTTATTGTCTGGCATTACCATGTCCATATTTTACCTGGCGTAATCACTTCAGGTAACGGCACATCCCAGTGTTCTGTCGGCAACGCATCGACATGCTGGCAATCGTGCGCCAGACCTATCGGATACGGCCCGCCTTCCTGCCAGTTTTCCAGAGTACGGTCATAAAAGCCGCCGCCCATCCCTAAACGTTGCCCGGTGCTGTCGAAGGCGACCAGTGGCGTCAGGATGATATTCAGCTGTAATAAAGGAATGACCTGGGTGACGTCCAGCTGCGGCTCAAGGATTTTGAGGCGATTGCGGACCAGCGGTGTTTCGGGCGTATAACGCAGAAAAAGCAGATTACCCGCAGAGAAAGGGTGAAGGACCGGCAGGCAAAGTTGCTTACCTTCGCGCCATAAGCGGTCGATCAGGGGGGCTGTATCCAGCTCGCCATCAAAAGACAGAAAGACGGAAATGGTTTTTGCGGATTGAATCTCAGGATGCGTGGCGACACGCTCTGCGGCCTGATGGGCAAAATGCGTTTGCTGCTCAGCGGTCAGAGAGTTTCTGCGTTGGCGAATTTCAGTACGGATAATTTGTCGGGCTGAAGAGAACTGAGGAGTGTAGGACATAGATACAAACACCAGAAAGGGATGTACCGAAAAGAAAGGGGAATCTCCGAGATGCCGTCGCAGGCTGTAACCCTTGAACCCATGGTTCAAGGTGAACGTGCTGTCGCAGTCTTTAGGCTTCTCGGACGGACCGAGCATGCGCACCGATTACGGATCATCACATTCTGTTGGTACTAATTATCGGCTCAGGGGACGGGCCCGCTGGCGAACATCTCAGAGAAATTTTTTACCGTTTCTGACGACCTGTGACCAGTCAGTCAGCAACGCGTGTTATTCGAAAGGCGCCCCTTCACGTTCAGAGATCCGGCCTTGTTCGAGCAAAGCTTGCTCGATGGTTTGTTGCAGCATCCGAATGCGTTGTTCCATATTGGATGCATAGTCGCGCGTTTTCAACCTTTCCTGAGCAAGTTCGTGACATACGTTTAATGCCGCGATGAAAACCAGTTGCTCTGTATTGGTGACTCTAGTGCGAACTTTCAGATCTTGCAACCGCTGATTAAGATCATCAGCTGCCAGATTCAGTGCTTCCTGTTGTTCTGGCGGACAATTCACTCGTAAAGAGCGACCAAAAATTTGAATATCTACCGGTTGTGCAGACATGCCACCTTCCTGCTGATTTATTCGTCCGCCCCAACGTGACCACTACGACCTGGCGCAGGATGTTGGAAGCGGGCGCCACTATAACTATCTCAATACCAGGTTACAACCCCATGACCGGCTGACTGCTGCCCGATTGTTCAGGGCGTGCCATTCATGCCTTATACCACGCCATAGCGGGCTGCTAATCTGGTACTACGACAGACCTTGGTGGTAGCATAACACGAACTTAACCGACCAACGATGGCGAATGCGCATGTCTATTGAGAATACTTACCCTACTTACGATTCGTTGGATCAAAACCTGAAACAACAATCGGTTGCTTTAACCGCAGCAGAAATGCACGGTTTGATCAGTGGCTTGCTGTGCGGTGGCAATCGCGACGGCAGCTGGCTGACGATGGTGCATGACCTGACAAACGAAGGCATGGCCTTCCCGCACACGCTGGCAGATTTGCTGCAACAACTGCGCAAAGTGACGTCAGATACCCTCGAAGATGACAGCTTTGAATTTAAAATGCTGATGCCTGACGATGACAAACACGTCTTTGAGCGTGCCGATGCGCTGGCCGGATGGGTGAACCATTTCCTGCTCGGTCTGGGCATGATGCAGCCTAAACTTGCTAAAGTGAAAGGCGAAGTCGGTGAAGCTATCGATGATTTGCGTAGCATCGCGCAACTCGGTTACGACGAAGATGAAGATCAGGAACAACTGGCGCAATCTTTAGAGGAAGTTGTCGAATACGTTCGCGTCGCGGCGATTCTTTGCTTTGGTGAATTTGGTCACAGCCGCCCGACGGCTGCGGAAAACCACCGTACATTGCATTAGTGGTTGATGGCATTAACCGAACATTGCACACATTAAAACGATTTCAGGAGAAGGTGATGACTCAGCAAGAGTTTGAGAATCGTCGTCAGGCGCTGTTAGCGAAGATGGCACCGGGAAGCGCTGCGATAATTTTTTCTGCGCCGGAAGCAACACGCAGTGCCGACAGTGAATACCCGTATCGTCAGAGCAGTGATTTCTGGTACTTCACCGGTTTCAATGAACCGGAAGCGGTGCTTATCCTGGTGAAAAGTGATGAAAATCATAACCACAGCGTACTGTTTAACCGTGTGCGTGATCTCACCGCTGAAATCTGGTTTGGCCGTCGTTTAGGTCAGGATGCCGCGCCCGCCAAACTTGGCGTGACCAAAGCGCTGCCTTTTGACGACATCAACGACCAGTTGCATCTGCTGCTCAACGGCCTTGATGTGGTGTATCACGCGCAAGGCGATTACGCCTATGCCGATGAAATCGTAAACCGTGCCATGGAAAAACTGCGCAAAGGCTTCCGCCAGAATTTCTCTGCTCCTGCGACTGTCATTGACTGGCGTCCGTGGGTGCACGACATGCGCCTGTTCAAATCACCGGAAGAAATCGCCATCATGCGCCGCGCCGGACACATTACCGCGCTGGCGCATACCCGTGCGATGGAAAAATGCCGTCCGGGCATGTTTGAATATCAGCTTGAAGGCGAAATTCATCACGAATTTAACCGTCACGGCGCGCGTTATCCGTCCTACAACACCATCGTGGGTGGCGGCGAAAACGGCTGCATTCTGCATTACACCGAAAATGAATGCGAACTGCGTGACGGCGATTTAGTGCTGATCGACGCCGGTTGTGAATATCAGGGCTATGCCGGTGATATTACCCGTACGTTCCCGGTGAACGGCAAATTCAGCAAAGCGCAGCGCGAAATCTACGACATCGTGCTGGCGTCAGAATACAAAGCGCTGGAAGTCTTCGGCCCGGGCAGCAGCATTCAGGCCGCAACCGAAGCCGCAGTGCGCGTGATGATTGAAGGCCTGATCAAACTCGGCGTGATGAAGGGCGACGTTGAAACCCTTTACGCTGAGCAGGCGCACAAACAGTTCTTCATGCACGGTTTATCGCACTGGCTTGGGCTGGACGTTCATGACGTGGGTCATTACGGCTCGGCAGATCGCAGCCGTACGCTGGAACCTGGCATGGTACTGACCGTTGAACCGGGCCTGTATATCGCGCCGGACGCGGACGTACCCGAAGCTTACCGTGGCATCGGTATCCGTATCGAAGACGACATTCTGATCACCGCCACCGGCATTGAAATTCTGACCGGCGATGTGGTGAAAGAAGCCGATGAAATTGAAGCATTAATGGCGGCGGCACAGAAATAATATGAGCATAGTCATTGTTGGCGGCGGAATGACCGGTGCCTCGCTGGCGCTGGCGATTTCCTCGCTGACGCAGGGCAGTTTGCCGGTGCACCTGGTGGAAGCCACTGCGCCGGAACATCATGGACATCCTGGTTTTGATGCCCGCTCGATTGCGCTGGCGCAGGGCACCTGCCAGCAGTTAGCCCGTGCTGGCATCTGGCCGGCCCTGAAAGCTATTGCCACGCCAATTCGTGATATCCACGTCAGTGATCGCGGTCATGCGGCTTTTGTGAATCTCAATGCCGCGCATTACGGCGTGGAAGCGCTCGGGCAGGTGGTCGAGTTGCATGAAGTCGGCAAACGGCTGTTTGCCATGCTGAAAAATGCCCCCGGCGTCACGCTGCATTGCCCGGCAAAAGTCACCGATGTCGCGCGTTCTCAGGATTCTGCCAGTGTCACGCTTGATACCGGTGAAACGCTGACCGCGCAGCTGCTTGTCGCCGCGGACGGTTCGCATTCTTCGCTGGCAAAAGCCTGCAATATTGGCTGGCAGCGTGAGGATTATGGTCAGATCGCTGTCATTGCCAACGTGGCAACCAGCGAGCCGCACCACAATCGTGCTTTTGAGCGCTTCACAAAACACGGGCCGCTGGCACTGCTGCCGATGTCCGATGGACGCAGCTCGCTGGTCTGGTGTCATCCGCGCGAAGCGAAAGAAGAGATTGATCACTGGAGCGAAGCGCAGTTCCTCAGCGAGCTGCAAAAAGCATTTGGCTGGCGTCTGGGCACCATAAAACAGGCCGGTAAACGTTTCAGCTATCCGCTGCAATTACAGCAAGCCAACAGTCATATCAGCCATCGTCTGGCACTGGTCGGCAATGCAGCACAAACGCTGCATCCGATTGCCGGACAGGGCTTTAACCTCGGGCTGCGTGACGTCATGACGCTGGCGGAAACGCTGGCTAACGCGACGGCGAATGGCAGCGATGTCGGCAGTTACCGCGTACTGAGTGACTATCAGCAGCGTCGTCAGCCCGATCAGCAGGCAACCGTCGGCGTGACCGATGGCCTGATCCACCTATTTGCCAACCGCTGGCTGCCGTTAATGGTCGGACGTAATCTCGGTTTACTGGCGATGGAAGGCATTACGCCCTTGCGCGATGCGTTTACCCGCAGAACTTTAGGTTGGGTTGACCGTTAAGCCTTACAGGAAAAATTATGCAATCTTTTGATGTGGTTATCGCCGGTGGCGGAATGGTTGGTCTGGCGCTGGCGTGTGGTTTACAGGGCAGCGGTCTGCGCGTGGCGGTGCTGGAAAACAAGCTGCCGGATCTCGATTCACCGCTACCGGACCAGCCGGGTTTGCGGGTTTCAGCTATTAATGCTGCCAGTGAACGTCTGCTGAAATATATCGGCGTCTGGGACAACATTATTGCTCAGCGTGCAAATGCCTATCAGGGGATGGAAGTCTGGGATCGCGACAGCTTCGGTAAAATCGCGTTCCGTGGCGAAGAGTACGGTTTCAGCCATCTCGGCCACATCATTGAAAACCAGGTGATACATCGCGCATTGTGGCAGCGTGCGGAAAAATCTTCCGACATCACTTTGCTCGCGCCGGCTACATTGAAAAATGTGGCGTGGGGCGAAAACGAGGCGTTTATCACCCTCAGCGATGATCGTCAGCTCACCGCACGGTTAGTGGTCGGCGCGGACGGCGCGCAGTCGTGGCTGCGTCAGCACGCGGATATCCCGCTGACATTCTGGGATTATCGCCATCATGCACTGGTTGCGACCATCCGCACTGAAGAACCGCACCAGTCTGTTGCACGCCAGGTCTTCCATGGCGAAGGCATTCTGGCATTTCTGCCGCTGGCCGATACCCATTTGTCTTCTATTGTCTGGTCAGTTTCGCCGGATGAAGCACAGCGCCTGAGCGCGCTGGAGCCTGAAGAGTTCAACAAAATCCTCGCCAGTACCTTTGACCTGCGTCTGGGTATTTGTACCTTAGAAAGCGAGCGCCTGACCTTCCCGCTGACCGGTCGTTATGCCCGCAGCTTTGCCGGACCACGTCTGGCGCTGGTGGGCGATGCGGCGCATACCGTGCATCCGCTGGCCGGTCAGGGCGTCAACTTAGGTTTCATGGATGCCGCAGAACTGGCATCTGAAATCAGACGACTGCAAAAAGAAGGCAAAGATTTCGGCCAGCACATGTATTTACGCCGTTACGAGCGACGCCGCAAACACAGCGCCGCGCTGATGCTGGCAGGGATGCAGGGCTTCCGCGAACTGTTTGCCGGTGACAATCCTGCCAAAAAACTGTTGCGGGATATCGGCCTGACGCTGGCGGATTCTCTGCCGGGCGTGAAACCGAAACTGGTGCGTCAGGCGATGGGGCTGAATGATTTACCTGAGTGGTTACAGGACGATTCACTTCGATTGAAATAATCTAATTTCAGCTCAGTTTTTCCATTACATTTTCTAATCCGGGGCCGGATTTCTCATTCTGCAAATGGTGAGAAATCCGGCCTTGTCGTTATATAACATCGACACTTTTGATGTTTATTTGTAGATTTTGCGTCACAAACCCCAGTTTGCCAGTCAAAAACTCTGCACAATGCCCTTGTGAAATCACTGACATTTATCCCGCTCTGCATATTTTAACTTATGGTTAGCAGGGAGATTCAGTGGTAAGTTCGAGCGAGGGTATCGTTTGCGCGGTGTGCTGTTTATGCACTTAATTAAATGAGGAATAAGATGGTTAAGCAGACTCAGCTTTATGAACAACATGTTGCGTGCGGCGCGCGTATGGTCGATTTCCACGGCTGGATGATGCCTTTGCATTATGGCTCCCAGCTGGATGAACACCACATCGTGCGTCAGGATGCCGGTATGTTTGACGTCTCGCACATGACCATTGTCGATCTCCACGGTGCCCGTACCCGTGAATTCCTCCGTTATCTTTTGGCGAACGATGTCGCCAAACTCACCGTTCCCGGCAAAGCGCTGTACACCGGCATGCTCAATGCGTCCGGCGGCGTGATCGACGACCTGATCGTTTACTTCCTCAACGAAAATTATTTCCGTCTGGTGGTTAACTCCGCTACACGCGAGAAAGATCTGGCATGGATTTCGCAGCATGCAGAACCGTACGCTGTTGAACTGACGGTGCGTGATGATCTGGCGCTGGTCGCTGTGCAGGGGCCGCAGGCGAAAGAAAAAGCGGAAACCTTGTTCACCGCTGAACAAAAACAAGCGGTCGCGGGCATGAAGCCGTTCTTTGGCGTTCAGGCGGGCGATCTGTTTATCGCCACCACCGGTTATACCGGCGAAGCGGGTTATGAAATCGCGCTGCCGCAAGAGCAGGTGGCGGATTTCTGGCAGAAACTGCTGGCCGCAGGCGTGAAACCCGCCGGTCTGGGCGCGCGCGACACGCTGCGTCTGGAAGCTGGCATGAATCTCTACGGTCAGGAAATGGACGAAGGCGTGTCACCGCTGGCGGCCAACATGGGCTGGACCATCGCCTGGCTCCCGGAAGACCGTAACTTTATTGGCCGTGACGCACTGGAAAGACAGCGTGAGCAGGGCACTGAACAGCTGGTTGGCCTGGTGATGACCGAAAAAGGCGTATTGCGTAACGAACTGCCGGTGCGATTCACCGACAGCGCGGGCAACACGCTGGAAGGCGTGATCACCAGCGGCTCATTCTCTCCGACGCTCGGCTACAGCATTGCACTGGCGCGCGTTCCGGCGGGCATTGGCGAAAACGCTATTGTGCAAATCCGTAACCGCGAAATGCCGGTAAAAGTCACTAAGCCAGGTTTTGTCCGTAACGGCAAACCGCTGGTGCAGTAAAGAATTCGTAATAAAAATTATCCAGTTAACGCTGAATTAAGCACTTTTTTGGAGAAAATAACATGAGCAATGTTCCAGCAGATTTGAAATACGCCTCTTCCCACGAGTGGGTACGTTCAGAAGGCAACGGCGTTTACACCGTAGGCATCACCGAACACGCGCAGGAATTACTGGGCGACATGGTTTTCGTTGATCTGCCAGAAGTCGGTCGCGAAGTGGCTGCCGGTGAAGACTGTGCCGTAGCTGAATCCGTCAAAGCGGCGTCAGATATTTATTCTCCAATCAGCGGCGAAATCGTTGCAGTTAACGGCGAACTGGAAGGTTCTCCGGAGCTGGTCAACAGCGAGCCATACGGCACCGGTTTCCTGTTCCAGATTAAAGCGTCAGACGAAAGCGAACTGGCTAAGCTGCTTGATGCAGATGCCTATTCAGCATCCATTGAAGACTAATTAAACACTGTTTACCCGCCCCGCAAGCCGCTTGCGGGGCAGATCCCGACCCGTAGCTTTTGTCAGTATCCCAAGACACCTCCAGCAGATTTCAGGAATGCGTAGCAAATGACTCAGACTCTCAGCCAACTCGAACACAGCGAAGCCTTTATCGGCCGCCATATCGGTCCGTCTTCTCAGCAGCAACAGCAAATGCTGGAAACGGTCGGTGCGGATTCCTTAAACGCGCTGATCCAGCAGATCGTTCCGGTCGATATCCAGTTGCCGGGGCCACCGGCCGTCGGCGATGCCGTGACGGAACATCAGGCGCTGGCTGAGCTGAAAGCCATTGCCAGCCAGAACCAGCGTTATAAATCCTACATCGGTATGGGTTACAGCGCGGTGCTGACGCCGCCGGTTATCCTGCGCAATATGCTGGAAAATCCGGGCTGGTATACCGCGTACACGCCGTATCAGCCGGAAGTGTCGCAGGGCCGTCTTGAAGCATTGCTGAACTTCCAGCAACTGACGTTAGATCTGACCGGTCTGGATCTGGCTTCTGCTTCTTTGCTCGATGAAGCGACTGCCGCCGCCGAAGCGATGGCGCTGGCAAAACGTGCCAGCAAACTGAAAGACGCTAACCGTTTCTTCGTGGCGGACGACGTGCACCCGCAAACGCTGGATGTGGTACGCACCCGTGCGGAAACCTTTGGTTTTGACATCATCGTTGATAAAGCGGAAAAAGTGCTCGAGCTGGAAGGCGTGTTCGGCGTGCTGTTGCAGCAGGTTGGCACCACCGGCGAAGTTCATGATTACACCGCGCTGCTGGGCGAACTGAAATCCCGCAAAATTATTACCAGCGTTGCCGCTGATATTATGGCGCTGGTTCTGCTGGCCGCACCGGGCAAGCAGGGCGCAGACGTGGTCTTCGGTTCCGCGCAACGCTTTGGTGTGCCGATGGGCTACGGCGGTCCGCACGCGGCCTTCTTCGCGTGCGTAGACGAATTCAAACGTTCCATGCCGGGCCGTATCATCGGGGTTTCCCGTGATGCCGCGGGCAAAACTGCACTGCGTATGGCGATGCAGACACGCGAGCAACATATCCGCCGCGAAAAAGCCAACTCCAACATTTGTACCTCGCAGGTTTTACTGGCGAACATTGCCAGCCTGTATGCGGTATTCCACGGCCCTGAAGGCCTGAAACGCATTGCGTCACGCATTCATCGTCTGACCGACATTCTGGCCGCTGGCCTGAAACAGGGCGGCCTGACGCTGCGTCATAACAGCTGGTTCGATACGCTGACCGTTGAAGTTAAAGACAAAGCCGCCGTGCTGGAACGCGCGCTGAGTTTCGGTCTGAACCTGCGTACTGACATTCACGGCGCAGTCGGTATCACTCTGGACGAAGCGACGTCCCGCGAAGACGTTCAGATTCTGTTTGCTGCCCTGCTGGGTGACGACAACGGTCTGGATATCGACAAACTGGATAAAGCTGCATCGACCGACAGCAACTCTATTCCTGCGGCGATGCAGCGTGTGGATCCGATTCTGACCCATCCGGTATTTAACCAGTACCACAGCGAAACCGAGATGATGCGTTATATGCACCGTCTGGAGAAAAAGGATCTGGCGCTGAATCAGGCGATGATCCCGCTGGGTTCCTGCACCATGAAACTGAACGCTGCGGCAGAAATGATCCCTATTACCTGGCCGGAATTTGCCGAGCTGCACCCGTTCTGTCCGACAGAACAGGCTGGCGGTTATCAGCAAATGATTGGTCAGCTGTCACAATGGCTGGTTCAGCTCACCGGTTACGACGCTGTGTGTATGCAGCCAAACTCCGGCGCACAGGGCGAATACGCCGGTCTGCTGGCGATTCGTCGTTACCACGAAAGCCGTAACGAAAGCGGTCGTCACATCTGCCTGATCCCAAGTTCAGCGCACGGTACCAACCCGGCTTCCGCGCAAATGGCGAGCATGACCGTGGTGGTAGTCGCGTGTGACAAACAGGGCAACATCGACCTGAGTGACCTGCGTGAGAAAGCCGCGAAAGCGGGCGACGAACTGTCATGCATCATGGTGACGTATCCGTCAACGCACGGCGTTTACGAAGAAACCATCCGTGAAGTTTGCCAGATTGTGCATCAGTACGGCGGTCAGGTTTATCTCGACGGCGCGAACATGAACGCGCAGGTCGGCATTACGACTCCGGGTTACATCGGCGCGGACGTCTCGCACCTTAACCTGCATAAAACCTTCTGTATCCCTCACGGCGGCGGCGGTCCGGGCATGGGCCCGATTGGTGTGAAATCACATCTGGCTCCGTTCGTTCCGGGTCACAGCGTGGTGCAGATTGACGGCGTGCTGACCCAAAACGGCGCGGTTTCTGCGGCTCCGTTCGGCAGCGCTTCCATCCTGCCAATCAGCTGGATGTACATCCGCATGATGGGCGCGGAAGGTCTGAAACAAGCCAGCCAGGTGGCAATTCTGAATGCCAACTACATCGCGACCCGTCTGAAAGACGCCTATCCGGTGCTGTATACCGGCCGTGATGGCCGTGTGGCGCACGAATGCATTCTGGATATTCGTCCGCTGAAAGAGACGACCGGTATCAGTGAAATGGATATCGCCAAGCGTCTGATCGACTACGGATTCCACGCGCCGACCATGTCCTTCCCGGTTGCCGGTACGCTGATGGTTGAGCCGACCGAATCCGAAAGCAAAGTGGAACTGGATCGCTTCATTGATGCGCTGCTGGCAATTCGCAGTGAAATCGACCGTGTAGCGAAAGGCGAATGGCCGCTGGAAGACAACCCGCTGGTGAACGCGCCGCACGTGCAGAATGAACTGGTCAGTGACTGGAACCATCCGTACACCCGCGAAGTGGCGGTATTCCCGGCCGGTTACGACAATAAATACTGGCCGACCGTGAAACGTCTGGATGACGTGTACGGGGACAGGAATTTGTTCTGTTCGTGTGTACCGATGTCAGATTACGAGTAAGACTCCGTTCTGCTCCTCTCTGAGAAGGGTGGGGAATTAAAAACTCGGTCTGCTCCCTCCCCTGCCAAGGGGAGGGCTGGGGTGGGGTATTAAGGTAAGAATCCAAAAATTAAAGTTTGCTTTGTCAAAGTGTTAGTCCTTAAAACCCCCTCCCAACCTCCTCCTTCGCAGGGGGAGGTGTAAGCACTTTGCTCACTTCCCCCACTGGAGTATTCAATGAAAATCGCTCTCGTCACCGGCGCCAGCCGCGGCATTGGCCGTGCAACGGCTCTTCTTCTTGCGCAGCAGGGTTACGCCGTCGGTGTAAATTACCTGAATAACGAAACCGCAGCACAATCTGTTATCGATGAAATCCATCAGGCTGGTGGCAAAGCAATTGCGCTGAAGGCTGATATTGCCGATGAAGCGCAGGTTGTCGCGATGTTCAAACAGCTCAGCGCCGAACTCGGCCCGATCACCGCGCTGGTGAATAATGCCGGGATTTTGTTCCAGCAGACCACCATTGAAAATCTCTCCGCCGAACGTATCAATAAAGTCCTGTCTACTAACGTGACCGGGTATTTCCTGTGCTGCCGAGAGGCGGTGAAAATCATGTCGCATAGGCATGGCGGAAAGGGCGGGGCAATTGTGAATGTGTCCTCAGCGGCTTCCCGTCTGGGCGCACCGGGCGAATATGTCGATTACGCGGCATCGAAAGGCGCGGTGGATACCCTGACCACCGGTCTGGCGCTGGAAGTGGCGGCTTACGGTATTCGCGTAAACTGCGTGCGTCCCGGCCTGATTTATACCGAAATGCATGCCAGCGGCGGAGAGCCGGGGCGTGTCGATCGCGTGAAAGCCAATCTGCCGATGCAGCGCGGCGGTCAGCCGGAAGAAGTCGCACAGGCAATTTCCTGGCTGCTGTCGGATTCCGCCTCTTACGCCACCGGCAGCTTTCTCGAGCTGGCAGGCGGCAGGTAATCAGAATCAGTCACCGATAACGGGGATCACTCCCCGTTCACTCCCCTTAAACGGTCAACTCCACACAATCGGTCATTAACGGTCATCAGATTGCGCGAGGAATTGTGACCGTTTGCAAATCTGTTGCTGTCTTGTTGCAACGCAAATGACGATTTAATGCCGTTCCCGCCACAGATCCAAACTTTAACATTTCATCTTTTCTCACCTTTTCGTGACAACTATCACAGGACGATTGTGGCAAAAAATGCGCACATTCGCCTTTGAGGCACTGCGCATTCCGTAAATACCCGGCTGCGTATCCTATTTGACATCGGGAAAGAGGAATCACCACATGCTGCCAGTAGAGCGACATCGTTATATCACCGAAATTCTCAGCCAGCGCGGACGCATCCTGGTACAGGAAGTGGCGCAGTTATGTCGCATCTCGCTGGAAACCGCGCGGCGGGATCTGGCGCTGCTGGAAAAGCGTGGCGTGCTGTTACGCAGCCACGGCGGCGCGGTGTTTATGGAGCATTCGGCGGGCGAAAAAACCTATGTGCCTTCGCAGATTGAACAGGGTGAATCCTTCCGTGACCGCAGTAATCAGTCGCCGGACAGTAAAACGCGCATCGCCAAACGGGCGTTACAGCTAATCAATCCCGGCGATTGCCTGCTGCTCGACAGCAGTTCCAGCAGCTGGTTTCTGGCGCGTCAGTTGCCCGATATTCAGCTGGTGGTGCTGACCAACTCGGTTCACATCATCCAGACGCTGGCGGTGAAAGCTAACGTGCGGGTGATCGGACTGGGCGGTGAATACTCGGCGAAATACGAAGATTTCGTCGGCGTACTGGCCGAGCAAATGCTGAAAGAGTTCGTCATCAACAAACTGTTTTTCTCCTGTCACGGCATCAGTCACGAAGGCGGCATCCGTGAAAGTAACGAGCATCATGCGCGGCTGAAACAGCAAATGCTGCTTTCCTCCGAGCACAAAATTTTGCTGGCTGACTCCAGCAAATTCGGCCGCCGCTCCTTTGCGCGGATCTGCCACTACCGGGAAATCGACACACTGATAACAGACCATCTGGAGGATGAAGAATTCCGCCAGGAACTGGCCTGGAGCAACGTTAACGTGATTGAAGTTTCTCCGTCACCCCTACAGAAAAAAACTAAAAACAGCCGCAACGGCCCGTTAGCTGCGGCACATAACTGACCTACCAGGAGAGTAAACATGATCAAGAAATCCGTTCTTGCCTGCCTGTTCGCCACAGCCATGTTGTCCCTGTCTGCGCACGCCGCCGACAAAATCCGCATGGGTGTGGTGGTGAAAGTCGGCGGTAACGCCTGGTTCAACGCGATGGAAGCCGGGATCAAAAGCGAAGCGGCCAAACGCGGGATCGACGCGTGGCAGGTCGGGCCGACCAGCGCGGATCCGGCGTTGCAGGTGCGTGCGATTGAAGATCTGATCGCCCAGAAAGTGGATGTGATCGGCGTAGTGCCGAACGATGCCCGCGTGCTGGAGCCGGTACTGAAACGCGCCCACGACGCCGGGATCAAAGTCATCGTGCATGAATCACCGGATCAGAAATATGCCGACTGGGATTTCGAAATGGTCGACGCCACGCAGCACGGCATTAACCACATGGTCGCGCTGGCGCAGTGTATGAAAGAGAAAGGTGATTACGCGGTATACGTCGGAAGTCTTACCGTGCCACTGCATCAGAAATGGGCCGATGCCGCCATCAATTACCAGAAAGAACACTATCCGAATATGCATCTGGTCGGCGACAAATTTGGCGTGGGTGAATCGCTGGATGACAGCATCCGTACCACCAACGACCTGATGTCCAAAGACGCCAACCTGAGAGGCATTCTGGCTATCGGTTCACAAGGCCCGATTGGCGCAGGTCGCGCGGTGCTTAACCGTGGCAAAACTGACGACATCTGCGTGTTCGGGCCATTCAGTCCGGGTCAGGGCGCCAGTCTGGTGAAAGCCGGCGCCATCAAAGGCGGCTTTATCTGGAACCCGATGGTCGCCGGTGAAGTCTTTGTGCGCATCGCCGAGAAGCTGGAGAAAGGCGAAAAAATCACTGACGGCATGACTATTGAAGGCATGGGCAAAGTGAAAGTCGACGAGGCAACGCGCACCATTCTGGGCAACGAAACCGAAAGCCTGGACAAAGCGAACTTGCCGAAACTGGTCAAAATGGGGCTGTAATCATGGCAATCTCCGAGATCATTCAAACAGACAGCGCGCCGCTGATTGATGTGCAAAACCTGTCGGTGACCTTTGGCGGGCAGCGTGCGCTCAACGACATTTCCCTGCGGCTGATGCAGGGCGAAGTTCACTGCCTGGCGGGCACCAACGGCTGCGGGAAAAGTACGTTGATCAAAGTGATCTCGGGGGTTTATCAGCCGGATAACGGCTGCCAGATCACGCTCAGTTCGCCCTCGCAGGGCAGCCAGAGTTTCAGCAAGCTGAGTCCGGATCAGGCGCGGCAGTTTGGCGTGCAGGTGATTTATCAGGACTTGTCGTTGTTCCCGAACCTCAGCGTGTTCGAGAACATCGCCTTCGACCACAACTTACAGGGGCTGATGGGCTGGTATCGCCCGTCACGTCTGCGGGAAACCGCACAGCGCATTCTGACTGAACTGAATTACACACTGGATCTCGACAGCAAAGTCTCGACGTTGCCGATTGCCCAGCGCCAGCAGGTGGCGATTTGCCGGGCGCTGGTCGCCGATGCGCGATTAGTGATTATGGATGAGCCGACCGCCTCGCTGACCCGAACTGAAGTGAATCAGCTGTTGCGCACTGTGCATTACCTGAAAAGCAAAGGCATCAGCGTGGTGTTCGTCAGCCATCGTCTCGATGAAGTGCTGGAAATTTCCGACAGCGTGACGGTTATCCGCGACGGTAAAAAAGTCGGGACATTCCCGGCCTCAGAAGTCAGCAGCGAACGCCTGACCGAGCTGATGACTGGCCTGAAACTCGATTACCGGCTGAAAGCCGCCAACATGAATGACGAACGCATCATGATGGAAACCGACAAACTCAGCCGCGCAGGGCAGTATCACGACGTCAGTTTCAAACTGCACGCCGGAGAAGTGCTTGGTTTATGCGGCCTGCTTGGTTCCGGCCGCACCGAACTGGCACTCAGCCTGTTTGGCATGACCAAACCGGACAGCGGCAAAATCTACCTCGACAGTAAACCGGTGCGTTTTCGCAGCCACGAAGACGCGATCAAATCCGGCGTCGGTTACGTCTCGGAAGATCGCCTGACGCTTGGCCTGATCCAGCAGCAATCCGTCGGCGACAACACTGTGCTGGCGATCATGGATCAGCTGCGCAGCCGTTTTCACCTGATCGACGAATACCGCAAAAATAAGATCATCCAGCAGTGGATCGAAAAACTCGGCGTCAAAGTCGCCAGTCCTGAACAGGCGATCTCCACGCTTTCTGGCGGCAATCAGCAAAAGATCGTGCTCGCGAAATGGGTGCTGACACAGCCGAAAATCCTGATCCTTGATTCCCCAACGGTCGGCGTCGATGTCGGCGCGAAAGCCAGCATTTATCAGCTGATCCACCAGCTGGCGGAAGAGGGGATTTCAATCCTGCTGATTTCCGATGAAGTGCCGGAAGTCTATTTCAACTGCGACCGCGTGCTGCATTTCAGTGAGGGCACGGTGGTTGGCGAATATCTGCCGGGTGCGATCACCCAGCAACAACTTGCGGAGGCGGTCAATGCTTAAGCTCAGCCGGTTACGCCCGTCCAGCAACGAAGGTTATTTAGCCTGGGTATTGCTGGTGGTGATTGTCACCTTTTCCTTACTCAGCAATCAGTTTCTGACCTTACAGAACCTGCTGGATCTGACCGAAAGCTACGCCGTCAGCGGCATCTTCGCCCTCGGCCTGTTCGTTGTGCTGGTCACCGGCGGTATCGATATTTCGTTCGCTGCCGTGGCTTCTGTCGTGCAGTACATCATCGCCACGCTGGCGATCCACTACGGCCTGAGCAGCCCGACCGGCAGCATTTTACTGGCGGTCACCATCGGCACGGTGCTGGGGATGATCAACGCCATTCTGATCTACTGCCTGCGCATTGTGTCGATCATCGTCACCATCAGTATGCAGTCGCTGCTGTTTGGCATGCTGATGTGGCTGACCAACGGCACCAGTCTGTATGACCTGCCGGAGTGGCTGACGACGCCAATCCGCGTGCTGCCGTTCAGCGTCGGCGAACAGCATTATCAGATTGGTTTGCCGGTGGTGGTGGTGCTGGCGGTCGCCGGACTGAGCTGGATCCTGCTCAACAAAACCCATCTCGGACGCCAGTTGTTTGCCGTCGGCGGCGATCAGGAATCTGCGCGCCGTATCGGTATCCGTGTCGGGTTATTGCATCTGTTTGCTTACGGATATCTCGGCGCGATGGCGGCGATTGGCGGGCTGGTGCAGGTGTATCGCGTCGGTGAGGTGGTGCCGAATGCGCTGGTCGGCGGCGAGCTGGATGTGCTTGCAGCGGCAGTACTTGGCGGTGCCAGCCTTAATGGCGGCAAAGGCAGCGTGGTCGGCACTCTGATGGGCGTGTTCCTGATTGGCGTGCTGAAAAACGGCCTCAACCTGATCGGCGTTTCCAGCTACTTCATGAACATCGTCATCGGCGTGGTGATCGTCGCGGCCATCACCGTCACCCATTACAAAAAACGCAAAGAAACCGAAGTCGGCTTCGCCTGAGGAAAACCGCTATGTACGCAAAAAGCAGAAATGTGAGTCTTAACGCGAAGCCCGATGCGCGGCCTCGCCTGAAAATCGCTTCCCTGAAAATTGATAGCACGACATTGGGATTATCGCTGTTATTGCTGGTGGTGATCATCGGCTTCAGCCTGGCGATGCCGGGGCGCTTCTTCAGTGACGCCACCTTTATGAGCGTCGCCTTCCAGCTGCCGGAACTCGGTTTACTGACGCTGGCGATGTTTATCCCGATCCTAAGCGGTGGCCTGAACCTGTGCATTATCGCCACCGCCAACCTGACCAGTTTACTGATGGCGTGGGTGTTTCTCACCTGGCTGCCACCGGATGCCAGCATGGCGATGCAGGCGGTCTGGCTGACGCTGGCATTGGTCGGCGCAATGATTCTGGCGCTGGTGATTGGCATGCTGACCGGCGCGCTGGTGGCGTATGTCGGCGCGCATCCGATTCTGGTGACGCTGGCGACCATGACCATGGTGAACGGCGTCGGCATCTACCTTTCACGCGGTGCGGCGATCAGCGGTATGCCGGATATCGTGCGCTTTATCGGCGCGGAAACCCTGCTCGGCGTGCCGGTTCCGTTAATCATCTTTCTGCTGACCGCAGCCTTAATCGCGGTGTTTTTAGAACGCACCCGCCTCGGTAAATACATCTACATGAGCGGCAGCAACATCAACGCCACCCATTTCAGCGGCGTGAATACCCACCGCGTGCTGATCGCCATCTACGTGATTTCCAGCATGTTATGTGTGATTGCCGGACTCATCATGATGGCGCGTTTCAACTCGGCGCGCATGGGCTACGGCGACTCGTATCTGCTGCTGACGGTGCTGGCCATCATTCTCGGCGGCACCGACCCCAACGGTGGCTTCGGCAAAGTCGCAGGTGTGGTGCTCTCGCTGATTGTCCTGCAGGTAATTTCCACCGGCCTGAATCTGATGAACGTCAGCCCGCATTTCAGCCTGGCGATGTGGGGCGCGGTACTGATCGTGGTGCTGGCGCTGAAATTCTTCCGCAGCCGTTATCTGCAAAAAAGGGCGGGGCGAATGAGCGCTGCCAAAGCGCGGGCGGCTCAACCTTAAACACTTTTTTAAAATTGCCTCTGACTTAGGAAAACATCATGGAATACAAAATTTCTCCGTCGCTGATGTGCATGAGCCTGATCGACATTAAACAGCAACTCGAGGTACTGAACCGCCGCGCCGACATGCTGCACATTGACATTATGGACGGGCATTACGTCAAAAATATCACGCTGTCGCCGTTCTTTATCGAGCAGATCCGCCCGCATACGCCGCTGGTTCTGGACGTGCATATGATGGTGGAAAACCCGGCTGACTTTATCGAGCCAATAGCCCTTGCCGGTGCCGATTTTATCTGTCCGCATGCAGAAACCATTAACCGCGACGCGTTCCGCATCATCAATCAGATCCGCTCGCTGGGTAAAAAAGTCGGCGTGGTGCTCAACCCCGCGACACCGGTGGAATACATCCAGCACTACATTCATCTGCTGGATAAAATCACCGTGATGACCGTCGATCCGGGCTATGCCGGTCAGCCTTTCATCCCTGAAATGCTGGGGAAAATCGCACAACTGCGTGATCTCAAACAGCAAAAAGGCTACCGCTATCTGATCGAAATCGACGGCTCCTGCAACCTGCGGACTTATCAGGATCTGATGGGCGCGGGGGCGGAAGTGCTGATCGTCGGCAGCTCCGGCCTGTTCACGCTGGACAACGATCTGGATGTTGCCTGGGACAAAATGCTCGATCAGATGCGTCAGGCGCGTCACGCAGCCTGAGGGCAGGAGAGCCGTATGCCGCACTTTCTTGGAGTGGATGTCGGGGGCACCAATACCCGTTTAATGCTGATGGACAGCCAGCAAAATTTTCGCGGCTACCACAAAACCCCGACCCAAAGCTGGGCGGGGCAGACTGACCCGTTACAGGGGCTGGAAAACCTGATCACGGCGTATTTGCAGGAACAGGATCCGCATCATCAGGTGGCGCAGGTGATGCTCGGGCTGCCGGGCGTATTGTCCCGCGATCGCCAGACCGTGCTTTCACTGCCGTTCATTTCCGCGCTGGATAATCAGCCGGTGGCGGCGCTGCTCTCGCAACGTTTACACCTGCCGGTGGCGATGGATAAAGATGTTAACCATCTGATGTGGTGGGATTTAACACAGCACAGCGCGCTGCCGGATGTTGCTGTCGGGCTGTATCTCGGCACCGGGCTGGGCAACAGTTTGTGGATCAATGGTGATTTTTACCACGGCGCGAACGGCGGTGCGGGCGAACTGGGGCACATTCCGCTGGCGGAGAATCCGCTGCTCTGTCCGTGCGGCAAAACCGGCTGCGTCGAGACGCTGACGTCCGGCAACTGGCTGACCGGCTGGGCGCGACAACATGCGCCACAAACGCCGTTCGCTGACCTGTTTGTACGTCATGCCGGGCATGTGGATTTAACTGAATTTGTGGCACGACTGGCGCGTACTGTCGCCAGTGAGATGAACATTCTGGATCCCGAATATCTGGTGCTGGGCGGTGGCGTGCTGGCGATGGAGAACTTCCCGCTGGCCGAACTGGAACAGCAGTTACGCAGCCATTTACGCAGCCCATATCCGGCGAACGGCCTGACCATTCATTTCAGCGCCGTCACCGACGAGACCGGTTGCCGTGGCGCATGTTTAGCCGCACAGCGCATTTTTCCGTCGCAGCCAGGTCTGGCCGCCGGAGCATTTTCCTTCAGGAGAGAGGCATGAACAAAGGCAAGGTATGCGTATTTGGGTCTTTCAACCTCGATATCGTGGCAGGCATGGCGCGTTTCCCCAAACCGGGAGAATCACTGATTGCGCGTAACAGTATGATGGGCGCAGGCGGTAAGGGCGCAAACCAGGCAGTCGCCGCACTGCGCGCCGGTGCGCGGGTGCATTACATCGGTAAAGTCGGCCGCGATGATTTCGGTATGTTTGCCCGCCGCCACCTCGATAGCGCCGGTTTCGATGCGGTCACGTTATTTTCCACCAGCGAATGCCCGACAGGCAACGCGTTGATTTATGTCGCCGGAGCCGATGCTGAAAACATGATTGCCGTTGATCCGGGCGCAAACCTGACGGTCACCGACGAAGAAGTTGAACAATGCCGTCCGGCCGTCGCCGCCGCTGATATCCTGCTGACACAGCTCGAAAATAACCTGCCTGCGATTGAAAAACTGATCGGCATCGCGAAGGACAACGGCACTTACATTATCCTCAACCCCGCGCCGTTCCAGCCGGTTTCTGACCATTTACTGGCTCAGGTGGATTTACTCACGCCCAACGCCACAGAATGCACGCTGCTGACCGGCATTGAAGTCTGCGATATTCCCTCCGCCGAACGCGCTGCTCACGCGCTGCATACCAAAGGGATCCAGGCGCTGATCATCACGTTGGGCACGCAGGGCGCATTGCTTTCGGTGAACGGCGAAACGCAGATTATTCAGGCCTGTCCGGCGACCCCGGTCGATACCACCGGCGCAGGCGACGCCTTTAACGGCGCACTGGCCTCCCAGCTTGCCGCCGGTGCCACACTCCCCGAAGCTGCACAATTCGCATCTGCTTATGCTTCTGTATGTGTGGAACGCGCAGGCGCAGCCGCATCAATGCCGACGTACGAAGAAGCACGGGAAAGAATGGCGGTTGTGGTGGTTTGAAGCGGGTTTTCTTTGCTCCTGCGAAAGCTGCGGATTTTCTTTACTCCTCCCCCTGCGAAGGGGGAGGTTGGGAGGGGGTTTTAAGGGCTTATACCTGCTGTCAAAGCACACTTCAACTTTTTGATTTTGCTTTAATACCCCACCCAACCCTCCCCTTCGCAGGTGAGGGAGTCGACCGGCGTTATTCCTGCGAGACATCTTCCAGATTTCAAAGCAACTTCCTGTAAATCTATCCAGCCCATTTCATTCGAAAAATGGCAGGAATATAGTCGCTTCGCTGCGGCAAAATCCGTAGCCGGACTTGGAACTCCGAACATCTGGAACTGAAAAAACTTGTGTTTTTTCAGGGGCTACGTGCACACTCAATTCGTGGCTTAGGCAGGGCAATCTTAATGGTTGGCCGGTCGCTAGATCCGGAGTTCCAAACCTGCCTGAGTCACACCTTTAGTTTGGAACCTGAAGGCGTGATGAAATTCAAAATCTAGTAATGGAATAATCATCATGACTGACATGAATACCGAAACCACCTATCCCGAAAATTCCCTCACTGTTTTCCGAGGCCTGATTGCCAATCTGGAACTGAGCCATTTCACCGATCCCCTGCTTTACTATCTGGGCGGTGTCGCATCTGAATCCGCCGAAGGGCTTTGCCAGGGTTTGCTGTGCCTGAGTGAAGGGCTGGAGAATAGCGAACTGTTGCCGCCGGAAGGCGTTTCGCAGGTTAGCGCCTATCTGAAAGCCTCCGCGCATCTGCTTCCGGCACTGTTTGAATTGTCAGAGAAGGCGGGGGTTGCGCTCGGGATAACACAAATACGGGCTTAATCTTTTGCTCCTTCCCCTCTCACGAGGGGAAGGCTGGGATGGGGTGTTGGTTTCGTGTAAACCTTAAGATAAATATAAAATATACCCCACGTGTTTTTATATGTTTTTTGTATGATTTAAGTTGATTTATTTATATTTAAAAGGTTTGTTTCTAATATCAAAGTGATTAATATCTGCGTGGTTTAAAATGTAGTTATGAGGGGCCAAACTCCCATTGGGATGATCCTAAAGACCAGACATGGATAAGAGCAGGGATTGATTATGCAAAAAGAACGGGTTTTTAGGAAAAGGTATATTTTCATCGTGTTGGTTATAGCTTTTCTGGGGTATTTAATTAAGATGGTATTAGATTTTTCACCTTATGAACAAACGATTATACGAAAGGAAAGTATTGGCGAATTTAATACCCTTTATGTGACTGAAGGTAGTGCGGGTGCAACGACGGAAAATACGTATAAATATTATCTTTATCCATCTGCAAAAACAGAGAAAGAGTTTCTGGAAAATATCAGAGATTATCCTTCTGTTCTGTTTACTTCAGATTCCGATGTTAAAATGCAATTGAAGGGAAAAAATCTTTACTTTACAGTTAAAGGAACTATTTATAGTTTTACCAATCAATCTGATTCTGTTTTTATATATCTCAATTCAACCCCATTTTAATGGGGTTATATCCGCATGTTACCGTTTAATCTGACACCCGACCTCTATTTTGTTCAGTAACAATGCTTTTTTTTGATTCAAAAATCATCATATTCCCGCCATGTAAATGACACAAACGCAGGACAGGATAGGCGCCTTATTTCAGTCAGCTACAGACAGCCTGTCTGACAGACGTCTGTCGTCGGACGCGCCGCCGTTTGTCGGTCCGCAAAACTATCTACGGCTGATCCAGGTTTCAGTCTTCTGGCGCACTGCTCAATAATGTGGCTAACATCCTGATGCGTCAGGCATTTCTCAGTATTGCCCGTGAAATCGAAGAAGCCGCGCTGATGGAAGGCTGCCGCTGGTGGCTGGTGGTATTTCAGGTGCTGATCCCGATGTCGCAGTTGATCTTGCTCCTTTCCCTTTCACTAGGGGAAGGAGCTAAAACCAGCCGGTTTTCTTCCTTGTCACAGGAAGGAGCAAAAAATCACTTCAGCCAGCCCTGCTGATGGGCGTTATCCAGATGACTGCGGATGTGCAGCCACAGTTCAGGATGAATATCGGCGATAAAGGCATTGCGTGCCAGAACCTGCTCGAGACGGATATTGTTCTCTACCCAGCTCTGACCCTGATTATTCAGGTTCATGACCATCGGCATCACGCGGTCGATCACCAGCGCAAAGCGCGCTTCAGGGGTTTCGCCCGCTTCGTATTCATTCCACAAATCCAGGAACTGCGTGCTCAGGGGCACTGGCAGCAGGCCGAACAGGCGTTTCGCTGCAATGATTTCCTGATCGTGAACCGCCGCGCGGGCAGCGAGATCGTAAACCAGCACATCACCGGCATCGATTTCGACGATGTCGTGGATCAGCGCCATGCGGATGACTTTATTGATATCAACGCCTTCCGGTGCGAAAGGGGCCAGGGACATTGCTGCCACGGCGAAATGCCAGCTGTGTTCTGCGGAGTTTTCCTGACGCTCAGTGCCTAACACTTTGGTGCGACGTTGCACGCTTTTCAGCTTGTCGATTTCCATCAGGAACTGAAAAACTTCGGTCATTGCCCCAAAATTCAGCGGGGTAGTTGCTGCAGACATACTAAAACCTTAGTCATATTGACGGCATGGTAAACGGCGTTATTTTCATTTTTCCGCTACACCTTAGTCGCTTGATATAAAAAAATCATGTTTTTGGGTGCGGAAAATTCCGCTGTAGTCTGAATGTCACTTTGGTAAATTATAAACAAAACGAATGAATTGAAGGGCTTCACGATCGAGGATGAGTGAAATGATGATCCGGCTAAGAGACTGTTACATCAGATAATACTCATTTTAAGCTTACAGATGTACACTGGAATTGTTCTCAGTTAAGCTAATTCCGTCGGAACGTTTTATAAACAATGATTTTTACTTTTTTGTCTTGAGGATCCTCAACGTATGGGTAAGTTGTCTCCATCACCACAGGGATATCCGTGGGCTGAAGAAATTGCCAACAGCCTGAGTCACGGCGTTGGTCTGGTTTTTGGGATTGTCGGGCTGGTGTTGTTGCTGGTTCAGGCAGTTGGCGATAACGCCAGCGCCATGGCAATCACCAGCTACAGTTTGTACGGCGGCAGCATGATTTTGCTGTATCTGGCCTCCACGCTGTATCACGCGATACCGCATCAGAAAGCCAAATACTGGCTGAAAAAATTTGACCACTGCGCGATTTATTTGCTGATCGCCGGAACCTACACGCCGTTCCTGCTGGTCGGGCTTAATTCCCCGCTGGCGAAAGGGCTGATGGCGGTGATCTGGGGGCTGGCGCTGTTCGGCGTGATTTTTAAACTGGCGTTTGCGCACCGCTTTGAAGTGCTTTCGCTGGTCACTTATCTGACGATGGGCTGGCTGTCGCTGATAGTGATTTATCAGCTGGCGACTACACTTTCGCTGGGTGGCGTAGCCTTACTGGCGCTGGGCGGTGTGGTATACACGCTGGGCGTTATTTTCTACGCCTCTAAACGCTTTCGTTTCGGTCACGCCATCTGGCACGGGTTCGTGCTCGGCGGCAGTGCCTGCCACTTTTTGGCCATCTATTTTTACGTCTGATTTGTTTAATGAAAGTCAGTAAAAGGAAAGCGGAGCCTGATGCTCCGCTTTTTTGTGCCTGCTATTTACCGCGCTTGCCCGCATCCGGCGTGTCCGACCACCATTGCACCAGTGAAGGCACTGGCCGCAAATCGTAGTGCGCTTCGCCCAGCAAATGATTGAGGATTTTCGCCGAGCGCCACGCGGTCAGCGTCAGTTGCCCTTCGGCGCTGCCGTGACTGTGAATCCCGGCATTCACCGCGTAAATGCGGTTCTGCTCAGGGCCGTCCCAGCGCAGGTTGAAATTCGGCTGAAGCGGCAAATGTTGTTCGTGGTCATAGGGGATGCGGTCCAGCAACGGCTCGAGATAATCCGGTAAACCGGGACGATAGCCGGTCGCCAGAATCACGATATCGGCACTGAAATGCTCTTCGCATTTTTCCAGCCCGTGTTTTGCCTGCAAACTGAAATCACCGCCCGCATGACGTACGATATGATCGAGCGCGCGGTGGGGCAATAAACGAACGTTACGCGGCTGATGCAGCACATCGAAACGGTGATACAGCTGCTTATAAATATCTTCCAGCGTGTGATAACTGATGCCATCGGAAGGCAGTTTTTGGGTGGCGATTTCCTGCTCACGTACTTCCTCCGGCAACGTATAAAAGTAATTCACATACTCCGGCGTGAAATATTCATTGGTGAAAATCGATTCATCCAGCGGCTGAAAATTCGGGCGTCGTGATATCCAGCTCAGTTCGGCAAATTCGCCCCAGTGGCCGCTCAGCGCGTTGAGAATAATGTCCGCGCCGCTTTGTCCGCCACCGACGACGGCCACGCGTTTGCCGGTGAAATCCGGTTCGCGCAGTTCAATCTCAGCCGCATGAAAACAGTTTTCGCCCAGCGCCGCCCGCGCCGGTTTTGGGATCCACGGTGCATGGCCGGTGCCGAGGCAAATATTGCGCGCACGGTGCTCGCCTGTTTTACTCTGCACGATAAATTCCTGCCGCTTGTCATCGAAATCAATGCGCTCAACCGGTTCGGAAAAATGCAGATCAGGGATGCGGTCGCACGCCCAGCGCAGATAATCGGAAAACTCATCACGGCTGATGATCAGTTGTTCCGTCGCCAGAAAGCGGTAAATTTTCTTCTGTTCCACCAGATAATTGATGAAAGAAAACTCGCTGCGCGGGGCGACGGTGGTCACCAGATCCTGCAACACATAGGTTTGCATGGTGGCTGTCGGCAGTAACATGCCGGGGTGCCAGCTGAATTCCGGATTAGCGTCAAAGAAGGCGGCGTCGAGTTTTCCGGTATCTTTTGCCATGGCGGCGAGGCTTAAATTAAAGGGACCAATACCAATACCTATCAAATCCTTCACGGGCATCTTTCTGTTCCTTGTGTTTTTAGGATATTTTGGAAGCTCTGTTAAGCATAGGTCAGCCGCCCGCGACTGACATGGTTCTCGATAACTTATCGAAATATTCCTAAACTCAGTGACTTCGCCGTTCCTTACTCAATGATTAAAAAGGATTTGCTATGACCCGCCTGCGCCGTTTTAAACAAGTTGATGTGTTCACCGCCCAGCCGCTGAAAGGCAACGCCCTGGCCGTGATACTCGACGCCGAAGGACTGACAGACGCCGAGATGTTTGCAATGGCCCGCTGGACGAATCTTGCGGAAACGGCGTTTGTGCTCAAACCCGCTTCACCACAAGCCGATTATCGCGTACGGATTTTCACTACCGACAAAGAACTGCCGTTCGCCGGACACCCGACGCTTGGAACAGCTTACGCGCTGTTGCAAAGCGGGTTGCAGCCGAAAAATCCGGGATATCTTGTCCAGGAATGTGGCGTCGGGCTGGTGCAGGTGAAACAGCTGGCAGAAGGCGGGCAAGCATTTTCCGCGCCGCCAGCGAAACAGAGTCCGCTTGATGCTCAGCATCTGGAGTTGCTGGCGAAGGCATTACGCGGGGGAAAGATTCAGGCAGAAGTTACGCCGGTCAACGTCGATATGGGGATCATCTGGCTGGTGGTGCGGATGGAAAGCGCGCAAGAATGTCTGAATATCACCGCTGACGCTGCAGCTGTCAGCCAGTTGCAAACGCAACTGGGCATTAACGGTATCGCGGTTTACGGTTTGCACGATAAAAACGGTTCTGCGGATTACGAAGTGCGCGCGATTATTGATGAGGACGGCGTGCTGAAAGAAGATCCGGTTACCGGCAGCGCCAATGCCTGTCTGGCGCGGGTGCTGAAAGCCGCGAATTTCCCCGACGGAGAACATATGGCACAAACTTATCGCGTGCGGCAGGGGACTAAACTCCAGCGCGATGGCCGCGTAACCGTGACGTTTGTCGATGGCGAACCCTGGATCGGCGGCGATACATGTACGCTGATCGACGGCACGTTAGATCTCTGATTAGCCTGACCGCGCACTGGCGCAGCTGAAAGCGTGGAAACTATTTGTCGCTCATGACCAGCAAATACCGGCACGGCTCAGTGCCGGGATTACTGAAGGTGATCGGCAAATCCACACCAAACGTCAGCGCATCCCCTGCGAATAACGCATACTTTTCCGCGCCATAATCGACAGTCAGCGACCCTTCCACCAGCCACAGACGCTGTTTATACGCCTGATGACTCCAGCCCGGATAACTGACGCGCGCGCCGGCTGGCAGCGTGATTTCTACCAGTTCCGGTCCGCCGTTTTCCTCATGCGCCGTCACCTGACGCCGCAGATAACCGATATCCGGATCCTGCCACACTTCCTGCTGTGCAAGCGGACGTAATGGCGCGGGTTGTTCGTTATCTTCTGACAGCAACTGCGCCAGCGAAACACCCAGACTGGCGGCCAGGCGGCCTAAAAGGCTGGCGCTTGGACTGCTGTCCTGCCGCTCAATTTTGGAGATCATCGCTTTACTGACACCTGAACTGCTGGCCAGTTGTTCCAGGCTCAAACCCTGTGTTTTACGCAAAGACTGCAAACGTGTGGCGATCAGTTGGTCGATTGACATGGGATCCGTTCCGTTGTTTACTTTTGTAGAATTAATTCTACTATAGTGGAATTGAACGTCCAACGGAAGTCACCGGGGAAGAAATGATGAAAATGATCACCTGCACCGAACGCCAGCACGCTGTCGCTATTCTGGATATTTTTAATGATGCGATCCTGACGTCCACCGCGTTGTATGACTATAAACCACGTCATATCGACAGCATGACATCCTGGTTTGCCACTAAACTGACCCATAACTTTCCGGTGATCGGGCTGGAAGACGCGCAGGGCGCACTGCTGGGTTTTGCCAGTTACGGCACGTTCCGCGCCTGGCCTGCGTATAAATATTCGGTCGAACATTCTATTTATATTCATAAAGATCACCGTGGCAAAGGGCTGGGTAAAATCCTGCTTAATGCATTGGTGGATGCCGCACGTGAACGTGGCGTACATACGCTGATTGGCGCGATTGACGCGGCCAACAGCGGCAGTATTGCCCTGCACGAAAAAAACGGATTCAGTCATACCGGGACCATTAAACAGGCGGCATTTAAATTTGACCGCTGGCTGGATCTGGCCTTTTATCAGATGATCCTCGACACGCCGTTAAAGCCGGTGGCAGGCTAAAAGTCCGGCATTGAATAAGAAAGCAAGCGCCGGAGGGTAAAAGGGATAATGGCGGCTTATGCTGGCGGTCATCCAGTCGGGAAACGTGAGGCAGAAAATGTCAGGTAAAACACAAGTCATCAACAATACGGTAGCGGAAAACCTCCCCTCTGCGCAGGTGAAGGATCCGCGCTGGCAGGCGGTCGTCAGCTGTGATGTGAACGCGGATGGCAAATTTGTATACGCGGTAAAAACCACCGGTATTTACTGCGCGCCTTCATGCCCGTCACGGCAACCGAATCCGGAAAATATTCTCTATTTTGATGATGCCGAAGCCGCAGAACAGGCAGGTTTTCGCCCGTGCAAACGCTGCCGTCAGGGACTGATTTCACTGGCGCAGTTTCACGCTCAGCGGGTAGCTCAGGCCTGCCGCTTGCTGGAGGGAGTTGCCGGGACGCTTACGCTTAATCAGCTGGCCGCCGAAGTAGGTATCAGTGCTTATCACTTTCATCGCCTGTTTAAGGCGCAAACCGGCGTGACGCCAAAAGAGTATCAGCAGGCGCAGCGCGCCCGGCGCGTACGTGAAAAGCTGGCTGATTCTGCAACGATAACCGAAGCGATCCACGCGGCCGGATATCCTTCCGATGGCCGGTTTTACGAAACGTCCGCAGCCACGCTGGGCATGACGCCGCAAAATTTCCGCTCCGGTGGCCGCGATGTGCGCGTCTGGTTTGCCATCGGCAAATCTTCACTGGGCGATATTCTGGTTGCCGAAAGTCAGCGGGGGATCTGCGCCATTTTACTGGGCGACGATCCTGAAAAGTTGATCAATGAGCTGCAAAACAGTTTTCCACAAGCGGAATTGCTGGGCGGCGATGCGGATTTCGAACAGCGAATTGCTATGGTTGTTGGCTTTGTCGAAGCGCCTCAGATTGGGCTGGATTTGCCGCTGGATATTCGCGGAACAGCTTTCCAGCAGCGCGTCTGGCAGGCATTACGTGATATCCCACCGGGAAATACCGCCAGTTATGCCGAAATTGCCGCTAAAATCGGTTCGCCTAAATCAGTCCGCGCTGTGGCCGGGGCCTGCGCCGCAAACCTGCTGGCAGTCGCCATTCCCTGTCATCGGGTGGTTAAAACGGGCGGTAATATTTCCGGTTACCGCTGGGGCGTGGAACGAAAACGCAGTTTGCTGGCGCGGGAAGAGAAAGGCTGACTATACTCAGCTGACGTTATGATTTTCCAAACATTTTGACGAAGAGGGATGCCGTGCCAGCCTGCACTATACGGATTGCTGAACCGAAAGATATTGATTCACTGGCTGAATTACACGTTGCCATCTGGCGTGATACTTATCGCGAACTGGCACCGCCGGAAGCCTTTAACGCGCTTGATGTTCCGCGTCGTAAATCCTTCTGGCAGGATAAATTTGCGCATCCTGCTACCGGTCAGGGCATTTTTATCGCGGAAGTTGAAGGCAAATTAGCCGGATTCAGTCTGGCTTCGGCTTCTTCAAACCCTGAATTTGGCGAGATGGCCGAAATCAAATTCCTGTATGTTTCACCTGCATTTAAGCGTCAGGGGATTGGCAAATTACTGATTGCCAAAGCCGCAACACATCTGGCGGGTGAGGGTTTTAAAAGTGCAGGGCTGGGAGTTGTAGAAGGCAACGATCCTGCAATTGGGTTCTACCGTGCGCTGGGGGGGCTGGAATCCGGGCGCTATACCGATGCCGGTCCGCTGTGGCGTTCGCCTAATATTATCTACGCGTGGCCTGATGTTACGGTATTGTCTGCGCTGAACTCCTGAGGGGTTTTTTTTGAAGGAACCGTTCTGCCTGCGTCAGTAAACAACGCAGGCAATGCCTGTCAGCGCAGCTCTTCCAGACGTTGCTTCTGCTGACCTTCCGCATTGAAATTATCTGCACTTAACCAGCGATCAAACGCTGCCTTTGAGGCCGGCCATTCGTGGTCAAGAACCGAATACCAGCAGGTATCACGGTTGTGGCCTTTATTGATGATGGCTTGACGGAACATACCTTCATACTCAAACCCGAAGCGTTTTGCGGCCAGTTTTGACGGCTCATTCAGGCTGTGGCATTTCCATTCGCAGCGGCGATATTTCAGGGTATCGAACAGATAACGTTGCAGCAGGTAAATGGCTTCAGTGCCAAAACGTGTGCGTTTCATAAGCGGTGACCAGTTCACCCAGCCAATTTCGGCAACGCCATTCACGGCATCGATACGCATCAGAGAAACGCTGCCCACGGCGCGCTGTGTTTCGTTATCCACCACCGCGAAAAACAGCGGATCTTCGCTTTTTTCCTGCCGGGAAATAAACACGTCGCAATCTGCCTGCGTTGCAGGGCGGTCGACGGCGAGATAGGTCCAGTCCCGATTGTCATCAATGCTGTGCCAGGCGTTAAATAAATCCTCACTATGGCGTTCGCAGGACAGAGGCTCAAGATGACACCAGAGGCCATCAAGCTGAACATGCGCGGGGCGCTCGCGAGGCTGCCAGTCGGGCAGGGCGTCACCGATGGGTTGGCCAAAATGGTTCAGGGTGGTCATAGCAGTTTCCATTTTACTATTAATGAACTTCCATAAAATCAGAATGGAATGACAGCTGCAACCTGCACTTTACAAAAATCCGGAAAGCGGGCGCGGGCCCGCTTCGTTAATACAGGCGTGTCATAATCGCCCGGCACTGCCACAAATCCTGATTTTTTCTTCCACGACTTTTTGCATCGCGAGCTTTCCCGGCACGATGTATTTTCGCGGATCGTTAGCGTCCGGATGTTCTGCAAAATACGCTTTCACAGCATCCGCAAAGGCAATTTTCAGCTCGGTCGCGACATTCACTTTGCAGATCCCCAGACCGATTGCCCGGTGGATCATCTCCTCCGGAATCCCCGATGCACCGTGCAGAACCAGCGGAATATCAACCTGCTGGCGGATTTGTCCAAGACGGGTGAAATCCAGTTTGGGTTCTCCCTGATACAAGCCGTGAGCAGAACCAATGGCGACGGCCAGCGAATCAATTCGCGTCGCTTCAACAAAGTGTTTCGCCACTATCGGATCAGTAAAGTAGCTGTCGCCTTCTTCAACCACCAGGTCGTCTTCCTGACCGCCCAGGCGGCCTAATTCCGCTTCGACACTGGCATCAAAGCCATGACAAAGCCTGACAGCTTCGCTCACCTGTTTAATGTTGTCTGCCAGCGGGAAGTGAGAGGCGTCGATCATGACGGAGCGGATCCCCGCACGGACTTTGCTTTCTATATCTCCCTGATCCTCATGATGATCCAGGTGCAGTGCCAGTGGGATGCGGTATCTTCGCGCCGCCTCGTGGCATATCGAGATCAGGTAATCTGTTCCGGCATAACTGAATGTGCCTGGTGTTCCTGCAAGGATCACCGGAGAACTCATGGCTGCCGCGGTTTCGGCTACCACCTGCACAGTCTCCAGATTGTGGACGTTGAACGCAGGCACTGCATAACCGTCTCGCTGCGCGGCAAGCAGCATTTCCCTGTTTGAAATCAGATACATTGTTTCAGCTCCCTGTCATATCCAGTAAAATTTTCCCTGTCATCGGCTTTCCTGCGAGTGCCGTCACTTCCCTGACAAAGTCTTCCGGTGCTCCAATGCTCGCGATCAGCGCGTCCAGATTTATCCTTTTCTCAGCAAAAAGTTGTGTCGCTTGCTGCCATTCGCTGCCCGGCCAGGGGGCGGAATAATTCATCCAGCTGCCCAGTAACGTCAGTTCTTTGCGCAGGATATGGCTGAAGGTAGAAACGTTAAGGGTTAGATCCTTATGTAACGTCCCGACCAGCGCCACCTGAGCTTTAGGGCCGGCAATATCGAGGGAAAGCGCAACAGTTTGCGGTGTGCCTGCTGTTTCTATGATCAACTGATTAAAGCGTCGTTCTTGTGTTTTCTGCCGAATGTCGTCTGCGCTCAGCGTTGCGCTGTTAAAGGCATGGCTGGCACCGGTTTCCAGCGCAAGAGCCAGACGCTGAGGATTGATATCAACAGCCGTCACCGATTTTGCTCCCAGTGCGCTGGCGGCCTGAATGATGAGTTGTCCGATGGTGCCTGCGCCAATCACAATGACCTCTTTGTCCTGACAGCCACCGGCCAGTTTGAGGGCATGAAGACCTACCGTAATGGGCTCGAGGAAAGCGCCCTGCAAAAGGGAGGCATTCTCTGGCAATTTGAACAAGTTTTTGCGGGAAACCACCGCATATTCAGCGTGTCCTCCCTCGCGGCGGGAGCCAATAAAGTCATAGTGTTTGCACTGCGAATAAGCGGCTTTCTTGCACTCTTCACATTCAAAGCACGGGAGTAAAGGAACGCAGGCCACGGCATCACCTTCCTGTAGGTCGTGAATATCCTCCCCGATACTGACGACATGACCGCTGAATTCATGGCCGAGGGTAATGGGATAATAATGCGAGCTGTTTGCGAAGATACGCGGGATATCTGACCCGCAAAGACCTGAGTAGGCGATGCGAACCAGTACATCACCGGAGCTTTTGAGTTCCGGAACCGGGCGATCTTCAACTGTCATCTTCCCGCCGGTGTGTACCACAACAGATTTCATAGTCGGTTTCCTTGAGCGGGGGGATCCCCCCCGCTGAGATGAAGTTAAGAATTAGCCTGTGCAATCACTGCTTGTTTTTCTGCCTGCGTAAACTGGCGGGCACGACGCCATGTCAGGAAGACCCCGATGGCATAGACGACGCCGATCACGCTCAGTCCTGCGATATTCTTCAGTGTGCAGAGCTGAATGAGCAGATAGGTGACAGGTGAGCCGCCCTGATCCATAGACGCCACCCTTCCGCCTGCGGTAAGTGCGCCAGCATTGGCAGCCAGTTGTGTATGCAAATCAATAGTCTGAGTGGCAATCCACAACGTGATGCCCATGATTATGCAACCGGAGATAAGCGTGCGGAACAAGTTGCCCTGATGCACGGCTACGGCGATGGCAACGAAGAAACCGATAGTGGCGAGATCCCCGAACGGCAGGACCTGATTGCCAGGTACCAGTACGGCAATCAGTATGGTCAGCGGAATAAAGATCAGGCTGGCAGATACCACTGCGGTGTGGCCGAGCAGCAGCGCGGGATCCAGACCAATCAGGAATTCCTGTCCACCAAAGCGGGCTTGCAAACGGGTACGGGCATGGCGGGCAATGGGGGTTAAGCCGTCCATGATCGGTTTGATCACTCGTGGCATCAGGAGCATCACTGCCGCTGTTTTCACCGCCAGTTGCAGCACGCCCTTAGCGTCATAACCGGCGAGGAAACCAATAATCAGCCCCATCACAAAACCGACAGTCACCGGTTCACCAAACGGGCCGAAACGCTTTTGCACATCGTCAGCGCTGAAGTGAATTTTGTTCAGCCCCGGGATTTTCTCGATAACTGTATCAACCAGCACAGCGATCGGGCCGAGATAGGCCGAAGAACCATGCGGGATCGCAATGCCTTCAAGATTGAAGAAATCCCGGGTATCTTTCGCAAACCAGTCACCCAGTTTGTAGATAAACGCCGCATGGACAACGACACCCATAATCCCCAGCCAGTAAGAGCCGGTGGCGAGATGCAGCATGGCGCCAGTGAATGTCATGTGCCAGATGTTCCAGATATCCACATTGACGACACGCGTCATACGGGTCAGCAACATCACAATATTCACACCGATGGCAATCGGAATGGCAACCAGTGCAATTTGTGAAGCCCAGGTCATTGGGGCTGAACCTGGCCAGCCAATATCAACCACCTGCAGGTTGATTTCGAAGTGCTCTGCCATGGCTTTTGCCGCGGGCCCGATGGAATCGAGCATCAGGCCGATGACTAATCCGATCCCGACAAAACCTATGCCAATATGAATTGCTGATTTAAACGAATCCCCCAGTTTCATCCCCAGTATCAGAGAGAAAACGATGATGACGCCGGGCAACATGACTGTTGGCCCGAGGTCCAGGATGTAGCGCATTATTTCAGTAAACATGGCTTACTCCTGTAACAGGGTCAGTATTTGCTGGCGCAACGTATCCATGCCTACGCCTGAGATAAACGGCATCCCGTGAACGACCGGAATGCTGCCGAATGTGCGGTCGACTTTGGCGGTGGTACAAATCAGATGAGCACCGTCCATGTAGGTTTCGATCTCCGTTACGCGACACTGCACGAGATCCAGTTGTATGCCATGTGCTTCACACAGTTCTTTGATTTCTTCTGCTGCCAGCGTAGAGGTGGCAACAGCTCCGCCACAGGCGACTATAATTTTTCGCTTCACGGTAAAACTCCTCAATAGGTTGTTTTTAATATTATTTTTTTAGGTAAGACGTCGGGTCAGTGCTGAGAATGCGCTCAGGATCACGCTGCGGATCGCTTCTCCGGTGATGAGATAAAAATGCGACTTTTAAACAGCGCGGAAAGCTGCTCTTCAGGTACCGTCAGCAAGCTTTCGCAAAAAACGGGATCTTGTAACTGGCTGAATAACTGGCGTAGTAACTTCAGCTGTTCTGCCGGATGAGTGACTATCAGGGCAATAATCAGTGAGGCCGGAATAGTTCCGTCGTCATCTGCCTGAAAAAATTCCACTGCGGTATCCGGTCTGATGAGATAAATCGCCGGACTGCGGGCATGTGTCGCTTCACAGTGGGGAATGGCGACTGCATGGTGTTCCAGTTGGATCCCTGTTGGAAATTCAGCTTCGCGGTTTACCAGGGCTTGCGGATACGTCGTTTCCACTATGCCTTCCTGCACCATACGTTCACCGATGTGGGTTAGCGCCTCGTGATGATCCGCAAAACTGATGCCGGTTTTGACGAAAACCTCGCAATTATGCATGGCAGGCTCCTTCCTGAAGGGGGTGCGCAGGTGTGCAGCCGAAATGGTAAGCGCGTAAAACATCCTGGATTTTATCGATGATAAGTTCGTGCGGATTGCTGGCGAGTTCGCCTTTCATCACCCTTTCAAACTGAGCGGGGAGGTACTGACTCAGTAAGCCCAGAGGGATTGCCACTGATTGCAGGTTGGCGAATAAGACTTCCATCGCCCGGTTAATACGGGTGTGAGGCCAGTAATAGCGAATGCGATCGGACAGGCTGAAATGCAGGTCGATGAGCGAAAGGCTGAATGTCGAATGGTAATATTTTTTCCAGTAACCGGGCTCATCCAGCATAACGCTATCAATAACCGTCAGGATCTGGCTGCGGGACTCGGGCGCAATCAGTACCTGTTCAATGTTTGCCAGCGCGAAAACGGCTTCCCGTAAGGCAAAAGTCAAAGCAGGCCCCACTTTCAGGATGGCGAAGTGATCGTTCACCAGGTTGCGATAGGAATCACGGGTCTGGTAATCGGTAGAATGTGCCTCGTAAATCAGTGGGGTAGTCGCAATATACGCGGACAGATCCCGGGCGAGGTCGGGCTGGTAGTGGATTACACGGCTATGATCGAATTCCACGCCGGGCTGGACCACGACGGCGATAATCCTGTTTATTGCATCATTCAGCCCAAGTTCACCAAATGCCTGATGGTGCATATCAAGTGTGGCCCTGGCATCTGCGGCTTTAGTGACATGAACTTGCTCGATGGAGGAAGACTCACCGCCGGGCACAGGAACTTCTGTACCAATGACATAGGTCAGCAGCTTTTTCTGCTGTGGAGTGGCTACGCTCTCTGCGACCTGACATAAACGCGCAGCGCGTTGAGCCACAACGAGGGGAGCCAGAGGGACAGGATCATCTGCGCATGACATAGACGCATCCAGATGAATTTTGCTGAACCCTGCTTCGACATAGCGGGCAATCAGCACCTCGGCTTTTGCCATCGCACTTTCAGCGCTTTCGTTCTGCCAGCAGTTTGGTCCCAGATGATCCCCACCTAAAATCAAACGATGCATCGGGAATCCTATATTTTCGGCGATCGCGAGAACGAAATCTCGAAAATCCATCGGCAGCATCCCGGTGTATCCGCCAAATTGATTGACCTGGTTTGAGGTCGCTTCGATTAGCACTTTGCGGTCTGTATGCAGGTCTTCGCGTAACGCCGCTTCAATCACCAGAGGATGTGCAGAGCACACTGAGCAAATCCCAATTCTTTCGCTTGTCTTGTGTTTAGCAATAATGTCTTTCATTTTATGCCTCCGTTTGTTTCCGAAGAGGATCGTACCTTTGCGAAAGGCAAACAATAGCGTTTTCCGCATTATGTGATGGTGATCGAAATGTTTCGTAAGTTTATTGCATTCGTTTTCTTTCGTTTTAGGGCGTGTATCGGGAAAAGAGAAGGTAAAGTCTGAGAATGCAGCACAGGCACATCCGGAGTTGCTGTGATTCACAGCGCAGGGAATTTTTACTCCTCATTGAGGTGCCTTTTGTTTACACTGTGAGGAATATGACCTTTCGGATTACCCATAATGAATACTTATGAACGTCGCCATAAAATCATTGAGTTAGTGAATGAAAATGGCAGTGTTTTAGTGGCCGATCTTTCGAGTGCTTTCGAAGTTTCAGAAGTGACCATTCGTTCGGATTTGAGTTTGCTGGAACAAAAAGGCGCACTGAGCCGTTTTCATGGTGGTGCGGCAAGATGGACTGCGAAGGACGCTTCCGGTCACGAAAAACAGCCGGGAGAATTGGTACTGGAAGAACGCTACCTTCAGGCCAGTGACCCCAAAAAACGTATCGCACAGGCGGCGGCTGGCATGGTTAAGCCTGGCGATACCGTAATCCTCGACAGTGGTAGCACAACGATGTTACTGGCCGAGGAGTTAGTAAAATCAGGGGACATCACGGTTATCACCAATAATCTTCCTGCTGCCTTTGTTTTGTCTGAAAATCCAGACATTACACTGGTGGTTTGCGGCGGAACGTTGCGGCATAAAACCCGCTCCTTACATGGCAATATCACGGAATATGCGTTGCAGGGCATCGTCGCTAACCTGATGTTTGTCGGGGCTGACGGCCTTGATGCGGCGACCGGGATTACCACCTTTAATGAAGGCTACAGCATCAGCGGAATTATGGCCGAGGCCGCTCAGCATGTGGTCGTCGTCACTGATTCCACCAAATTTGGACGACGCGGATATAACCTGGTGCTGCCTATGGAAAAAATTGACACTATCATCACTGACGCGGGTATCAGCAATAATGTGTTGCAGGCGCTTCAGCAGACGTCGACAGAGATTATTGTTGTTTAATCTTTATTCGCTTTCTGACTTCAACCTGTGCTGACTTTATGGTTGCTGATGACTAAAAGATACTGGCACAACTGAGGTTTGCGCAGACGCGTGGGAAAATTTTTAGATGTTTCAGTAACGGCTATTGATAAGTGGAAGCGGTATTCAAAAAAGAAGGCCGCAGAGCAAGGTCCCTGCGGCGACGGGAAAGCAATCAGGATTTTTTGTTATAAACTTCAAAGGTGAAGTATTTCTTTTCCAGCGTCTGATATGTGCCTTTTTTGTGGATTTCTGCCAGTGCATTATTGATCAGTGTGAGATGCGCCTGGTCATCCTTGCGCAGGCCGATTGCCGTGCCTTCACCTAAGTAGCGGGTATCCGTCAATGGCTCACCGGCAAAAGCATAACCCGCGCCTTCAGGCGTTTTTAGAAAGCCCGTTTCTGCTGCTGCGGCATTAGTCAGGGTGACATCAATGCGTCCTGATGCCAGATCCTGATTAACAAAATCCTGATTCTGATAGGAAATCACATCGACACCTTTCTTCTGCCATTCACCCTGCGCGTAGGCTTCCTGCGTGGTGCCCTGAGCCACACCGACCGTTTTTCCTTTCAGTGAATCCGCTGTGGGTTGCAAACCGCTGCCTTTCTTCGCGATCAGCACACTGGGTACGTGGTAAAGCATGTCTGAGAAATTGACCTGCGTTTTACGTTTTGGTGTCATGGACATTGCAGAAAGCACGGCATCAAACTTTTTAGCATTCAGCGCCGGAATAATGCCGTCATAGGCGGTTTCGACCCATTCACACTTTACTTGTGCCTGCGCGCAAATGGCGTTGCCTAAGTCAATATCAAAACCGACCAGCTGGCCATCGGGTGCTTTAGATTCAAAAGGTGGGAAAGAGGGATCGACGCCAAAGCGCAACGTAGTTTCTGCCTGTGCCAGGCCACTGGTTGCCGATAAAGTCGCGATGATCAGCAAGTTGATTTTATTCACAAGTGTTCTCCGGTGATACTCAACAACAAACCCCCGCCTGGCTTTGGCGAGGGTAAAACAGGGTTCTCTGTTTTGAATATGACGACCGTGCCCGTTGTGGTCAAGCGGCAAACTTATGTTCAAAACGGGCAGTGGCGGGATATAGGGATGATTGGCTTTTGGGTAGAACAAGTAAGGTTTTTTTGAGGTATATAGCAGGGTAAGTTCTATTTTTTATATTAAAAACAACAGGATGAATTTTCCGGAGTCTGAAGCTAACCGGCAAAAAAATCGCCTTTTCCCACAGGGATAAAGGCGATTTAAGCTTTACCTTTGACTTAATATGACATTGTCAAAGGCTGTTCATTGAAGATTACTTAGTTTTATCGATGGAGAATTTTATTGAAAGGGCTTTGTTATCAAATGACAATTTTTTAAGATCGGGGATCTGTTCGCCTGACTTCACATCAATATAAGACCCACGATAGTCACGTTCAGAATATATGCGGGCGTTATAACCCTCAGCAACCTTTATTGAGGACATCTTACTACCGAAATTAGGCATATATTCCCAATATTCATAACCCCCATCGAGCAATGGAGTATCACCCATAATGTTTATCGATTGGCCATTATAATAACCGTCATAAGCAATCGCTTTAACGACCTGAACAGATGATGCTGCTTTGTTCATGTCGATGCCTGACTGGGTCATATCATAGAGAGGTTTAGATTTAAAATATATATATGAGTAACTACTTCCTTTGAAATGACAGTCTGTGAATAAATATATCCCCAACGAACTTTTTGGCACCGTTAAGGACGATACTGCATCATTGGCGTCAGTACCATTTTTCATCTTCACAGTGTCTAAGCAATCGATGTCCCCGGTAATATCCAGGCTATCACCAGTAGCATTACCGTTCTGGAACAGTGTGGCTTTAAGACCGTGCACCTGTTCTGGCTCTGGCTCTGGTTCTGGTTCTGGCTGCGGTTGTGGATCAAAACTGGTGACGACGATTTTAGCGACAGTCGCCGGGTTAGGTGAAATACGCTCAATGACAACGGTTTCACCGAGAGAGATATCTCTCTCATCCGACTTAACGTGGGAAACAGAGCTATCTTCAGTCACAGTGCTGTATGCACATTTGCCGTTATCGCAGTTGAAAATGGAGTTCCCTTTTTTCTTATCATCATTAATGACTTTAGCGACATAAGAGGAACCGTCCGCACTGTGAAGTATCGCTTTATCAAAATCAACGAACACATACGGCACGTTATTGACTTTTGACACGCTAATAGAGCTCACGGTGCCATCAGACATGACCGGGTTATTACCGTCAAGCATATCCTGTGTGACCGTTAATTCACCGAGAACCGCTTTATTCGGATAATCACGTGTCACAGTGATAACTGAACCCACTTTCAGACGACTTGTGGCATCAAAGGAGGAACTTAATGAAACCTCTTTGCCAAAGCGGCCCACAGTGTTGTTAACAGATTTGGAACCGTCGCTGTTGAAGAGATAATTCCCGTCGACAGACGCAGTAAATCCGTAGCCACTCTTCAGCTTGTTTGCATCAAGGTTAACAATAACTTTTGTTTGACCATTGAGCAGGCTAACCAGAATACCCTTCAGATCGTCCTTATCAATAATCGGATCGACGTCTGGTTGTACCGGCACGTCGGAATCATCCGGCAGAGCCGTGTTTTTCACTTCTTTAACGATATTACCCAGTTCGTGTTCCGGGGTATCACCGCTGATATCCCAAAGAATTGCGCCACCAAAGCCTTGAGCGTTGATATAGTCAACTTTTTCCTTAATAGACTGAGGATCGTCATAGGTCAGGAATTCTTGCTTGGTTTTGCTGTAGAGATACGGTACGTGTGACTCTGAGTCCCAGTAGCGGGTGTATTCGCCAGTGTTCAGTTTTTGTTTCAACACATACCAAGGGTTGGTACCTGTTAACTGATCTGCATCATCCCATGCGCCTTTGACCGATGCTGCACCGGTGTTGAACATGCCCGGTAAACCAGCAATGATTTCCGTACCCGGGACATGACCCCAGCCACGACCGTAGTAAGGGATCCCCATCATCAGCTTAGCTTTTGGTACCTGCCAGGTGTCGGCGTAAGCAGTCATGGTGTCGGCCACGTTCAGGTCTTTATCTTCATCATGGCTGTTTTCAAACAGTGGCGCGTTATGACCGGTTAATGGATCAAAAGCACCGTGGATGTCATACGCCATCACGTTTACGCTATCCAGCAACGGCGCGGTCACAGCTGGGTTGATGTACTGAATGTTGTTGTGGTTGGTAGTGACTGCTGCAGAAAGCTGATAGTACTTATCGTCTTTCAGGCCCTGTGCATCCAGCTTGCTACGCAGAGACTGGATAAGTTTGGTGAACTGGGCTTTTTCAGCTTCGGTATCCGGGTATTCCCAGTCAATGTCGAGGCCGTCGAAATTCCACTGCGCCATATAGCTGACCATGCTGTTGGCCAGTTTCTCAAGACCTGCATCCGTGGCGGTTGCGTTTTCGAAGACACCTTCCTGAGAGTTATTCCAGCCACCGACAGAAATCATATGCGCCACGTTGGCCGCTTCTGTGCGTTTATCCAGATCTTTGATCAGGCCCGGAGCTTTGTCGGTGTCATGCATGGTCACTACACCGTCTTTGACCACCGCAAAACCGTAGTTCAGGTGGGTCAGGCCAGAGTAGTCAACTTTATCCGGGGTAAAGAAGTTATGTGCTTCATACACACCCCATTCCGGGAAGTAGCCAATCACTTTACGTTGCGCGGCCACGTTGGCCTTTTCACGGTTCTGTAGATCGATTGCGTTCTGGCCGGTATACGGCGTGAACTGGAAGGTGGCGTAAGGTTTGATATTGATTGCATCGCCGGATTTCCAAACCGGATCGGTGCCCGGGCTGATACCCTGATCAACCCACCATTGTGCAGTCCAGTAGTATCCCAGGAAGCGAACAGTATCACCGCCTTTATAGGTGCGGTTCGGATCGTAGTCTTCAGAAATAATAGCCAGTTCTTGTTTCGGCGCGACTTCTGCTAAAACAGTACCTGGGAAGTTGTTTTGCGATGCGTCGGTATACGCAGTCCAGGTGTGACCACCATCTTTGGTGATCATCATCGAGTAATCGAGGCCTGAGAAGGTGTTCGTCTCATCGTTTCCCGCCACAGTGGCAGCTGACGAAATTATTGGGAATCCAATAGCAGAAAACAGAATTGCTGCAGTTAATTTATTTAAGCGCATAAATAGCTTCCAAATTTGTCCATAAACTCGTTTATTAACGAGGGATGCAAAAATCACAAGGCTTTATATCATTTACATTGTCTGCATAGTATTTAATTATATATTAAGAACAAATAAATCAAACTTACCCATATGTATTTAAACAATAAAGATATTTCCATCATTTAAATAAATGTTTTTGATGTCAATTATAATTAAATGTAATTATTGGTGATTGGGACAGGAACTAAGCTCACTATGAGCCTCTACCAATGCCAACCACTGACTCCCAAAAGGCCTTGGTCTTGGAAACGTTGGGTCAACACGGGGAAATTATTGGGTTCATCCGGTCATAAATTGTGGACCTGGAATGACTGTTTACGCTCGAGACAGCGGGTAGGGGTAAAAACTTTGCATTAGATGATGTCATAGCTTGTTCTCCTGAATCATATTGGTTTGGATGCAGGAGGATTAGAGATGTGGTCGTTTTAGTGAGTATTTTTGTCTTCTCGGTTTTATATTGAAAGCCAAAGTACTTAACATGATTGTTTTAATTTAAATCAGCCTTAAAGATGCTTACGTTTTTTTATTTAAAGCTTCGACGGTGTACGTGGAGCCTTACCCTATTACGTACAAATTACGCTGTGGAAATCAGCGTGATCCATGTTGGACTAAGAAAATCCTGACATTCCGCTATTTCTTGAACAGCTCAATAATGAATTCACATCGGCAGCCCCTTTTTTCAGAGTTACCAGGACAAATTGGAGGCACAAAAAAGCCCGCAGGGCTTACGCCTTGCGGGCTTCCAGGACTTCGTTGGATGGCTCTGGTAACCATCAACCAAGAATTTGGTGGGCTGGGGGAAGTTGAGGAAATTAGCTAAATTAATTTTTTAAATAGTTAATTACGAATTCAGATTTGTGGTGTATACCTAAACATATACCAATGCAGATTTTGACTGGGATTCATTACTACCAACCACGTTAATTCTGCACTACTAAACCCATCGAGAGTGGATGGGTTCTCAAGTGTTTATTGGACGATTGCAGGCACCCATATTGGGAACTTCACAAATCACTATTTACCGGTATTTTTAGCTTTGTAACCATCAATGGTGTGGCGAACTCATTGTGCTTTATACGGCTGACTATCTCGCCAGCGTTACAGCGGAGATCAGAATTCAGTTCAAATGGGCGCTGTGGCTTCATTTCATAAGTGATAGCTGACCGTCTGCTGAGAGCGAGGAGTAGACATAAGGCCGCCAGCACGCACTATCAAAGCCACAATAAAAAGTTGATCTCTTGTTAGACGCATACATTCGTTTATGCATAGTCATAATTAAGTGATTCAGGGTTCATAACTCTCTCAATACCTGATTCTTCCAAACCTTTCTTCAATGCCTTATGTATTAGTAGAAAACTCGGAATCTCAAGTAGGTTTTTCCCTGATATAGTATATTTTGCACATCGTGTCAAAAGTACTTTTCTCGATGCATTAAAAGGAAAACTATGTGAGCGGCTAAAACCGTGGGTAGCAAGTAATTTGCAACGTAACCTTAATGCTCTATGTACTACCGATAACACCCAGCCATCTAGTTGAGTTAATTGTTCAACATCATCTACGAGCGGATAAAAACTCATGACACCCTTGAAATAAATTCTCTTCGTTCTACCTGATAGGTAATCTTTTATTTGTTTATTGCTCAACCCCCCATACATATAGCGACGAATCTCACATATAGCGGAAAGGAAATTTTTATCTTTGTCATTTGCCGGTATTACTTGCCCAGCTAATGAATTCTGTTTAAGAGGCTGAATTAGGTTTCGGTAAAGAATATATGATATTTGTTTTTTTATTTTCTTAAAAGATTTTTCTTTTATCGATACATTATCAACTGAAAGTGTATATCCTAAAAAATCAAGACTGGTTTTTGCCACTATTTCCGCAGGGTGTCCATCTTTAGTCAATAAAGATATGCCGTCTGATTTTTTTGGATTTATTTCCACCCCTGCACTTTTGGAAAAGTCATTGATTTTTCGAAAAGTGTTACATATTTTTGTGTATTCAGGTGACCAAGCAATTGTATCGTCAGCATAGCGTGAAAATTTCACGCCTTCCATTTCAAAGCTTTGGTCAAGCTTCCAGCATGTCAAGTTGGCTAGAAATAGGCTTATTGATGTCCCCTGAGGAATTCCAACCTTATTACCTTTTAAAAAAGATTTAATAACAAATCTCTCTTCAGGACTTATATAAAATCCATTCTCTGAAAATTGTTTATTTAAAAAATCATGTGAAATTGATCCAAAAAAATCTGAAAAATCAAATTCGGCCAAAAATGTTCTTTCATTCCTCTTTAGATCCACAGATATGTCTTGAATAGCAAAGTGAACGTTTCTATCATTCCTGTATGCGTAAGAAAATGAACTAAATCGATGTCTATTCTTAGCTAACAGTCTATTGAAAAATAGCTTTGATATTGCAGCATCAGGTATTTGATATATGGATACTCTTCTGATGCCACCATCAGGCTTATCAACTTCTTTCATAAATGGTTTGTTAGGAATGTAAGTTCTCCGCTCTATTTTATTAGCTATAGAACGAGCAATGCTTTTATAGTTGGATTTGACGTAGAATGGATTAAATTTCCTATCAATCCTCCAATAGTCAGGAGTATGTATTTTTTTTGATGGTGCAGAATCACCTAAGCGATTTTTATTTCTTTTGGAATTTATATGAACTCTATTGTGATATTCATGATAGCGTTCAATGAGCTTTTCTGCCTCTTCACGAATTACCTTTTCAATCTGAATCTCTAATTTCATAAGTCCCTTAAACAAAAAAGCCTGAGTTGAACTCAGGCTTTCCCACGGTATCAACCCAAGTAAAAGTAAGTTATCACATGGTTGGATAGGTTTTGATACCTTTCCCCCGTCAGTGTGATTCATCACAGCTGAAGACCAATTATTTCTAACTGGTAGAAGGCAATACCGTTATCCCCACAGGGGAGTAAAATGTATGATAACTAGTTTCAAAAAAAATGCAAGAATTGTAACCCATAAGCCTTAGACCTTATTCCACAGGAATCAAAACCAATGGATAAATTCAGTTTCGCTGATTAACTAAATTATTTCAGGTATCGGCTTGTTCCAGTATCACCTTCTGGTACATGCCCTACTCTCAAATTGGATTTCATTCAGAACATCGCAAATATTCCCTCTCGAAGGCTAATGCCCTGCCTTCTGACCGTGGGTCAAAAATAACTTAGTCAAGCAAATGCCCGAAAGTCATAAAATTTAGCGTAATAAAAGATTTATAGTTAAAACTAGTCACACTGTTCACTTTTGCATTTTTTGCATTTAATTTCATATTGTTAGGTGGTGCTTGGTTTATTCCTAACTATCCATAACTCATCACTTGAAAGTGACCAGTCGCCATTTCAGGGATAAAAAAACCGGCCTGAGCCGGTTTTAATGTGAACGCTAAGGTATGCCGCACTTCGGTAGCCAATCCGCCTCGGAGTCTTCACTTAATATCAGGTTGGTTTGCATCCCCTGATTGGTCTTACGCTTCAAAAGCTCAATCTCATATTCTCTCAGCGTTTGCGGCACGCCCCGACCAAAGGCCGTCAGGCTCATAGGGCGCTGATGCCCTCGCGCCTCCATAAAAGACAGGTATGCGTGATAGAGATACTTGCGCGGGTTAGCCGGAATAATGTTGGCGTTGCCAATATAAAGGCCGTTTGGTGTGCTGACAGCGAGCAGGTAACCGCAGAAATCTACCAACGGATCGGCACTGCGTTTTATTTCCAGTGCTTCATCGGAATTCTGCTGTTGCTGTAACAGCTCGCGTGCTTCATTAGGAACGGCAAAGCGTTGCATCAGGTGGCGAACGATGACGGCCAATTCCTGACCTATTTTCTCTATCAGTTGTGGATCTCGTTCATTCGTGGGTATCACCTCGGGGAACGTGATGATCACGCGCCTACGCGAGACACCGCCGCTGCGGTCACTGAACTGCATTGGATTATTGTTCACTGCCAGAATAACCGCCGGAATATGTGTTGAATAAGCATCACGATATTTCGGGTCAATCGCGACTGCATCGCCGCCGGTGATTGCCTTAATCCCTGCACCGTCACCGCTCCACTTCTCCTGGTCGGGTAACACAATCAATGAATATCCCACCACAGAAGCACGCTCACGTGCGGATTCCAAAGTCTCAATGCTTGCGGAAGTGGTGTTGTCTTCTCCCGCTAGCATGCGCGCTATGGCTGCCATGACGCTTTTACCGCTGCCGCCGGGTCCTGTCACTTCAAGGAACAATTGCCAGTCATACCGGTTCGCCAGAACCATGAAAAGCGCCGCGAGAATGCGCTCTTGCTTATCGCTTTGTTGGTTTGCCGCCCGCGTCAGCCATTGCCAGAAGTTAGGGGCATGCTCTGCAAGGTTTTCACCGGCTTTAGGTTGTGTGTAATCAACACTGTTTACGGTTCGCAGCCAGTTGTTTGGGCTGTGGGGACTAAAATGTCCTGTGGTGGTATCAAATACCCCATTGCGGAACCCTATCAATCTTCTCGCTGGTTTCCCTGTTTGAGGCACCATCAGCTTCAAGGTATCAATAATCCCGCTAATACCAGGTGCAGAGAAGGGCGCGCGGATTTTTTGAAATAAAGCGGCGATCTCTCGGCTAAGAATGCCGTGGGGCAATACTTGCCACGCGCCATTCTCATAGCGGCAGAGGTCTTCACCCATCAGCGGTACCGCTAACCGTTGTTCATAATGGGTTATTAATAGTTCCGCTTTCTCGCTTGCGCTCATGGATTTAAGGTCTGCGTCACTGACCGTATCGAAAGGACTCTGTGGGGATTGCTGAGTAAAGGCGCGAAGCTGTTTCAGCGTATTGTCACGACCTTCCTGCATGAATACATCGTTCCAGTCACCGGCGACCAAGGGGAGCGTAACCTTTCCGCTGACCAGATTTGCGGCTTCTTTCGCTTTCTTCTGTCCTGTGCCGTTCTCATCATTATCTGCCGCCATAAGCAGCAAGGTGTCAGGGTATTTCTCACGCAGGCACTCAGCCAGATGAGGGAAGTTATTGGCACTCAGTGCTACATACACGGTTTCGCCCGTCAGCGCATGTATTGTCAGACCGGTTGCATAGCCTTCTGCCATCCAGATAACAGTGTTGTCGCTCCCTTCAAAATGATGAGCGGAGCCGGTAACCTGCCCACCCGCAAGCATGCGTTTTTCTCCCGACACGTTAATGAGCTGGGTGTTGACCAGGTTGCCTGACAAATCATAAAGCGGAATGATCAGGTCACCCGCCGCGAAATCTACGCCGCCCACGCGCAGGCCGCTGCCATGCAACGTTAGCACTTCCTTATCAACCCAGCCTTTTTTCTCCAGATAGGCATTCCCTGCCGCTTTGCGGGCGGCATTCACCAGCGCTTTCGCCTGACCGGCTGCCTTCTGGCGGGCATCGTCTTTTTGCTGTTGTGCAGCGGCCTCGTCGTGATGAACTGGAAGAGGCAGAGCCTCTCCCAGAATCTCAGCCACCTTCACGGCGGCTTCTTTCGTAGTGATATCCAGTGTTTTAGCAACCAGATTTAATCCGTCACCGGCACCGCAATGGTTGCATATCCAGGTGCCTCTTCCTGCCTGATTATCGAAACGAAAGCGGTCTTTGCCCCCGCAAACGGGGCAGGCTGAATGATGCCCGTGAGGGGCAACGGTTATACCCAGCGCGGGCAGAAGCTGAGGCCAGCGCCCTGTCGCGGCGCTCACGGTGTTTTGAACAATCATTTGTGTCATGTGCGCCTCTGTTAGTGCAGCGTGGTTTCAGGAGTGGTGTGAAGACAAGGCCGGAACAGCTCGTCCATCATGGATTCTCCCAGCTGTGTCAGGCGGGGTTGCGCTACCAGAATATCGGGCTGCACCATATCGCGGAGCATGGCGCAGGCGATGTCCATACCCAGCTTTGCGCCGTGCTGGCGGACGTAGTAACTTTCGACTTCCTTCGCGATGGTCATTTGCAGTTCATCAAGCGAGTAGCCGGTTTCAACGCCGTAGGCGGTACAGGCATCGAGATAAGCCTGTGCCAGGGCGCGCCGGTAGAGGGCTGTGAGCACTTCAACCGGCAGGCAGGATTGCTGAGTCGTATTCATTCGTAGACATCCTCCATTTGCGTTTTTATGGCGGTCTCGCAGGTGTCTACCACTTTGCCAAGCTGGTCAGTCAGCAGCGCAACAACGGAGGCCATGGAATTCAGCTGATCGCCGCTGGGTACATGCCCGAAGGTGTCCTGTGTATCAAGCATGTCGAGGAACATCACGCCGACGTTGTGCGCGTGTTGTAGGCGCAGGAAATCAGCATGCGGAATAGGGTAATGGGTGTTGGGGAAATAGAAGGAGGCGAGCTTATTCATGCGGCCTCCTGAGCGGGCAGGCGACCGGCAAAGCACAGCACATAGTCGCGGGCAAACTGGCGACGGGCAGAATGTTCATTGTCAGCGGCGGAGCGCAGCATACAAATCGGCGCTTTAGGTTCAGCACGGCGAACGGCGGCGAACAGGAACGTAAATTTAGGATGTAAGGATGCGAGGGCAGTAGCCAAAATATTGGCCTCCATAGTTAGCTGGTTACAGCTACCACCGAAGTTTCCACGCTTATGGGTGGTAGCCCAGACGGGGGTGGAAATACCGGTAACTATGTAAACCGGCCAGCCCGAAGGCTGCCCCGCCTGAGCCACCATTGCTTGATGAGCACAGCGGTTAAGAAACCACTGAGCAGATAACAGGTGCGCTAAGGCCGCGACATAAAAAAACACGCAAGGCGCGTGTTGTGTCGCCATAGTTAAACTCGGGTTTCCACGCCCGGCTGCCGATTTTGCGGCAGCACAAAAACTATAGAGCAGGGGCTCGCCAGAGAAAAGCCTTTTTTGAATCATTAGCCTTTTCTCCTTAGCAATCGGTCAGGACTTGATCGGACTGCTGCGGATTTGATCGGAAGTGTGAATCATCCTCAGAACTAACGCTTTCGGCTGTCACGGATAACACGCCCAGGGTATTGCTGGTAAATGCAGGCAAAGGGTTCTTTCTCCCGCAGGCGGCAGCCATCAGGCCTTCAGCCAGATAGGCCGCCTCTTGTGTATTGAGCTGGATATTATGATGACCGACAGACAGAGAAATCATTGCATTGTCTCCTGAGCGCGTGCGGCGATGCGGTCATTCATCCAGCTCTCAATCTCGGAGGCCAGCCAGGCCACATTCTTGCCACCGAGAGAAATCTGGGCAGGAAATTGCTGACGGCTGATTAAGTCGTACAGGGTTGAGCGGGACAGGCCGGTGGTGTGGATCACTTCAGGCAGTCGCATAAAGCGATCGCGTGGGTACGCGGGTGGCATAACAGGGGCAGAAGACGGGGGCGTATTTTGAGCAGTGGAAAGCATTGTGCTACCTCATATTTGTATCCGGCTGGACGCGACCAGTACCGGCGGTTTCGTTAAGTAGCCCTCTATTTTGAGAATATTTTTGCGTTTGGCAACAAGGTCTTGCGCTCAAATCCCTTGAAAAAAAATGCTTGTTTTTTCAGATAATACGAGGCGGCGTGAGACCAACTGCCTACAGTTGCCTACAAATGCCTCCAGTGACATGCTGGTTATTTACCAAACAATGATTGAGTGGTTTTGGTTATTAATAAACTCATTTCTAATAGGAAAAAAAGATTAATTTATTTTTGGCTAGCCAGAAAAAGGGCTTTTGTAGAAGAGAACAGTAGTGAACAGTGAGTGAATACCTAGATGTTAGGTGTTCACTACTTAACTTAATGATTTTACTACTTTATATTTGAAAGTGAACAGTGGTGAATAGTATTTATAGAAATCTAAACTCTCTTCACTTGTGTTCTTTACCTTCCGGCCCGTTGTACCAGCGCTGACCAAACGCCATCAAATAGAAATGTTGTGCCAGCCTCCCCACAATACCCTCACATTGACAACACATTGCTGAGGTATGCCATGAAACCCGATTCAACCAAAACCGTCGAAGCCGTTATCCAGGACTTTCTTCAGGTCAAAGCCGGTCACAACGAAAAACCATCATCAGGAAACGCTGAAGGCGATATCCAACACTTTGAGCAGGCCAAAGCGGTCTTTGCGAAGAAAAAGCAGGTACTTGATGAAATTGAAAGTTCGATTGCGCGATGCGCCCAGGAAAAAGAAACGGCGAACAGCGAAATTAAAGAGAATGAAGTTAGCTGGCGTTCACGTTTTCGCAAGTCACGCGGGATTATGACCGACGAGCTCAAGAACGCGCACAGTCAGCGGGCAGTTCAGCAGGGATTAGTCAAAGAGTTTGATGACCTGATTGAGGAATTAAATGTCGAAAAGCAGTCGGCAATGTTGGGGTGTGCCAGTGCGGGGCAGAAGTTGATTAGTGCACACCGCAGCGCACTAAATGCCTATGCTGACCATCAGTGGCGACTGGCGATCAATAATCTCAGTCCAGCGCTAGTTCGTGCGGTAAAGCTGAAAGTGCTGGCGTTATCCAACGTCAGTTATCAGGAAACACAAATGGGTCACTATGTTGAGCCCGCTAAAATTATCAGCAGTGAAATTGGGAGCGCGCTTGTCGGTGCGGCTCGCATAGGGCAGTTCAAGATGGATGCAGAACCAGTGCTGGAGAAAATAGGGATATATTCCCCTGCGTTGCCTGGCGTCGATGAAGCGCTATTACAAAGTCCTATAAAAAGGGAGTTACTTGCACGTAAGCTGGCAGAGCGTGCTGCTTCAAAGAAGGAGTAACAGCAAATGATGCGCTGCCCGCTTTGCAGCTCTGTTTCTCACATTCGCACAAGCCGTTATATCACCGAACAGACAAAGGAGGCTTATTATCAGTGCACCAGGCTGGCATGCTCATGCGCATTTAAAACAAATGAAAGTGTCAGTAAAATCGTAAAAAGAGAAAATATGAGGCAGAAAATATAAATTTCGGCTCGCTTTCGATTCCCAAAAAATAATCTCAAGTGCCGCTTTCGAATAAGGCGGCATTTTTCATTAATGCAGTGCAAACCGTCCCTCCTTACAGCCTTTTCTCTGGCTAGCCTGTACTTATGAGCCGTGCATGCATAGGGTGCATGGTTTTGCATGCAATGCAAAGCGCTCAAAATGGCTCAAACCCCTTGCTACACTGGCTTTCAGAGGCTTTACTCCATGCATTAAAACCAGCGAGCTAAGTCAGCTGCGGGCAGGCGGGGAGAACTGCGCGCGCGATGGTGGTAGTGTACTACTTGGGTTATTTCTTAGCCTGCCATAGAAAGTAAAAATCGTTTGAGCGTGCTTCATTTTTACCCTTTAGGGTCTTACTATAATCAATTAGGGTGCTTACAACAGCGGCTCCCCCACCTACCGCTGCAAGAAGATGGCTAATATCGTGTGGCAATATGCCAGAATATAACCCAAATGAAACCGTACCCGTACCTATTATTAATTTGTCTTTAATTCCACTCCTTGTCTTTTCTTTCCAATCTTTAACTTTCTTCTCAATGATATGTATTTCTGGAAGTATTTGATCTCTAAAAGCATCGGATATATCTTTTTGATTCCAGTCAGCGCTCTTCCTAAACATTGTGTTTATCTTGTCTCTATATACATTAAAAGCTTCTTCTTCTCTGTTTCTTAGATCTAGAATATATTCTAAGTTTCTGCTTTTAATAGAAGGCAAATAATGTTTTAAAGCTTGGTTGAATGAAGTTGAATTGGCCTTGTAAACTGGGTTGTTTAATTTACTTGCTATATCCATTTGAATCTGATTATCGCATAAGTATGATGTTCCATAGAAAGCTGAATGCCATTCTTGATCTGAAAGATCCTTTATTAGAGGGGTTATTATCAATCTTAAAATATGCTCGTTTTTTATTTCATTTTTTGTGAATACATACGGCATTTCTTTGGTGCATAGATGATCAATGTAGTCGCCAAATGGCTCCATAAGATGAAAGTATGAAACACCATGTTCTATAAACTCTGTGGAGCTCTTTATTTCAAAAAACGGTTTTTTATCATGCGTTAATGATAGTGTGACCTCGCAAGTATCCAGCAAAAAATCATGTAGTAAATTATAAAGTTTATCCTCTTTTTGTTGTATTTTTTTAGCAATTGGCTCAGCAAGATTAATACGATGATTGTTACAAAGTGAAACCATGTTCTGGGCGTATTTAATTATCCCTCTTTTAATTAGTGGTTTTAGATAGATGTAATTATATATCCCAGATATTATTTCATGTCTTGCTGTTAAGTTAATGCCCCCACGTCCCCTTAGAACAATCTCTTCGAACGGGTTCTGAATATAAACTTCATCTGAATATAATGAGGAAAATGATGCAAGTTGATCAAGTTTGTTTAATCTACACTCTGAAGCAGCACATGGGAAACTACCACCACTTAAAGATGAATTTGCAATAAATGAAAAATTCTCATTAGGTTTACCGTCATATCTAAAATAGTATCTTATGACTAAGTTTAAGGTTTCTGCAAATTCATAGATAAAATCTTTATCTGCGTTCAATAATGTTCCATCAATATTACCATTGACACCTGCTTTTATAACATCTTCAAATTCATCAATAAAATCCATTTATAACCCCTTGAAGAAAAAAATTTAATTACGTATTGTCAAAGTTAGACAACTAACGGATGTTAGTTTTAAACATAAATCTCATTTCCCCACCACGTCATAAGCTTTTTCCTTTGCTCAATATATGTAGAACGGTTGTAGGCTTTCCTAACTTCATTTTTATCACTATGCGCTAAAGCTGCCTCTATTACGTCAGAGTTGAATCCTGCTTCATTCATGGCTGTGCTAGCGATAGAACGTAGGCCGTGGGCAACGAGCTTTCCCCCATACCCGATACGTTTCAATGCTGCATTCGCAGTTTGGCTGTTCATAGGCTTACGTGGGTCATTGCGGCTAGGGAAAACGTACTGACGATTACCACTTATTGGACGCATGATTTCCAACAACTCTAAGGCTTGTTCCGACAACGGGACTATATGGTCGCGCTTTGCTTTCATACGTTCTGCCGGAATACACCACTGCTTATTCTCTATATCGATCTCTGACCAGGCTGTTGCCGATGCTTCGGCAGGGCGTATTAACGTCAGTAACTGCCATTCAAGCAGGCAGCGGGTTGGTATTGATAAATTGCTCATCGAAATGGTGCGCATTAGCTTGGGCAGTTCTTCGGGGCGTATTGTGGGCATGTGCTGCTTCTTCGGGCGTTCAAAAGCGTTACCGATTCCTGAAGCAGGGTTGGCCTCAATCAACCCAACATTGACGGCATAAATCATTATCTCATTTATGCGTTGCACCAAACGCCTGACAGTCTCCAATGCTCCCCGCGCTTTAATTGGTTCTAAAACTTGAATCAGGGTGCGAGCCTTTAGCTCCTGTACAGGAACATTTTCAATACTGGGCAGGATGTCTTTCTCAATAGAACGCCAGATATCTTTAGCGTGGTCAGCGCTGACGTGACTTTGTTTCAGCTCGAACCATTTACGTGCCACATTTACGAAAATACTTTCCTGAGCAATTTGGAGCTTCTCTGCTTCTTCACCAGCTCTTGCTTGCGGGTCAATCCCTCTGACTAACATCGCAAGCTTTTCTGCACGCACTTCTCTGGCATCAGCCAGTGAAAGAGCAGGATAAGCCCCGAGGCTAATCATGGTGCGTTTTGAAGTGCCAGGCACCTGGTAGCGAAAGCGCCAAATTTTCTTGCCGGTGGTTTTGACCAGGAGAAAGAGTCCGTCACCGTCATGCAATGTGAGATCTTTATCGGTGGCTTTGGCTTTTTGTACTTCGGTGTGGGTGAGGGGGCGTGTAGTCCGCGCCATGCAAGGATCTTCCCTAATTGGTATACGTTTATTAGTATATATCTTAGCGTATACCAATTCGTATACCAATAGACGCCGGTTTCAGGCGGATCTTCTCGGACTTCTACAGACACAAAAAAGCCCGCAAACCTAGAAGGGATGCGGGCTTTCAGGACTTCTCCGGACTTATCTGGTAATAACCGGATCATTATTTGGTGGAGCTGGGGGGATTTGAACCCCCGTCCGAAATTACTACACCGTCGGCACTACATGCTTAGTCCAATCTTTACATTCGCCGGTTAGCTGCGGATGGACACGCCACTAACAAACTATCCTGATTGGGTTTAACGCTTTCACCCCAGGCAAGGTGTCCACGCGATCTCTTTTGGGTTTGACCTCTCTTGATCCCCGTCCTAAGAGCGGAGGCTAGGGAGAGAGGGCTCTAAGCAGGGTATTAAGCTGCTAGGGCGTAGTTTTCGTCGTTTGCGACTATTTTTTTGCGGCTTTTTACGAGGCAAACCGCCCCTCGGCATGCTCCTTGGGCTTCGCAAATCCCGTCGAATCCAGAATCAGCCCCAAGTACTATTACGCAGTATACCAGAAAAAGAACACGCTAAGCCAGAGACTTAGCGGTTTGAATTCTTCATGATACGTGCTTTGTCTACTTTCCATTCACGATCTTTAATGTCATCGCGCTTGTCGTGCTCTTTCTTACCTTTAGCCAGTCCGATCTTCACTTTTGACCAGGCATTTTTCCAGTACAAGGAAAGCGCCACGACGGTGTAACCATCACGACTGACTTTTCCGAAAAGCGTTTCTAATTCTCGCTTCTTCAGCAGTAATTTTCTCGTACGGGTAGGGTCGCAGACGATATGACTCGACGCCACGTTAAGAGGTTGAATGGTTGCGCCAAATAAATAGGCTTCACCGTCGCGGAATGTGACATAGCTGTCAGAGATGTTTGCTTTACCAGCGCGCATCGATTTGACTTCCCATCCCTGCAAAGCAAGCCCCGCCTCGATTTCATCTTCAATGAAATATTCATGGCGAGCGCGTTTGTTCATCGCGATAGTCGCGGAACCGGGTTTATGTGCTTTTTTCTTTGTCATAGTGATACTTATTATACTGTAAGCGATGCCGAATGAAATCCCCACGCTGTCAGAGTGGGGTGTTTTTGCTGTTTGTGGCGAGCTGTGCTTCGTAGTTTTTATTACCGCGCGGATAAATGGTATTATCTGTACGTTTTATGACACCTGGAAAATGATATGCCACAGATAAGTCGTTCTGCGCTTGTACCCTTCAGCGTGGAGCAGATGTACACCCTGGTTAATGATGTCGATGCTTATCCGCAGTTTCTGCCCGGTTGTACCGGCAGCCGCATTTTAGAAAACAGCGATACGTCCATGACCGCCGCCGTTGATGTTTCGAAAGCGGGCATCAGTAAGACTTTTACAACCAAAAATACGTTAATCAGCAATAAGCGCATTGATATGCAGCTGGTTGATGGTCCTTTCCGCAAACTGACCGGAGGATGGGATTTCATCGAACTTAGCCCCGACGCATGTAAAGTTCAGCTTAGCCTTGATTTCGAATTTACCAATAAATTGATTGAGTTAGCGTTCGGAAAAATCTTTAAAGAACTGGCAGGCAGTATGGTTCAGGCGTTCACGCTGCGCGCAAAAGAGGTTTACAGTGTCTGAGATCCGCGTTGAAGTCGTCTATGCACTGCCGGAACGTCAGTACCTGCGCACGGTGAAACTGGAAGAAGGGAGCAGCGTGGAGCAGGCGGTCAAGGCTTCCGGTTTGCTTGAGTTACGCAGTGATATCGATTTGAAGCAGAATAAACTGGGTATCTACAGCCGCCCGGTAAAACTTGCCGATACGGTAAATGACGGAGATCGTATTGAGATTTACCGGCCATTAATTGCTGACCCGAAAGAGTTACGGCGGATTCGCGCCGAACGTTCTAAAAAATAAGGCGCCTCAGGCGCCTTATTTTTTTACCCTGAAAGATGATTTTTGGTAGTTACCAGAGACCATCACACCGGGGCGATTTATTTTTGATCGCTCAACTTCGGTTTGTTGTCGATATTGGTCAGTTCACCCGCCTGGTTGAAGGTCAGCGTCAATGTTTGCTGTGTTACACCTTCGTGGCCTGGCTCCTGACGGAACACGTAGAACCAAACATCACTGCCAAACGGGTCGTGCAGCATCGGCGTGCCAAGAACATAAGCAACTTGTTGTTTAGTCATACCGGTATGAATTTTTTGAACATCCGCAGGAGATAAGTAATTCCCCTGGTTGATATCAGGCCGATAAACCACCTTTTCCAGAGTGGAACAGCCCGCAGTAAGCATTACAAGAGCTACAGCGGCGGCAGTTAGCGTTTTACAGCGCATAGTCATTACATTCCTTTAGGGCATAAGATGCCGATGATAATAGACCTTTCATCAGTTTGAAACCTTTGCGGGGCACCTGTATGACCGCTTAAATGTAAAAAAGTTGAGCTTTTTACGCAGCGAGCAGCTCTTTTGCATTGGCCAGCGTGTTTCGGGTGACTTCACTTCCGCCCAGCAGACGCGCCAGTTCCTGCAAACGCGCCTTTTTATCAAGCCGGTTCATTTGCGTTTCTGTCACTTCGCCGTCGGTTTCTTTGCTGACAAAATAATGCTGATGTCCGCAACCTGCAACCTGTGGTAAGTGAGTCACACACATAACTTGCGTTGATTCACCTAACTGGCGCAGCAACCGGCCAACAATGGCTGCCGTGGGTCCACTGATGCCAACGTCAACTTCATCGAAGATAAGCGCCGGAGTTTCCATTTTTTGCGCCGTAATAACCTGGATCGCCAGTGCAATACGGGAAAGCTCACCACCGGAGGCTACTTTGGCCAGCGCCTGAAGCGGCTGACCCGGGTTAGTGGTGACCTGGAATTCCAGACGGTCAGCCCCCTCCATGTTCAGGTGTTCTGGTTCAAACTGCACCTGAATCTTGAATTTACCGTGTGGCATGGAAAGTGCCTGCATGCTTTGCGTAATCAGATGTGTGAGTTCATCGGCGAAATACTGGCGTTTTTCATGCAACTGTTCAGCAACCGCTACTGCCTGCTGATAATGACGCTGTACCGCTTCGCTCAGCTCTGCCTGATTGGTTTCCTGATCATCCAGTGCCTGCTGTTCTTCAAGCAACTGGCGATGCAATTCTGGCAGTTCTTCTGCGCTGACATGATGCTTGCGTGCAAGATTCATCTGGCGGGACAGGCGCTGTTCCAGTTCGTATAAGCGGTTTGGATCCATTTCCAGACGTTCACTGTAGTGGCGCAGTTCATCGCTGGCTTCGCTGACCTGAATGGAGGCATCGTCGAGCATGACGATCAGATCGTTCATTTTGCTGTCGAGCTCAGCCAGTTCAGTCAGCTGATTACGTGCGGTATAAAGCAAACTGACAATGTTTTGCTCTTCGCCATCGGCCAGAAGATATAGCGCGCTTTGGCTCAGGGAAAGCAGCTGTCCGCTGTTTGCCAGACGTTTGTATTCTTCATCAATTTGTTCGTACTCACCGGCCTGAGGGGCGAATTCGTTCAGTTCTTTCAACTGATATTGCAACAACTGACGGCGCGATTCGCGCTCGCTGACTTGCTGCTGATATTGCGCCAGCTGACGACAACTCTGATGCCAGTTTTGGTAAGCTTTGCGCATTTCAGCCAACAGCAGGGGCTGATCGGCATAAGCATCGAGCAGATCTTTCTGATGCTCAGGCTTGAGTAAAAGCTGATGGGCGTGTTGTCCGTGAATTTGGATCAGATGCTGACCCAACTCGCGAAGCTGTGACAAAGGCACGGGCGTGCCGTTAATGAAACCGCGGGAACGGCCGTCGCTGCTGATGGTACGGCGCAGCAGGCAATCCTGCCCTTCGTCGAGCTGGTTTTCTGCCAGCCAGTGTTTTGCAGAAGGTGTATCAGCCAGAGTGAAGCGGGCGCAGATATCGGCACGACTGGCGCCCAGGCGCACCATGCTGCCGTCTGCGCGACTGCCAAGGCAAAGCCCGAGCGCATCGATAGCGATGGACTTACCGGCACCGGTTTCACCGGTGATTGCCGTCATACCGGCATGAAAATCGATTTCTAATTCGCGGACAATGGCAAAGTTACTGATAGTTAATTGCGCCAGCATGATCACCTTCCTGTACATAACAACAGACCTGTAATTACATACAGTATAAACTGGTTTTATATACAGTAAAGGGGCTGGCGAATTATTTTTGTCTGATCAGAAGAGTTTTTTTGACCATCCGAGTTTTGTGCTTAATGTATTGAAATAGCTGTAGTCTTTCGGGTGGATCAGATTCAGGTGGAACTCGCTGCGGCGGATGACCACTTCTTCACCCGGTTGGATCGGCAAGGCAATCTGGCTGTCACAGCTGATTTCAAGGTCATTGCTCATATGTGAGAACCGCAGACAAATCGTACTGCTGCTGTTAATAACCAGCGGGCGCGCAGAAAGTGTGTGCGGGAACATCGGCACCAGCGCAATAGCTTCTAACGTCGGCGTCAGGATCGGACCGCCACCTGATAGTGAATAGGCGGTAGAACCGGTTGGTGTCGAAATAATCAGACCGTCCGAACGTTGGGAGAAGGCGAATTTGTCGTCAATATAGACTTCAAATTCAATCATGTGTGCGACTTTTCCCGGATGAAGGACGACTTCATTGATAGCGGTGCTCACGCGACATTGCTGGTCTTTGCAGCGTACCATGGCCTCCAGCAGGAAACGTTGTTCGCTGATGTATTCGCCCTGCAGAACGTCATCGAGTTGCTGCAAAGCGTTATCCGGATCCAGATCGGTCAGAAAACCGAGATTGCCACGGTTGATGCCGATGACTTTGATGTCATAGCGTGCCAGAACGCGTGCGGCGCCCAGCATGTTACCGTCACCGCCGACAACAACGGCCAGATCGGCCAGTTTGCCGATTTCTGCCAGACTGCCGGTCGTAGCGTTTTCAAGGGCTAGATCTTGCGCCACCTGTCGCTCAACAATGACCTGATATCCTTTTGAGATTAACCAGTGGTAAAGCATTTCATGGGTGGCAAGTGCCGAAGGATGACGAGGGTGTCCGACAATCCCAATGCACTCAAATTTTTTATTCATCGCTGTGGTTATCCTCAGCAGGGTGTGATGACCCCTGCATTATGACCGGTTTCATTAAAAACCAAACCTTGAAACCCCGGTTTTGATCCCCATAATAAGCCAAGTAGCAAGATTAATGCTAAAACGCGGAGAGATTCATGAGTAGTAAAGAACATAAGACACCTGACGAGCAAGTCTCTGAAGAACTGAATCAGGAACAAGAGCTGCAAGCGGAAGCGGAAACCCAGGCGGCAGATGTCGTTGACCCGCGCGATGAACGTATTGCTGAACTGGAAGCACAGCTGAAAGAACTCCAGCAGCGCGAGCGTGACAGCTTGCTGCGTGCGAAAGCGGAAGTGGAAAACATCCGTCGTCGCACCGAACTGGATATCGAGAAAGCGCATAAATTTGCTCTGGAGAAATTCTCCGGCGAGCTGCTGCCTGTTATCGATAATCTGGAACGTGCTCTGGATCTGGCGGATAAATCCAATTCAGAACTGGCAGGTTTGATTGAAGGCGTCGAACTGACCCTGAAATCTCTGCTGGATGCTGTGCGTAAGTTCGGTATGGAAGTGGTGAGCGATATCCACGTGCCTTTCAATCCGGAACTGCACCAGGCGATGACGATGATGGAATCTGAAGAGCTGGAACCTAATCACGTGATGATGGTGATGCAAAAGGGTTACACGCTGAATGGCCGTCTGTTACGCCCTGCAATGGTTGCGGTTTCCAAAGCAAAAGCCTGATTCTGTGTTTAGCAGACTGATATAACGAAAGAGGCACCTTCGCGGGTGCCTCTTTTTTATGCCTGTTCAGGTCGCATTTATGCCTGTTCAGGCAATACCGGCACCCAGTCAATCGGTGCCAGACCCTGTTGTTCCAGTAAGGCATTCGCCTGTGAGAAATGTTTACATCCCAGAAAACCGCGATGCGCAGAAAGCGGAGAAGGGTGCGGCGCTTTCAAAACATGATGGCGGTTGCGGTCGATAATATTACCCTTCTTCTGCGCGTGAGAGCCCCACAGCAAAAAGACAATTCCTTCACGATTTTCGTTCAGCGCGGCAATAACTTTGTCGGTAAAGGTTTCCCAGCCCAGTTTGGCATGTGAGTGCGCCTGACCCCCTTCGACGGTCAAAACCGTATTCAGCAGCAGCACGCCCTGATCGGCCCAGCTTTGCAGATAGCCGTGAGACGGGCGTACGAAGCCGGGAATGTCGGTGGCCAGTTCTTTATACATGTTCACTAAAGAAGGCGGGGCAGGGATACCCGGACGGACAGAAAATGATAATCCGTGAGCCTGGTTGGGGCCGTGGTAAGGATCCTGACCCAGGATCACCACTTTGACGTCTGCCAGTTCAGCAGAACGAAAGGCGTTGAACACATCCTGCTGTGGCGGATAAATGGTTTTGCCTGCCGCGCGTTCTGCCGCGACAAACTTCAATGTATCAACGAAATAGGGTTGTTCTTTTTCCTGACCAATCACGTCATGCCAGGTGAGAGTAGTGGACATTGACGCTCTCCTTTTGAAGGTAATTTTAAACTGGCAGTAGCTTACCTGCTCATTCTGCTGAGTGAAACCCACACGCGCTTTTGCTGATGTTTATCTGCGACTTAACGTTCTATGCAAAATTTGTTGATAATTTACAAAAATAATTTAATCAGGCGCCTTGAGAAAATTGATATAAAACATAAATATGCCGAGGGTAAGAAATACCCACAGGGAAAAGATTGATATTTATCAAAGAATGCAGGGTGCTCTACTGTTATATCTGACAACAGGAAAACAGGTTGTGATTCAGCCTGACATCAATCAATTAACAGTATCGTAGCCAACTTGGAGGCAACATATGATCACCGGGATCCAAATTACTAAAACCGACAACGAAGCGCTGAAAAACTCTTTCTGGCTGCTCGATGATGAAAAAGCAGAAGCTCGCTGTGTATGTGCAAAAGCGGGTTTTGCGGAAGACCAGATTGTGGCTGTCAGCGATCTTGGCAAGTTTGAATACCGTGAAGTGCCAATGGAAGTTCAGCCGACCGTGCGCGTTGAAGGTGGTCAGCACCTGAATGTTAACGTCCTGCGTCGTGAAACGCTGGAAGATGCGGTTAAGCACCCAGAAAAATACCCACAGCTGACTATTCGTGTGTCTGGCTATGCGGTACGTTTCAACTCACTGACTGCTGAACAGCAGCGTGACGTGATTACCCGTACTTTCACTGAAAGCCTGTAAGCGCCTCTGAGCGTTTCAGTTTTCAGGTAATAGCAGGAATAAAAAAACCGCCTTTCGGGGCGGTTTTTCTTTGCATCAAATCAGGCCTGATTAGGAGGCGTCTTTGGCTGCGTCAGGTTTAACGCGGCGCTTGCCGACGTTTTTGCTGTCACGATGGCGAACTTTCACTTTCACCTTCGATTTTTCCTGATCCGCTTTCTGCTTCTCTTTACGTTTCGCCAGCACTTTCTTCGATGGCTTACCGGTCACTTTTTCACTAGGTGCTTTGGTCTTAGGACGGAAGCCTTCCAGTACGCGCGCTTTAAGTGGTTCATTCAGGTAACGACCGATTTTACCGAGCAGCAGATGGTCATGCGCTTCCACGAAGGAAATCGCGGTGCCTTTGCGGCCAGCACGACCGGTACGGCCGATGCGGTGCAGATAGATATCAGCGGTCAGCGGCAGGTCAAAGTTGAAGACGTGGCTGATGTCGTTGATATCCAGACCGCGCGCGGCGATGTCGGTGGCAACCAGCACGTTAACGCGATCTTCGACCATACGTTTAACGGCTTCGGTACGTTTAACCTGTACCATTTCGCCTTCGAGATAGCAGGAGTTAATCCCTGCTTCGCGTAACCAGGCAACCAGTTCATGCACACGCTCGCGCTTACGCACGAAGATCACCGATTTAGTGACGTCTTCCTGTTTCAGCAAATGGATCAGCATCTGAGTTTTATGCGCCAGATCGTCGGCACGGTAATACCATTGCAGGATCTTTTTGCGTTCGCGGCGTGACGGGTCGGCTTCGATTTCTACCGGCTCAGTCAGAATGCGTTCTGCGAATTCACGGATGGCTTCCCCTTCCAGCGTTGCGGAGAACAGCAACGTCTGTTTGCGCCAGCGTGCTTCTGCAGAAATGGTTTCGATGTCCTGCGCAAAACCCATGTCCAGCATGCGGTCGGCTTCGTCGAGGATCAGCGTTTCGATTGCGCGGCAGTCGAAGTTTTCTTCTTTGATGTATTGCAGCAAACGTCCGGTTGTCGCAACGACAATATCCTGGTTTTCGCTGAACACTTCGGCATGGTTCATATAAGCCACGCCGCCAGTGATGGTCGCGATATCCAGTTCGGTATGTTTGGCTAACTCACGCGCCTGTTCAGCAACCTGCATAGCAAGTTCGCGGGTTGGCGTGAGGATCAGAATTCGTGGCGGACCAGATTTCTTACGCGGGAAATCCAGCAAATGCTGCAATGCAGGCAGCAGGAACGCCGCTGTTTTGCCGGTGCCGGTAGGAGCCGAACCCAACACATCGCGTCCGTCCATTGCTGGCGGAATGGCCTCTGCCTGAATGACAGTAGGACGGCTATAGCCTTTGTCGCCAAGGGCTTCAATCAGGCGTTCATCGAGTTCGAGTTCGGAAAAAGTGGTTACAGTCATGGTCTACCTCTACTTGGGGCGCCGATTATAGACGTGTTAGACGCGATCTTCACCTATTTAAGCGGTTTGCGTGGCTTTTACTCTGCTTCTCTTTGCCCTATGCTACGACAGTTTTCGTTCCCGGCCCTGCTGGCTGGCGTTATTACGGTGAAATGAGTGACAAAAGAAGTCAGTTCCGCACAGCCTTTACGGCGCAATGGTTTTACCTTTAAACAGTTTTTCGTCGCACATGACCGTTGCGCGATGAAAGTTGGCACAGACGGTGTTCTGCTGGGTGCGACCGCGCCGGTCACTCAGGCACGACGTGTTCTTGATATTGGCTGCGGCAGCGGTCTGATTGCCATGATGCTGGCACAGCGCAGCGAATCTGACACTGTTATCGATGCCGTAGAACTGGAACCTGCGGCCGCCGGACAGGCAGCTGAAAATTTCCGCGAATCAGTCTGGGCGAATAGATTGTCTGTCTATGCGCAGGATATTAATGAGTACGCGCAAAAACACCCTGCTCAGTATGATCTGATTGTCAGCAATCCGCCTTATTTTGAATCAGCCGTTGCCTGCCGCGATGAAGCCCGTAATGCTGCACGTTACACAGAAACCCTGACACATGAAGCGCTGCTGGAATGCGCGCAGATGCTGATCGCGCCGGAAGGGTTGTTCAGCGTTGTTCTGCCCTATGACATCGGTCTGGCATTTGAAACGCTGGCTCACCAGAACGGCTGGTTCAGTGCGTGCCGCATGGCCGTTCGAGATCGGCCGGAAAAACCGCTTAACCGTTTGCTGCTGACATTATCAAGGCAATTTGTTGAACGCACGGATGAGGAACTGGCATTGCGGAAATCGGAAGGTGTTTACAGCGAAGAGTTCTGCACGCTGATCACCGATTTTTATCTGAATTATTAACGGGGCAAAAGGTGAGGGGCCGAAAAGTGCGTTCCTTCGCACTCTTTCGAAACTAATATTGTAAACCTATGGCTGCAAAATAGTGGGCTGCGGATTTTCCTGTAAATCAGGATAATCGAGCGTGTAATGCAGGCCACGACTTTCTTTACGTTCCAGCGCACTGCGGACGATCAGTTCAGCTACCAGCACCAGATTTCTCAATTCCAGCAGATTATTGGAAATACGGAAGTTGGCGTAATACTCGTCAATTTCCTGTTGCAGCGTCATAATGCGGCGCAGTGCGCGCTCCAGGCGTTTCGTTGTACGCACAATTCCCACGTAGTCCCACATAAACAGGCGCAGCTCATGCCAGTTATGCTGGATAACCACCTGTTCATCGGAATTGTCCACCCGGCTTTCATCCCACTGCGGAATGTTTTTTGCCAGCTTGGCATGAGGCAGGCGCTTAATAATGTCTTCCGCTGCCGACCAGCCATACACCACGCATTCCAGCAGTGAGTTAGAAGCCAAACGATTAGCGCCATGCAGACCGGTATAACTGACTTCGCCAATCGCATACAAACCATCGAGATCGGTACGACCGTGCTGATCTACCATCACGCCGCCGCAGGTGTAATGCGCAGCCGGCACAATCGGAATGGGCTGTTTGGTCAGGTCGATGCCCAGCGATTGCAGCTTTTCATCAATCATCGGGAAATGATGCTTAATGAATTCCGGCGGGCGATGGCTGATATCGAGATACATACAGTCAGCACCGAGACGCTTCATTTCATGGTCGATAGCACGTGCAACAACATCACGCGGCGCCAGTTCGCCTCGTTCATCGAAATCAGGCATAAACCGCGTGCCATCCGGACGTTTGAGCAGGGCACCTTCGCCACGCAGCGCTTCGGTCAGCAGGAAGTTACGCGCCTGAGGATGATAGAGGCAGGTCGGATGGAACTGATTGAATTCCAGATTGGCAACCCGACAACCTGCACGCCACGCCATGGCCACGCCATCGCCTGAAGAGATATCCGGGTTAGTGGTGTACTGATACACCTTAGCGGCACCGCCTGTGGCGAGAACAACGGCTTTGGCGCGCAGTGTTTCAACATGCTCTTTGTCGCGGTTCCAGACATAGGCACCGACGACGCGTTGAGTGCCCGGTAATCCAAGTTTGCTTGAGGTAATTAAATCAACGGCATTATAGCGTTCTTTCACGCAAATATTGGCGTGCGCCCTTGCTTTCCCAACCAGCGTAGTCTCTACTTCTTTACCTGTAGCATCAGCAGCATGCAGGATCCTACGGTGGCTGTGACCGCCTTCGCGTGTCAGATGATAACGCTCTTCTGAGCTCGCGTTGGTTTCGGTATCAAACAGGACGCCCTGGTCGATCAGCCATTGCACACAATGACGTGCATTGCTGGCGATAAATTCAACAGCTTCTTTATCGCATAAGCCTGCGCCGGCAATTAATGTGTCATCAACATGTGAGGCAATGCTGTCTGCTTCGTCGAAAACGGCGGCAATACCGCCCTGGGCGTAAAACGTAGAGCCTTCGTTGAGGGGGCCTTTACTGAGAACAGTGACGTGACAGTGGTCTGCAAGTCGCAAAGCCAGAGAAAGGCCCGCAGCGCCACTTCCGATTATCAATACATCGCTAACAAATTCAGATGAAGGTTGCATAACGTATGATGTTTGCAGAAGAAGAGGGAAATTCATGTTAGCCTAAACCTCCGTGCAAAAGCCACGGGCTTAAGACTTCAATAGAAAAAACAATGGCGATGTGGAACTAATCGTTCCATGTGAACTCCAAGCAGTACTTGCTCAGGAATAAAATGATGAAAGCTGGCAGTACGATTCTAAGCGCGGAGATAGTTTTGGGGAGATTTTACCTCGGATGAGCGAGCAGTTAGCCGATCAAGTTCTGGTTGAGCGGGTCCAGAAGGGTGATCAAAAATCGTTCAATTTACTGGTTATTCGTTACCAGCATAAAGTAGCGAGCCTTGTATCCCGCTACGTGCCACAAGGCGATGTGCCTGATGTGGTTCAGGAATCTTTTATCAAAGCGTATCGTGCGCTGGAATCTTTCCGCGGCGACAGTGCTTTTTATACCTGGCTGTATCGTATTGCAGTCAACACAGCGAAAAATTATCTGGTCGCTCAGGGGCGTCGTCCGCCATCCAGTGATGTCGATGCGAACGAAGCCGAGAATTTCGAAAGTGGCGGTGCCCTGAAAGAAATTTCGAACCCTGAGAACTTAATGTTGTCTGAAGAATTACGGCAGATAGTTTTCCGTACTATTGAAGCACTTCCTGAAGATCTTCGCATGGCGATCACCTTAAGGGAGTTAGATGGATTGAGCTACGAAGAAATAGCCTCCATCATGGATTGTCCGGTGGGTACGGTAAGATCCCGTATATTCCGTGCCCGGGAAGCAATTGATAACAAGGTTCAACCGCTCATCCAGCGTTAGAGATGACGGACACAGGAAGGGTACTTAGGCATGCAGAAAGAAAAGCTTTCCGCTCTGATGGATGGTGAAGCCATTGATTCTGAACTGTTGAGTTCTTTATCAACAGATCCCAAGCTTCAGCAAGACTGGCAGAGTTATCATTTGATCCGCGATACCTTACGCGGTGATATTGGGAATGTGGTGCATCTGGATATCGCAGACCGTGTGGCCGCAGCGCTGGCAAACGAGCCGGTTAAACTGGTGCCGGGTTCCGCAACAGAATCGCAGCCTCAGCCTCATACCTGGCAAAAAATGCCTTTCTGGCAGAAGGTGCGCCCTTGGGCGAGCCAGCTGACTCAGGTTGGCGTAGCTGCTTGCGTATCGCTGGCTGTGATTGTCGGTGTGCAGCACTATAACCAGCCTGACGCATCGGGCGCTTCTCCGGAAACACCAGCATTTAATACTTTGCCAATGATGGGTAAAGCCTCTCCGGTCAGCTTCGGCGTGCCAAATGAAGGCAATACCACCAGCGGGCAACAACAACAAAATGTGCAGGAGCAACGTAAGCGTATCAATGCTATGTTGCAGGATTACGAACTGCAACGCCGCTTGCATTCTGAGCAACTTCAGCTCGAACCTGTTACTCCACAGCAAGCCGCTGTTCAGGTCCCAGGAACTCAGTCTTTAGGAACGCAAACGCAGTAATGAAGCAATTTTGGTTTGCCGCTTGTTTAGTGACGGGCAGCCTGCTTACTCCAAGTATCGCCTCGGCAGATCCCACTTCCGAGGCGTTATTACAAGGGATGGGTAAAGCCAGTCAGTCGCTGAATTATGAAATGGGTTTTATCAACATCACGAAGCAAGGGATTGATTCCTTTCGCTATCGTCATGCTGTTTCTAATCAATCCTCGCTCGCTCAACTGGTACTGATGGATGGTCCGCGCCGTGAAATTGTCCAGCGCGGAAAAGACATCAGCTACTTCGAGACCGGGCTTCAGCCTTTTACTCTGGATGGCGATCATATTGTTGATTCCCTGCCCTCCATTGTATTCAGCGATTTCTCCCAGCTGTCAAAATACTATGATTTCATCGCCGTAGGTCGCGCGCGTGCCGCAGACCGTCTGAGTCAGGTGATCCGCGTGGTTTCGCGTGATGGCACAAGGTTCAGCTATGTTATCTGGATTGATGAGCAGACTAAGTTGCCAATGCGTGTGGATTTATTAGATCGCGATGGCGAAACGCTGGAACAGTTCAGGGTCATCAGCTTTGATGATGGTAATCAAGTCATAGTGGCTCTTGCTGATCTTGAGAAAGCCAATCTGCCGCCGGTACTTTCGTTGCCTGCTTCTGAGCCGATTAAGTTTGGATGGCAAGTGAAATGGCTTCCGGCGGGTGTAGCTGAAGTGGCGAGCAGTCGCAGAAGCTTGCCAAATATGCCAGTCACGATAGAATCCCGCTTGTACACTGACGGATTGTTCAGCTTCTCTGTCAATATCAGTGCTACAACTAACGGTCCTTCTGAGCAGTTGATCAGACAAGGGCGAAGAACCGTACAAACGGAAGTTCGTAACGGTAATGAGATTACTGTCGTCGGTGAATTGCCGCCTTCCACAGCAAAACGTATTGCTGAAAGCATTGTTTTCTCTGCCAAATGACTTTTGGCTAAATAAATCCGGGTGATTTTATGATGAAAGAATGGGCCACTGTGGTGTCGTGGCAAAACGGTATTGCATCACTGCGCTGTGAAACGCAGTCGGGTTGCAGTAGCTGCCATTCGCGTTCAGGTTGTGGTGCCCGGGTGCTGAATGAACTGGGACCACAGACTGGCCATAATCTTCAGGTCAGTTTTGCTGAGCCCCTGGAACCGGGGCAAAAAGTTGAACTGGGAATACCTGAGGGCAGTTTGCTGCGCTCTGCATTTCTGGTCTATATGACACCGCTGTTTGGGGTGATTGCCGGAGGCGGAATACTGCAGGCTCTGTTTAAAGCAGACATGTACGCAGTGATCGGTGCCTTGCTGGGCGGCGGTCTGGGCTTTATCATCGCCAAAGCACTGGCGGCAAAAGTCGACGGTAAATCGGGTTATCAGCCGGTGGTTTTGCAGGTGGGATTACCGCCGAACGCATTCCGTTATTCTGCGGATAACGAGCTTCCTTCGTAATACCTGATTTCTGTAGTGCTACCCGGAACGATGCGAAAACAAATGCCACTGACTCAGACGAGCCAGTGGCATTTTTAGTTTCTGACCGGGATCCGGTTTTGAATCATATGCTCAATCAGGGCGATGAAAAGATCGGCACTGGAGAGTGAAGTATAGGCAACAGAGAACAAAATCCGGCCGTGTTTATCAAGCAATCTGATTAACGGGCTGTTGCTCCCGCCGCTGATAAACTGAATGTCTTCAACTGGTATGGTCTTCCCTTCATCGGTGGTCAGCATTAATGCACTCAACCGGATCCTTTTCTCGTTCATTGTCAGAAGGTTAGAGCCGATAAACCGTTTCAATCCGCAGTGCGAATTTACCATGCAGGTAAAAAGAATGTCTCCGCCCTGCGCCAGCGTATTTAAAGCCCAGGGGCCACGGAACATCAGTTGCTCATTCTTAATAACATCAATCAGGCGTTCTGAACTAGCAATATTCGGTGTGATCCGGTGCCATGTTTTGCTATTTTCCTCACGGAACATCATCGTATTTAAAATGCGACGTGTATATTTGCCCGTTCTGAAACGGTATATATCTGAAATTCTGTCGAACGGAATAAACCGGTTCTTTTTATCTAGCTGGCTTATAACCAAAATACCATTTTCATGAAGCTGATAGACCTGTTTCGGTCGAATCAAACGTCTCAGTAAAATAAGTACGACACCGAGCGCAATGCTCAGCAAGGCAGATAACACCACGCTATGCAGCCCGTTAGCGGTATGGCCGAAGGCGAGGAAAAAAGCGATTTGCACGGCACCGCCTACCAGCAAAAGCACAGACAGGACCAGAGTGATCCAAGAGTTGGCTTTGGCAAAGCCATGCTGACTGAGCAGCCGCCCTTCATTGATCATATTGATATCCTTGTGACCGGATTGAATTAAATAAAAAAAGAAAAATAAGGAAGTGTTAGAATTAAAACTTTGTGAATTGAAATAATGTAATTTCTTTTATAACAATATATTAGATGTGGGAGTGCGTTTTTGTATATGGGCATTTTCCTAAAACCAGTCTGAGCCCAAAAACCCAGATAAAATGTCAGAAAAAAGTCAAGGCGACCTCGAAAGAACAGTCCGGAAATGAAAACAAATGAAAATGTGAGGATTTCCTTCAGAAAAAGCACGCATAATCTGGAGTTAGGATGTGCCGAGACTAGGTTTTCACGGTGCTGGCATGTAGAATGCTGCGACTTAGGCGAAAGACAGCCAACCTACAAACCGTCGCTGTATGTTCATGGCGAATGATTCAGAAATACCAAGGTAGAAAAACTTTTATAATGAAGCATATACGAAATTTCTCCATTATTGCCCACATTGACCACGGTAAGTCGACGCTGTCAGACCGTATTATTCAAATTTGCGGCGGCTTGTCCGATCGTGAAATGGAAGCGCAGGTTCTCGATTCTATGGATCTTGAGCGCGAGCGCGGTATCACCATCAAAGCGCAGAGCGTGACGCTTGATTACAAAGCGAAAGATGGGCAGGTTTACCACCTGAACTTTATCGATACTCCCGGACATGTCGACTTCTCCTACGAAGTTTCCCGCTCACTGGCCGCTTGTGAAGGCGCATTGCTGGTCGTAGATGCGGGGCAGGGCGTAGAAGCGCAGACGCTGGCGAACTGCTACACCGCGATGGAAATGGATCTGGAAGTAGTTCCGGTTCTGAACAAAATCGATTTGCCTGCTGCTGATCCTGACCGCGCAGCTCAGGAAATCGAAGACATCGTGGGAATTGATGCGACGGATGCAGTCCGTTGTTCAGCTAAAACCGGTGTGGGTGTGCCTGAAGTTCTGGAGCGTCTGGTGCGTGATGTTCCGCCACCGGAAGGTGATCCTGATGCGCCATTGCAGGCACTGATCATCGACTCCTGGTTCGACAACTATCTTGGCGTGGTTTCTCTGGTGCGTATCAAAAACGGCACCATGAGAAAGGGCGACAAAATCAAAGTAATGAGTACCGGACAGGTGTATAACGCCGATCGTCTGGGTATCTTCACGCCTAAACGTGTTGATAAAGACATTCTGAACTGCGGCGAAGTAGGCTGGCTGGTTTGTGCGATCAAAGACATCCTTGGCGCACCAGTGGGCGATACCCTGACGCTGGCTCGTCAGCCTGCAGAAAAGGCTTTGCCTGGTTTCAAGAAAGTGAAACCTCAGGTATATGCCGGTCTGTTCCCGGTCAGTTCCGATGACTATGAAAACTTCCGCGATGCGTTAGGCAAATTGAGCCTCAACGATGCTTCCCTGTTCTATGAACCGGAAAGTTCTACCGCGCTGGGCTTTGGTTTCCGTTGTGGCTTCCTCGGTCTGCTGCACATGGAAATCATTCAGGAACGTCTGGAACGTGAATACGATCTGGACTTGATCACGACGGCACCGACCGTTGTGTACGAAGTTCTGACCACCGGCAACGAAACCATTTATGTCGACAGCCCGTCTAAGCTTCCGGCGCTGAATAACATTCTGGAATTGCGCGAGCCAATTGCTGAGTGTCACATGCTGATGCCGCAGGAATATCTGGGCAGCGTGATCACCTTGTGTATTGAGAAACGTGGCGTGCAGACCAATATGGTCTATCACGGCAATCAGGTTGCGCTGACGTATGAAATTCCGATGGCTGAAGTAGTCCTCGATTTCTTCGACCGCCTGAAATCAACATCGCGCGGCTATGCGTCCCTCGATTACAATTTCAAACGTTTTCAGGCTTCTGACATGGTACGTGTTGATGTTCTAATCAACGGCGACCGTGTGGATGCACTGGCACTGATTACTCACCGTGGCAATTCACAGTTCCGTGGACGCCAGCTGGTTGAGAAGATGCAGGAACTGATCCCGCGTCAGCAGTTCGACATTGCTATTCAGGCGGCAATTGGTGCTCACATCATTGCCCGTTCCACCGTGAAGCAATTACGTAAAAACGTTCTCGCCAAATGTTATGGCGGTGACGTCAGCCGTAAGAAGAAACTTCTGCAGAAGCAGAAAGACGGTAAGAAACGCATGAAACAAGTGGGTAACGTTGAGTTACCGCAGGAAGCGTTCCTGGCCATTCTTCACGTGGGTAAAGAAAGCAAATAAATCCTCATTGAGTTGTAGGGAGTATGCATGGCTAACATGTTTGCCTTGATCCTGGCGATTGCAACGCTGGTTTCAGGGATTATCTGGTGCCTTGATCGTTTCAAGCTGGCACCTGCACGCCGGGCTAAAATTGCGAAAATTAAGGCTGAAACGGGCGGGGCGGTTGACGATACAACGCTGAGCAAAGTCGCGAAGCAGCCAGGCTGGGTGGAAACCTGTGCTTCTGTATTCCCGGTATTGTTAGTTGTGTTTGTGGTGCGTTCATTTATTTATGAACCGTTCCAGATCCCATCTGGCTCAATGATGCCAACGCTGCTTATTGGCGATTTCATTGTGGTTGAGAAATATGCTTATGGTCTGAAGGATCCTATTACTCAGACCAAGCTTATCCCGACCGGTGAACCAAAACGCGGCGATGTGGTGGTATTTAAATATCCGCTTAATCCAAGCGTGGACTATATTAAACGTCTGGTCGGTTTGCCGGGCGACCGGGTGACGTACGATCCGTTCAGTAAGCAGGTGACCGTTCAGCCAGCCTGCGACAGCGGCAAAAATTGCAACACGGCTTTGGCGGTGACTTATGACACCGGCGTTGCCAGCGATTTCGTGCAGACTTTCGGCCAGTCTTCTGGTGGCGAAGCCAGCAGTGGTTTCTTTGAAACGCCACCGACAGGCAATGTTCCGCAGGACGGTGTCCGTCTTGTTCAGCGTAATGAAACGCTGGGCAATGTCACGCATCGTATTCTGACTGTGCCGGGCGCGCGTGACCAACTGGGTGCATATTATCAGCAACCGGGCCAACCGCTGGGGACATGGGTTGTTCCTGCCGGCCATTATTTCATGATGGGCGATAACCGTGATAACAGCGCTGACAGCCGTTATTGGGGCTTTGTACCTGAAAAGAATTTAGTGGGTAAAGCGTCTGCAATTTGGATGAGCTTTAAAAAACAGGAAGGTGAATGGCCTACCGGTGTTCGTTTAAGCCGTATCGGTGGAATTCATTAATTAATGGTGCCCGTTAGCGCAGCATTATATTTCCACTCGTTGTAGAATATCCTTTCGGGCGATAAAAGTTGGCTCCCCTGATTTTACGTTTTTATTTAAAACGAACAGGAGGAGCCACTGCAAACGAAACAGCTTTGGATTGGCTTAGGGCGAAGCAGGCCTGTTCCGTATGCTGAAGTTTTTGACGCATTCTTGATCTATTGGTAACTCATGAATCCCATCGTAATAAACAGGCTTCAGCGGAAGCTGGGCTACACTTTTCAACAGCAGGAGCTTTTATTGCAGGCACTGACTCACCGCAGCGCAAGCAGTAAACACAATGAGCGTTTAGAGTTCCTGGGTGACTCAATTCTTAGTTATGTAATAGCTAACGCGCTGTACCATCGCTTTCCTCGTGTAGACGAGGGCGATATGAGTCGTATGCGTGCCACACTGGTACGTGGAAATACGTTAGCTGAAATGGCACGTGAATTCGATCTCGGAGAATGCTTACGCTTAGGGCCGGGCGAATTGAAAAGTGGTGGTTTCCGCCGCGAGTCGATTCTTGCGGATACGGTGGAGGCACTCATTGGCGGCGTGTTCCTGGACAGTGATATCCAGACCGTCGAAAAGCTGATTCTCGATTGGTACCGTAGTCGTTTAGACGAAATCAGTCCCGGTGATAAGCAGAAAGACCCAAAAACCCGTTTACAGGAGTTTTTGCAAGGTCGTCATCTGCCGTTGCCTTCTTATCTGGTTGTGCAGGTTCGCGGTGAAGCGCACGATCAGGAGTTTACCATCCACTGCCAGGTCAGTGGCTTGAACCAGCCGGTTGTAGGAACCGGTTCAAGCCGCCGTAAAGCCGAGCAGGCGGCAGCGGAACAAGCGCTGATACAGCTGGAGCTTGAATGAGCGAAGAAAAGAATTACTGTGGTTTTGTTGCAATCGTAGGCCGTCCTAACGTCGGTAAATCTACCTTGCTGAATGAATTATTGGGGCAGAAAATCTCCATTACTTCCCGCAAACCGCAAACCACGCGTCACCGCATCATGGGTATCCACACCGAAGGGCCATATCAGGCTATCTACGTGGACACCCCGGGGCTGCACATCGAAGAAAAACGTGCCATTAACCGTCTGATGAACCGTGCTGCAAGCAGCTCGATTGGTGATGTGGAACTGGTGATCTTCGTGGTTGAAGGCACTCACTGGACTCCGGATGACGAAATGGTGGTCAACAAACTGCGTGATTTGAAATCACCGGTTCTGCTGGCAATCAACAAGATTGATAACGTCACCGATAAGTCTAAATTGCTGCCACATTTGCAATTCCTGAGTGAGCAGATGAACTTCGTTGATATCGTGCCTATCTCAGCAGAGAAAGGCACCAACGTGGATACCATTGCAGCTCTGGTGCGTAAACGTCTGCCGGAAGCGGTTCACCACTTCCCGGAAGATTACATCACTGACCGTTCACAGCGCTTCATGGCCTCGGAAATCATCCGTGAAAAACTGATGCGTTTCCTCGGCGAAGAATTGCCGTATTCCGTGACCGTAGAAATCGAACGCTTCGTCAGCAATGAACGCGGCGGTTACGATATCAATGGCCTGATTCTGGTAGAACGTGAAGGCCAGAAGAAAATGGTTATCGGCAACAAAGGCTCTAAAATCAAGACGATTGGCATTGAAGCCCGCCAGGACATGGAAAACATGTTTGAAGCGAAAGTCCATCTTGAGTTGTGGGTTAAGGTCAAATCCGGCTGGGCAGACGACGAACGTGCGCTGCGCAGTCTGGGTTATGTAGACGACTTATAAGGTCCGCGCCTATGGAAGGCTGGCAACGCGCATTTGTTTTGCATGGGCGACCTTACAGTGAAACCAGTCTCATGCTGGATTTATTCACTGAGGGACAAGGGCGGGTACGCATACTGGCTAAAGGTGCGCGTGGCCGCCGGTCCAATTTAAAAGGCTGCCTGCAGCCTTTTACACCTTTACTGGTTCGCTGGAGCGGGCGGGGAGAAGTCAAAACCCTGCGCAATGCCGAGCCGGTTTCTCTGGCACTTCCCCTTTCAGGTCTGATGCTTTACAGCGGCCTGTACGTCAATGAACTCGTTTCCCGCGTACTTGAGCAGGAAGCTAATTACTCTTCGTTATTCTTCGACTATCTTAATTGTCTGCAAAATCTTGCCAGCGCCAGTGGTTCGCCTGAGTACGCTTTGCGTCAGTTTGAACTCTCGCTTTTACACCATCTGGGCTATGGCGTGGATTTCCTGCATTGCGCGGGCAGTGGCGAAGAAGTCAGCGACACCATGACCTACCGCTATCGTGAAGAAAAAGGCTTTATCGCCAGTCTGGTCATTGATAATTCCAGCTTCACCGGGCGTGATTTGAAAGCGCTGGCCAGCCGGGATTTTCCGGATGTCTCCACGTTGCGTGCTGCAAAACGTTTTACCCGCATGGCACTGAAACCCTATCTCGGTGGCAAGCCCCTGAAAAGTCGTGAGCTATTTCGCCAGTTTCAGGTCAAAAAGCCTGTCTCACCTTCTGACAATTCTTCCAGCTAATTCAGATTCCGGGCTACACGTCGCTACTCTCAAGGGTGTAAACTGCAGAAATTAGCTTTTCTGATCCACTCATAAATCAATTCATTCTCAAATCTGGAGCTGTTATGGCTGAGTTGCTGTTGGGCGTTAACATTGATCACATCGCGACACTGCGTAATGCACGCGGTACGGCTTACCCTGATCCGGTTCAGGCGGCATTCATCGCTGAACAGGCTGGTGCTGATGGGATCACCGTCCACCTGCGTGAAGATCGCCGTCATATCACCGACCGCGACGTGCGCCTTCTGCGTCAGACTATCCAAACCCGCATGAATCTCGAAATGGCTGTCACCGATGAAATGGTCGGGATTGCCTGCGAAGTTTTGCCGCATTTCTGCTGCCTGGTGCCGGAAAAACGCGAAGAAGTGACTACCGAAGGTGGTCTGGATGTTGCCGGTCAGATAGATAAAATGACCGTTGCCGTTTCCCGTCTGAGCGAAGCGGGCATTCTGGTTTCCCTGTTTATCGACCCGGATTTGCGCCAGATTGATGCTGCCGTCGCGGTCGGTGCGCCTTACATCGAAATTCATACCGGTGCGTATGCGGAAGCGAAGACTGACCTTGAGCGTCAGGCTGAACTGGAACGTATTAAGCAGGGTGCAGCTTATGCAGCAGGCAAAGGTTTGAAAGTAAACGCCGGTCACGGGCTGACGTACCATAACGTGCAGCCGATCGCGGCACTGCCGGAAATGCATGAGCTGAATATCGGCCACGCTATCATCGGTCAGGCGGTTATCGACGGCTTATCCGGTGCAGTACGTGAAATGAAAAATCTGATGAGAGAAGCCCGCCGGTAATGAGCATTTTAGGTTTAGGTACGGACATTGTTGAAATTTCCCGTATCGAAGCAGTGATTGAACGCAGCGGCGACCGGCTGGCGAAGCGTATTTTATGCGCCAATGAATGGGCTGTTTATCAGCAACATCAGCAGCCGGTTCGTTTTCTGGCGAAGCGGTTTGCCGTCAAGGAAGCCGCAGCTAAAGCGCTGGGAACCGGTATTCGCAACGGCCTGGCATTTGAGCAGTTTGAAGTAGTCAACGATGTGCTGGGTAAGCCGGGGCTGGTTTTTCATGCCCGCGCGGCAGAAATGGCGGCGGAAATGGGCGTGAAATCGGTACATGTCACGCTTGCCGATGAGCGCCGTTATGCCTGTGCGACGGTTATTATTGAAAACTGATTTGTTGCATCATTCCGTCGGTTAAACGGCGTGATGCAATACCACAAACTTATCCCAAAGCTGTTCGTTAGTTTCGGTGTGTTGCGGATTGATGATGATGGTATTGTCGATTGGGCAGACGCTCTGACAGGTCGGTTTGTCGTAATGACCGACACATTCCGTGCAACGATCGCTGTCAATTTCGTAAATATCATTGCCCATCGAGATCGCCTGATTCGGGCACTCCGGTTCGCACATATCGCAATTAATGCATTTGTGTGTGATCAGCAGGGCCATGGCGTTTTCTCATATCGTTCAGTCATCAGGGCGCGCAGTATAGCAGAATTGCGCTGGCACAGGATCTACGTCAGTGCCTTTCCGCTCCCCGAATGATCCTGATCAAACCAGCTTTTTGACCAGTTCTTCGCTGTGGCGGATCCGCTCCGGTGCATGTTCGGTATCCTGCTGAACCAGCGCAACAAAAAGCAGATCGGTCAGTGAATATTGTGCCGTTGTGGCCGACAGCGCGGCTCCGCGTGTGGTCGGTAATTCTGCGACGGTGTACAAACAGTGATCGGCCTGTTGTTGCAGGGTATTGGGTGAAAACCCGGTGATCGCCAGCACCTTAGCGCCACTTTCCCGGGCAACCCGTGCCGCCAGATTGATTTCGCTGCGTTCACCGCTGAACGAAATCGCCAGCAATAAATCTTCCTTTGAAAGCGCCTGAGCTGTAGCAATCAGCACATGTGTGTCCGACTCCGCGATGGCCGTGACGCCAATTTTCAACAACTTATACGCCAGATCCTTAGCCACCAGTCCGGATGCCCCGATGCCCGTCAGAATGATTTTTCGGGCACTGCTCAGCATCGACAATGCGATTTGCAAACGGGGCTCGCTATTGATATCGAGCGTTGCGCGCAAAGCCGATTGTTTTTCTGTCAGCAGTTTCTCGCCCACAACGTGCAGACTGTCGGTGCTCAGGATCTGATTATGTACGGTGACAGGTTCGCTGTTCTTGGGGGATGCCAGGGATTCACTCATAGCGAGTTTCAGCGCAGGAAAGCCTTTATAACCGAGTTTTTGCGCGAACTTCACCACGCCAGACTGGCTGACTCCCGCCATTTCGGCCAGTTTTTGTGAGCTCATATGACGCGCTTTTTCCGGCTGAGCCAGTAAAAAATCAGCCAGTTTACGGTCATTTTGTGCCAGTGTCGGATACAACTGGCGGATACGGATCATACAACTCATGGTGGCTTATCCCGGCTTCTCAGAATACGTAGGTCACGTTTTGCGGATTATGTTATCTAAAATAGCAAATATTCCTCGCAATGATGAATAAAATATTCAAGTATTATGTAATAAATTTGAATTAAAAATTCAGGAGAAAAACATGAACAGCCCCCTTAACTTAGGCGCACTCGTTTCCGAGAGCCGTAATCCGGATACGATCAACTTAGATGAGATGTCTTCACTGGAATTAGCCACCTGTTTCAATCAGGAAGACCGCAAAGTCCCTGAGGCCATCAGTAAAGTTCTGCCGCAAATTGCGCAGGCGATCGATAAAGCCGCGGCCTCATTTAAAGCGGGCGGTCGTCTGATTTATCTCGGCGCGGGGACCAGCGGGCGTCTGGGCGTTCTCGATGCATCGGAATGTCCGCCAACGTTCGGCGTGCCGCACGGCATGGTTGTCGGCCTGATTGCCGGTGGTCCCGGTGCATTACTCAAAGCGGTGGAAGGGGCCGAAGACAGCGAAGCGCTGGGTGTTGAAGATTTAAAGAATCTGCATCTGAGCGCGGATGACACCGTTGTCGGATTAGCGGCGAGCGGCCGCACACCTTACGTGATCGGCGCGTTGCGCTACGCCACGGAACTGGGTTGTGCCACGGTGGCGATTTCCTGTAATCCGGATTCACCGATTGCGCAGGAAGCGACGATCGCCATTTCTCCCGTTGTCGGGCCCGAGGCGCTGACCGGTTCCACTCGTCTGAAATCCGGTACTGCGCAGAAACTGGTACTGAACATGATTTCTACCGGTGCGATGGTGAAAACCGGCAAGGTATATCAGAACCTGATGGTCGACGTGAAAGCGACCAACGTCAAACTGGTCGATCGTGCCTGCCGCATCGTTGTGGAAGCTACCGGCGCGGCACGCAGTGATGCTGAACTGGCGCTTTCTCAGACTGATTTCGAAGTGAAACCGGCCATTCTCATGTTACTGGCGGGCATTGATGCACCACAGGCAAAAGCGCGTCTGGAGCAACATAACGGCTACCTTCGCGCCGCGCTGGCGGGCTAAATCAGGAGAAAAGCATGGCGACAGCAATGGATAAAACTCACCTGCTGGCTTCTAAGATTTTGCAGGGGGTGGGCGGCGAAGGGAATATCAGCAAGCTGGAAAACTGCATGACTCGTGTGCGCGTGGAAGTTTATGACGATGCGCGTCTGGATCTGGCCAGCCTGAAAACGCTGGAGGGGATTAAAGGTTATCTCAGGCAGGGCGAGCAGCATCAGTTTATCGTCGGGCCTGGGGCAGCAGCCAAAGTCGTGGACGCCATGCGTCAGTTGCTGAGCCCTGCGGGTGCGGCGGGTGAAAGTGATATAGCCCGCAACAAAGCCAATGCCAAAGCCAAATACTCAGCGCCGATGAGTGGCGCGCTGCGAAAACTGGCGGATGTTTTCATTCCGCTGATCCCGGCATTTATCGCTTCAGGTCTGATTATGGGCATTATTAATCTGCTCAAAAGGCCTGATATCGCCGGTTCCATTGCGACTGATTATCCTAATGTTCTCGGCCTGCTGGCGATATTCGGCGGCGCCGTATTTGCCATCATGAATATTCTGGTCGGCGTGAATGCTGCCCGCGTGTTTGGCGGTTCACAGGCCATGGGCGGCGTGATGGCGGGGATCCTTTCCAGTCCGGCGCTGGCGCAAATTACGCTGTTTGGCGAAACATTACAGCCCGGGCGTGGCGGGGTGATTGCTGTCTTGCTGGTCGTCGCGCTGATGTGCTGGCTCGAAAAACGGCTGCGCCAGTGGCTGCCGGAATCGGTCGAACTGATCCTCAATCCGCTGATCACCACGCTTATCACTGCGACGCTGGCAATTGTTATCCTCCAGCCGATCGGCGGTTATATCTCTGACGGCATCGCGCATGGCGTCAATATTGCTATCGACAAAGGCGGATTACTTGTGGGTGCAGTGCTGGCCGGAGCCTTTCTGCCGCTGGTGCTTTCCGGGCTTCATCAGGGGCTGGTGCCCATCCACGTAGAGCTGATTCAGGCGCACGGCTCCAATCCGCTGTTGCCCATTCTGGCGATGGCGGGTGTCGGACAGGTCGGCGCGGCGATTGCGGTTTACATGAAAACGCGTAACGCACGGCTGAAAAAAGTGATTAAAGGTGCGCTGCCGGTGGGAATACTGGGCATCGGCGAACCGTTGATTTTCGGGGTGACGCTGCCGCTTGGCCGGCCATTTATTGGCGCCTGTCTGGGCGGAGCCGTGGGCGGCGCGCTAATCTGTTACTGGAAAGTCGCTACGGTCATCACGTTTGGTATTTCCGGGTTGCCGCTGGCGCTGACCATTATTTCTGGCAAAGTGATGTTGTATCTGGCCGGTTTAGTCATTACGGTATTAGCTGGTTTTATTTTTACCTGGCTGATGGGGTTTAACGATCCCGAGGAGTAATGGATTGAGTACGAAGCCTGATCGACGGGTGGTCTTTTTTGACCTGGATGGAACGCTGCATCAGCAGGATATGTTCGGAACCTTCCTGCGTTTTTTGCTAAAAAAAATGCCGCAGAACCTGGTTCTGGTGGTGCCTTTATTGCCGCTGATTGGAGCAGGACTATTCTTTCAGGGGCGCGCAACACGCTGGCCGATGAGTCTGTTGCTGTGGGCTATTACCTTTGGTCACAGTGAGGCACGACTGAAAGCGCTGGAACTGCAATTCGTGACTGCGTTTCGCGAAAAAGTGGTGGAGTTTCCGGTGGTACAACGCCGGTTGCGCGAATATCTGGACAGCGACGATACCGAAGTGTGGCTGATCACCGGTTCTCCTGAGAACCTGGTGCAGCAGGTTTATAACGCATCGCTGTTTTTACCGCAGGTACGTCTGGTGGGCAGCCGTATCGCCCGGGGTAAAGGCGGGTGGGTGCTGCCTCTGCGCTGTCTCGGGGAAGAAAAAGTCGTACAGCTCGAAAGCCGGATTGGCTCACCGCTTAAACTTTACAGTGGTTACAGCGACAGCAAGCAGGATAACCCGCTGTTGTTCTTTTGCGAGCACCGTTTTCGTGTCAGCAAGCAGGGCGAATTGCAGCAACTGGAATAAATACTGCGGTATGTTTCAGACAAAAAAACAGGCCATTTCTGGCCTGTTTTTATTTGGGCATGTCCTTTAGTAATCAGAACGCGGCTTTGAAAATCCCGACCACATCGGCATGCGTACCCTGAATCGGGTTAGTCAGTGCGCAGGCATCTTTCAGGGCATTGGTCGCCAGCGTATTAAAATCTTCTTCTTTCACGTTCAGGTCGCGTAATCCGGCAGGAATATCGACATCACGCGCCAGCTGACGGATAGCATCGATACAGGCTTTTGCACCTTCTGCATCACTCATCGCTGAAACATCAATGTGCATCGCGGCAGCAACGTCTTTCAGACGCGGGCTGGCAACGCGGGCGTTGTATTCCTGCACAAACGGCAGCAGGACGGCATTACAGACACCGTGCGGCAGGTTATAGAACCCGCCTAACTGGTGCGCCATGGCGTGTACATAACCGAGCGACGCATTGTTAAATGCCATCCCGGCGAGAAACTGTGCGTAAGCCATGTCTTCGCGAGCCTGCATATTTTTACCGTCTTTCACCGCGGTGCGCAGTGAGTCGGTAATCATGGTAATCGCTTTCAGCGCACAGGCATCCGTTATCGGGTTTGCCGCGCTGGATACATAGGCTTCGATCGCGTGGGTCAGTGCATCCATCCCGGTGGCAGCAGTCAGCCCTTTTGGCATGCCGACCATCAGATGCGGGTCATTGACTGACATCAGCGGCGTGACGTTTTTATCCACGATAGCCATTTTGATGTGGCGTTCTTCATCGGTAATGATGCAAAAACGCGTCATTTCTGAAGCCGTACCGGCAGTAGTATTGATAGAAATCAGCGGCAACTGGGGTTTAGCAGAACGGTCAACGCCTTCGTAATCATTGATGTCGCCGCCATTAGTGGCCAGCAGCGCGATACCTTTGGCGCAGTCATGCGGTGAACCGCCGCCAAGTGAAATGACGCAATCGCAGGCATTTTTTTTCAGGATCTCCAGCCCTTCACGCACATTGCGGGTGGTTGGGTTAGGGTTTGTTCCATGATAAACGCTGCTTTGCACGTCGCTTTTTGCCAGTAATTCCTGAACCTGTTTAACCACGCCGATATCGAATAACACTTTATCCGTGACGATCAGGGCGTGGCGGAAACCATGCTGCGCGATAGCGGTAGCCGCATCATTAAGCGCGCCAGAACCAATCACGTTAACGGACGGGATAAAGAAAGTTGCAGTAGCCATAATTGTTTTCCTTGTTGTCAGCTCTTGGTAGGTACAAGGAAACCTTAATATTGTTACCGGTAACATCATTTGATCTGGCGCAAGAATACGCAGATTAACCCGGCTAATTCCCTGATCTAATGACTATGAAATGTAAGGTTATTATCTGTTGGCATAAGCCATTTCTGCTATCAGAACCGCGGGTTATCATCATTAAGTAATACTTCCTGTTACCGCTGATGAACTGTACGCGCGATATCGATTATGGCCCGTGGGCGGGCGGCGCGAACAAAGGTATAATGGCGCGGATTAAAATGACTGAGGTTGAAGTGGCAGTGACAGAATTAGCAGAAATAAATGACGATGAACGCTGGATGCAATACGCAATGACTCTGGCGCTGAAGGCGCAGGAGGAGGGCGAAGTGCCGGTGGGCGCGGTGCTGGTTTTGGACAATCAGGTGATTGGCGAAGGCTGGAACCGTTCTATCGGACATCATGATCCGACGGCGCACGCGGAAATCATGGCGTTACGTCAGGGCGGCAGCGCGGTGCAAAACTACCGCCTGCTGGATGCCATACTGTATGTCACTCTTGAGCCTTGCGTGATGTGCGCCGGCGCGATGGTCCACAGCCGGATCCGTCGGGTGGTGTATGGCGCAGCCGATGCCAAAACCGGTGCAGCGGGTTCCCTGATGGATGTTCTGCGCCATCCCGGCATGAATCATCAGGTAGAAATTACGGCGGGCGTTCTGGCTGATGCCTGTTCTGAACAGCTGAGTGCGTTCTTTCGTTTTCGCCGCAGCCAGAAAAAAGCGCTGCGGCTGGCAGAGCGCGCAGCTCAGGCCGGTGACATCACTTCTGATAATCCCAAAGAATAAGGCTGTTCAGGCCTTATTTCCCCAGCGCTTCCTGTGCATCCACCACCGGATAGCCCTGACCCAGCTGAGCCTGTAGCGCCGCTTTCTGGGCCTGCTGTTTCTCTTTTTCCATCAGATATCCCACCAGACTGAGCTGATAGCGGCGGATATTCTCCACGTAATTATACGCCTGCGTGCCGCGGGCATAACCGTAAGTCGTCCGGCTGAAGAAACGTTTCTGATTGAGCATCGGCAGCCTCTGCTTCACATCCGCCCAGCTGTCCGGATTCCCCTTTTGCTGTGCGGTCAGCTTGCGGGCGTCCAGCATATGGCCGTAACCCATGTTATAGGCCGCCAGTGCAAACCAGATCCGTTCATCCTGCGGAATAGATTCCGGCATTTTATCCATCAGATGCGACAGATATTGCGCACCGCCCCGGATACTTTGTTCGGCATCTGTCCGGTCATCGACATTTAGCCCGCCAGCCGTCGCGCGGGTCAGCATCATTACGCCACGCACACCGGTCGGTGATTTCGCCAGCGGATCCCAGTGAGATTCCTGATAGGCGATAGCGGCCAGCAAACGCCAGTCGATGTTCTGAGCATATTTTTCAAACAGCGGCTGCAAATCCGGCAGCGTTGTGTCGATGGCGTTCAGGAAAGTACGGGTATCGACATAATCGAAATCACCTACGTGCCCGAGGTATTTTTCCTCCAGTTTTTCCAGCGTACCGTCCTCTGAAATCTGACTGAAGAAATCCAGCATAGCGGCAGCAAGGCTGTCGTCATCAGGTTGTTTGCGGTAATACCAGGTGACCGGTTCGTCGTCTGTGGCATCAAAGGCCACCGCAAGGCGCGGATAGACACGCTGCATCAGGGCGATAGTGACCGAATCCCCCAGCGTATAATCGAGTTTGCCGTTTTCAACCTGTTGCAACAGGTCGCGGGGGGACAATTTATCGGTGGTGGTCCAGTTGAGGTCTGGATATTTTTGGCTGGCAGCTTCCAGCGTGGCGATATGCGCACTGCCGGCAGACACTACCAGCGAGCCTTTGATGTCGGCGAAACTTTTCGGGCGCACGGCACCCTGCCGGTAAACCAGCTGCTGCGATACGGAATAGTATTCCGGACCGGCGCGGTAGTTTTTCAGGCGCTCATTGTTGTACACCAGCCCGGAAGCCAGCATGTCGGTTTTACCATGATCAAGATCGTCGAACATGCTCTCGATGGTGGTGTGCTGAGAAATCACCAGCTTCACGCCCAGATAATCTGCGAAGCGTTTAGCCAGTTCATAATCGAAGCCCAGATTGCCTTCAGGGGAGTCCATAAAAGTCAGTGGAGAATTGAGCGTGCTGACGCGCAATTCTCCACGGGATTTTATCTGATCCAGCTGGTCACCTTCACCCCTGTGCCACGGCACGGCAGGCCACAAAGCCAGTGCCAGTAACAGGGCGGCGATCCCCATCAGAACATAATTAATTTTTAGTCGCGTCAAATAGTTATCTCGCTGCGGCGCTCTTGTTTTTTTACGCTATGCTGTGCAGTTAGTATGGTTATATCCCCAGTGCTGACGCATTTTGCTCAACAAAACGGCAGTCTGCAACTTTATTCATAATAGCCATGGTAACGGTAAGGCTATAAAGGAATATGAAGTTTCCCGACGCAAACGGTTTCGTCGGACGCCAGCTTTCTTTATAATAGCCCGCGTTTTCCCCCTGTTGCGCCCAATGAAGCACTGTGGTCAGTGTCTTCGAAGACGAGAGATCTGTGATTATGGAAATACTGCGTGGTTCGCCCGCTTTGTCGGCTTTTCGCATTAACAAATTGTTGTCTCGTTGTCAGGAAGCACATCTTCCGGTCAGCGATATCTACGCCGAATATGTACACTTTGCCGACGTCAGCGCACCGCTGAATTCGGACGAACAAACTAAGTTACAACGCCTCCTGAAATACGGTCCTTCTCTCGCTGAACACGCTCCTTCTGGTCGTTTATTGCTGGTCACCCCGCGTCCGGGCACCATTTCTCCCTGGTCTTCCAAAGCTACCGACATCGCCCACAATTGCGGTTTGTCACAGGTTCTGCGCCTTGAGCGTGGTCTGGCATTTTATGTTCAGGCACCGCAACTGACCGAAGCGCAGTGGAACGAACTGGGCGCATTGCTGCATGACCGCATGATGGAAACCGTCTTTGCACGTCTGGAAGATGCTAGCGCGCTGTTCGCGCAGCATCAGCCAGCCCCGGTGCAACATGTGGATATCCTCGGCGTTGGCCGTGGGGCACTCGAAGCCGCCAACACCAAATTAGGTCTGGCGCTGGCGCAGGATGAAATTGATTACCTGATGGAAGCCTTTACGTCGTTGGGGCGCAACCCGACAGACATCGAACTGTATATGTTCGCACAGGCCAACTCAGAACACTGCCGCCACAAAATCTTCAACGCAGACTGGATTATCGACGGCGAAACCCAGCCGAAATCCCTGTTCAAGATGATTAAAAACACCTTTGAACAGACCCCTGACCACGTGCTGTCCGCGTATAAAGATAACGCCGCCGTGATGGAAGGTTCGCAGGTCGGCCGTTTCTACGCCGATGCGAAAGACGGTCTGTACGATTTCCATCAGGAGCAGGCGCATATCCTGATGAAGGTAGAAACCCATAACCACCCGACGGCGATCTCTCCATGGCCGGGTGCGGCAACCGGTTCAGGCGGTGAAATCCGTGACGAAGGTGCAACGGGGCGCGGCGCAAAACCGAAAGCCGGTCTGGTTGGTTTCTCTGTTTCCAACCTGCGCATTCCTGGCTTTGAACAGCCGTGGGAAGAAGATTTCGGTAAGCCGGATCGTATCGTTACTGCGCTGGATATCATGACCGACGGCCCGCTGGGCGGCGCAGCGTTTAACAACGAATTTGGTCGTCCGGCGCTGCTGGGCTACTTCCGTACTTACGAAGAAAACGTCAACAGCCACAACGGCCCTGAGCTGCGCGGTTACCACAAACCGATCATGCTGGCCGGTGGTATTGGCAACATCCGCGCGGATCACGTGCAGAAAGGTGAAATCACCGTTGGCGCAAAACTGATTGTGCTGGGTGGTCCGGCGATGAATATCGGTCTGGGCGGCGGTGCGGCGTCTTCCATGGCATCGGGTCAGTCTGACGCGGATCTCGATTTTGCTTCCGTACAGCGCGATAACCCGGAAATGGAACGCCGTTGTCAGGAAGTGATCGACCGTTGCTGGCAGCTGGGCGAAGCCAACCCGATCCTGTTTATCCATGACGTCGGTGCCGGCGGTTTATCCAACGCCATGCCGGAACTGGTCAGCGATGGCAACCGTGGCGGGCGTTTCCAGCTGCGCGACATCCTGAACGACGAACCGGGTATGAGCCCGCTGGAAGTCTGGTGTAACGAATCGCAGGAACGTTATGTACTGGCAGTTTCTCCGGCTCAGCTGGAACAGTTTGATGCTATCTGCCAGCGTGAGCGCGCACCTTATGCCGTGATTGGTGAAGCGACTGAAGAAATGCATCTTTCTCTGGAAGATAGCCATTTCGACAACCAGCCAATTGATATGCCGCTGGACGTTCTGCTGGGTAAAACCCCGAAAATGACCCGCGATGTCACCACGCTGAAGGCGAAAGGCGACGACCTGAATGCGGAAAACATTCAGATTGCAGAAGCGGTAAAACGCGTTCTGCATCTGCCCGCTGTGGCAGAGAAAACCTTCCTGATCACCATCGGCGACCGCACCGTCACCGGCATGGTGGCGCGTGACCAGATGGTTGGTCCGTGGCAGATCCCGGTCGCTGACTGTGCGGTCACCACCGCCAGCCTCGATAGCTATCACGGCGAAGCGATGTCACTGGGCGAACGTGCGCCAATTGCCTTGCTGGATTTCGCCGCTTCTGGCCGCATGGCCGTTGGCGAAGCGCTGACTAACATTGCCGCCGTCGAAATCGGCAGCCTGAAACGCGTTAAGCTTTCTGCTAACTGGATGTCTGCGGCCGGTCACCCGGGCGAAGATGCGGGTCTGTACGCCGCAGTAAAAGCGGTGGGTGAAGAACTTTGTCCGGCGCTGGGTATCACCATTCCGGTGGGCAAAGATTCAATGTCGATGAAAACCCGCTGGCAGGAAGGTAATGAACAACGCGAGATGACGTCACCGCTGTCACTGGTGATCACCGCGTTTGCCCGCGTCGAAGACGTGCGCCACACCGTGACGCCGCAACTGCGTACCGATAAAGGTGACACTGCGTTGCTGCTGGTCGATTTAGGTGCCGGTCATAACGCACTGGGCGCGACGGCGCTGGCACAGGTTTACCGTCAGCTCGGCAATACGCCAGCGGATGTGCGCAGTGCAGAGCAACTGGGTGGTTTCTTCAACGCCATGCAGGTGCTGGTGTCTGAGCAGAAATTACTGGCTTATCACGACCGTTCCGACGGTGGTCTGCTGGTGACGTTGGCTGAAATGGCCTTCGCGGGACATTGCGGTCTGACCGCAGATATCGCGGCGCTGGGCACTGATTCGCTGGCGGCATTGTTTAACGAAGAACTGGGCGCGGTGATCCAGGTGCGTACGTCTGACCGTGAAGCGGTTGAGAAAACGCTGGCTGATTTTGGTCTGGCAGACTGCACGCATTACCTCGGCAGCGTCGAAACCGGTGACCGCTTCATCATTTCTTCGGGTGACAAGCCGGTGTACAGCGAAAGCCGCACCACGCTGCGTACCTGGTGGGCTGAAACGACCTGGCAGATGCAGCGTTTGCGCGACAACCCTGAATGTGCCGATCAGGAACATCAGGCGAAAACCAACGATCTGGATCCGGGCCTGAACGTCAAACTGAACTTTGTCCCTGACGAAGACGTGGCTGCACCTTACATCGCGAAGGGCGCGCGTCCGAAAGTTGCCGTGCTGCGCGAGCAGGGCGTGAACTCCCACGTTGAAATGGCAGCTGCCTTCCATCGTGCCGGTTTCGATGCGGTTGATGTCCACATGAGTGATTTGCTGGCGGGTCGCCGTGATTTGCAGGATTTCCATACGCTGGTGGCGTGCGGCGGATTCTCATACGGTGATGTGCTGGGCGCGGGTGAAGGCTGGGCGAAGTCAGTGCTGTTCAACGACCGCGTGCGTGAAGAGTTCGAAGAATTCTTCCACCGCCCGCAAACGCTGGCGCTGGGTGTATGTAACGGCTGTCAGATGATGTCGAACCTGAAAGAGCTGATCCCGGGCGCAGAACATTGGCCACGCTTCGTGCGCAACCTGTCTGACCGCTTTGAAGCGCGTTTCAGCCTGGTTGAAGTGACTGCCAGCCCGTCGATGTTCATGCAGGGGATGGCCGGTTCACGTATGCCAATCGCTGTTTCCCACGGCGAAGGCCATGTGGAAGTGCGTGACGCTGCGCATCTGGCACAAATCGAGCACAGCAATCTGGTGGCGCTGCGCTTTGTGGATAATAACGGTCAGGCAACCGAAGCGTATCCTGCGAACCCGAACGGTTCCCCGAACGGGATCACCGCGGTGACCAACCTGTCAGGTCGCGTTACTGTGATGATGCCGCACCCTGAGCGTGTTTTCCGTACCGTCAGTAACTCCTGGCATCCGGAAGAGTGGGGTGAAGACAGCCCGTGGATGCGCATGTTCCGTAATGCGCGTAAACAGCTTGGCTGATGCTAAATAAGCTCCAGTAATAAAAATCCGCAGTGCGCAAGCCTGCGGATTTTTTTGTCTGACTTACCGCAACTAAAGTAACGCTAACTCTCTGTTTTTCAATGGTTATATCACTTAATATTCATTTAATTGATTGTTGCTTAATTTATCATTAACTATTTATATGTAATCATCGTCATATAATGCCCAGGTCAACTCAACAGGGCTTATACGCCAATGAAAAATATCATTTTCGCGAATATTCGTGCAGCACTCGCTTGCCCAATTTTTATGCTTTCATTATTAATATCCCTTAACGTGCAGGCACAGGATCATCCTGGTAATTCAACGGTAGAGAATGTTTCCTCGCAGGAAAATAATGAAGGCTTATGGGATTCATTCACCAATAATATTGCTGAAACGTGGAATACACCGCAGCAGCAAGATCTCTTTCTTCCGGTATTAACTCGTCATAACCGGCATACACACAGCAAAAAACAAATCGAAGGATATAACGAACATCCGTGGGGCGGAGGTTACGGTATTTCGCGTTATGATGAGAAAGGAAACTGGCACGGCATTTATGCGATGGCCTTTAAAGATTCCTTTAATAAATGGGAGCCTGTTGCCGGTTACGCTTATGAAAAGATATGGCAGCCGCTTGATGATAAAGAATTCCGCTTAGGGGCAGGGTACATTACTGCCGTTTCAGCCCGTGACAATTATGATTACATTCCTTTTCCCATGGTGCTGCCGCTGGTATCAGCAGGCTATTCAAGGCTGACGTTCCAGACAACCTACGTGCCGGGAAACAACAGCAAAGGGAACGTCCTGTTCGGCTGGTTCCGTTTTCAGTTTTAATCGTCTGAGTCTGAGTAAGGTGAGGGGAAAGTATTAAGAAAATCCCCGTTATGTTTTTCGGTTTATTCTTATTGGTAGGTTTTTTAAGTAAATTAATTGCCTAAACAGACCCTAACTATTTTAGGGATAATTCCTATAATGAATTACGGAAAGACTTTAAATTCATGAAATTGAATAAACCGACGTTTTTTGTTACTTCTTTGTTTAGTTTATAAAGACATTATTTGTCTATGATACTCTCCTGACGCAGGGAGCTATTACAGATATGATGATTAAGAAAGTAATCGGTTGTGCAGGTATGACACTAACGCTGGGTATGAGCTCATCCGTGTGGGCAAATAACAGCGGCATTAATCCGGTCAGCGATCCGGATACCATCCAGTATAAATCGCTGGCTGCGAACGTGTGGTCAGACTTTACGGATAAAGTCTCAACGACATGGAATGATTCTGATTCACAGGATCTGTATCTGCCGGTCATCACCTGGCATAACCGTCTGACATACGATAAAGAGAAAACCGATCGTTATAATGAACGTCCGTGGGGCGGGGGTTATGGTATTTCCCGCTACGATGAAAAAGGTAACTGGAACGGCATTTATTTTATGGCGTTTAAAGATTCCCATAATAAATGGGAACCGATCGGCGGTTATGGCTGGGAAAAAATATGGACACCTGCAGAAGATAAAAAATTTCGGTTAGGTTTAGGTTATACCGCGGCGGTGACGGCGCGTGACGACTATAACTATATTCCTATTCCGATCGTGTTACCGCTGGCTTCCATCGGCTATAACAAACTGACCTTTCAGGCGACGTATATTCCGGGAACCTACAATAACGGCAACGTTTTCTTTGCCTGGCTGCGGTATCAGTTCTGAAGCGCTTTCTTTATGAATGAGTTTTGTGACTGAACAAAGTCCGGGCACAGGTTGTGAACCTGATCCCCCAATTTTGATGAATATTCCACTATGCTAAAAATTCACCGCAAGAATCAATCTGTTGGGTTCTGCGGTGATTTTTTGTTTTCAGGGAATCTGTAAAACACTTCATCAAGAGGATCACTCGTGAAAAAAGCATCCCGTTATCTTGCGTTATCTGCACTTGCCTGCGTTTTGCCACTCTCGCTTCCTGCCGCTCAGGCGGCTCAGTCTGATAATTTACAACTCCAGCAAGTCCTGGTGCTCAGCCGTCACGGTATCCGTGCGCCGCTGGTCAATTACGGTGACGTGCTCGCCGAATCCACGACGCACACCTGGCCGGTGTGGAAAACTGAAGGTGGGTTGCTGACGCCGAAAGGTGGTCAGAATTCTGAACATATGGGCCAGTACTTCCGCGCATGGCTGGCAAAAGATAAATTGCTGCCTGCAACCGGCTGCCCGGAAAGTGCGCAGGTCTTTACTTATGCCAACAGCTTGCCGCGCACCATTGATACCGCAAAACATTTCTCCACCGGTGCTTTCCCGGGCTGCGACGTTTCAGTTATTAATCGCGTAGAAATCGGCAAAATGGATCCGGTGTTCAATCCGATTATCACCGCTGATGTGAACGATACTTTCAAAACCAACGCGCTGAATTCGGTTAACCAGCATGCCGGGGATGGCGGTATGGCAGGGCTGAATCAGCGCCTCAAGCCGAACTACCAGCTGCTGGAAAGTATCCTCGATTATAAAAACAGTAAAATCTGCAAAGAAAAACAGCAGTGCGATCTGGCTTCGCAGCCATCAGAAGTCGTGCTGACGCAGGGTAAAGAACCGGGTATTACGGGGCCGCTGCGTATGGCGACCGGTGCGGCGGATGCGTTTATGCTGCAATACTACGAAGGTTACCCGATGAAAGACGTGGCGTGGGGGAAAATAACGACGCCGGAGCAGTGGAAGAAACTGGAGGATATCAAAAATCTTTATCACGAAACGCTGTTCGGCTCGCCGGCGATTGCTGCCAACGCGGCTAAACCGTTGCTGACCTTTATTTCCGGTGTGCTGGATCCGAAACTGGCAACGACCGCCGATCAGAAAGCGGCGCAGCAGGCAAAACTGGCGGTGCTGGTCGGGCATGATTCCAATATCGCGTCACTGCTTGCGGCACTGAAAACCCAGGATTACCAGCTGCCGGGTCAGTACGAACGTACGCCAATCAACGGGACAGTAGTCTTCCAGCGCTGGCACGATAAAAAGACCGATAAAGACCTGATGAAAATCGAGTATGTATATCCGACCGCCCGTCAGCTGCGCAACAATGTAGCGCTGAGCCTGAAAAATCCACCTGAACGCGTCACGCTGCAAATCGAAGGTTGTACCGTTGATAAGCAAGGTTTCTGCCCGATGGAGCAATTTAATCAGGCCGTGCAAAAGGATTTACAGGGCTGATGCCTTAAGCCGCTAACTGGCAATAGATAGCGTTTTAAGTTAGTTAGCGGCGGCTTTCCTCAGCCAGATAATGTGCCAAAGTTTCCTCACTCTGGCACATTATGGCGTCCTCTTCGTTTTACCTCAGCGCCCGTCAGCGGGCAGAGATTGCTTCCCGCTCCGCCCGTTTCTGGTGGCGGTTGGAAATCCCCACCTGGACACTGATCGCCACGGTTTACAGCGGCTGGTTTGCGCTGGTCTATTTCTGGGAAGATCTCGGTCCGTGGATTGCCACGCCTGCGCTTATCTGGTTCACGGCCTGGTATATGTCGCTGCAACACGAACTCATTCACGGGCACCCGACCCGTAAACCCTGGCTGAATCAGCTGCTCGGCACGCTGCCGCTGGCGGTCTGGTATCCCTATGGTTTATACCGCGACACGCATTTACAGCATCATCGCAATGAACATCTGACGCTGCCGGGCGATGACCCCGAGGCGTATTATTTCAGCCGCGCCAGCTGGGAAAGCTTGTCGCCGCTGATGAAAGCTGTTGTTCGTCTGCGTAACACACTGCCGGGACGGATGCTGATCGGGCCACTGCTGGATATTTCCGCCACGCAGACCGGCACGCTGACAGCGTTATTGCGCGGTGACTGGCGCACAGTCGGCATGTGGGGTTTCCACGGGGTTTTGCTGACAGGTTTGTTGTACTGGATGTCGCTGCACGGCCTGTCTGCCGGGTATTTCATTCTGGCGGTGAGCTATCCGGCGCTGAGCCTGACTAAAGTCCGTTCTTTTTATGAACATCGCGCCGAACATTCGCCACAGGCACGCTCAACCCTTAATGAGGCCGGTTTTATCTGGCGGCTGCTGTTCCTTAATCTCAATTATCATCTGGTACATCACGATTTGCCCGGCGTGCCGTGGTTCGCACTGCGTCAGGTGTATTTTGCTGAACGCAGAGCTTATATTGCGCGCAGCGAGGGGTTTGTGGTGAAAGGTTACCGGCAGTGGTTCAGGCAACACTCGCAGAAACCGGTTTGTGTAGAAGCGCATCCGTTTGCCAGCACTGGTGAGCCGGTGCAAACCGCGCGCAGCGACTATGATTATCAGCAGGAAACCCCCTGACGGAGTGGCCGGATGATGCTGATGTCTTTACCGATGTATGCTGTTTCTGTACCAGACGTGGAAGCTTTTGCCGATGTTCTGCGGGAAAAACTGAAGCGCGCAGGTCTGATTGCCACACCGCAATCGCTGAGCTGGCCGCAGGATTTATTCACTCACTGGCAGCAGCCGGATCTGCTGCTCAGCCAGACCTGTGGTTTTCCGCTGGTAGAAAGCCTGCCGGATGTTCAATTGGTCGGCACTTTCAGTTACCGCGCGCCGGGCTGTGACGGATATCGTTACCGCAGTTTTTTGCTGGCGCGTGATGACGATGCAAAACTGCATTTGCCTGATTTTCGTCACCGGCGGCTGGCGTTCAACAGCACCGATTCTCAGTCCGGATACAACAGCCTGCGGGCGCTGGTGGCACCCCTGGCGCAGGCCGGAAAATTTTTCTCTCAGGCCACCGCAACCGGCAGCCATCGTGAATCCCTGCATTATGTTCAGCAAAACCGGGCAGATCTGGCGGCGATCGACTGCGTGACGCTGGCGCTGTTGCACCGCCACGAGCCGTCAGCGCTCAGCGGTCTGGTGATTATTGGCCAGACGGCGGCCGTGCCGGGTTTGCCGCTGATCACTTCGTCACAAACGTCTCCGGAACATTTGTCTATTTTGCGTCAGGCATTGCATGAAATCGCGCATGAGCCGGTCGCTAAACCGCTGCTGATTGAAGAGTTTAGTGAAGTGCCGCGTCAGGCCTATAGCGTCATTTCATTGATGAAAAATATTGCTCAGGAGTTTGGCGTCCGCGAACTGACAACGTCATAACGCTCTGAAATATTGCATAAAAAAACCGGGCCTGAGCGCCCGGTAATAATTTCTGCGTAGCGATAAATCAGTGCGTTTCGATAGGGAAATCTTCGTTCACATCGCCCCATTCAGCCCATGAACCGTCGTAAAGCTGCACATCTTTAACACCCAGAGAATCCAGTCCGAACGCCAGCGCCGCTGCGGTCACACCGGAACCACAACTGGTGATCACCGGTTTATTCAGATCAACGCCCAGCCGTTCGAACGTCGCTTTCAGCTCAGATGGCGATTTCAGATGCCCGTCTTGTGTCAGCTCGGTAAACGGAACGCTGAGGCTGCCCGGAATATGGCCGCCATGCAGGCCCGGACGCGGTTCCGGCGCTTCGGCTTTAAAACGCGCCAGAGAACGGGCGTCGATAATCTGTACCTTGCCGAGCGCGTCTTTTACCTGATCCGCACTGACGACGACCGGACGCACCAGTTTAGCGTTAAAGGTGGTCGGGACGCGGATGTGCTCGCCGCTTTGTGTGGGTTTCCCTTCAGCAATCCACGCATTGAGGCCGCCATCCAGCACGCGTACGCTTTTCGCGCCGAAGCTGGTCAGCATCCACCACACGCGGGGCGCGGAGAACAGATCGCCCTCATCATACAGCACGATGGTTTGCGTATCCGCAACGCCCAAACGGCTCATCGAGGCAGCGAATTCTTCTGCGGTCGGCATCATATGCGGCAGACCGGTGGTGCAGTCAGAAATGCTGTCGACTTCCACATAAATTGCGTTGGGAATGTGCGCTTCAAGATATTTGCCATGAAAATCCACCGGCGGTGTAATGCCCGGTTTGGATTTACGACAATCGATAATGACGACATCCGGTGAGTTCAGATTTTTTGCCAGCCATTGTGTAGAAACGGTATGGGTAGAAAAAGTCATGTTCTGTTGCCTTATCTTTTTTGTGAAACCAGCCTCAGAGATCGCCCGGGATCAACGAATACATCCAGGCGTCACGCGGCTGACCGTGATAATAAAGCCGGTTGCGGTGCAGACCTTCGGACGTCGCGCCCGCTTTTTCTGCCACCCTGCGGCTGCTCTCATTGCCGTCCATCACGACGATTTCCAGACGGGTCAGCTCCAGTTCGGTAAACGCAAAACGCGCTGCGGCTCTGACCGCCAGCGTTGCCAGTCCCCGGCCGGTATAACCGGTGCGGATCCAATAGCCAAGATTGGAAAACTTATATTCCTGAACGATGCGGTTGATGCCCACGCTGCCAATCAGATTTCCGCCGGAGCGTTCAAAAACACAGAAATTGAATTCTGCCCCGCGATGACGCTTTTGCTCACTGTCGGTGAGATATTTGCGGCTGTCATCAGGGGAATATTTATCGGTACACCAGCTTTCCCAGGCACCAATTTCAGCCACCGAGGCCTGAACGGCGGCAAAGTGGGTGATGGCTTCCAGCTCCGTAGCCACGCGGATTTCTATTTCTTCATCCTGATAAATCTGGCGTGTCAGCATGGGCGTTATCCTGTTATTGAGGAGACCAATAAGTCAGCCTCACATATCATGTATCCGTCTGTCAATTGGCGAAAATGCCCGTTTTGCCAGAAAAAATAAGCCAGAAAAAACAGCAGGCTGTCTGCTAACCGCTTTACTCTTCCGGCAGTAACATCACCAGCTTGCATTCGGCATATCCCGCCGGAAAAAATGTCTGCTGCCGGTAGCGTATTTCACCGCTCAGCGGATGGTTAAAGCGCCGCTCGCCACCTTCGCGCGCCAGCACTTCCTGTTGTGTCCACCACTGGCTGAATTCGGCACTGCGTTCCCGTAACCGGAGGACCGACTGGCGGACCGCTTCGGAGTGAGGGTAGTGGCTGGTTTCGGCCCGAAATTCTGCCACCACGCGTTTGGCGCGTTCCGGCCAGTTTGTCACCAGCTGGCGCGCCAGCGGATGCAGAAACATAAAATCCAGTAAATTAGGATTTTCATCCACGCCCAGCCAGCCGCTGAAGAGCACACCCGCCTGCGGATTCCACGCCAGCACATTCCAGCAACTGTCGAGCAGATAACCGGGGCAGGTCAGCTGATTGACGTAATCTTTCAGGCCCGCGTCCGGCGCGGCGGAAGACGGCAACGCTTCAGGGTCTTTCACCGATGCGAGGCTGAATAAATACTCGCGTGCGGCAGGCTCCATACGCAGCGATTTCGCCAGCCGGTCAAGCGTGGCGGCTGAAATCGACACATCGCGTCCCTGTTCAATCCACGTATACCAGGTTGCGCTGATACCGCTGATTTGTGCCAGCTCCTCACGCCTCAGCCCGCTGGTTCTGCGACGGGGTGAGCCTGGCAAACCCACCATTTCCGGCGTCACCCGTTCGCGGTGTGTGCGTAAAAAGGTTCCCAGCGCCCTGGGGCCACTGAGCGACTCTGCGATATCAATCATGACATCCTCTTAAACTTGAGCTCTTAGACAGGAACCTACTTATACCAGTATAAATGCTCATATTGTACCCGTATAAAACAATGCCTATAGTGATTTTGAGGTCATTTGAAACCGCGTTCTTCCCTAATAAATCAATAAAAAAACAAGACAGACAGGAGCAATGATGAACATGAAAAACACCCATACTCAGGCCGTTGATAAGCAGTTTGGCTCGCAGGCAAAAGATTATCTGACCAGTGCCGTTCACTCACAGGGCGCGGATCTGCAACGTCTGGCGACGCTGCTGGCACCTTTTCCGGATGCGCATGTGATTGATCTGGGATGTGGCGCGGGGCACGCCAGTTTTGTGGCTGCACGGGTCGTTAAAAATGTGGTTGCCTACGATTTGTCGGCGCAGATGCTGGACGTCGTGGCGCAGGCGGCAAAAGATAAAGAGCTGAATAACATTACGGTGCAGCAGGGCGTTGCGGAGTCACTGCCGTTTGACAACAGCAGCGCGGATATCATTATCAGCCGTTATTCGGCACACCACTGGCATGATGTCGGGCAGGCGCTGCGTGAAGTGGCGCGTGTGCTGAAACCGGGCGGAAAGTTCATCATGATGGATGTAGTATCGCCGGGGCACCCGTTGCTGGATATTTATCTGCAAACGATTGAAGTGCTGCGCGATACTTCTCATGTCCGCAACTATTCCCCAGGTGAATGGCTGAACATGGCTTCAGAAGCCGGTCTGATTGCCCGCGAAGTCACCACCGACCGCCTGCCGCTGGAATTCACCAGCTGGATAGCGCGTATGCGCACGCCGGAACATTTCGCCGTCGCTATCCGAGAGCTGCAAAAAGTGATGTCCGAGGATGTGATAAAACACTTTGAGATCCAAACTGACGGCTCATTTACCAGCGATATTATGATGCTGGTCGCGTCGAAAAACTAAAGAATTGCGGCGTGATGCGCCCTCCGGTGAACGGAGGGCGTGAAGTTGTCTTCTTACTTCTTACCAAACATTTTCTTGCCCAGCAGTACCAGCGCCAGTACCGCGGCACCCACCACCAGACCAACGACCAAATCTGTCGCGCCGGTAATCAGCGTATTAACCCAACTCTCATGGCCGTGTGTCAGCGGTTCAATCAGGCTGTGCATGAACGGTAAACCATGGCTGATAATGCTGCCGCCGACCAGGAACATCGCGATAGTGCCAACAACCGACAGTATCTTCATCAGCCAGGGCGCGAGATTCACAATGCCGCGTCCGAAGGCGCGTACAGCATTCATCATGCCGCTTTCGCCGTTCAGCTTGCTCAGGTACAAACCGGCGTCGTCAATTTTCACAATAGCCCCGACCAGGCCATACACACCGATAGTCATTGCCACGGCAATCAGCACCATCACAGTGACCTGATTAAGGAAAGGTGCTGATGACACAATCCCCAGTGAGATCACAATGATTTCAGCAGAGAGAATAAAGTCAGTGCGAACGGCACCTTTGACCTTTTCTTTTTCCAGCTTTTTAGCATCGGCTTCATTTTTTAACTCAGCCGACGCCGGTTTTTCTTCTTCATGATGGTCACCGGGCATGAATTTGTGGGCGACTTTTTCGAAACCCTCGTAACACAGATAGGCGCCGCCAATCATCAGTAAAGGTGTTATCGCCCAGGGAATAAAGGCGCTGATCAGTAACGCCAGAGGAACCAGAATCGCTTTATTGATCATGGAACCTTTTGCGACAGCCCAGACGATCGGTAATTCCCGGTCGGCTTTTACTCCGGTAACCTGCTGTGCGTTCAGCGCCAGATCGTCGCCCAACACGCTGGCTGTTTTTTTAGCGGCGACTTTACTCATCGCCGCGACATCATCAAGAATCGATGCAATATCATCGATCAATGCCAGAAGACTTCCACCCGCCATAAACACTCCCTTTTTCATTGTGCAAAGGCTTTCCGCACGCGCGGAGCCTGAACTCTGCTGTTCTGACCTTGCATCAGATCACAGCAACAGAAAATTCATAAAAAATAATCATATCAGTGATTGCATAGCGGCGTCGATTTGTGCGAATGTTGTCCCGTTCTTAAATAACTTTGAAATCTCTCCATAGTTTCTCCATTAAATATCCTCGTTTTTCCAGCAGTTATACCGGCAGAAATATTTCTTTGCATTCTCTCCTCATTTTTACCACAAAGGTTAAATTTCTTTACGTTCGATTACGTCGCCTTTCATTGCTTCGCAGATAATTAACTCAACGGATAACTTCCGCTCCATTAATTAACTAAACTAACGAAAGAAAGGTGCGTATTATGAAACTCTTACCTGCAATCACAGCTGTTGCTATTACCGTTGCTTCATTCTCTGCTCTTGCTGCTACGCCAATTTCAGAAATGCAGGCGCAAAGTGGTAATTTCCAGTCCCTGGGTGTTGTTTCAGTGAGCGCACCTAATACCGTCCCGGGCAGCATGCGTGACCAGCTGAACCAGGTCGCCAGCGACAAAGGTGCAACACACTACCGCGTCATCGGCCAGGGTACGCCGGGCGATTCAAGCCTGAACCGTGCAAGCGTTGAGTTGTATAAATAAACTCAGCTTTTATAGAAAGCCTTTTTTATAAAATTTGATTAACGTTATTTCCTGTAGCGAGAAGGCCAATGTCATCTGACATTGGCCTTTTTATTACCATCATTTATAGCCTCTTTTGAGAATCATCCCATGTGTTTTAATTTATCCTATTCTTTTTGATAATAATTTCTCTTATTAATCATTTCTTAAGAATTTTTGCGTTATATAAGGGTCTATGTCCTCAGGAGGAGTTAATATGCTGAATGCCGCAAGAATGACAATCAAGAACACTGGGGTCTCGATTCAGAACCAATTTTTCTATTTACAGAATTTTATTACTTCACCAAGAACGATGGGGACGCTGATGCCGTCATCCCCGTGGTTGTGCCATGCGATGCTTAGCCAGATTGACTGGGCGACGTCGCTGGAGATAGCTGAACTGGGTGCAGCCGACGGGGTGCTGACCCGCCGCATTCTCAGCCGGATGCGTGCTGACGCGAAACTCGAGGCATTTGAAATTCAGCCTGCGTTTGTCCGCAAGCTAAACCAGATGGATGATCCCCGTTTGCAGGTGATGGCGCATTCTGCTGAGCATATGAGTACGCAGTACGACGCTGTATTCTCTTGTTTACCGCTGCTGTCGATGCCAGTGCGAACCAGCATCCGGATTTTGCAGGCCACCCGCCAGCAGTTGAAAGAAAAGGACGGGGTACTTGTTTTGTTCCAGTACAGCCATCTCTCAGAGAAGTTACTGTCACGCTACTTCACCTGGAAAAAAATTCGGGTGGTGAAGAATTTTCCCCCGGCGCTGGTGTATATCTGTAAACCTCGCTGATACAGTTACTTATGGAAGCTGGGTCGCAAAGCTGCCCGCAGGCCTTTGCGGAACAAGGATTTTTCAGTATGATGAGCACCATAGCGTAAATAAAACGCTACAGAAGCTTCACCGGCAGGTGATAAAAATCTGCCAGTGAGGCTTTTTTGTTGTACTATCTGGCGAGTACATTTTCAGGCCAGTACAATGACCACTTTTGATGTTTACACTTCATATTGATGATGGATTTTCATCAGGCGGGCTAACGGCTCCCGGGGAATAAAGGATAGCGGTAATGACACAACCCATTTTCATGGTAGGCGCGCGCGGTGCGGGTAAGACGACGGTCGGCAGCGCTCTGGCGAAAGCACTGGGCTATAAATTTGTCGATACCGATCTGACATTGCTGCGCACCTCTGGCCTGAGCGTGGCGGACATCGTTGAGCGTGAAGGCTGGGAAGGTTTCCGCCGCCGTGAGACTGAGACGCTGAAAGCGATTTGCGCGCCCTTCACGGTGATTGCGACCGGTGGCGGCGTGGTGCTGGCGCAGGAAAACCGCGATTTCATGCGTGATGCCGGAACGGTTATCTATCTGCGTTCGCCGGCTTCAACGCTGGCTAACCGTCTGGAAGATGCCCCGCTGGAAGATCAGCGACCTACGCTGACGGGTAAACCGATTACCGAAGAAATGATGGAAGTCCTGAATGAGCGCGAAGCCCTTTATCAGCAGGCTGCGCATCATGTGGTGGACGGAACGCTGGATCCTGCGGGTGTGGTGAATGCAATACTCGATGCGCTGGCACTGCCGGTCGCGCGTTAAATCCTCTGTCACCCTCTCTGAAGACGAGCCCATGTGGCTCGTTTTTTTATGCCCCAAAATCCTGAAGTGGCGGAAGGTGTAAATTAAACGGGCCATTTTTGTGATGAATGTCACGGGTGTTTAAGTATTGTACGCAGTGATGTGCAGGCGTAAAGTAATCACTCAGGTTATTAATTTTTACGTCCACTTCTGCAACGGAACCCATGATGAAATCCCTGAAACACTTCTTCAGCCAGCATGCGAAAGCGATGCCCGCGATATGGTCAGTGACGATCATTCTTGTTGAAGCCTCTATTGCACTCTATATTTTGCGCAATATTTAATCAAAATTATCTGCTGAGTTTTACGTCCGTCACCTCATTATTACTCGGCATTCAACCTCTCTTTCTGTGAATTGAATGGCTTTAGGAATTTCTTTAAGCATATTCATTTATCTGTCTTCTTGTGCGTGAAAAATAAACGGCTTGACGCTGACACGTATCAGCTTTAGTTTTTATTTAACTTAACAGGAACCCTGTTCCATATACCGGAACTGCCTCCTTATGACTACTTTAGAAAATGCAGCAGCAGTGCTGAAGTTATTTTCCAAAAAGGGGGTCCGACAGGGACATCCCGGTTTGTCATTCAGTGATGTCGTCGAAAATTTAAAATTACCTAAAAGCACGGTATCGCGTTTGCTAATGACCATGGAAACGCAAGGGTTGCTGGAGCGTGATCCGGACAGCCGTCTTTATCAGATTGGAAAGTTATTACTGGCCGTCTCAAGCCATTATTTATCGGCGCCGCTGGTGGATTTGGCGTCGCCTTATATGACGCAACTCAGTCAGCATACGCAATGTACCGGTTACATCTCGATGCTGGAAGGGCGTGACATTATGGTGATGCGTATGTTCCCCGGCAGAACCTATTTGCAAGTGGTCACTCCGGCGGGAAGCCTTTTGCCCGCGCATGAAACGGCGATTGGCCGGGCCATTTTATCGCGTTATTCCGATGAAGAGGTCCGTCAGCGTTTTAGCGGTCATTACGAAGCGCATTCTGTGAATGCACCGAAAAGTCTGGACGTTTTGTTATCTCGCCTGGCTGAAGTGCGACTGACCGGCGTGTCTTTTGCCAACAATGAAACGCTGCTGGGAATAAGTACGTTAGCGACCAGCATTTTTAATAAGCATCGCAATGAACTCGTGGGGTTGTGTTTATCTTTTCCTTCCCCCGCGCAGGGAAAAGAAATTCCGGAAGGGATCAGGGAAGGGCTGATTGCCGTAACCCGGCAACTCGCCGAAAAATTGGGTGATGAGTATTGGCATTTACCAGAGCGGTAATTAACCGCGAAAGTAATGACTAATAACGGACCCGGAAAATCGCAGTTTTCTATATTTGCCAACACCAGGGGCCTTATGTCAGATCAACCTGCTAAAAATAATAAGGAAAATCCGCTAAAGGATATTGGCACTCTCATCGTGATGATCCTGCTGTCTGTTTTGGGCGCAATCATCGGAGTTCAGCTGATTACCACATTGGGCGTGACGCCTAATACGTCGATTATCGGTGCGCTGTTTGCCATGTTACTGGCGCGCATCCCGATGCAGGCTTTTCAGCGCTACCGTTCTGTTCACACGCAGAATCTGGCGCAGACTGTGATTTCTTCCGCGACCTTTGGTGCGGCAAACAGCCTGCTGATGCCGATCGCCATCCCTTATGTCATGGGCCAGCCGCAACTGATTATGCCGATGTTTACCGGCGTAGCGGTGGCGATGTTGCTCGATGCCTACCTGCTTTATCGTCTGTTTGATACCAAAGTGTTCCCGGCCAGTAATGCGTGGCCACCGGGCGTCGCTGCCGCTGAAGCCATCAAAGCCGGTGATAATGGCGGGCGCCAGGCGTGGTTGCTGGTCGCCGGTGTGGTGGTCGGGCTGGCTGGCGCGATGCTTAAGATTCCTATGGCGGCGTTCGGCACGGCGTTTATCGGCAATATCTGGGCGCTGAGCATGTTTGGCATCGGTTTGCTTATCCGCGCTTATGCCCAGCCGCTTGCCGGTTTAGATCTTAATGCGATGTATATTCCGCACGGCATGATGGTCGGTGCCGGGCTGGTGTCGCTGCTGCAGGTGATTCAGGTGGTGCGTGCTAAAAACGCCGACGCCAAAACCACTTTTACCCAACCAGCGAAAGAAGTGCGCAAAGCACTCGGGCTGGGCGCATTCGGTTATATCGCCATTGCCGCACTGCTGGCACTAGGGGGCGGATTGTACAGCGAAATGTCAGTCAGCATGCTGATTGCCTTCGTGATTTATGCCGCCTTTGCCGCGTTCTTCCATGAGCTGATTGTCGGAATTGCCGCGATGCATTCTGGCTGGTTCCCGGCCTTTGCCGTGGCGCTGATCACGTTGATTATCGGCATCCTGATTGGCTTCCCGCCACTGGCGCTGTGCGTGCTGACCGGCTTTACCGCTGCTACCGGTCCGGCGTTCGCCGATATGGGCTTCGACCTGAAAGCCGGATTCATTCTGCGCGGCTATGGCAAAGATTTGCAGGCTGAACTTTATGGCCGCCGCATCCAGTTATTCGCCGCGTTGCTGGCCTTTATTATCGCCATTCCTGTGGTCTGGTACGCCCATTACGGCTATTTCGCGCAGGATTTAGTGCCGCCAGTTGCGCGGGTTTATGCCAAAACCATTCAGGCCGGCGCACAGCCTGGGATTGCGCACAGTTTGCTTATCTGGGCCATTCCGGGCGCATTAATACAGCTGATTGGCGGCCCGAAACGCCAGCTCGGCGTACTGCTCGCCACCGGTTTGCTGATCAACAGCGTGATGGCCGGTTGGGCAGTCGTCTGCGGCATCGTGCTGCGCATTATCATTATTCGAATCTGGGGTGAAAAAGGGCGTACGCCAATGGAAGTGCTGGCGGCAGGATTTATTGCCGGTGACGCACTTTACAGCTTCTTCACCTCGGTTTTCAGCACCAAAAAGTAGTGAGTACCGCACCAACACCAGGGCTTAATCAGCCAGCACGACACACCGACTGTTCCACGATGAACAGCGCCCGCGACCGTTTTGCCACTGCGCCTTATGCGCCGGTGCGGGGTTTTAAGAGGATTTTGTGATGAGTTTGCAACAGACATTAACCGTATTCGAACTGATTGACAGTGCACATGTCAGCGGCCAGGACATTGTGGACTTATTCACCCGTTATCCGGGGATCACCGCCAGTACACACCGTGCGGAGGGCCCGAAAGGCGGTACCGATTTTGTCCGCATCACCGTGCCAGGCAGCAAAGGTAAGAGCAGCGGCGGCACTGCGCCCACGCTCGGAATTATTGGTCGTCTGGGCGGCATCGGTGCGCGTCCGACGCGTATCGGGCTGGTATCCGATGCCGACGGTGCCATTGCCGCCGTCACCAGCGCACTGAAGCTGGCCGACATGCAGCGCAAGGGCGATGTGCTGGAAGGCGATGTGATTATCACGACGCACATTTGCCCGAACGCGCCGACCCGTCCGCACGATCCGGTTGATTTTATGGATTCGCCGATTGATGACGTGACCATGAATGATAACGAAGTGGTTGAAGGCGTGGACGCGATACTTTCTATCGACACCACCAAAGGCAACCGCATTATCAATCACAAGGGATTCGCGATTTCGCCGACGGTGAAAGAGGGGTACATCCTGCGTGTTTCCGAAGATTTACTGCGCATCATGGAAATGACCAGCGGCAAACCGGCAGTCACTTTCCCGATCACCACGCAGGACATCACGCCTTACGGCAATGGTGTGCATCACCTGAACAGCATTCTGCAACCGTCAACGGCGACCAGCGTGCCGGTTGTCGGTGTGGCGATTACAGCGGAATCTGTGGTGCCCGGTTGTGGCACCGGCGCAAGTCATGAAGTGGATATCGCACTGGCGGCGAAGTTCGCCGTTGAAGTCGCGAAAGAGTTTGGCCGCGGCACCTGTCAGTTCTTTGATGCCGATGAATATCAACTCCTGTTGTCGCTGTACGGAAGCTTGCGCCACCTGCAAAACCGGAAGTAACACCATGATGACATCCTTTGCAACGTTAACCATCGGACAGGCGCCACGCAGCGATATTATGCCGCTGCTGATGGCGCATCTGCCAGCCGGGTCAGTCACGCATGTTGGCTTACTGGACGGGTTAAGCACCGGGCAAATTGAGCAGCGCTATGCGCCTGCCGAAGGCGACGCGGTGCTGGTCACCCGTTTGCTGGATGGTTCGCAAGTAAAGCTTGCCGCGCCGCGCGTAGAGCGAGGCTTACAGGAAAAGATTGATGTGCTCGAAGCGCTGGGTTGCATGACCATTCTGCTGCTGTGTACCGGCGAGTTTAACCATCTGCACGCGAATAATGCCCTGCTTCTCGAACCTGACCGCATTATCCCGCCACTGATTAGCTCGATTATCGGCCAGCACCGCGCAGGCATTGTGGTACCGGTAGAATCCCAGGTGGTTGAACAGGCCAACAAGTGGCGCAAATTAGCCAAAGTGCCGTGTTTTGCGGTCGCCAGCCCGTATCTTTCTGATGACCAGACCCTGACGGAAGCCGCGATGCGTCTGGCTGAACAGGGGGCGGAAGTGGTGGTGCTCGACTGCATCGGCTTTAACCGGCATCACGAGGATGTGCTGAAAAAGCATCTGAATATTCCGGTGGTGTTATCGAATGTCTTGATGGCAAAACTGGCGGCGGAGCTGGTGGTCTGAGGATGTGACGGACGGGGCAAACAGCTATCCACAATGGCACTGTGTGACCGTAAAATCAAATCAGTGACGCCGCTTTGCGGGCGGTGTCGTCTGGTGCAGATAAAGCGGTAATAATCAGTGACAGAAGACGCTTTCTGCCCCTAATATGAAGGCTCTGAAAATTATCGCAAAGGGCCAATCTATGTTGAAAAATAATGAGTATTTTGACGGGAAAGTGAAGTCGATTGGTTTCGACAGCGAAAGTACGGGTTCAGCCAGCGTTGGCGTGATGGCCGTCGGTGAATACACGTTCGGTACTGCAAAGCCGGAAGAAATGACCGTCATCAGCGGCTCACTTAAAGTGCTGATCCCGGGATCTCCGGACTGGCAGGTGTTTAAGCCAGGCGAAACTTTCTATATTCCAGGTAAAAGTGAATTCAACTTACAGGTCGGCGAAACGACTTCGTACTTGTGTAAATACCTGACCAAATAATATATTCAGACACAGTACAAACAAAAAGGCGCTCATGAGCGCCTTTTTTACGTTCTGCATCCGGTCTTAGCGTTGTGCTTCGCCGCCCAATGCTTCGATCAGGTTCTGGATCAGCGCCGCCAGTTCACCGGTCATCAGCACGAAATCAGCATCGAAACGTCCGGCGAAATCTTCGCGGTCGATGTCTTCATTTTGATCACGAATAACGTCGCTGAATTTCAGGCGTTTAATGCTGCCGTCGTCGGCCAGTACCACGGCGATACGTTCCTGCCAGTCAACGGCCAGCTTGGTGACCAGTTTGCCATTTTCGATATGCGTGGCGATTTCGTCACTGACAAGCGCCTGTTTTTTACAGCGGATCACGCCGCCTTCTTCCAGAATCGCTTTCAGCTCTGCTTCATCCTGTAAGGTGAAACCGGCAGGTGTTTCGCCTGAACGTACCCATTCGGTCAGCGTCAGCTCGATCGGGCTTTCCATGGTCAGCGGCACCACCGGCAGCGAACCGAGGCTTTTACGCAGCAGCGCCAGCATATCTTCGGCTTTCTTGGCGCTGGCAGCATCGACCATGATCAGGCCGTTAACGGTATCAATCCACATGAACGTCTGGCTGAAGCGGCTGAATGCGCGCGGCATCAGGCTGTGCAGCACTTCATCTTTCAGGGAATCTTTTTCGGTCTTTTTCAGCTTGCGGTGCTGTTCGCCTTCGAGCTGATCAATTTTGGCCTGTAACTCCTGTTTGATAACCGGAGAAGGCAGAATTTTTTCTTCTTTGCGTGCGCAGATCAGGATCTGCCCGCCGTTGACGTGAGTCAGCGCGTCGCCACCGTGAGAACCCATCGGTGAAACCCAGCCGGTTTTCGCCATATCCTGGCTGCCGCACGGGGTAAAGGTGAAAGCACTGAGCTGTTTTTCCATTTCGTCAGCAGATAACGAAACTTCACGGCTCAAACGGTAAACCAACAAATTCTTAAACCATAACATGGCGTTATCCCTGTCCCGGCGCACTCGTGGTACGCTGAATAAATGAATGCAGGGCGGCATGATAACCAATTGAGCGCCGGTCGTCGTTAAGAAATCGCCGTGGCCTGTAACATTGCATAACAGCTTATTCTGGTGACAGAGGCCACTGGCTTCTAAACTGAACAGACTCAGAAAAACTGACCCTGCAGGACATAAAAAGGAGAATAAAACGTGCGAATTGGCATTGATTTAGGCGGCACAAAAATAGAAGTCATTGCGTTATCGGATGAAGGCAAAGAGCTGTTTCGCAAACGGGTCGATACGCCGAGAAATGACTACGAGCGCACACTCAAGGCGATTGAAGGGCTGGTGCTGGACGCCGAGAAAGGCACCGGACAGCGCGGCAGCGTGGGGCTGGGGATCCCCGGCACGTTATCGCCATTTACCGGCAAAGTGAAGAATGCCAATTCGGTCTGGCTGAACGGCCAGCAACTGGATGAGGATCTGGCGCTTTTGCTCAAACGCGAAGTGCATATTGCAAACGACGCCAATTGCCTGGCGGTTTCCGAAGCCACCGACGGTGCAGGCGCAGGCCGTCACACCGTATTCGCCGTGATTATCGGCACCGGCTGCGGTTCCGGCATTGCGCTTAACGGCGTGGCGCACGCGGGCGGCAATGGCAACGCAGGTGAGTGGGGCCACAATCCGCTGCCGTGGCAGGATGAGGAGGAAATCCAGTTTGCCCGCGAAGTCCCGTGCTACTGCGGAAAATCAGGCTGCGTCGAAACATTTGTCTCCGGCACCGGTTTTGCAGAAGACTACTTCCGTCATTCCGGTCAGCGTTTAAACGGCGCAGAGATTATTGCGCTGGTTGAGCAGGGCGATGAAACGGCGGAACTGGCGCTGGGTCGCTATGAGCGTCGTCTGGCTAAGGCGCTGGCAAACGTAGTAAATATTCTCGATCCGGACGTGATTGTCTTCGGTGGCGGCATGAGTAATGTGGATCGTTTGTATCAGACCGTTCCGCTGCTGGTTAAACAATGGGTATTTGGCGGGGAATGTGAAACGCCGATGCTCAAAGCGGTACACGGTGATTCGAGCGGAGTGCGCGGTGCCGCCTGGCTTTGGCCGCAATCGCGTTTTGCGTTATAAGTTCTTCATCAATTTTCAGGGGGCAGAGTTTGCGCCCCTGATCTCATAACTTCACAGTTAAAGCGCCATCTCCCGTTTAAATACGTCCAGCGTATGCGCCTTCACGCGGATGAATTCCGGGTGGCTCATGATTTCGGAACCACGCGGACGCGGCAGGTCAAACGGCACAATTTCCGCAATCTGCGTCGGTCGCCGTGTCAGCAGTAAAATCTCATCCGCCAGAAACACTGCATCCTCGAGATCATGTGACACAATCAGCATGGTGACGCCGGTCGCCAGCTGCACTTCCTGCAATTTATCGCGGATAAACAGCGTCATCTCGAAATCCAGGGCCGAGAAAGGCTCGTCGAGGAACATCACTTCCGGACGCGTCGCCAGCGCCCGCATGATGCACACGGTTTGCTGCTGGCCGCCTGAAAGCTCATACGGATAGCGTTTCAGGTCGAAGCGGATATCAAACATCTGCGTCAGTTCTTCGACCCGCGCATTGACGTCCGCTTTGCTCATGCCGTGTCGGATCAGCGGATACGCGATATTTGCGCGGGCACTCATCCACGGAAACAGCGCGTCGCGGTAGTTCTGAAACACATAACCGATGGTGGTCTGCGCCAGCGTTTTGCCGTCGAACAGAATGTCGCCTTTATCCACCGGGATCAGCCCGGCGATCATGTTCATTAACGTCGATTTACCGCAGCCGTTCGGGCCGAAGATCGACACGATCTTTCCACGCGGTAAGTCGAGGTTGAGATCGGTATACAGCGGCTGTCCGGCAAACGCCTTGCTCAGTCCGCGGATCGTCACATGGGTATCCGGGCGCGTAGCGTACTGCGGCAACTGCGGGCCTTTATAATCAGGGTTCAGCGAGAGAGGTTGCGTCATGCTTTGCTACTCCAGTGGACGGTTTTTTTCTCGATCAGCAAAAAAGCCAGATTCAGCAGATAACCCAGCGCGCCGGTGATCAGGATCGAGGCGTACATGTCTTTGATGTTAAACACCTGCTGGGCATCGATGATCCGGTGGCCGAGGCCGGTTTCCGATCCGATAAACATTTCAGCGACGATCACGATCACCAGCGCAATCGACACGCCGGTGCGCAGGCCAACAAAGGTTTGCGCCAGGCTTTCCATCAGCAGAATGTCTTTGAAAATATGCCAGCGCGAAATCCCCATCACTCTGGCCGCCATCAGCCGGGTTTTCTTGGCATTCATCACGCCGTACGCGCTGTTAAACAGGATAACCAGCACCGCGGCAAAGGCGGCGATGGCAATTTTATTGGCATCGGTAATGCCGAAAATCAGCATAAACAGCGGGATCAGCGCTGATGACGGCGTGGAGCGGAAGAAGTCGATCAGAAATTCCAGACTGCGATAGACCTTTTCATTGCTGCCTAAAATGACGCCGAGCGGCACGCCTATCACTGCGGCAAAAGCAAAGGATACCAGCGTGCGGTAAAGGGTTGCGCCGATGTCGGTACGCATGGAAGCATCGAAAAATGACTGGAACATGTAGCCAATTGTCTCGACGGGCGAGGGCAGAAGCACCGGATTCAGCCATTTTGCGCTGACGGCCAGTTGCCAGAATAAAAACAGCAGCACCGGGCCGACCAGCGGCAGTAACCTTGAAGACCAGCGTGAAGTCATCCTGTTTCTCCTTATACTTTATAAATCAGCGAAGCGACATCCACCGGTTTGCTGAAGATTTTTCTTTCCGTAAAGACGTCATAAAATTTCTGGAACCATTGCAGGTTGTCGCCTTTTAAATCGGGATACATCACAAAGCCCGGCAGCGGCACCTCTTTCACCAGCGCCGGTTCTATGCTGGTGTAACCGGCGACGTTTTCGCGAGCCTTGTCAGGATGCGCCGCAATGAATTCCACCGCTTTCTGATAAGCGGCAATAAACTTTTTGGTTTCTTCCGGTTTGCTGGCGATAAAGCTGGAGTTCAGCGCCGCTGCGCCGCCGAACCAGGGCGCGTCTGCATTGCCGAGCACATATTTAGAAATCACGCCGGTTTCCAGTGTGCGGGAAAGGTTTTTCATCCGCCCGACGGTGCCGGTCGGTTCGAGCGTATATACGCCGTCAATTTGCCCGGCGGCCAGCGCAGGCGCGTGCTGCCCGACGGGCAGTTCGATCACTGAAGGATTAGTGAAACCATTTTTCTCCAGAATGATCTTCGCCATCGTCACGTTCTGGATCCCCGGACCACAGGCGATCTTCTTACCTTTCAGGTCGCTGATCGCTTTCGCTGTGCTGTTCAGCGGCACCAGAAATTCATCCAGAACCAGCTGGTGATTGGACGGATTCGAGCAGATGATTTTGAACAAATCCGGTGAAGTGATCGCCCCCAGACCCAGCGCACCCGTGGCCGTGCCGTTAGCGCATCCGTGGATCCTGCCGGTGATCATCCCCTCGACAATTTGCTGTGCGCTGGCGAATTTAACGCCTTTCACATTCAGTCCGGCTTCTTTAAAAAAGCCCTGCTCCAGCGCCACATATAACGGTAAACCGCCGACAATCGGCCAGTAACCAATGCGGATTTCATCGTCATCAGCCGCAAAGACCGAGGTCGGGATCATACCGCCAAGCGTGGAGACGCCGCCGGTGATGGCGAGCCATTTCATCAGCTGGCGGCGTTTTTTATCGACTTCAGGTTTGATGTTATTCATGGGCGGTTCCCTTAACGGTTATGCAGGCGCTGCAACTTGTACTGCAACTTGTATACATAACGTTAAGCACAGGGCGTGCCAGTTTATCGGCAGGAGGGAATAAGCGGGAATTCAGCGGGTTGGGAACATTGAACGCACTGCGCTGGTGCGAATTTTGCGCAGTTGCTCACAATCAGGATCCATTGCGGAGCAGATGGCTAGCAATTCACCAGTCAGGTGCTCCGCAGGGTAATCAGTCAGACTTTAAACTCATTGCTCAGGCGGCTGACGCCCAGACCGTTCACCTTAGTCACTTTGATTTGCACCGGAATACGGTCTTTCATCGCTTCCACATGGCTGATGACGCCGATGGTTTTGCCCGAGGCATTCAGGCTGTCGAGCGCGTCCAGGGCGGTGTCCAGCGTATCGGCGTCGAGTGTGCCGAAACCTTCGTCGAGGAACAGCGAGTCGATGCGGGTTTTATCACTGACCAGATCAGACAGCGCCAGCGCCAGTGCCAGACTGACCAGGAAGCTTTCGCCGCCGGATAAGGTGCGGGTATCGCGCACGGCGTCCGCCTGCCAGGTATCGACCACCTGCAATTCCAGCGCATCGCTGGTTTTGCGCTGCAACAAATATCGCCCGTGCAGTTTTTCGAGCTGAAGGTTCGCCAGATACACCAGATGGTCGAGCGTCAGTCCCTGCGCGAATTTACGGAATTTCGCGCCGTCGCTGGAGCCAATCATCTGATTCAGATAACCCCAGTCATCGCAGGTCAGCTGCGCTTGCGCAATCTGAGCTATCAGCGCCTGTTGTCCGCTGTGGCGTAATTTGTCACTTTCCAGCTGATTTTTCACTTCGCCCAGACGTTGCTGTAAAGCTTTCAGCTGTTGCGCCATTTCCGCCTGTTGCGCTGTCAGAACATCAAGATCGCTTTCTGTTTCACTCAGATGAGCCGGGCGGGCAAGACGATGTTTTTCGAGTTGCTGACCGGCATCCGCCAGTAACGCCTGCGCCTGCGCCAGTTGTTGTTGCAGATTTTCTTTGCGTTGCTGAAGTTGCTGACGGAGTGCGTCATCCAGCAGCGCCAGTTTCACCGCGGCTTCATCGGCAAATCCGCTGGCACTCAGCGCCTGTTGCCACGCCTGTTCCGCCTGCGTCAGTTGTTCTGTGGTCTGCAACTGTTGCTGTTGCGTGCTCGCCAGTTGCCCGGCCAGCTGATCGCGCTGTTCCTGCGCTTTTTGCAATGCGGTTTGCGCGTCACTGACCGCTTTTTCTGCAGACTGTTGTTGCTGATGTAAGTGCTCGCGAACCTGTGCCACCTGGCGGTCGCCGAACAGTTCAAGGCGTTGAGCCGTCAGTTCTGAAAGGTTTTTTTCGCCTTCTGCAAACAACTTTTGCAGCCGTTCGACGTCTTGCTGAGATTTCGCCTGCGTCTCTTCCAACCGGGTAATGCGTTCGGTCAGCAATGCGCTTTGCTGCTGCACTTTCTGCTGCGCGTTCAGTGCGTCGTTCAGGGCATCTTTAGCCTGTTGCAGCGCCCGTGCCAGCTGTTCGTGCTGGCTAATCAGCGCCTGCGATTGTTGTTCTTCTTCATCGCGGGCGGTCAGCCATTGAGTGATGTCGGCGGTGTCATGTAGCGTAAACGTCAGATTCAGCGGTGCGCTGAGCTGTTGCCAGTTTGCGGTATGTGCATTCAGTTGCTGCTGGTCTTGCTCCAGCTGGATTTGCAGCCGCGTTTGCTGTTCTTTCAGACTTTTAATTTTTGTTGCCAGTTCGATACCGCTGGCTTTTGCTGCATCGAACTCCAGTTGCATTTTCTCGACGCGCTGCGCCGTTTCAGAAGGCTTGACCTCCTGATAATGTTCAATCGCCGGATGCGATGTGGAACCGCACAACGGGCAGGCTTTGCCGCTTTGCAGATTCGCACGTTCGGCTTCGAGGCTGACGATCAGCATTTCCTGTTTATGCAGTACTTTAACGTCGTTGAGATGCTCCAGCTGTTTCTGACATTGCAGGCGGATGGCCCCCAGTCGCTGCTCTTCTTCAGCCAGTTGCGTTTGATACTGTACGAAATCTTTTTGCTGTTGCTGCACGCGCTGATTAAGCTGCGGGAAAATTTGCGCGAGCGAATACAGCTGCTGGCGCACCGGACGCAGCTGCGTGAGTTCGGATTGTCGTTTATGCAATGCTGCCAGCGGGTGCTGTTTTTCCAGCTCAGTCAGACGCTGTTGCGCAGTGTTGAGTGCATCGGTCAGCGCGGTCTGGCGGGTCTGATGCTGGCGGCTATCTTCGTCCAGCTTCTGCCGTTCGGTGGTCATTTGTAACAGCGTCGCGTTATGCTCACTGACAAGTTTTTGTACGTCAGTGACCGACTGCTGTGTTTCAGTCAGTGATTTACGCAAGCGGGTGATTTCGCCATCCAGCGGCAGGATTTTTTCTTCGATCAGCGTCTGCATCTGACGCTGTTCTTCCGCCTGTTTCTGACGTGACGTTTGTGCCTGCTCCACCGCCAGATTCAGCGGCGTCATTTGCGCGATTTGCTGTTCCTGATGCTGCGTCAGGTGCGCCAGTTGCTGCTGAAGACGTTGCGATTCATCCTGACAACGCTGGCGATCGTTGAGCAACGGACGCAGTTTTTCTGCCGGTTCGCTGCGCGCCAGTTGCTGTAACTGCGGCGCGGCGGCCAGATTCTCCTGCTCTGCGGCGGTCAGTTGTTGCTGAGACTGCTGCTGTTTTTGCTGCACCTGCTGCCACTGTTGCAGCCAGTTCAGATCCTGCTGGCGCTGCTGCGCCTGCTGACTGAGCGTGATTTCCTGCGCGTTCAGTTCAGCAAGTTGTGCTTCGAGCGTCTGGCGCTGTTCTTCGCTGAGCAGTTCGATACCCGCCATACGCTGATGCAAACCGTCGAGTGTAATCCGCGCTTCTTTATGTTGCTCAAATACGCGCTCGGACAGCAGACCGTAAATTTCGGTGCCGGTCAGTTCTTCCAGCAGTTCGGCGCGGTCATTGGCATCGGCATTCAGAAATGCGGCAAATTGCCCCTGAGACAGCATCATGGATTTGGTGAAACGACCGAAATCCAGCCCGGTCAGTGTGGCGATGGCATCGAGTTTATCGCGCACTTTATCGGCCAGAATTTTGCCGTCGGCCAGTAATGCCAGCTCCACTTTCGGTGCCTGCAGATTGCCGTCCGGCGAGTTTTTGGCGCGGCGCTGACTCCAGAACGCGCGATAACCGACGCCTTTGACTTCAAACTCCACTTCGGCCAGCGATTCGGCGGTGTGGCGGGTCATCAGCTCGTTCTGGCTTGGCGTGATGTTCAGACGCGGCGTCTGGTGATAGAGCGCCAGACAGATGGCATCGAGCAGGGTGGTTTTCCCCGCGCCGGTCGGGCCGGTGATGGCGAACAATCCGTTGCTGGCAAAAGGCTCAGCCGTGAAATCAATTTTCCATTCGCCTTCCAGCGAGTTCAGGTTTTTTAAACGCAGGCTGAGAATTTTCATTGTGCGCTGTCCTCCGCATTCTGACCGCTGGTGACCTGTTCAACAACCTGCGCAAACAGCGTGCGCATCCGCGCCTGACGCGGTTCGTCAGGATCCGGTTCCAGTGCCAGCCGTCTTTCAAAGACGTCACTGACACTCAGTTCGCTGAGTGTCTCTTTCTCCTGTTGCTCAATGCTGTTGATACGCTGTTCTTTACTGCGGCGTAAAAGCACCACTTCTACCGGCAGATCTTCCGTCAGCGCCTGAATGCGGCGCTGAATATCACTGAGATAATCTTGCGTGGCGACTTCAATATCCAGCCAGGCCGGTTTGGCCGGATCGCCGCCTTCGAACTGCGCCAGTTGTTTTTCGATTTCTGCCAGCGAGCCTTTGATTATCTGCATCGGCTGGAAAACGGGAATTTCCAGCGTGTCGATGGCGTTGAGCGTCGCGCCGTCGAAATCGAGTAAGTACACACTTTTGGCTTTACTCAGTTCGTCAAAACTCAGTGCAATCGGCGAACCGCTGTAACGGATATGTTCGGTTTTGGCGACGCACTGTGCGCGGTGAATATGACCAAGTGCCACGTAATCGACCGGCGGAAACGCCTGCGCCGGGAAGGCATCGAGTGTGCCGATATAGATGTCGCGCACGGAATCGGAGGTGCTGACGCCAACCGTGGTCAGATGGCCGGTAGCAATGATCGGTAGCGAAACGCCGAGTTCGTCGCGTTTGGTCTGCGCGGCCTGCCACAACGCGTCATAATGCGTGGCGATGGCTTCCTGTAATGCCAGCTGTTTGTCGCTGCCGGATTGTCCCGCCTGACTGGCGAGCAAATCCCGCGGACGTAAAAACGGAATAGCGCAAAGTACCGCGCCCGGTTTTCCGTCACGCTGGTTGAGCACTAAAATCTGTTCAGAGAGGTTTTCGCCGACGGTCGCAATCACCCGCGTATTCAGGCAGGAAAGCAGCTCACGTGATTCATTTAATGTCGCGACAGAATCGTGATTTCCGGCCAGCACCACCAGCTGACAGCCGGTTTGTTGCAACTCGACGACGAAGCGATTGTAAAGCTCGCGGGCATAGCTGGGTGGCGAACCGGTATCGAATATATCGCCTGCCACAATCACGGCATCTACCTGATGTTGCTGCACCTGACCGGTCAGCCAGCGCAAAAATGCCTGATGTTCGGCGGCGCGGCTTTTGGTGAAAAAGTACTGGCCGAGGTGCCAGTCTGACGTGTGGATCAGGCGCATGAGACTCCCGTATGGATCCTGGATGACGACAATGGGGCAAAGTATAAACGTCGGCGGGGGACGCTGTCCCCGATAAATCGGACCAATTTCAGCGAGATGGCAGCTGAATAGAAGAAATGTATCTGTCATATTTGACTGTAATGAACCATCCTTTCTATTCATAAATCTGTCACAAAACTGACGCATAATGGCGCCCGCAATCAAATAAAAGATCGCTAACCTATTGGCAGGACCTACGATGGCAAGACGTATATTGGTGGTTGAAGACGAAGCTCCAATCCGTGAAATGGTGTGTTTTGTACTGGAACAGAATGGCTATCAGGCAGTAGAAGCTGAAGATTTTGATTCAGCCGTTGGCCAGCTGGTAGAACCTTACCCTGAACTTATCCTGCTCGACTGGATGTTACCCGGCGGTTCCGGTATTCAGTTTATCAAACATCTCAAACGTGAAGCACTGACCCGCGAAATTCCGGTGATGATGCTGACCGCCCGCGGTGAAGAAGAAGACAGGGTGCGCGGCCTGGAAGTCGGTGCCGATGATTACATCACCAAACCGTTTTCTCCAAAAGAACTGGTTGCACGTATTAAAGCCGTGATGCGCCGCATCTCGCCAATGGCGGTGGAAGAAGTGATCGACATGCAGGGTTTAAGCCTGGATCCGTCGTCTCACCGTGTGATGGCCAACGAGCAGGCGCTCGATATGGGGCCGACCGAATTTAAATTATTGCACTTCTTTATGACCCACTCCGAACGTGTTTACAGCCGCGAACAGTTGCTCAATAACGTCTGGGGCACTAACGTTTATGTGGAAGATCGCACGGTAGACGTGCATATTCGTCGTTTACGTAAAGCGCTGGAAACCAGTGGACATGACAGAATGATCCAGACTGTTCGTGGAACCGGATACCGTTTTTCAACGCGTTATTGAGTCCCCACAGCGGAGAATCTGTGTGCTAGAACGTTTGTCATGGAAACGATTGGCCGGTGAATTCTTTCTCTTTTGCCTGCCCGCGTTAATCCTCGGTATCTTCGTCGGCCATTTCGGCTGGCTCCTCTTTGCGTCGCTGCTGGCGGCGCTGGGCTGGAATTATTACAACCAGCTCAAACTCTCTCACTGGCTGTGGCTTGACCGCAGCATAACCCCGCCGAATGGCCGCTGGAGCTGGGAGCCTCTGTTTTACGGGCTGAACCAGATGCAGATGCGTAACCGCCGTCGCCGTCGTGAATTAGGTCAGCTCATCAAACGTTTCCGCAGCGGTGCCGAATCATTACCCGATGCGGTGGTATTGACGACGGAAGAGGGCAATATTTTCTGGTGTAACGGACTGGCGCAAGATTTGCTCGGTTTCCGCTGGCCGGAGGATAACGGACAACACATCTTTAACCTGCTGCGTTATCCCGAGTTTCGTACCTGGATCCAGACCCGTGATTTCAGCCGTGCCCTGAATTTGCAACTCAATAACGAGCATTACGTCGAGTTTCGCGTGATGCCTTATTCCGAAGGGCAACTGCTGATGGTGGCGCGTGATGTTACGCAGATGCGTCAGCTCGAAGGTGCGCGTCGTAACTTCTTCGCTAACGTTAGTCATGAACTGAGAACCCCGCTGACTGTATTGCAGGGATATCTGGAAATGATGGAAGACGCCAAACTGGAAGAGCCGTTTCGTACCAAAGCGCTGGACACCATGCAGGAACAGACGCGGCGCATGGACGGGCTGGTCAAGCAACTGCTGACACTGTCAAAAATCGAAGCATCAGCAAATATCGATATGCAGGAGAAAGTCGATATTCCGGTGATGCTCGGCATGCTGGAGCGCGAAGTGCAATCTTTAAGCGGTGGCCGTCACGAAGTGGTGTTCCGTGTAAACGAGAAACTGAAGGTCTTTGGCAATGAAGATCAGTTACGCAGCGCGGTGTCGAATCTGGTGTACAACGCCGTCAACCACACCCCGGCGGGGACGCGGATAGAAGTCAGCTGGCAACAAACGCCGCATGGCGCGCAGTTCCAGATCAGTGATAACGGGCCGGGCATTGCGCCGCAACACCTGCCGCGTCTGACTGAACGTTTCTACCGGGTTGATAAAGCGCGTTCGCGCCAGACGGGGGGCAGCGGTCTGGGGCTGGCCATTGTCAAACACGCCCTGAGTCATCACAACGCCAAACTTGAAGTGATGAGTGAAGTCGGCGTTGGTACCCGCTTTATATTTACACTGGCACCGAAACTGATTGTTCCTCAGGAACAGGCCAGCCAAAGCGATGTGAAGGGATAAAAAAGTAGCCACAGCCCACGCTGTGGCTTCTTTTAGCAGATGATCTGTAAACCTTTTTCTTCGATCAGCATCAGTAAGATCAGAGCCGCACCGGTGGGTTTGGTTTCGTCACGCTCCCATTTTTGAATGCTGTTAGCCGACATATTGATGAGTCTGGCCAGCACGCCCTGGCTGATTTTTTCTTTTTCCCGCAGCGCGCGTATACGTTCAGCAGAGCGTTCTGCAAAGGCTTTCAGCCTTTCTTCCTGTACGGCTTCATCAACAATTTTGTTAATTTCGCGCATCGTGGTTTGTGAAACCACGCCAGATGAATCATGGAAGCGTTGAGCCATCCGCTGCAGTTTTAGCAAACGTTCATCAACCATTAGAAATCACCTCTTTAATTAATCCAGTTCGAAGTTCTATTTCGAGTTGCTGCTCTGTGAAATTGAGCAAATCTTTAGCAACTGCCTTATACAAAGACAAAAGTTTGTCGGGAATTTCATGCCCGTTCTTGCGAACACTGTGTTTCAGCCAGCCATCGATATAAAAAATCTTATCCTCAAAACGGAATGCGACGATGGCACGGCCAAACCCTGATTTCGACCTTCCTGTCGGTGCAATTCTTTTCTTGTAAATGTTGCCAGACAAGTCCGCATCAAAAAGTCCGTTTGCCAGTTCATGTGCAGACTTGAGGATATCCTTTTCCGACAGTTTGCTATCGGTCATGAAGTCGTGAAAATCCTCTGTAACAAAAATACGTAAATCGTTCATGCCATCGTCCCTGGTAAAATAAACTATAGTATTTATTACTACAGATCGCAAGGGGGCACATATTGTTCAGCATCATGAAACATCGCGAAGTGAACATGAATTTTATTCACGTCCCATGAAGATTCCTCTGTTGCCTGTGAAGCATCTGCATGACAGTATCCTGCCAAAGACGTTTAGACATCCAGATGTCTAAATATAACGCAAGGTAATTATTTACTTAATGAATCATTCGCATTTCGCCAATGGCGGGATGTCATAAGGAGTTCTCCATGCAACGTACAACACCTCCATTCCGCGCTGACGTCGTTGGCAGTTTCCTGCGTCCGGCCGCGATTAAAGAAGCCCGTAAGCAATTTCAGGCCGGTGAGATTGATGCCGCGCAGTTGCGCGCCGTAGAAGATACCGAAATCCGCCGAGTGGTGGATTTGCAGCGTGAAGCCGGTCTGCAAGTGGTCACTGACGGGGAATTCCGCCGCGCATGGTGGCACTTCGATTTCTTCGAAGGTCTGGAAGGCGTTGAAGGTTACGACGCGGTGCAGGGGATCCAGTTCAATGGCGTACAGACCAAAGCACGCAGCATCAAAGTCGTCAGCAAACTGGGGTTCGGCTCACATCCGATGCTGGAAGATTTCCGTTTCCTGAAAAGCATCAGCGGAAGTGCAGTGCCGAAAATGACCATTCCAAGCCCGAGCGTGATGCATTTCCGCGGTGGCCGTAACGCGATCAGTAAAGAAGTGTATCCGGATCTGAAAGACTACTTTGACGATCTGGCGCAGGTTTACCGTGACGCGATTAAGGCGTTTTATGATGCCGGTTGTCGTTATCTGCAACTTGATGACACCGTCTGGGCTTACCTGTGTTCTGAAGATCAGAAGAAGCAAATCCGCGAACGTGGCGACTCTCCGGAAGAGTTAGCGCGCACTTACGCCGATGTGCTGAACAAAGCGATTGCCGGTAAACCGGATGATCTGGTGATTGGTCTGCATGTCTGTCGGGGCAACTTCCGTTCCACCTGGATTTCAGAAGGCGGCTATGAACCGGTGGCAGAGATTCTGTTTGGTGGCGTGAACATCGATGCCTTCTTCCTGGAATATGACAACGAGCGTTCCGGGGGCTTTGAGCCGCTGCGTTTTATCAAAAAAGGCCATCAGCAGGCGGTTTTGGGTCTGATCACGACCAAATCCGGTGAGCTTGAACTGGCGAAAACGGTGGAGGCACGTCTGGCCGAGGCAGCAGAATATCTGGATATCAACCAGATTTGCCTCAGCCCGCAATGTGGTTTCGCTTCAACGGAAGAGGGCAACAGCCTGACCGAAGCGCAGCAGTGGGAAAAACTGAAGCTGGTCGTCGATATCGCCGCCCGCGTCTGGTAATGCCCGCACGTGGTCGAATTTTGACCTTGTAAAAATGCTGTAAACTGTGCGTGAAATAACCTGAGAGTGGTGATTTCACGCATTTTTCGTCTTACCGGAGCATATCTTGTGCTTCATTAGTTCAAAAATCATACATATCATATGGCGTGTTTTTCGTTGTATTTAGTGAATATGCCTGTCTTATATTGTTAATCTGGTTAAACACTCTGCTTTTTGGATCGCGGCTTGCCTTTATACGCTATAAACGTTTACCTTAGCGTCCGCTGTCGCTCGATACTCCCTGCATAACAACGTAATTATCTGCATATCATCAGGCGTTTTTAGCTTACTTCGTTCCTCATCGGATGCTCTCTGGCTTTTTTATGCCATTCATCCTTCTGACGACGTGGCACGGCGACGGCAACGGACACTTTATTCATTTGAACAGGCAACACGACACCAATCATGAGTACTCGTTTAACAAATAAAGATATTATGGCGCTGGGTTTCATGACCTTCGCCTTATTCGTCGGGGCCGGGAATATTATTTTCCCGCCAATGGTTGGCCTGCAGGCAGGTCATGACGTCTGGTGGGCTGCCGCCGGATTTATGATTACCGCGGTCGGACTCCCGGTGATGACGGTAATTGCACTTGCGCGCGTTGGCGGCGGTGTGGATGCCCTGAGTACGCCAATTGGTCGTGGTGCCGGTATTCTTCTGGCTACCGTTTGTTATCTCGCCGTAGGGCCGCTGTTTGCCACGCCGCGTACCGCAACGGTTTCGTTTGAAGTGGGGATCGCGCCGATGACCGGTGACGGCCCGCTGCCGCTGCTGATTTACAGTGTGATTTATTTCACTCTGGTTATCGGTATTTCCCTGTATCCGGGCCGTTTGCTTGATACTGTCGGACATTTCCTTGCACCGCTGAAAATGGTCGCACTGGCTGCGCTGGGTATCGCTGCACTGTTGTGGCCTGCCGGTCAGCCAATGCCTGCTGTCGGCGCTTACCAGACCGTTCCTTTCTCCAGTGGCTTTGTTAATGGCTATCTGACCATGGATACGCTTGGTGCGCTGGTGTTCGGTATCGTTATCGTTAATGCCGCGCGTTCCCGCGGTGTTTCTGATGCGAAATTGCTGACCCGTTATACTGTTCTGGCCGGTCTGATTGCCGGTCTGGGACTGATGCTGGTTTATCTGAGCCTGTTCAAACTCGGTGAAAACAGCGCCTCGCTGGTGCCGGATGCGACCAACGGTGCGGTTATCCTGCATGCTTATGTCGCTCATACTTTTGGTAGTGTTGGCAGCTTCTTCTTAGGTGCGCTGATTTTCATCGCCTGTATGGTGACAGCGGTTGGCCTGACCTGCGCCTGTGCGGAATTTTTTGCCCAATATCTGCCGCTGTCTTACAAAACGCTGGTATTCATTCTGGGTCTGTTCTCCATGCTGGTGTCCAACCTCGGGTTGAGCCATCTGATCCAGATTTCTGTGCCGGTACTGACGGCTATTTATCCGCCATGTATCGCGCTGGTTGTGCTGAGCTTTACCCTTCGCTGGTGGAACAGCACCACACGTATTGTGGCGCCGGTCATGGTAGTGAGCCTGGTGTTCGGCATTGTTGACGGTATTAAGGCTTCTGCTTTTGCTGATCTGATGCCAGCCTGGACCGCGAACTTGCCACTGGCTGCGCAAGGTCTTGCCTGGTTACCACCGTCATTATTAATGCTGGTACTGGTCGGGATTTATGACAAAATCAGCGGCCCGCGCAGCGTCACCGCGCACCAATGATTATCGGGTGAATGTTCGAAGACCTGAAATAATGATCGTCTGAAGAATATTTAGCCAATCAGGCCACGGAGAACCCTTCCGTGGCTTTTTCATTGGCAGGCTAAAAGTCATTTTTTAGAATACGATTTTTGATAGTTAAAAAAACAACACGGGTTAATGCACATGCAGCAAGAAGCTGAACAACCAACAGCGCAGAACGAAGCGCCGGGCACGAAATTAAAACGTGGCCTGACAACGCGCCATATTCGCTTTATGGCACTGGGATCAGCCATCGGAACCGGACTGTTTTATGGCTCGGCAGATGCCATCAAAATGGCGGGCCCGAGTGTATTGCTGGCGTATCTGGTCGGCGGGATCATTGCGTTTATCATCATGCGCGCCCTCGGTGAGATGTCCGTTCACAACCCGCAGAGCGGTTCATTCTCCCGTTATGCGCAGGATTATCTCGGGCCGATGGCGGGTTACATCACCGGCTGGACGTATTGTTTCGAAATCCTGATCGTCGCCATCGCCGATGTGACGGCATTCGGCATTTATATGGGCGTCTGGTTCCCGGATGTGCCGCAATGGACCTGGGTGCTCAGCGTGGTGCTGATTATCGGCGCGATCAATCTGGTCAGCGTGAAAGTCTTCGGCGAGCTGGAGTTCTGGTTCTCCTTCTTCAAAGTACTGACCATCATCATCATGATCGTGGCAGGCTTTGGCATTATTTTCTGGGGCATTGGTAACGGCGGACAGGCCACCGGTATCCACAATCTGTGGAGCAACGGCGGCTTCTTCAGCCAGGGTATCATGGGGACGATTCTGTCACTCCAGCTGGTGATGTTTGCTTACGGCGGCATTGAGATCATCGGCATCACAGCCGGTGAAGCTGAGAATCCAAAGCAATCCATTCCGAAAGCCATCAACTCTGTTCCGCTGCGTATTCTGGTGTTTTACGTGGGTACGCTGTTTGTGATTATGTCCATTTTCCCATGGAATCAGGTGGGGACGCAGGGCAGTCCGTTCGTTCTGACCTTCCAGCATATGGGCATTACGGCGGCAGCGGCTATTCTCAATTTCGTGGTGATCACCGCGTCGCTTTCTGCCATCAATAGTGATGTGTTCGGCGTGGGCCGTATGCTGCACGGTATGGCAGAGCAGGGACAGGCACCGAAAATGTTCAGCAAGGTTTCGCGTCTGGGGACGCCGTGGGTCACTGTGCTGGTGATGATGGCGGCGCTGCTGGTGGCGGTTTACCTGAACTACATCATGCCGTCAAACGTGTTCCTGGTGATCGCGTCTCTGGCGACGTTCGCAACTGTCTGGGTGTGGATTATGATCCTGTTCTCCCAGATTGGTTTCCGTCGCAAGCTGAGCAAACAGCAGGTTAAAGAACTTGAGTTCCCGCTGCGTGGCGGTGTTTACACCTCCGTGTTCGGTATCATTTTCCTGGTGTTCATCATTGGCCTGATTGGTTACTTCCCGGATACCCGTATTTCGCTGTATGTCGGGATGGTTTGGGTTGTGGCGCTGCTGGTCGGTTATGCCTTTAAACTGCGCAATGACCGCAAAAAACAAGCGCTGGCGCTGAACAACAAAGCGTAAGCAAGCACTTACCTTCCGGTAAGGAAAAGCCCCGGGATCTGATGATCTCGGGGCTTTTTACTGTTTATAAATTTTATTAACCAAATCATTCGGACTACATCAAGGCGGCAACTGAGTACATCCCCGGGAGCTTACACAGGTAAGTGACCGGGGTGAATGAAGGCAGCCAACGCAGAGATAGCGTGAAGGATGCCAGTTAATAGCCGATGGCCGCACCTGCTGGGCGTCGCACATCATTCGCGCCGTACAGATAACCTTCGCGCACCTTGCCTGAAACTGCCGAGTCATTACCTGAGGTCGCGGATGTCACGCCAGCGGCACCCGGTAATCCCACCATAATCAGCTCTGCGGCACCCCACGGCGTTTGTTCCACCATTTTGTAACCCATCTTCTGCAGAATGTTCAGGCTGTCCTGTGAAACGCCGCGCTGCTCGTAATAGACTTCATCCGGCAACCATTGATGATGAATACGTGGCGCATTCACCGCTTCCTGCGGTGGCATACCGTGGTCGATAACATTCAGCGCTGTTTGCAGAGTGATGGTGATGATGCGCGAACCCCCCGGCGAGCCGAGAACCATGAAGGTTTTGCCGTCTTTGGTCACTAAACTCGGACTCATAGACGATAGTGGGCGCTTACCGGGGGCGATAGCGTTTTTAACGCCCTGCACCAGGCCGAAGAGGTTTTTCTCACCGACTTTGGTGGTGAAGTCATCCATTTCATCATTAAGGAAGAAACCGGTTCCTGGCGCGATGACCACAGAGCCAAACAGGCCATTAATGGTGTAAGTGGTAGAGACGGCGTTACCCATTTTATCGACGATAGAGTAATGGGTGGTTTCCGGTTTCTCGTGCGGTTCCATCCCCGGCTGAACGGCTGTGGAAGGCGTGGCTTTATCTGCTACTATTTTCTTACGAATTTCTTCGGAGTAGCTTTTGCTGATCAGGCGGTCAATCGGGTTTTTCACAAATTCCGGATCGCCAAGATAGGTATTGCGGTCCATGTAAGCATGGCGCATGGCTTCGGTGAGGACATGAATCGACGCCGCTGAGTTGAAGCCCATGCTCTTGATGTCGTAGCCCTCAACGATGTTGAGAATTTCACACATCGTCACGCCGCCGGAGCTCGGCGGCGGTGCGGAAACAAATTTATAGCCCCGATAGCTGCAGGTGATCGGCGCGTCTTCAGTGACTTTATAATTCGCGAAATCTGCCGCTGTCAGGATACCGCCGCCTTTTTTGGAGGCCGCTTCCACAGCAGCCGGGATTTTGCCTTTATAGAAAGCATCCGGCCCGTGTTTTGAAATGGATTCCAGCGTATTGGCTAAATCGGTTTGAACCAGTTTATCGCCCGGCTGTAGCGCGCTGCCGTCTTTACGCAGGAAAATGCGCGCTGCCTCAGGATCTTCTTTGAAGCGGTCAACCTTGGTATCGAGAATATCGGTATCGGCGCGGGTCAGCACAAAGCCCTGACGGGCAAGTTTAATCGCCGGTGCCATCACCTGCTGGCGCGTCAGTTTGCCGTATTCCTTCTGCACCGTATCCAGGCCCAGTACTGTGCCCGGTACACCTGCCGCGAGATATCCGTACAGGCTGGCGCCTTTTTTCACATTGCCGTCGGCGTCCAGATACATATTGGCGCTGGCGGCGGCAGGTGCGGTTTCGCGGAAGTTAATGAAAGTGTCCTTGCCATCAGCAAGATGCACCGTCATGAAGCCTCCGCCGCCGATATTGCCACAACATGGGTTGACGACGGCCTGCGCGTAGCCGACGGCCACGGCGGCATCAATGGCGTTTCCGCCCATTTTTAGAATATCGACACCGACCTGAGAGGCCAGATATTGCGAAGTGACAACCATGCCGTTTTTGGCTTCAACCGCAGGACTGGACGCGGCATACAGCGGGAAGCTGGTCAGTAAGGCCAGCGCGATGAGTGATTTCCGTAACATAGGGGCTCCTGTTTATTACCCTGTCTTATGAGTCATAACCTTCAGGTTATTGTGTGATAACGCTTTTTTGTGTGTTTTATCCGATCAGAACTATGCAAACTGCACGCCATAATGACCGGAGTGGAACATTTTCAGCGTAGACGTAAAACAGGCAGAACAGGGAGCGGGAAGGGGAAATTGTGATCGTGCCGGATGGCAGGCAAAAAAAAACGGCCAGCTAAGCTGACCGTTATTGACCTTGAAATCCGTGAAGGGATTACAGGTTTGACGCGTTTTCTGTCAGGTATTTAGCCACGCCGTCCGGAGAAGCGCCCATACCTTTTTTGCCTTTTTCCCACTGAGCCGGGCACACTTCGCCGTGCTCTTCGTGGAATTGCAGTGCGTCAACCATACGCAGCATTTCGTCGATGTTACGACCCAGTGGCAGATCGTTCACTACCTGGTGACGAACAACGCCTTCTTTGTCGATCAGGAAAGAGCCGCGCAGTGCAACGCCAGCGTCCGGATGTTCGATACCGTAGGCTTTCTGAATTTCGCGTTTGATGTCAGCAACCATCGCGTATTTAACAGGACCGATACCGCCTTTCTCAACAGGGGTGTTACGCCATGCGTTGTGAACGAACTCGGAGTCGAAGGACACGCCTACCACTTCTACGCCACGTTTCTGGAATTCTTCGTAACGGTGATCGAAAGCGATCAGCTCAGAAGGACATACGAAAGTGAAGTCCATTGGCCAGAAGAAGATAACAGTAGGTTTGCCTGCAGTGTGTTTTTTGAAGTTGAAGTTTTCAACTACTTCGCCGCTACCGAGAACTGCTGCTGCGGTGAAGTCAGGGGCTGGACGAGTTACCAGAACCATAATATTACTCCTTATGAAACCCTTACGGGCGTCGTAGGTGAGAAGGAAGGGTGAACAAAACGACTGCCAGTATAGGGGCAACCCGCAGGTGAATAAACCCCATCGCACCAATCAATCAGATAGCATCCGGCTATCAGTCTTTGACGTAAGTCTCAAACTTTTTTAACAACAACCTTTTGGATTGCAGGGAATTGCGGATGGAATCACAAAATTCGCAGTGTTTGTCAGATTTGCCGGTCTTTCGCCTGTTGCATCATGACCGGATAAAACTGCCAAAAAAGCTGTTCGAGGGCGTCGTAATTGAGCTCGATATCATGGAAGGAACCGGTCAGCGCGCCGAGCTTTGGCCGCCGGTTAGCCATGCCTCGCAATACGTCGCCAATAAAAGGCAGCACGGCATAACGTTCCATCCAGCGTTCCGGCCATAAATACGCATTCAGATTCTGGAAGCGTTCCGGCATTTCAGGCAACTGTGGCTCGATTTCCTGCTGGCAGCCGTCAAGAAAATCTTCCAGCGACTGCTGAGGATGAATGCTGTCCCAGTGACGTGAGAGAAAATGATCCCAGACCACATCGAGCGTGATGGGCGCGACGCGGCGAAAATCTTCACGAAAATAGCTGCGGGCAATTTTCACTTCCGGCAGCGAATCGGTCATGGTATCTACGCGGCGATGCATACGGATCCCGCTGACAATTTCAGCTGAATATTGTCCGTCAGGATTGCCGCGAACGAAGTCAGCCAGCAGGTTGCCGGTCAGTGAGCTTTGGGCCAGTGAGGCCAGATGGAGGTGAGCGAGAAAATTCATGACGGCAGTATAACGCAGGAAAGTTGATCTCTGACAGGGCAGCGGATGCCTTTATTGACGCAGATGCTTGCAGGGGATGCCCCGTCCCTCTAGACTAAGCCGCCTGTTTTTGTCGTTAAGTGAAGTGAAAAGCCATGCGTGTTGCCGATTTTTCTTTTGAACTCCCTGAATCCCTGATTGCGCGCTATCCGCAGACCCAGCGCAGCGGCTGTCGTTTGTTGTCTCTGGACGGGCCTAGCGGTGAGTTAACGCACGGCGTGTTCACCGATATTCTCGATAAAATCCATCCCGGCGATTTGCTGGTATTTAACAATACCCGCGTGATCCCGGCCCGCGTGTTTGGCCGTAAGGTCAGCGGCGGAAAAATTGAAGTGCTGGTTGAGCGTGTGCTCGATTCGCACCGCGTTCTGGCGCATGTGCGTGCGTCCAAATCGCCAAAACCGGGCGCAGAACTGCTGCTTGGTGATAAAGAAGATATTAAAGCGACGATGGTGGCGCGCCACGATACGTTGTTCGAGCTGGAATTTAATGAAGATCGTGATGTCTTTACTCTGCTCAACGAAATCGGCCATATGCCGCTGCCGCCTTATATCGACCGTCCTGATGAAGATGCTGATCGTGAACTGTATCAGACCGTCTACAGCGAACGTCCGGGCGCGGTAGCTGCGCCAACCGCTGGCTTACATTTCGATGAGCCGCTGATGGATGCGCTGAAAGCCAAAGGTGTGGAGTTTGCTTTCGTCACACTGCACGTGGGCGCAGGGACTTTCCAGCCGGTTCGGGTGGACACCATTGAAGACCACATCATGCACGCTGAGTATGCCGAAGTGCCTCAGGAAGTCGTGGATGCGGTGCTGGCGTGTAAAGCGCGCGGCAATAAAGTGGTGGCCGTGGGCACAACGTCTGTGCGTTCGCTGGAAAGTGCGGCGAAGGCCAGTGAAGATGCATTGATTGCGCCATTCTTCGGCGATACCAAAATCTTCATCTATCCGGGTTATCACTATCAGGTGATTGATTCCCTGATTACCAATTTCCACCTGCCTGAATCGACGCTGATCATGCTGGTGTCGGCGTTTGCCGGCTATAAAAATACGATGAATGCCTATCATCAGGCCGTCGCAGAGCAGTACCGTTTCTTTAGTTATGGGGATGCGATGTTCATCAACCGTAACCCGCTGGCGCCGCAGGAAGTGGTCGGCCAGTAGCTTTTTTGTAATTAACGGTCCGGACGCACTCGGTGCATTCGGGCTTTCTTTTCCGGGCATCATGCCACGGACTTAACCTCATCAGACTGTTTCTCTGATGCTGGAGGCAATGTGAAGTACGAATTAAGCACTACCGATGGCCGCGCACGTCGCGGACGTCTGGTCTTTGAACGTGGCGTAGTCGAAACCCCGGCATTTATGCCAGTGGGTACTTACGGCACCGTAAAAGGCATGACCCCGGAAGAAGTAAAGGAAACCGGCGCACAGATTTTGCTGGGTAACACTTTCCACCTGTGGCTGCGCCCGGGGCAGGAAATCATGAAGCTGCACGGCGACCTGCATGATTTCATGAACTGGCACGGCCCGATCCTCACCGATTCCGGCGGTTTCCAGGTATTTAGCCTGGGCGCGATGCGCAAAATCAAAGAAGAAGGTGTGCATTTCCGCAATCCGATCAACGGAGATCCTGTCTTCCTGAGCCCTGAAAAATCGATGGAAATCCAAAACGATCTGGGTTCGGACATCGTGATGATCTTCGACGAATGTACGCCTTATCCTGCTGACTGGGATTACGCAAAACGTTCTATGGAGATGTCTTTGCGCTGGGCAAAACGTAGCCGCGATCGCTTCAACGAATTGAATAATAAGAATGCTTTGTTCGGTATTATTCAGGGCAGCGTTTACGAAGATTTACGAGATGTATCATTAAAAGGGCTGGTAGATATCGGCTTTGATGGTTACGCTGTGGGCGGCCTGGCGGTAGGTGAGCCAAAAGAAGATATGCACCGTATCCTCGAACACGTTTGCCCGCAAATCCCGGAAGACAAACCTCGTTATCTGATGGGTGTCGGTAAACCTGAAGATTTGGTGGAAGGCGTGCGTCGCGGTATCGATATGTTTGACTGCGTGATGCCAACGCGTAATGCGCGAAATGGTCATCTTTTCGTGACCGATGGCATCGTGAAAATCCGAAATGCGAAGCATAAAGATGACACGTCAACGCTCGACGAACACTGTGATTGCTACACATGTCGCAATTACAGCCGCGCTTACTTGCATCATCTTGACCGTTGCAACGAAATTCTCGGTGCGCGGTTAAATACGATCCATAATCTGCGCTATTACCAGCGTCTGATGGCCGGTTTACGCCAGGCTATAGAAGAGGGTAAATTAGAAGCGTTTGTGACAGACTTCTACGAGCGTAAAGGCAAGCCTGTTCCGCCTTTAAACTTCTGATTTCTTTTTCGTATCGGCATCTTCGAAAGGGGGTGCCGATTTTATAATTTCTTGAACCGGCATTATGGGGTATTGTGCGAGACGTTTCATCGCCAGACTCCGGGTCGGATTCTCGGTTTGTATTACATCAATTTGCTTCACAACAACAATGAGGGAATTTAAATGAGTCTTTTCATTTCCGATGCAGTCGCAGCGACCGGCGCACCGTCACAGGGAAGTCCTTACTCTCTGGTTATCATGCTGGTGGTTTTTGGTCTAATCTTCTATTTCATGATCCTGCGCCCGCAGCAGAAACGTTCTAAAGAACACAAAAAACTGATGGACTCTATCGGTAAAGGTGACGAGGTCATGACCACCGGTGGTCTGATCGGTCGCGTAACTAAAGTAGCCGAAACCGGTTATGTGGTTATCGCACTGAACGACACCAACGAAGTGATGATCAAACGTGACTTCGTGGCAGCAGTTCTGCCAAAAGGCACGATGAAGTCTATCTAATTTTCGATTTTCCCGAAGGGAACTGCCGTGTTAAACCGTTATCCTGCGTGGAAGTATCTGATGTTGATCGTTGTGGTCATCGTCGGTTTGCTTTATGCACTTCCCAACCTTTATGGTGAGGATCCGGCTGTTCAAATCACTGGTGCTCGGGGTTCCGACGCCAGTGAAGCAACGCTGGACCAAGTCCGTAACGTATTAGATCAAAGCAAAATCCAGATCAAATCAGTTGCTCTGGAGAATGGCGCTATTCTTGCCCGTTTCAAAGACACGGATGTACAGCTTCGTGCACGTGAAGCGCTGACTGAAGCGCTGGGCGACAAGTTTGTTATTGCACTGAACCTCGCGCCGGCAACGCCGCGCTGGTTGAGCATGCTGGGCGCTGAGCCGATGAAGCTGGGCCTCGACTTGCGTGGTGGTGTTCACTTCCTGATGGAAGTGGATATGGATACCGCGCTGAGTAAGCTGCAAGAGCAAACGATGGACAACATGCGCAGCGACCTGCGCGACAAGAATATTCCTTATGCCACGGTGCGTAAGCTCGACAACTATGGCGTTGAAGTGCGTTTCCGCGATGCTGCTACCCGTGATTCTGCGGTCAGCTACCTGAGCCCACGTCACCGCGATTTAGTGATCACCAACAGCGGCGATAATGCAGCTCGCGTGGTGATGACTGATGCTCGCCTGAGTGAAGCGCGCGAGTATGCCGTTCAGCAAAACATCACTATCCTGCGTAATCGTGTCAACCAATTGGGTGTCGCCGAGCCGCTGGTACAGCGTCAGGGTGCTGACCGTATCGTGGTTGAGTTGCCGGGTATTCAGGATACTGCGCGTGCTAAAGAAATTTTAGGCGCGACCGCGACACTGGAATTCCGTCTGGTAAACACCAATGTGGATGCTTCTGCTGCTTCAACCGGTCGTGTACCGGGCGACAGCGAAGTGAAAAACATGCGTGATGGCCGTCCGGTAGTTCTGTACAAACGCGTGATCCTGACCGGTGACCATATCACTGATTCTACATCCAGCATGGATGAGTACAATCAGCCGCAGGTTAACATCTCTCTCGACAGCGCTGGCGGTAACGCCATGTCTAACTTTACGAAGGATAACATCGGCAAACCGATGGCTACCCTGTTCGTGGAATACAAAGACAGCGGTAAGAAAGATGCGAATGGCCGTTCGATTCTGGCGAAACAGGAAGAAGTCATCAACGTGGCGACGATTCAGTCACGTCTGGGTAACAGCTTCCGTATCACCGGGGTGAACGATCCGAATGAAGCCCGTCAGCTTTCTCTGCTGCTGCGCGCCGGTGCGTTGATCGCGCCAATTCAGATTGTTGAAGAACGTACTATCGGCCCGACCTTAGGGATGCAAAACATCACTCAGGGTCTGGAAGCGTGCTTGTGGGGTCTGGTGGCATCCATTCTGTTCATGGTGGTTTGGTACCGTAAGTTCGGCATTATTGCCACGACTGCGCTGGTGGCTAACCTGATTCTGATTGTCGGGATCATGTCGCTGCTGCCGGGGGCAACGCTGACCATGCCGGGTATTGCCGGTATCGTGCTGACGCTGGCGGTAGCCGTCGACGCCAACGTACTGATAAACGAACGTATCAAGGAAGAGCTGAAGAACGGACGTTCCGTTCAGCAGGCGATTCATGAAGGCTATAAAGGCGCGTTCTCCAGTATCGTCGATGCCAACATTACTACCCTGATCACGGCAATTATTCTTTATGCAGTGGGTACCGGTTCGATCAAAGGCTTTGCTATCACCACCGCTATCGGTGTAGCAACCTCGATGTTTACGTCGATCGTGGGAACCCGTGCAATCGTGAACCTGGTTTACGGCGGCAAACGCATTAAAAAGCTGTCTATCTGAGGAGTGCGTTGTGGCACAGCAACAACCATATACTGTTGAACAACTGAACTACGGCCGTAAAGTCATCGACTTTATGCGCTGGGACAACGTGGCCTTCTGTATTTCAGGCCTGTTGTTTATCGCTTCCGTCGCGATTATGGGTGTTCGCGGATTCAACTGGGGTCTGGACTTCACTGGCGGTACCGTCATTGAAATCAGCCTCAGTCAGCCCGCTAACCTCGACGACATGCGCGCCGATCTGGAAAAAGCAGGATTCAAGGATCCTGTTGTTCAGAACTTTGGCAGCAGCCGTGACGTGATGGTTCGCCTTCCGCCTGTTTCCGGTAATGCCGGTCAGGAACTGGGGAATAAAGTCCTCAGCCTGGTAAACGCTGATATCGACAAAGACGCCACCGTAAAACGTGTCGAGTTTGTGGGTCCGAGCGTGGGTAACGATCTGGCGCAGGCTGGCGGCATGGCGCTGCTGATGGCGCTGATTTGTATCCTGATTTACGTCGGGTTCCGTTTTGAATGGCGACTGGCGCTGGGTGCGGTAATCGCACTGGCGCACGACGTGATCATCACCATGGGCGTATTGTCGCTGTTCAGGATCGAAATTGACCTGACCATTATCGCGTCCCTGATGTCGGTTATCGGCTACTCGCTGAATGACTCCATTGTGGTGTCGGACCGTATTCGTGAAAACTTCCGCAAAATTCGTCGCGGTAACTCTTACGAAATCATGAACGTGTCCCTGACCCAGACGTTAAGCCGTACCATTATGACCTCAGCAACCACGCTGATGGTGGTACTGATGCTCTATATCTTTGGCGGTGCGTTGCTGGAAGGCTTCTCTCTGACCATGTTGATTGGTGTGTCAATTGGTACTGTTTCGTCAATCTACGTGGCGTCTGCGCTGGCTCTGAAACTGGGCATGAAGCGTGAACACATGTTGCAGCAGAAAGTGGAAAAAGAGGGCGCAGATCAGCCTTCGATCCTTCCGTAATTTGCCGAGGGTTCAGCTACTGACCTGAAAACAAAAACCCCGCGATGCGGGGTTTTTTTTGGTCTGTAATTCGCCGCTGCTATTTAGCCACGACAGGCGCTGTGGCAGTCGCTACGACCGGCTGTGCCGGCGGTGTCGCCACAATATTATGCAGGTGTACAAATCCCAGCGTGTCGACAGTCACCTGATTAAACTTCACCTCGACGGTTTTCACCGGCCCCGGCAATAAATCTGGCTCGACAGTAATCGTCTGGGTTTGCATATCGACGGTCAGCGGTTTGCCGGTGACCGGATCCAGCTGTCCCCAGCTTAAAGAAGCCGTAAACGGCGGCAATGGCTGACCGGAGGTGTTTTTGATTTCAAGCACGGCCTGAACGCCTGTGGCATCCGGAGCGACGCGGATCAGCTGAACTTCCAGCTGGCCGATATCACTTTTCAGCAGCGCGGCGCTTTTCGCTGCCGGCAATAAATACACGCCATTCGATGACTGGCGGTTAAGCGTGGTCTGCTGCTCCAGCGCGATGGCCAGATCTGTCAGGCGTTGCAGTTTTTGATTGAGCTGACCCACTTCCGTTTTAAGTTCCGGCATTTGAGGATTTTGCTTCGCGCAGCCCGCCAGACTGAATAACGCGGCACAGGCCAGTAAAAATCGCGGGTGTTTCGTCATATCAGAGACTTCCTTTCATCTGCCCGTTGAAACATTCCGTCCGGGCACCAATATAGATAGCTAAGTTTAACCCGATGTCGATGAAAGTAGCGACAGCCTTTGTTGTCGGCACACTTCGGGTTAAACTAATGTCCAATTGAGTTCGCGATCAGGAAGTGCTATGCATTGCCCATTTTGTGCCGCTGTTGATACTAAAGTCATCGATTCCCGTCTGGTAGGCGATGGATCGCAGGTTCGCCGCCGCCGTCAGTGTCTGGTGTGCCATGAGCGTTTTACCACCTTTGAAGTGGCTGAACTGGTGATGCCACGCGTCATTAAAAGCAATGAAGTTCGCGAACCTTTCAACGAAGACAAACTTCGCGGCGGTTTTCTCAAAGCGCTGGAAAAACGCCCGGTCAGCTCTGATGATGTCGAAACGGCCATCAGTCACATTAAGTCGCAACTGCGCGCAACCGGCGAACGTGAAATCCCAGCCAAGATGATCGGCAATCTGGTGATGGACGCCCTGAAAGGGCTGGATAAAGTCGCCTACATTCGCTTTGCCTCGGTGTATCGCAGCTTCGAAGATATCCGTGAATTTGGTGAAGAGATCGCCCGTCTTCAGGACTAAGGAAAGCTGATGCTGCCTGACCAACCGTCTTCTGTTCAAAATCTTTCTGATGAATCACCTGCTGATGAACGCTATATGGCGCGCGCTTTCGAACTGGCGCGTCTCGGGCGTTTCACCACCACACCCAATCCCAATGTGGGATGCGTCATTGTATTAAATGGCGAAATTGTCGGCGAAGGCTATCATTTGCGTGCCGGTGAACCGCACGCCGAAGTCCATGCTTTGCGCATGGCCGGTGAGAAAGCCCGCGGCGCGACTGCCTACGTAACCCTCGAACCTTGCAGCCATCACGGGCGCACACCGCCTTGTGCCGATGCCTTGCTGGCCGCCGGTGTCAGCCGCGTGGTCGCCGCGATGCAGGATCCGAATCCGGAAGTCGCCGGTCGCGGTTTATACCGCCTTAAACAGAATGGTATTGACGTCAGCCACGGGCTGATGCATTCCCAGGCAGAAGCCGTAAACCTCGGTTTTCTCAAACGCATGCGTACAGGTTTTCCTTACGTGCAGCTGAAAATGGGCGCGTCTCTGGATGGCAGAACGGCGATGGCCTCCGGCGAAAGCCAGTGGATCACGTCTCCGGCAGCCCGTGCGGATGTTCAGCGTTTTCGTGCTGAAAGCTCGGCCATTCTGAGCACAAGCGCCACCGTGCTGGCCGATAATCCTTCGCTGAATGTGCGCTGGAGCGAACTGGGCAGTGAAGTGCAGGCGATTTATCCCGAGGGAAATCTGCGCCAGCCGCTGCGTATCATTCTCGACAGCCAGAATCGTGTTACACCGCAGCATCAGCTGGTGAATATTCCCGGTGATGTCTTGCTGGCGCGCCTTGAAGCAGATTCACAGGTCTGGCCGGAGTCCGTCGAACAATGGCGCGTGGCCGGGCGCGATAACCGTATTGATCTGGTTCTGCTGATGATGCAGCTGGCAAAACGCCAGATAAACGCCATCTGGGTGGAAGCGGGCGCGCAGCTGGCCGGCGCCTTATTACAAGCGGGTCTGGTTGATGAATTAATCGTTTATATGGCGCCTAAGTTATTGGGTAATAATGGGCGAGCACTTTGCGAGTTGCCCGGTTTGCAACATCTGACTGATGCGCCGGAGTTTGCTTTCAGCGATATCCGCCAGATTGGCCCTGACTTACGTTTACGCCTGAAACCGGTGTACTGAGAATTTTACTCCCCCCTGATGGAATGACGTTAAAAGCGCATGTCCAGACAGGGTAATTTTATGATAGAATCCGCCCCCCTGCGGCTGGGGTTGAGAAACTCCTGAACCCACTTTAAGGAAAACTATGAACGTTATCGAAGGTGTTGTAGCCACGCCTAACGCGCGCGTAGCGATCGCGATTGCTCGTTTTAACAACTTTATCAACGACAGCCTGCTTTCCGGCGCTGTTGATGCGTTAAAGCGTATCGGTCAGGTCAGCGATGACAACATCACCGTAGTCTGGGTCCCGGGCGCATACGAATTGCCTCTGGCAACCCGTGCACTGGCTGAAAGCGGTAAATTTGACGCGGTTGTTGCACTTGGCACCGTGATCCGCGGGGGCACTGCCCACTTTGAATTTGTAGCGGGCGAATGCAGCTCTGGCCTGTCCAGCGTTGCCATGAACAGCGAAATCCCGGTTGCCTTTGGCGTGCTGACCACAGAAAGCATTGAACAAGCCATCGAACGCGCAGGGACAAAAGCCGGTAACAAAGGTGCAGAAGCTGCACTGACCGCGCTTGAAATGATTAATGTTATCAAGGCTATTAAGGCCTGAATCTAGTTAAGGGGAAATCCGTGAAACCTGCTGCTCGTCGCCGCGCCCGTGAATGTGCCGTTCAGGCGCTTTACTCCTGGCAGTTGTCGAAAAATGACATCGCCGATGTTGAATTAGAATTCCTGACCGAGCAGGATGTCAAAGACGTAGACATTGCCTATTTCCGCGAACTGCTGGCTGGTGTAGCAAACAGTGCTGAGAAACTCGATGCACTGATGGCGCCATACCTGTCCCGCCAGCTGGATGAACTGGGCCAGGTGGAAAGAGCGATTTTGCGTCTGGCTCTGTTTGAGCTGAGCAAACGCCAGGACGTCCCTTACAAAGTGGCGATCAACGAAGCCATTGAACTGGCGAAAACTTTTGGTGCGGAAGACAGCCATAAGTTCGTCAACGGTGTGCTGGATAAAGCAGGCCCGCATATTCGTAAAAAATGATCATCAAAAAAGTGCCGGCTTCAGTCACAAATGGCGACAGTCATTTTCGCCTGAATACCGCCTCTGTTGATAATCTGGTGATGTCACCTGGTTTATCTTTTATGTGACACCCCTCTTAAGGCCGGATTTCCGGCCTTAAGTCATTCTAACGATTTGGAAATGTACTATGTCATGCGGCGAATTTGATGTAATCACTCGCTACTTTAACCGTTACAGAACCGCCCGACAGGACGTTCATTTAGGCATTGGTGATGATTGTGCCTTACTGACGGTTGGCGAGAAGCAGCTGTTAGCAGTCAGTACCGACACTCTGGTTGAAGGCATTCATTTTCTAAAAACGATTTCACCGGCCGATTTGGGCTATAAAGCTCTGGCGGTAAACCTCAGTGATCTGGCCGCGATGGGCGCTGATCCTGCCTGGGTTTCTCTGGCACTGACGTTGCCGGAAGTCAACGCCGACTGGCTGCAGGCATTCAGCGACAGTCTGTTTGATCAACTTAATTATTACGGCATGCAGCTGATTGGCGGCGACACCACCCGCGGTCCGCTGAGCATGACGTTAACCATTCAGGGGCTGGTACCCGCAGGGCGCGCATTAACCCGTTCCGGCGCAGGTATTGGTGACTGGATTTTCGTGACCGGAACGCTGGGCGACAGCGCTGCGGGGCTCGCCATTCTGCTGGAACAGCTGAATGTGACGGAGTCCGATACCCGTGAATTCCTGCTTAAGCGTCATCTTCGGCCGTCGCCGCGCGTGTTGCAGGGGCAGGCATTGCGTGATTTAGCGACATCCGCTATCGATCTCTCCGACGGGCTGATTTCGGATCTTAAACATATACTGAATGCCAGTGAATGTGGCGCGCGCCTCGATCTCGACGCGATCCCGTTATCTGCGGCATTAAAGAATGTCACGGATCCTGAGCAGGCGCTGAAATGGGCACTGACCGGTGGTGAAGATTACGAGCTTTGCTTCACCGTGCCGGAAATCAACCGTGGCGCGCTGGATGTAGCGCTAAGCCATCTGGGTGTTGATTTCACCTGTATCGGGCAGATTGCGCCGCTGTCTGAAGGAATTAAATTTTTGCGTTCAGGCGCACCGGTAGAACTTGAATGGCAGGGTTTTGATCACTTTGCCGCAGAGGAATTGCTGTGAATATTGGCCGTAAAAAACGCCCAGCCGGGTATAAAGGCAAAACCGGTGATCCGGTTCAGGACATGGCTGCGGCCAAAAAACGTTTAAATCTGCGTAATCCATGGCACTTGCTGGCAACCGGTTTTGGCAGCGGATTATTCCCGGTCGGGCCGGGCACCGCAGGTTCCATCGCCGCGATCCCGTTCTGGATTGTCATGACGTACCTGCCGTGGCAGGTCTATTCCATGATCGTCATGTTCAGTATCTGTATCGGCGTGTATCTCTGCCGTCAGACCGCGCGCGACATGCGGGTTCATGATCACGGCAGCATTGTGTGGGATGAATTTGTCGGCATGTGGATCACGCTGATGGCGATCCCTGTGAATGACTGGCGCTGGGTGTTGATCGGGTTTATCGTTTTCCGCGTACTGGATATCTGGAAACCCTGGCCGATCCGCTGGTTTGATCGCAACGTGCAGGGCGGAATGGGCATCATGATCGATGATGTCGTCGCCGGTGTATTGGGTGCGGCGATCATCTATCTGATCGGGCATCACTGGCCGATTGGCTTGTTCTGATTTGCATTAAATAGCAGTAAAAAGGCGTTGCCAGGTTTGCCCTGACAACGCCTTTTTTATGACTTCAAATCACTTCGGATCATTTGAAACCGGTGGCTTCGTGCGGCACGTAGGCCATTTCCAGTTCGGCGATTTCTTCAATGGAGAGTTTTATCTCCAGTGCGGCGACAGCATCTTCCAGATGAGCTGCGCGTGAAGCGCCGATAATCGGAGCCGTTACCACGTGCTTGCTCAGGATCCACGCCAGTGCGATCTGCGCGCGCGGTACGCCGTGATCTTCGGCAATTTTACCCACACGTTCAGCGATTTTACCGTCAGCTTCATCGGTAGCGTCGTACAACGTTTTGGCAAAATTGTCGGAAACTGAACGTGCGGTGGTTTCTCCCCACGGACGGGTCAGTTTGCCGCGTGCCAGCGGACTCCACGGCAGCACCGCGATGTTCCTTTCCAGACACAGCGGATACATTTCGTTTTCTTCTTCACGCTGGATCAGATTGTATTGATCCTGCATCGACACAAAGCTCGCCCAGCCATTTTGCTCTGAGACATCCAGCGCCTGTTTAAACTGATGCGCATGCATGGATGATGCGCCGATAAAGCGTGCCTTACCGGCTTTCACGACGTCGTTTAGCGCTTCCAGCGTTTCCTCAATCGGTGTTTCGTAATCCCAGCGATGGATTTGCAGCAGATCGACATACTCCATGCCAAGGCGGCGCAGGCTGTCATCGATAGATTGCATAATCGAGGCGCGCGACAGTCCCGGCTTCAGGCCAGTGACCGCGTTATAGACTTTGGTGGCGACGACAATCTCATCGCGTTTTGCGAAGTCTTTCAGGGCGCGACCGACGATTTCTTCACTGCTGCCGTCGGAATAACTGTTGGCGGTATCAAAGAAATTGATACCCGCGTCGAGTGCCTGCTTAATGATCGGGCGGCTGCTTTCTTCGGGCAGCGTCCAGGCATGAGTTCCGCGATCCGGTTCGCCAAACGTCATACAGCCCAGACACAGGCGTGAGACGTTCAGACCGGTTTTTCCTAAGGTGGTGTATTGCATGACATCTCCTGGTAAACACAAGTTGATTTCAGAAGCCGTGGGAAATGATTAGCTTGCTATAACTGTAGCTCACAGAACGAGATGAACGTGTGACAAAGAAGGGCGTGGGGAAGGAAATTCCCCTCTTTCAGACTAAAAGAGGGGAGAATAATCAGGCCATCCAGTCGGTGATCTGACGGTCGATGCCTTCGGCATCCAGCCCTACATCATGACGGATTTCGTCTTGCGTGCCCTGCGGGACAAAGCTGTCCGCCAGACCGATATTCAGCACCGGCACCAGGATACGCTTAGACATCAGCAGTTCGTTCACGCCGCTGCCTGCGCCGCCCATGATGGCGTTTTCTTCAAGCGTGACCAGCACTTCATGGCTGGCGGCCAGTTCCTGAATTAACGCGTCATCCAGCGGTTTCACAAAGCGCATATCCACCACGGTGGCGTTACGTTTTTCTGCCGCAGCCAGCGCTTCCGGCAGCAATGTACCGAAGTTGAGGATCGCGACTTTTTCGCCTTCACGGCGCACCACGCCTTTACCGATGGGCAATGACGCCAGCGGTTCACAGGTGGCGCCCGTCCCGTTACCACGCGGATAACGCACGGCAACCGGCCCGCTGTTATGGTGATAACCGGTATGCAGCATCTGACGACATTCGTTCTCGTCGCTCGGCGTCATGATGGTCATGTTCGGGATACAGCGCAGGAAAGAGAGATCGAATGCGCCCTGATGCGTTTGTCCGTCGGCACCGACAATACCGCCGCGATCGATGGCAAACAGCACCGGCAGATTTTGGATCGCCACATCGTGGATCACCTGATCGTAAGCACGTTGCAGGAATGTCGAGTAGATTGCGACGATCGGTTTGTATCCGCCAATTGCCAGACCGGCGGCAAATGTCACCGCGTGCTGCTCGGCAATCGCCACATCGAAATACTGTTGAGGATATTCTCGCGAGAAACGCACCATGCCCGAGCCTTCACGCATCGCTGGCGTGACTGCCATCAGCTTGCTGTCTTTGGCGGCGGTTTCGCACAACCAGTCACCGAAGATCTTCGAATACGTTGGCAGACCTTCTTTGCTTTTCGGCAGTGTGCCGGAAGCCGGATCGAATTTCGGCACCGCATGAAAACTGATCGGATCTTTTTCGGCGGGCTCGTAGCCTTTGCCTTTTTTGGTCATGATATGCAGTAACTGCGGGCCTTTCAGGTCGCGCATATTTTTCAGCGTTTGCGCCAGCGCCACCACGTCGTGACCATCAACTGGCCCGATATAGTTAAAGCCGAGTTCTTCAAACAGCGTGCCCGGCACCATCATGCCTTTCAGGTGTTCTTCGGTACGGCGCACCAGTTCTTTAATCGGTGGCAGGCCGGACAGGACTTTCTTACCGCCTTCACGCAGGCGTGAATACAGTTTGCCGGACAAGAGCTGTGCCAGATGATTATTCAGCGCGCCGACGTTTTCGGAAATCGACATTTCGTTGTCATTGAGGATAACCAGCATGTCGGGTTTGATATCGCCCGCATGGTTCATCGCTTCAAACGCCATACCCGCGGTGATCGCGCCGTCGCCAATCACACACACGGTGCGGCGGCCTTTGCCTTCACGCTCGGCAGCCACAGCCATGCCCAGACCTGCACTGATGGACGTCGATGAGTGACCCACGGACAACGTGTCGTATTCGCTTTCACCGCGCCACGGGAACGGGTGCAGACCGCCTTTCTGGCGGATGGTAGAAATACGGTCACGACGGCCGGTCAGAATTTTGTGCGGATAGGCCTGATGGCCGACATCCCAGACAACGTGGTCGAATGGCGTGTTGTAGACATAATGCATAGCAACGGTCAGTTCCACCGTTCCCAGACCGGACGCAAAGTGTCCGCTGGACTGGCTGACGCTGGCCAATAAATATTGGCGCAGTTCATCGCAGAGCTTAGGCAGACTCTCTTTAGGGAGTGAGCGGAGATCTTCAGGATTCTCCGCCAGCGCCAGTGTCGGGTATTTGGCTAATTCAAGACTCATCAGTTGCTCATAGTAAGTTTAATTATCGCGTTCAATGATAAAGCTGGCTAACGCGAGAAGTGGCGCGGTGTTGTAAGAAAGTGCTGCCAGCTGATCCAGTGCGGAAACGGCTTCCTGATACAGGTCCATGGCCTTGGTCTTGGCGCCGTCCAGCCCCAGCAGGGCAGGATAGGTACTTTTTCCCAGCTGCTGATCAGCGCCCTGGCGTTTACCAAGTGTGGCGGTATCGCCAACCACGTCCAGAATATCGTCCTGGACCTGAAACGCTAAGCCAATGGCTTGCGCGTAGTTATCCAGTATAGGCAAAACGGCGCGTCCGGTTTCACCGGCAGCCAGCGCGCCCATGCGCACCGCGGCGCGGATCAGCGCACCGGTTTTATGACGGTGAATTTTTTCTAACGCTTCAAGGCCGACCTGCTGACCTTCAGCGGCCAAATCCAGAGCCTGACCGCCACACATGCCGCTGGCACCGCTGGCGCTGGCCAGTTCGGAAATCATCGCCAGACGATCTTTTACCGCGACGTCTGGCATTTCACTGTCAGCCAGAATTGAGAATGCGAGTGTCTGCAGCGCATCACCGGCCAGAATCGCATTGGCTTCGCCAAATTTAATGTGGCAGGTCGGCTGGCCGCGACGTAAATCGTCGTCGTCCATCGCCGGTAAATCATCGTGGATCAGGGAATACGCGTGGATACATTCCACGGCCGCCGCGGGGGCATCAAGATTCTTTAAATCAAGGCTGAACAGCTGACCGCTGGCGTAAACCAGATACGGGCGCAGACGTTTACCGCCCAGCAGCGCGCCGTAACGCATCGCCTCAACCAGCGGTAAATCTGCCAGTGGCTGTGCGCTGACATACGCCGTTAAGACTTCATCCACACGCTTTTGCTTCGCGCGCAGCTCATGCGTAAACCCGTCAGCACCGGAAAAGGAAATCGCTTCAGACATGGCCAGTTACTCGGCTTCTGGGGTGAACGGAGTCAGCGGAGCATCGTTGTCGCTGTCGAGCAGGATCTGAACACGTTGTTCTGCCTGTTGCAGCTTTTGCTGTCCCTGACGCGCCAGCTGGACGCCTTGCTCAAATTCGTTAAGTGCGTCTTCCAGAGGCAGCTCGCCTGATTCGAGGCGGGAAACGATCTGTTCAAGTTCGGCCAGAGCCGTTTCAAAATTGGCAGGTGGTGCAGATTTTTTTGGCATAATTCTCTTTTAATATCGTTGATCAGACTGGATGATCGAAGTACTGAGGCGGCAGAGTCAGCGCTCGGCCTCAAGAGACATTCCTGCTCAGCATGACATCTGCTGCAGGGTTTTGTGCACAGAGTACCCATTTTAAGTGATATACTCTGCGCCGCAGATATTATTGCTAAGCCCAATGTGACACATATCGACCATTTGGCTTAGCAATAATAGGATCCTAGATCCTTATTCAGCGACTTACTACCCCGTTTTTTCACCCGCTAACAAAAGACTGCCATGAAGTTTATCATTAAATTGTTCCCTGAAATCACCATCAAGAGCCAATCTGTGCGTTTGCGCTTCATTAAGATCCTCTCAAGCAGCATTCGCAATATCGTGCGACCGCATGATGAGACGCTGGCGGTGGTTCGCCACTGGGATCATATCGAAGTTCGCAGTAAAGACGAAAGCAAACACGACCTGATCCAGGAATTGCTCTGCCGCATTCCGGGCATCCGTTATGTTGAAGAAGTCGAAGACCGTCCTTATACCGACGTTCACAACATCTTCGAGCAAACGCTGGAAGCTTATCGTTCTGAAGTAGAAGGCAAAACCTTCTGCGTGCGCGTTAAACGTCGTGGTAAACATGACTTCACGTCGACCGAAGTAGAACGCTATGTCGGCGGCGGTCTGAATCAGCACATCGAATCGGCGAAAGTCAGCCTGAAAGATCCGCAAGTGACGGTGAAACTGGAAATCAACGACGATCAGCTGGTGCTGGTGAAAAGTCGCCTGGAAGGTCAGGGCGGTTACCCGATTGGCACGCAGGAAGATGTGATCTCGCTGATTTCCGGCGGTTTCGATTCCGGCGTATCCAGTTATATGCTTATGCGTCGCGGTTGTCGTGTGCATTACTGCTTCTTTAATCTCGGCGGTGCAGCGCATGAAATCGGCGTGAAACAGGTGGCGCATTATCTGTGGAACCGTTACGGCAGTTCACACCGCGTCCGCTTTATCTCCGTCGATTTCGAACCGGTAGTGGGTGAAATCCTCGAAAAAGTCGAAGACGGCCAGATGGGCGTCGTCCTGAAACGTATGATGGTACGCGCCGCTTCTTCCATTGCTGAGCGCTACGGCGTGCAGGCGCTGGTGACCGGTGAAGCGCTGGGTCAGGTGTCCAGCCAGACGCTGACTAACCTGCGTCTGATCGACAACGTTTCTGACACACTGATCCTGCGTCCGCTGATTTCTCACGATAAAGAGCACATCATCAAGATTGCCCGTGAAATCGGTACCGAAGATTTTGCGAAAACCATGCCGGAATATTGCGGTGTGATTTCGAAAAGTCCGACGGTGAAAGCCGTGAAAGCCAAAATTGAAGCCGAAGAAGCGATGTTCGATTTCGATGTGCTGGATAAAGTGGTCAGCGAAGCGCGAAACGTCGATATTCGCGAAATCGCCGAGCAGGCCGCAGAAGTGGTGCCGGAAGTAGAAACCGTGGCCGAGTTTACTTCAACGGATATCGTGCTGGATGTACGCGCGCCGGATGAAGTGGAAGCGCAGCCGCTGGCGCTGGAAAACGTTGAAGTGAAGCCGTTAGCGTTCTACAAGCTGGCGACGCAGTTTGGCGATCTGGACCAGAGCAAAACCTATCTGCTGTATTGCGATCGTGGCGTGATGAGTCGTTTGCAGGCGCTGTATCTGAAAGAGCAAGGTTTCGATAACGTTAAGGTATATCGCCCTTGACAAGCGTTCCTTCTATAAAAAAGGGGGTCAGCCATGCTGAGCCCCTTTTTTGTTTGTCCAGATCCCAATGCCAGTCAGGATTCCCGTGCGCCTTCATCGGTATAATTGTAGATCCCCGGTGCGAGAACCAGCTGGGCGGCAATTTCGGCAGCTTTTGTTTTTCCCAGCAGAAGATCGATAATCTTCAGGGCGAATTCCATCGATGTTCCCGGTCCCTGGCTGGTGAGCAGATTCACGCGAGGATCAAAAATTACCCGGCGATCGGACCATTTGTTCGGGTCGATTTTATCTTTTAAGCCCGGAAAACCGGTCATATTGCCGACCGGGAATAAATCATGATATTCCAGTACCAGCGCGGGTGCGGCGCAGATAGCGGCAACAATTTTACCGCTGACGTGCATCTGGCGGACTTTTTCCACCAGCAGCGGACTTTCGCTGAAACAGGTCGCGCCGCCCAGACCGCCGGGCAATACAATCACATCATGATCTTCATCCGCGACATCCACCAGCGCGACGTCGGCCAGAATGCGCACGCCACGCGAGCAGCGGATCTCAAGATTTCCATCACCGGCGACACTGGCGGTGGTAACGTTAATACCCGCCCGCACCAGCAAATCAATCGCAGTAACGGCTTCTATTTCTTCGCTACCAGGTGCCAGGCAGACCAGAACTGACGCGCTCATAATCGTTTTCCTTTCTCTTAATCTGTTCAAATAAGCGGGTATTGACCGGCAGGGTCAGACCGAATTTGCGCCCGCGACGCAGAAGATAGCCGGTGATGTAATCAATTTCGGTATGACGCTGGTTGCGGATATCCTGCAACATCGATGAATGGTTGGCGGAGGTCGATTCAATCACCTGATAGACAAAGCTGAGCAATGATTCTCTGTGGATTTCGACGCCTTCAATCGCCATCACCTGCGCAACTTCCTGACAAATTTGCTCAATCTGATCGGCATACGCCACCAGGTCGCCGTTGGTACAATCATACAAAGCTGTCAGCGGATTAATCACGCAGTTCACTGCCAGTTTATTCCACAGCGATGGCTTAATGTTGTCATGCCAGGCGACGTCCGGTAAGGCATTATGCAGCGTATCCGCCAGAGAACTCAGCGCCGCACCTCGGGGTGTCACCGGGCCGATGTGCGTCGCACCGGCAGCCACATGGACAATCGCATTGCCTTCACGTCGCGCCGCGTGGGTTGTCGCGCCCTGTAAAATTGCCAGGCGGTTAGGCGGTAATTCATCGACTGTACCCATGCCGTTATGCAGCAATAATATCGCGCAATTGTCATTGAGCATCGGCATCAGCGTGCTGACCGCGCCGGAAACCTGCCACGCTTTCAGCGTGACCAGCAGCAATTCGCTCTGCGCCAGATGTTCCGGATCATTGGTTGGCATATTGCGGTTAAATGCAATGCCTTCCGGCGAGATGACATTGACGGCACAGAAAGGCTGAGGAATACGGATCCATCCCTGAACATCGTGGCCTTGCTGATAAAGGGTTGAAAGCCAAAGTTGTCCCAGCGCACCGCAACCCAATACTGTTATTTTCATTGTGCCTCCAGGGATGTGGGGCGAAATACGCCCGCTAAAACGGCTGTAGAAAGAATATTCTGCTGTCCGGTTATCTTATTAGTATAGACATTCGTGCTGTAGATCACATTTTCACCTGCACTTTTTGACCATCGGGGCATTTTATGTTCGGTGCTTTGCTGTTGTTTGGCATCGACGGTTGAAGGCGGTATTATGCACGCCATATAACGTGCAATACAAAAACTACAGGGAGAAGCGATTATGCCGTCTTTTGACATTGTTTCCGAAATCGACATGCAGGAAGTGCGCAATGCCGTGGAAAATGCCAGCCGTGAACTGCAAACCCGCTGGGATTTCCGCAACATTCCTGCCAGCTTCGATCTCAACGAGAAAAACGAGAGTATCAAAGTCGCCAGTGAATCTGATTTCCAGGTAAACCAACTGGTCGATATTCTGCGTGAGAAGCTAGCCAAACGTGGTATCGAAGGTGGCGCGCTGGAAATTCCTGAGCAGATGGATCACAGCGGTAAAACATACAGCGTTGAAGCTAAACTGCATTCTGGCATTGAATCTGCGCTGGCGAAGAAAATCGTCAAGCTGATCAAAGACAGTAAAATCAAAGTGCAGGCGCAGGTGCAGGGTGACGAAGTTCGCGTCACCGGCAAAGCACGTGATGATTTGCAGGCCGTAATGGCGCTGGTTAAGAAAGGTGATCTGGGCCAGCCCTTCCAGTTCAAAAACTTCCGCGACTAATAGCCAACGTACTTCGCGCTGCAGATGCGTTGGCTGCGCTGGCCGCCTTCCTGCAACACGAATTACGTTGGCTAGCTGTTTTTAAAGGGACGCTGTGCGTCCCTTTTTTATAGCGTTCACTTCCGCTGGCGCAGTCTTTTCACCAGTTCGAAGTCTTTAAAATAGATCGGCTTGTCGTGCTGCATAGAGAGGTTTCCGGCGATCCCGGTCAGGATCGACATCGCACCTGCGCGGTGATCGGCAGCGCGTTTTAACGGATCGTCTTTGCGCTCGCCGAACAGGTCCTCGAGCATGGCATTATCGCCGCCGCCGTGACCGCCTTCTCCCATCTGGAATTCAGCTTTCCAGGGCTCTGCAAATAACGGGAAAACCGTGATTTCTGCTTTCTCGATACTGCCTTCATTTTCGCGTTTGCCACCGGCATTCACGTAAGACATCTCGACGATTTTCATTTCAATGCGGCCCTGGGTGCCGTTGAATACCACATTCAGTCCTTCCCACGGCAGATACGCATTCAGCGAGTAAGTCAGCTGGGCTTTGTTCTGATATTTCACCAACACCGACAGCGTATCTTCAATGTTGATCCCGTCGCTGAACACGCTCTGGTCGCGGAAATAGTTATCCTCATGCTCGGCATCCAGATACAGCGCTTTGAGCTGGGCGTTGTCTTCCATATGCAGCGCAAACGGATCGTTCTGCGCCTGTGCATAGCCATGCGCACGCGGATAAAATTCGGTCACGCCACGTTTCTCTGCATTCTCTTTGCCATAAAAACGCAGGTCGCCCAGAGCATAAACTTTCTCCGGTGTGCTGTTCAGCCAGAAGTTCATCAGGTCGAAATGGTGGGTGGATTTGTGTACCAGCAGGCCGCCGGAATTGCGTTTCTCACGGTGCCAGCGTCGAAAATAATCTGCACCGTGTTCGGTATTAAGCAGCCATTCAAAATGCACAGACAGCACTTCACCAATGGTGTCCTGCATCAGCAGTTCGCGCATTTTGCTGTGATGCGGTGCGTAGCGATAGTTAAACGCCACGCGCACCTGATAACCGGTGGCATCGACGGCATCAAGAATACGCAGCGCGCGCGGTTCATCAATGGTCATCGGCTTTTCAGTAATGACGTCGCACCCCGCGTGCAGGGCGCGGACGATGTAATCGTCGTGCGTGCGATCCATGCTGGTGACGATCACGATGTCCGGTTTAGTCTCGTCGAGCATCGCAGAGAAATCAGCGGCTTTCCAGGTCGATACCCGGGCGATGCCGCTTTGCTCAAGCTGGCGGTTCGCATAATCCATTCGCGTCTGGTTTGTATCACAGAAGGCCACAAATTTTGCGTTGTGGCGGTATTTGCCGGTTATCGCTTCAATGTATAAACCTGAGCGTCCGCCGGTGCCAACGAGAGCATATGTTTTCATGAGATCCTCAATAGGCCCGAAAGCCGTCATCACTGACAAAAAATTTTGTTAAGGAATTCTTGAGGATAATGATTACTGAGGTTTTTTAAGTGAGGGGAGTCACGCGGTGGGGATAAAATTGAAACGCTGTGCCAGTTTGCAGGCACAGCGTTTATTAACGTTATAGCGCGTCAGGCAGCGCTGACCAGTTGCTCAAGGGCTTTACGGTTGGTCTGTTTGGTATCGACCTTCACGTAAGCACTGAATTCTTCCGGTACGACAATGGCTTCTGCCACGCCCGGCTGCGCGAGAATGCGTGCCTGCAGGGCGGAATCTTTCACCGCCAGTTCAGACAAGGTAATGCGCAGGCTGCTGACATACGGCGGTTCGGTCATGGTGGAACTGACCACCAACCAGACAACGGCAATCGCTGCACAGACCAGGAATACCGCCCCAGCACCGGCGTGTCCGTAGACATAACCGCCTAAACTGCCGCCAATCGCCACGCCGATAAACTGGCTGGTGGAGTAAAGTCCCATTGCGGTGCCTTTGTAGCCTGCCGGTGATTCTTTACTGATAAGCGACGGCAGAATCGCTTCCATGACGTTAAACGCCAGGAAGAACAGCTGGATACCTGCAATGACCGCCCATAAATGCAAACCCGCCGACCACAGCACGATTTCCGCCAGCAGCAGTACCGCGACGCAGCCCATGAATACCTGTTTCATGTGGCGTTTTTTCTCGGCATAGATAATCACCGGAATGACGGCGACGAATGAGGTCAGCATGGTCACCAGATACACACGCCAGTGTTCACTAGGCGGGAATCCGGCGTGTTCCATGACTTGCGGTAACACCACAAAACTCGACATCAGCAAAACGTGCAAACACAGAATGCCGAAGTTGAGTTTGAGCAGTTTGGCGTTGCTCAGCACTTTGCCGAAACTGCCTTTCACCATGCTCGATTCACGATTGAGGATGTGCGTGGCAGGGGAGGGCACCACGGCAACGGTAATAATGATGCCGAGAATAGTCAGTACCGCGATCGCCCAGAACAGGGCGTGTAAACCCCAGGCGTGGGTGATGATCGGGCCGAGTACCATCGCAATCGCAAAGGTAATGCCGAAGCTGATGCCGATGAATGCCATCGCTTTGGTGCGGTTTTGCTCGCGGGTCAGGTCAGAAAGCAGGGCCATCACGGCGGCGGCAATCGCGCCGGAGCCTTGCAGGGCACGACCAATGATCACGCCCCAGATTGATTCGGTTGAAGCAGCCACAATGCTGCCGATACAGAAGATGACCAGACCAAAGACGATCAGGGGTTTGCGGCCAACGCGATCAGAAAGCAGTCCAAATGGGATCTGGAAAACGGCCTGTGCCAGTCCGTAAATACCGATAGCGATGCCGATAAGCGTTTCGCTGGCGCCGGAGAGTTTCATGCCATAGGTGGTCAGCACCGGCAGAACCATGAACATGCCGAGCATGCGTAAAGAAAATACTGTCCCTAGTCCCCATGTAGCCCGACTTTCCTGCGGGGTCATCTGGTTATCGTTCACATTACTACCTCAAAATAACAATCCGACATTTTAATGATTAAGCCGGTCAGGGTAAAACGATGGATCTTTAGCAGATATTACGGGAGTGGTCTGACTGAAAGAGCAAAAGAAAAGGCCAGTATTGCTACTGGCCTTTCGCTATGATTTCAGAGCGTTACACTGAAATTGAATGTTACCAAACGTAGGTCAGCAACGATGTCGGTGCAGAATTAAAATCCACGGACATCATGAAGCTCAGCGACATGATAGTGATGATGGAGAAACCAAACAGTTTTCTTGCCCACACCACGTCGTTTTCCGTTTTGTAACCTTTCAGTGCCATGCCCAGCCACCAGATACTGACAGCGGCGGCCACGACCAGGTATTTATAACCTGCGTAACCGCTCAGGGTCAGCATCAGCGTCGCAATCATAAACGCCAGAATGTAGACGATAATATGATGCTTGGCGACGGAGATGCCTTTCACTACTGGCAGAACCGGGATGCCTGCTGCCTGATAATCTTTAAAGCGGAAGATGGCAATCGCGTACGAATGCGGCATCTGCCACAGGCTGAAGATCAGAAGCAGGATCAGGGCACCGGTATCGAACTGGCCTGAAACGGCGCAGTAACCGATAACCGGTGGCGCTGCGCCAGACAAGCTGCCGATCAACGTGCCGTATACCGAGTTGCGCTTCATGTACAGGCTGTAGACGCCGACATAAACCACAAAGCCCATCACTGCCAGCCACATCGCCAGCGGATTTGCTCCGATATACAACAACGCAAAGCCCGCAATACCCAGAATGGTCGCGTAAACCAGGCTTGTTTTCGGCGGAATAAGCCCTTTCACCAGGACCCGGTTCTTCGTTCTTTCCATGATCCGGTCGATGTCGCGGTCGATAAAGTTGTTAAATACACAACCCGATGCGACAACCAGCGAAACACCCACCAAAGTGGCGAGAAAGAGTGGGAAGTCGATGCTGCCTTTGGCAGCAAGGAGGAATCCCCCGATGACAGAAATTAAGTTGCCGAAAATAATTCCTGGTTTCGTTACTTGCAGGTATTGCTTAATCATCACGTGCAGCTCGGCTCTTTAACTGACCATCATATTGAGGTTGAGGTTATACATAATCCACAATGAGCCCACAACGACGATAAAGATAATCACAGCGGTGAACAGAAGTGCCACCAGGTTCCAGCGCTCTTCCGACGACGTATTCATGTGCAGGAAGAACACCAGATGGACAACGATCTGGATGATTGCGGACGCAACCACGGTACCCAGGATCAGTGAATGTGATGCCGTGTCGGTCATGACCATGGCAAACGGGATCACCGTCAGGATAACCGACAAGATGAAGCCAATAGCGTATGACTTCAGGCTGCCGTGGCTTGCGCCACCATGGGAAGTAGCAGAATGACTCATTACATCGCTCCCATCAGATAAACAACGGTAAACACGCAGATCCACACTACGTCCAGGAAGTGCCAGAACAAGCTCAGACACATCAGACGGGTTTTGTTGACTTCAGTCAGACCGCGACGTGAAACCTGAACCATCATAGTCAGGATCCAAATCAGACCACAGGTCACGTGCAGACCGTGGGTGGCGACCAGCGCAAAGAAGCCAGACAGGAAACCACTGCGTTGCGGGCCATAGCCTTCAGCAATCAGATGATGGAATTCATAGAGTTCCATCCCGATGAAGCCTAAACCGAACAGGAAAGTCAGGAACAACCAGCCGTTAACAGCCGCTTTATTGCCTTTGTTCATGCCCAGCATCGCAAAGCCGTAAGTGATACTACTGAACAGCAGGCAGAAGGTTTCTACCAGCACGAACGGCAGTTCAAAAATGTCTTTACCAGAGGGACCGCCAGCGGTCCCGTTTACCAGTACTGCATACGTTGCGAACAGGCTCGCAAACAAGATGCAGTCACTCATCAGGTAGATCCAGAAGCCGAAGACTTTGGTTGCACCTGCGTCGTGGTGCCCATGCTCAGCATGGGCCTCATCGTGGTGAGTCAGAGTATCAGTTGCCATGTTTCACACCTGCTTTACGGATTTGTTCATAATGTTGGTTTTCAATACGTTCCACTTCTTCAACTGGCACGTAGTAATCAACATCTTCGTCGAAGCTTTTCGCAATCCAGGTCACAACCAGCGCAATGAAGCTCACTGCTGCCAGCCACCAGATATCCCAGATTAAAGCGAAACCACAAACCAGACTCAGCATAGCGATGATGAAACCGGCGCCGCTGTTACGTGGCATATGAATCGGTTCATATTTAGCAGGCTGCTTGTAAGCGGTACCTTTCTCTTTCATGTCCCAGAACTCATCGCGGTCGTGAATTTGCGGCACGATAGCGAAGTTGTAGAACGGAGGAGGAGAAGAGGTTGCCCACTCCAGAGTACGTGCGCCCCATGGGTCACCGGTCAGATCACGGTTCTGGTCGCGGTCGCGAACGGAAACGAAGATCATGATCAGCTGGCAGAGGATACCGCAGGCAATCAGTGCAGCACCGCATGCCGCAACAACCAGCAACGGGTGGAACTCAGGATCGATGTTCTGGCTGACACGACGGGTCATACCCATGAAGCCCAGTACGTACAGTGGCATGAACGCAACGAAGAAACCGATGATCCAGAACCAGAATGAACGCACACCCCATTTTTCGTTCAGCGTGAAGCCGAAGGATTTAGGGAACCAGTAAGTCAGACCTGCGAAGCAACCGAAGACCACACCACCGATGATTACGTTATGGAAGTGGGCAATCAGGAACAGGCTGTTGTGCAGCACGAAGTCAGCACCCGGAACCGCCAGCAGAACGCCGGTCATACCACCCACAGAGAAGGTGATGATGAAGCCAACGGTCCACAGCATCGCTGCATTCAGCGTGATACGGCCCTGATACATGGTGAACAGCCAGTTGAAGATTTTTACCCCGGTCGGGATAGAAATGATCATCGTCATGATGCCGAAGAAGGCATTGACGTTTGCGCCTGAACCCATGGTGAAGAAGTGGTGCAGCCAAACGATGAACGACAACACGGTGATGGCGATGGTTGCCCATACCAGCGAGGTGTAACCGAACAGACGTTTTTTGGAGAAGGTTGCGGTAACTTCTGAGAACACACCAAATACTGGCAGAACCAAAATGTACACTTCCGGATGGCCCCAGGCCCAAATCAGGTTGATGTACATCATCATGTTGCCGCCCATATCATTCGTGAAGAAATGGGTGCCCAGATAACGGTCTAAAGTCAGCAGTGCAACAGTCACGGTCAGGATCGGGAAGGACACGATAATCAACACGTTGGTGCACAGTGCGGCCCAGGTAAATACCGGCATTTTCATCAGCGGCATACCAGGAGCGCGCATCTTCAGGATGGTCGCAAAGAAGTTAACACCGGTCAGCAAGGTACCGACACCGGATATCTGGAGACTCCAGATCCAGTAATCTACCCCGACCCCCGGACTGTATTCCTTACCTGACAGTGGCGGATAGGCCAACCAGCCGGTCTGTGCGAATTCACCCACACCCAGAGAGATGTTGATCAACACAACAGCAGCGGCGGTAAACCAGAAGCTCACGTTGTTCAGGAACGGGAACGCAACGTCGCGCGCACCGATTTGCAAAGGAACAACCACGTTCATCAGACCGATTACGAAAGGCATCGCCATGAAGAAGATCATGATTACGCCGTGCGCGGTGAAGATTTGGTCGTAGTGATGAGGCGGCAGGAAGCCCGGTTCACCTGCAGAAGCAAGAACCTGCTGGCTACGCATCATGATGGCATCGGCAAAGCCACGCAGAAGCATGACGAAGGCCAGAATGATATACATGATACCTAATTTTTTGTGGTCGACAGACGTCAGCCACTCGGTCCACAGATACTTCCACTTACCGAAATAGGTGATGCCGGCAAGGACTGCCAGACCACCAATGATAATCGCGGCAACTGTGACCATGATAATCGGTTCATGATACGGAACCGAATCAAGCGTTAATTTTCCGAACATCGTTTATTCCTCGGCTCCGGCTGCGTGAGACTGTCCACCCATATCCATGCCTTTCATGTCGCTGCCTGCTGGCATTGGCATGGTGTGACCTTCTGGCGCTGCCTTCATGTCATGCATGGAGTATTTGCCAATGATTTCTTTGAACAAACCAGGTTTTGCAACAGAGAAGTATTCGACCGGGTTGTCGATACTCTGTGCAGCCAGTTTGTTGAAGTCATCAGTGGTTGCCAGTTGGTTCGGTGCGCTTTTCACTTTCGCTACCCAGGTGTCGAAATCGGCACGGGTTGGCGTCGCAATCGTGTTGAACTTCATGCCAGAGAAACCGCGGCCGCTGAAGCTTGCTGAGATGCCCTTGTAGGTACCGGCTTCATTTGCAATCAAATGCAACTGAGTCTGCATACCGGCCATCGCATAAATCTGCCCGCCTAACTGAGGAATAAAGAACGAGTTCATCACAGAGTCAGAAGTGACTTTGAACTGAACCGGCACATCTTTAGGAATGACGAGTTCGTTAACGGTAGCGATGCCCTGTTCCGGATAAATGAACAACCATTTCCAGTCCAGAGAAACGACTTCAACCGTCATCGGTTTTTCGTCAGTCACGATAGGCTTGAACGGATCAAGCGAGTGGGTGGTTTTCCAGGTTATCGTTGCCAGGATGGCAATGATAATAATTGGAACTGTCCAGACGACGGCTTCAATTTTGTTGGAGTGGGACCAATCAGGACTGTATTTTGCTTTTGTGTTGGAAGCACGATACTTCCACGCAAAGGCAAACGCCATGATAATAACTGGTATAACAACGATCAGCATTAAACCGATAGCGGTTAAAATCAGCGTTCTCTGCTCGAGTCCAATTGCTCCCTTGGGATCCATCAATGCCGTATTGCAACCGCTCAACAATAACGCGGAAGCAAATAAGGACAACATCCCAATACTTTTATTGTATTTCTTAAGTCTCATCTAACGACCTCAATAACTAGGGCTCTATTGTCGCTTCAGGTGTGCGGGCATTTTACGGGAAGGTTGCAGGACTGTAAACACGCTTAAACAAGTGTCAAGCCGCTGTTGACACTTTATGTTAACGCAGTCACACATGTCACGGATCGTGACAATTTACAGTGGGCAACAATATGTTGCGTATAGATTTTTTTCTATAGTGATGAAAAACAAGGGGTGACAGATTTTCTCAATATTATTGCCGGCCGATATCCGTTCGATAGGTTTAATTAATGTTAAATTAATGTTTAAAACGAGTGAAATAAAATCAACAAAAAGCGGCGGAGAAAAATTATCCCCGCGAATATTATTTTTTCTGAATTTAAATTGTTGAGTGATATTTATTGATCAGTTGTTAAATGAATGCGCCACTCATTTCAAATGAATGGCGGCAAATCATGAACGTGCGGTACGGCGCAGAGATAAAAAGTCGAGCAGACTGCCTAAAATAACACCAGTCAGACATATAAATGCGCCGGTTTCCAGCAAAACTGTCGCCAGAGCTTGCCAGGAAGCCCAGCCCATACTGTCGGCAATCAGTGTGACCAGCCACAGGATCAGCAGCACGCTTCCCGTCAGCAGAAAGCGCAGCGCCCACCGGTAGGATTTTGCAAAGTGAACGCGTGGCAGGAAGCTGTCGGTGCTTTGAGTGTATTCCAGCGTTTGTCTGCAAACCGCCAGCAGCAGTAAGCCGGGGACCGCCGCCACAATCGAGAAAAGATAAAACCACGGCCAGCCATAGGCTTCCACAAACCAGCCGGCAATCGGTCCGACATATACACGGCCCACGGCTGATAGCGCAGAAAGCAACGCAAACTGTGTGGCCGAAAACGAGCGGTTACACAATGTCATCAGCAATGCGACAAAGGCCGCCGTCCCCATCCCCCCGCAAAGATTTTCGAAGAAAATCGCCGTGCCCATGGTGATCAAATCTTTATCTGTAACGGCAAGGATCCAGTAACCCGCATTGGATACAGCCTGCAAAATCCCGAACAGCATCAGTGCGCGGAACAGGCTCAGACGCTGCATCAGCATCCCGCCCAGCAGGGCCCCAAAAATCGTGGCCGCCAGACCGAGCGTTTTGTTCACCAGCCCGACTTCCCCGGCATCAAACCCGACGCCGCGGATCAAAAATGTGGTGCTCAGGCTGCCTGCGAATGCATCGCCCATTTTGTACATCACGATGAGCAGTAAAATCAGCCAGGCATTGTTACGGGCAAAGAAGTCTTTCAGCGGCGCGACGACCGCCATTTCGAGGGTACGCGGAGCGGGTTGCGAGTTTTCAGGTTCCGGCGACAGCAGGGTAGCGATAACGCCAGTCAGCATCAGACCTGACATCAGCCAGTACATGTGCTGCCAGCCGAGATAACGGTCTGCCAGCCACAAGGCCAGCCCGCCGGATACCAGCATCGCCAGCCGGTAGCCCAGTACGGAAACCGCCGCGCCGCTCCCTCGCTCTTCCGGCGGCAATAAATCAGTTTTGTAGGCGTCGAAAACGATGTCCTGCGACGCGGAAGCGAAGGCTATCAGCACTGCCAGCGACGCCAGCCAGAATAAATCTTTGGAGGGATCCATAAATCCCATGGCGAAAATCGCCACCACCAGCAGGAGTTGCGTCAGTATCAGCCAGCCACGTCTGCGCCCGAGGAAAGAGGGCGTATAGCGGTCCATCATCGGTGACCACAGGAATTTAAAAACGTAAGCCTGACCGACCAGCGAGAAAATCCCGATGGTTTTCAGATCGACGTTTTCCACTGTCATCCACGCCTGCAATGTGCCGGATGTCAGCGCCAGCGGTAAGCCGGAAGCAAAGCCCAGAAGCAGTAAAATGACGGTATTACGCTGCGTGAAAATCTTGAAATACTGACCTTTCATTAAAATAGTGTTCCTGCGTACCGGTGAGAGAGTGGCGCATACGCATAATAAAGGAAGGGATGCTTATCGGGAAAGACAATCACTTGCCTCAGAAAGCATTCTGCCCGGCAAGCCGGGCAGAAGTGTTCACTCTTACAGCAGAAACTTATCGCGCGTTAGCTTTGATAAAGTCGCTGATGCTGGTATCTGAGGCCATGTCGCTGATGACATCACCCAGAGTGGTATTAACCGCATTGGTGATTTTCGCGTTAGTCGCAGACAGTGCGCCCTGTACATTGTACGTCGAGCGGTAATTTTTCACCTGTTTGCTGCCATTTTTAGCCGTTGCAATGATAGAGATATCGGCTTTAGTGGTGATGTTATAACGCAGGTTACCTTCCTGAACATCGGCATATAGATTGTTCACCACGATTTGCAGATCCACAGCGCCGTCAGCACCGACCATGTAACCACGGGCGGTCATTTGTTTCTCCAGCGATTCCTGCAGCAGGAAACGCAGGTCACGGGAAGGCGTCAGGGAAATCAGCTGGCCGTCACGGTTAACTTTTGCCAGTGCCTGATCCTGACGCTGGTCAGCACCGTTGATGCTGATGGTGATGCCCTGAAGGGTAGGATCCTGTGAAGGTAATACAATTTTCGGAGAAACGTCCAGCGTGTTAGTGCTGGTGGCACAGCCTGCCAGCATCAACATCGCCAGAACCGGGAAAATAATTTTCTTTAGCATGTGTATTTTCTCAATATTAATAAGGGAATAGTGCTCAAAATTTTGCCGACATCATAACATTGCCATTTTCCGGGGGAAGTCCCAAAAATCCGGAAAACGTCTTTTTTGCGCTTTTTTTCAGCAAAGAAGTCGTTAACCGGCGGATGGCATTCATCATCCGTGGCGGAACAGCACTTTCTTTGACAGAATCAGCTTTGACAGGCTGAGCGGCGTTTTTATCAATCTGCAGCAGAAATTTATTGTTCTGACATGCATAGAGTCCGGAAAACAGCCTATCATTATAGAGAGATAGAAGTACCAGACAGACGCAGTTCTCAGCTGATGCGGTGTAAGGAGATTGCTATGATTCGTGAGCAAATAGAAGCAAAATTAGTTGAAGCATTCGAACCTGCGTTTCTGGAAGTGACTGACGAAAGCTATCGTCATAATGTCCCGGCAGGCTCCGAGAGCCATTTTAAAGTCGTCATGGTGTCCGATAAGTTTATCGGCGAGCGTTTCCTGGCGCGTCATCGTGCAATTTATGGAAGATTAACCGAAGAGCTGGCGGGCAGCGTTCATGCACTGGCACTGCATACTTACACCCTGAAAGAATGGGAAGGTTTGCAGGATACGGTTCCGGCCTCTCCGCCTTGTCGCGGCGCGGGCACAATGGCGTGATCGTCACGATTTGATTCAAAAAAGGCATAAATATCGCCATTTGAGACGGTAAAACTGGAACTTTCCTTGTCAGATGCGGTATTAGTAGATGCGAATTTCAAGAAACGGCCCGCGGGCCGTTTTTGTTTTTCTTCTGACGGACAGACGGCAAGGCGAAATGCCTTTGCAATGACTGCTTTTTTCGATGGATCGATTCCCGTGTGAGTTTCCTCCCGCGTAACAGATACCGTCCTCGACTCAATGCGTCTGCGTCGCTATAATGTCGCGTCTAATTTTTCCGGAATGGTTTCGGACGCTCTCGAATACAGGGCTACGTTCTGATACAGAACTGTCCCGGTTCTTAGAAGTCGTTTTCAAGGTAAGTTCGCGCACTCGATGCTGCTTCTCATCTTGAGAACGACTTCTGGAGTTGACCGAGCACTGTGATTTTTTTTTGAGGTAACAAGATGCAAGTTTCTGTTGAAACCACTCAAGGCCTTGGGCGCCGCGTAACGATTACTGTTCCTGCTGAAAGCATTGAAAAAGCAGTGAGCAGTGAACTGATCAACGTCTCTAAAAAAGTACGTATTGACGGCTTCCGTAAAGGCAAAGTACCAAGCCACATCATCGAACAGCGTTACGGCGCGTCAGTACGTCAGGACGTGCTGGGTGATCTGATGCAACGCAATTTCGTTGATGCGATCATCAAAGAAAAAATCAATCCGGCTGGCGCACCTAACTATATCCCGGGTGAGTACAAGCAAGGTGAAGACTTCAATTTCTCCGTAGAATTCGAAGTGTACCCGGAAGTTGAGCTGAAAGATCTGGAAAACATCGAAGTTGAAAAACCTGTTGTTGAAGTTAACGACGCTGATGTTGATACCATGCTGGAAACTCTGCGTAAGCAACAAGCTGACTGGAAAGAAACTGACGCTGCAGCCACTGCTGAAGACCGCGTAACCGTTGATTTCTCCGGTTCTATCGACGGTGAAGATTTCGAAGGCGGCAAAGCCTCTGATTTCGTACTGGCTATGGGCCAGGGCCGCATGATCCCAGGTTTCGAAGAAGGTCTGGTCGGTCACAAAGCGGGTGAAGAATTCACAATCGACGTGAACTTCCCGGAAGACTACCACGCTGAAAACCTGAAAGGTAAAGCAGCTAAGTTCGCGATCACTCTGAAGAAAGTTGAAGAGCGTGAACTGCCAGAACTGACGCCAGAATTCATCAAACGTTTCGGCGTGGCTGATGGTTCTGTTGAAGGTCTGCGCGCTGAAGTGCGTAAAAACATGGAACGCGAGCTGAAAGGCGCTGTTCGTAACCGCATCAAAACTCAGGCAATCGACGGTCTGGTCAGCGCTAATGAAATCGACGTGCCAGCTGCACTGATCGACGGCGAAGTAGATGTTCTGCGTCGTCAGGCTGCACAACGTTTCGGCGGCAACGAAAAACAAGCGCTGGAACTGCCACGTGAGTTGTTCGAAGAGCAAGCTAAACGTCGCGTCGTTGTTGGTCTGCTGCTGGGCGAAGTGATCAGCCAGCACGAACTGAAAGCTGACGAAGATCGCGTTAAAGCGCTGATCGAAGAAATGGCTTCTGCGTACGAAGATCCACAAGAAGTTGTTGAGTTCTACAGCAAAAACAAAGAGCTGATGAACAACATGCGTAACGTCGCTCTGGAAGAACAAGCGGTCGAAACTCTGTTGTCTAAAGCGAAAGTGACTGAAAAAGCCACTACCTTTACTGAGCTGATGAACCAGACTCAACCTGCATAAGTTAATTGCACGTTGCTGAACCTGTTTACAGGTTCGCTTCTCAGGCCCGCAGTTTTTACTGCGGGCTTTTTATTTGCTGAAAATCAGGTATTTTTTGTTTTTGACTGTTGTTTTTGCACTATATTTATCACTATAAGGCACAGCCCACGTAGAAACCTCACACTGGCCTCATCCACAATGGCTTTCATCGGTTCAGGACAGCGTGAGAAAAAGAAATATTCCTGCAGGCTTGAAAAAAGGGGCTAAATCCCCCAATTGATAAGAACGAACCCAGGTAAATTTGTAGTTAAAATCTGACTGATAACGACCGTCAGGCGTGTAAATGGCGACTTGGCCGCTTGAGCATAGTCATGTGTGCCTATCTCAAGTAGAATCGGTTTTAAAGAGCGCCAAACAGAATCTATTAGGAGACGGTTATGTCATACAGTGGTGAAAGAGAGCAATTTGCACCAAACATGGCGTTGGTACCCATGGTGGTTGAGCAAACTTCACGGGGCGAACGTTCATACGACATCTTCTCCCGTCTGCTTAAGGAACGCATCATCTTCCTGACAGGTCAGGTTGAAGACCATATGGCTAACCTTATTGTTGCCCAGATGCTGTTTCTGGAAGCAGAAAGTCCGGAAAAAGACATTTATCTTTATATCAACTCACCGGGTGGTGTGATCACTGCCGGTATGTCGATTTATGACACCATGCAGTTTATCAAACCGGACGTCAGCACCATTTGTATGGGGCAGGCTTGTTCAATGGGGGCATTCCTGTTGACCGCCGGTGCAGAAGGCAAACGTTTCTGTCTGCCAAACTCACGCGTGATGATCCACCAGCCACTGGGCGGTTTCCAGGGCCAGGCGACGGACATCGAAATCCACGCAAAAGAAATTCTCAAAGTGAAATCACGTATGAATGAGCTGATGGCGAAACATACGGGTAAAACTCTTGAAGAAATAGAGCGTGACACTGAGCGTGACCGTTTCCTGTCTGCTGATGAGGCTGTACAGTACGGGTTAGTGGATTCCGTATTTACCCATCGCGCCTGACGGCTTATTTCTGCCGGGCTGATGGTCTATAGTTATACTCATACGGACGTCTCAACGGCAGGTTTTGTATCAAGCAAAACCTGCCTGCCATGAGTCATAACAGGAATGAACAGACATCAGCCAATCATGCGGCTGTTGTGTAATATGGTCGTGCCGTGGTGTTCTTGTTACGCTGCGGGACTGATACTAGAGAAGAGGTTTACTGATGACAGATAAGCGCAAAGACGGTTCAGGAAAGCTGCTGTACTGCTCTTTTTGCGGCAAAAGCCAGCATGAAGTGCGTAAGCTGATTGCCGGGCCGTCAGTGTATATCTGCGATGAATGTGTCGATTTATGTAATGACATTATTCGCGAAGAGATCAAAGAAGTCGCGCCACACCGTGAACGCAGTGCGTTACCGACGCCGCATGAAATCCGTCAGCACCTTGACGATTATGTTATCGGCCAGGAACCTGCGAAGAAAGTGCTGGCTGTGGCTGTGTACAACCACTATAAGCGCCTGCGTAATGGCGATACCAGCAACGGTATCGAATTAGGCAAGAGCAACATACTGCTGATCGGGCCAACCGGTAGCGGTAAAACGCTGCTGGCTGAAACCCTGGCGCGTTTCCTGGATGTGCCATTTACGATGGCTGATGCTACCACGCTGACCGAAGCCGGTTACGTCGGTGAAGACGTCGAAAATATTATCCAGAAACTGCTGCAGAAATGTGACTACGACGTACAGAAAGCGCAACGCGGCATTGTTTACATTGATGAAATCGATAAGATTTCCCGCAAATCTGACAACCCGTCTATCACGCGTGACGTGTCGGGCGAAGGTGTTCAGCAAGCGCTGCTGAAACTGATTGAAGGCACCGTGGCTGCCGTTCCACCGCAAGGCGGACGTAAGCATCCACAGCAAGAATTCCTGCAAGTTGATACGTCGAAAATCCTCTTTATCTGTGGCGGCGCATTTGCCGGTCTGGATAAAGTGATTGGTCAGCGTATCAACACCAATACCGGTATCGGTTTTGGTGCAGAAGTGAAAGGCAAAGAACAGAAAGCGACCGAAGGTCAGTTGCTGGCGCAGGCTGAACCAGAAGATTTGATCAAATTTGGTCTGATCCCTGAGTTCATTGGTCGTCTGCCAGTGGTAGCGACCCTGAGCGAGCTGAACGAAGAAGCTCTGATTCAGATTCTGAAAGAGCCGAAAAATGCCCTGACTAAGCAATATCAGGCATTGTTCAATCTGGAAGGCGTTGAACTGGAATTCCGCGATGAAGCGCTGGTTGCGATTGCGAAAAAAGCCATGGTCCGTAAAACCGGTGCCCGTGGTCTGCGTTCCATCGTAGAAGCCGCATTGCTGGACACTATGTATGATCTGCCGTCTCTCGAAGATGTCGAAAAAGTGGTGATTGATGAGTCCGTGATTGCGGGCCAGTCAGAACCTCTGATGATTTATGGCAAACCAGAAGCGCAACAGGCATCTGGCGAATAATTAGCCAATCTATCCAGAGAGTTAGCCATGAAATGGGGGATTTTGTCCCCCATTTTTTTTTCGCACATTCTTAACGTTGAATGTCAGACATTCATCCCCATATACTCAGTTAACGACTTGCTGAAACCCGTCTGACTCGTGTTTCACGAGATTTCCTTAACCTGGCGGAAGCTAAACTAAGAGAGAGCTCTATGAACCCTGAGCGTTCTGAACGCATAGAAATCCCCGTATTGCCTTTGCGCGATGTGGTGGTTTATCCGCACATGGTGATCCCGTTGTTTGTTGGCAGGGAAAAATCGATTCGGTGCCTCGAAGCTGCGATGGATCACGACAAAAAAATCATGCTGGTGGCGCAGAAAGAAGCTTCAACAGATGAGCCGGGCGTTAATGACCTCTTCTCCGTGGGTACGGTTGCCTCAATATTACAAATGCTGAAGCTCCCGGACGGCACGGTCAAAGTGCTGGTGGAAGGGTTACAACGTGCGCGTATTACGACACTTTCTGACAGTGGCGAGCATTTTGCTGCCCAGGCGGAATATCTTGAATCTCCTGCCGTGGATGAACGCGAGCAGGAAGTTCTGGTGCGTACTGCGATTAATCAGTTTGAAGGCTACATCAAGCTGAACAAAAAGATCCCGCCGGAAGTGCTGACTTCACTGAACAGCATTGAAGATGCTGCACGTCTGGCTGACACCATCGCTGCGCATATGCCATTGAAACTCGCTGACAAACAATCCGTGCTGGAAATGTTTGATATCACCGAGCGTCTGGAATATCTGATGGCGATGATGGAATCGGAAATCGACCTGTTACAGGTTGAGAAACGCATCCGTAACCGTGTCAAAAAACAGATGGAAAAAAGCCAGCGCGAGTACTATCTGAATGAGCAAATGAAAGCGATTCAGAAAGAACTTGGCGAAATGGACGATACGCCTGACGAGCATGAGGCGCTGAAACGCAAAATCGAAGCGGCCAAAATGCCGAAAGATGCGCGTGAAAAAACCGAAGCTGAGTTGCAAAAGCTGAAAATGATGTCGCCGATGTCCGCCGAAGCCACGGTTGTCCGTGGATATATCGACTGGATGCTTCAGGTGCCATGGAATGCCCGCAGCAAAGTGAAAAAAGACCTGCTCAAAGCGCAGGAAGTTCTGGATACTGACCATTATGGTCTGGAGCGTGTCAAAGACCGCATTCTGGAATACCTCGCAGTACAGAGTCGTGTCAGCAAAATTAAAGGCCCAATCCTGTGTCTGGTCGGGCCTCCGGGTGTGGGTAAAACCTCACTGGGTCAGTCAATCGCACGAGCGACGGGCCGTCAGTATGTGCGTATGGCGCTGGGTGGCGTACGTGATGAAGCGGAAATCCGCGGTCACCGTCGTACCTATATCGGTTCCATGCCGGGCAAACTGATCCAGAAAATGGCGAAAGTCGGGGTTAAAAATCCGCTGTTCCTGCTAGATGAAATCGACAAGATGTCATCTGACATGCGTGGTGATCCCGCTTCTGCTCTGCTGGAAGTGTTGGATCCGGAACAGAACGTGGCGTTTAACGATCACTATCTGGAAGTCGATTACGACCTGTCAGATGTGATGTTTGTGGCGACCTCGAACTCGATGAATATCCCGGCTCCGCTGCTTGACCGTATGGAAGTGATCCGTCTTTCGGGCTATACCGAAGATGAAAAACTGAACATCGCCAAACAGCATTTGCTGCCGAAGCAGCTTGAGCGTAATGCGCTTAAGAAGAACGAACTGACGGTTGATGACAGCGCAATTATCGGCATTATCCGTTTCTATACCCGTGAAGCGGGTGTGCGTAGTTTAGAACGTGAGTTGTCTAAACTTTGCCGAAAAGCAGTTAAACAATTGCTGATGGATAAAAACATCAAGCACATTGAAATCAACGGCGACAACCTGAAAGATTTCCTCGGCGTGCAGAAGGTCGATTACGGTCGTGCTGATACCGAAAACCGTGTGGGCCAGGTCACTGGTCTGGCGTGGACCGAAGTGGGCGGCGAATTGCTGACCATCGAAACGGCCTGCGTACCGGGCAAAGGTAAGCTGACGTACACCGGTTCTCTGGGTGAAGTGATGCAGGAATCCATTCAGGCCGCGCTGACCGTTGTGCGTTCACGTGCTGATAAACTGGGTATCAACCCTGACTTCTACGAAAAACGTGATATTCACGTTCACGTACCAGAAGGGGCAACGCCGAAAGATGGTCCGAGTGCCGGTATCGCAATGTGTACTGCGCTGGTGTCTTGTCTGACGGGGAACCCGGTTCGTGCGGATGTTGCGATGACAGGTGAAATCACTCTGCGTGGTCTGGTTCTGCCAATTGGTGGTCTGAAAGAAAAACTGCTCGCAGCCCATCGTGGTGGCATCAAAGTGGTTCTGATCCCGGATGACAACAAACGCGATCTGGAAGAAATTCCGGCAAACGTGCTGGCAGATCTTGAGATCCACCCGGTAAAACGCATTGATGATGTTCTGAACATCGCATTGCAAAATCCGGCTTACGGCGCACTGCCGGTGGCAGCAAAATAGTGACATCAGCTTACACAGTTGAATAAAACTCAGGCTGGCAGGTGAAATCTCACTTGCCAGCTTTTTTTTGTGCCGTTAACGTAGTCAACGGTCAAAGGGTTTCAGGCTGCTTTCAGTCGCTTGCATCGCTCTGACAAGATTGATATAACAGCAGCGCGGTCACGTCTGCAGGGAAAATGCGGCGTGATGAACGAAATTAAGAGGGGATGATAAGAGTGAATAAGTCACAATTGATCGACAAAATTGCTGCCGGTGCTGATATTTCTAAAGCCGCAGCGGGACGTGTTTTAGATGCTGTTCTTGCATCTGTCACTGACACCCTGAAAGCGGGGGATGAAGTAGCTCTGGTAGGCTTCGGTACTTTCTCCGTGCGTGAACGTTCAGCACGTACTGGTCGTAACCCACAGACCGGTAAAGAAATCAGCATTGCAGCAGCCAAAGTACCTGGCTTCCGTGCAGGTAAAGCGCTGAAAGATGCCGTTAACGGCTAATTATCTGCAAGCTGACGTTACAACCGTGTGAGGCGCATCACTGATGCTTTTTCATTCAGGTCTGGTTGTTAAACAATAACCTGACGTCATCGGGCTGGTAAGGTAAGATACAAGGCGCATCGAGAACGATGCGCTTTTTTTATTACAGCGGAGTGTTGCCTCACTATGATGGACAATTTACGCGCGGCTTCCAACAACGTCGTGCTCAAAATCATTCTGGCCCTGATTATTCTGTCCTTTATTTTGACAGGGGTGGGCAACTACCTGGTCGGCGGTTCAGGCGACTATGCAGCGAAAGTGAATGGTCAGGAAATCGGTCGGGCTCAGTTAGAGCAGGCTGTACAGAACCAGCGTAACCGGTTGCAGCAGCAACTTGGCGATCAGTTCTCTGAACTGGCGGGCAGTGACGGTTACATGCAGCAACTGCGTCAGGAATCCCTGAGCAATCTGATTGACGTCACTTTGCTGGATCAGTATTCCAAAAAATTGGGTATTACCGTCAGCGATCAGCAGATCAAAGATGCGATTTTTGCCACCCCACAATTCCAGACTGATGGCCGTTTTGATAACGCCAAATATCTGCAAAGTATCCAGAGCATGGGATACAGCGCGGATAATTTTGCGCAGTTGATGAAACAGCAGCTCATCAGTCAGCAGCTTGAGCAGGCCTACGGCCAGTCAGATTTCGTTTTGCCGGTAGAAAGCAAATCATTGGCTGCACTGCTTCTGCAGGTTCGTGAAGTACAAACCGCCACTCTGGATACCGATGCGCTGGCTGCTAAACAGCAGGTGACTGACGCAGAGTTACAGGCTTTCTACGACCAGAACAAAAACAGCTTTATTTCCCCTGAGCAGGTAAAAGTCAGCTACATCGAAATGGATGCCGCGGCTATGCAGGGCAAAACTGAAGTGACAGATGCTGATATCAGTGCCTATTACGATCAGCACAAAAGTGAGTTCGGTCAGCCTGAACGTCGCCGTTACAGCGTCATTGTCCTGAAATCACAGGCTGATGCCGACGCGGTTGCCGCCGAGCTGAAAAAAGGGACTGACTTTGCCGAACTGGCTAAGACTAAATCTACCGATGCCCTGAGCGCTAAACAGGGTGGTGATTTGGGCTGGATGGAACCTGAAACCACATTGCCAGAATTTAAGAACGCTAATCTGACGGCTAAAGGTCAGGTTTCCGGCGTGATTAAATCTGACAGCGGTTTCTTCATCCTGCGCCTTGATGACGTGACGCCTGAGCAGGTCAAACCGTTAGCGGCTGTCCGTAACGCGATCACTGACAAGCTTAAGCAGGAAAAATCACTGGATGCTTACTACGCGCTGCAACAGAAAGTCAGCGAAGCGGCAACCAATGATAATGAATCTCTGACTTCAGCCGAAGAAGTTGCAGGAACTAAAGCGGTGCATACCGACTGGTTTACCCAAAACCAAATTCCTGCTGGCATCAACTTCAAACCTGTCGTACAGGCGATTTTTGATGGTGGTCTGATTGGTCAGGACGGTTCTCCGGGCAGTAACTCCGATATCATTACTGTCGATGGCGATCGCGCCTTTGTGGTTCGTGTAGAAGCGCATAAGGCGGAAGGCGTGAAACCTTTTGCTGAAGTGAAAGATCAGGTGACGACGCTGGTTAAACGCCAGAAAGCACAAGATCAGGCACGGATGGATGGCGAAAAACTGCTGACCGCTCTGAAAGACGGCAAAGGCGATGACGCGATGAAAGCGGCAGGTCTGAGCTTCGGTGCTGTGCAGAAAGTTCAGCGCAGTCAGCAGCCTTCTGCGTTTGAATCTAACGTCTACGCGTTGCCACATCCTCAGAAAGACCAGCCAGTTTATGGTCTGACTCAGGACAATAAAGGCAACAGCGTGCTGGTTAAACTGAATACTGTGACGTCGGGTGTCGTACCTGAAGCGGATATCGGACGTTTCAATCAGGAGATGCAACAAACCTCCTCGAACGTAACCTTTGATGCCTTGCTGACTAATCTGCGTCAGGAAGCGAAAATCAAATACGGTTCAGCTGCACAAAACCAGTAAACGCCGCAAAGTTTTGCAACGCGTTGCAACAAACAAAGGCCGCTTTCGCGGCCTTTTCCATATTTGAAACTTGCCCGTTGTTCGCTTTTCCTGCCTGATGCACTCTCTCCGTGCTGTCAAACACATGGAGGATACAGCATGAAAAAATTAGGCATTACATCACTTTCGTTGGCTCTGGCACTGGGGCTTTCTACTCTGCCCGTTATGTTACACGCGGCACCCAATGCCACCAGCCCTGTGGCGACTACTACGGCAGCGCCGGTGACGGCTGCAGGTAAAGTCTCAGGCCCGCAAGTGAAAAAGGAGCAGGCTGCGGTTACAGATGAAAGTACTGTCAGCATCAACACTGCGACTGCAGAGGAATTTGCCAAGGTGATGAACGGGGTAGGGATGAAGAAGGCACAGGCCATCATCAGCTATCGCGAGGAACTTGGGCAGTTTACCGATGTGGAACAACTGCGCGAAGTACCGGGAATTGGTGCCGCATTATTTGAACGTAACAAGGACCGTCTGAAATTGTGACGGATGTCGCGGCGGTAAACCCTTAACGGTTGCCGCCGTTTTCTTCTGCTAATCTCTAAAGACATCTGACCAGTTTGGTTGTATGCCTCAGACGACTATCAGGAGTTTTTTAACCACTATGCATACCTTTATCAAAGTTCGCGGCTTTCATATCGACGTCTATCAGCACGTCAACAATGCGCGCTATCTGGAATTCCTCGAAACTGCCCGCTGGGAATGGCTCGATAATCAGTCGGGTTTCCAGTGGATGAGCGAAAATAAAATCGCGTTTATCGTGGTGAATATCAACATCAATTATCGCAAACCCGCAGTGCTTGGCGATGTGTTGCGCATTGACAGCAGCATGCAGCAATTAAACGGACGCAGCGGTGTGCTGGAACAGGTTGTGACCTGTGAGGGTGAAGTGGTTGCCGATGCGACGCTGACGTTCGTCTGTATCGACTTGCGTACGCAAAAGGCGTTGCCGCTGGAAGGTGAGTTGCTGGAGCGATTACGTGAACTGGAACTGGAAAACGACTGATTTGGCTAAGTACTGATAAACAAGCTGATTAATAGAAAACGGGTGGTCTGATGGCCACCCACTTTGCTTCTGACGTCTGCTTAATCAGCGCAGACCGGTTTTCTGCTTCAGGCTGTTCATCACGCCCGTTTTATCCTGCTGGAATTGCTGCAAACCATTGGCGCGCAAATGACAGGCCGCACATTCGCCACAGCCATCACCGGCAATGCCGTTATAACAGGTCAGCGTTTTATGGCGGACCAGATCCAGCTGCTGATAATAATCAGCCAGCGCCCAGGTTTCCGCTTTATTCAGCCACATCAGCGGCGTTTCAAAACGGACATCGCGTGCCAGACCGAGCGAAACGGCCGTGTTCAGCGCCTTCACGAACTCATCACGGCAATCCGGATAACCTGAGAAGTCGGTTTCACAAACTCCGGTGATCACCGCTTCAGCCTGGATCTGATAAGCATAAATTGCTGCCAGTGTCAGGAATAAAATATTACGACCTGGAACGAAAGTGCTTGGCAGGCCGCCGTTATTTTCATCCCCAAAGTTAGGTACCGGAATGTTATCGCGGGTCAGGCTGCTGACGGCCAGTTCATTTAACAAACCAACATCCAGAACCTTGTGCGCACGGGCGCCAAGTTCCACTGATAATTTCTGTGCGATTTCAATTTCAGCACGATGGCGCTGACCATAATCGAACGTGACGCAGTGGACTTCGTCATATTGCTTCAGAGCCTGAATCAGACAGGTTGTTGAATCTTGTCCGCCGCTAAAAACTACCACTGCTCTTTTCATTCTGATTACCTGTTGTTGAAACCATTATCTGAATTCACTGCCCGCCGGACAGTAAAACTGCCCTAATGTTACTTTTCTTTAGTGCCAGAGTGTAGTGAAAGAGTGTAGTGAAACAGCTCCTTCACGCATTTTCATCCTGCAGGGGTGGCGGAACCCAGGCCTGACAAAAATCGAACCAGCCCCAGGCCGTAAGCTGAACGCCGCTGATACGCGGTGGCGCACTGACCTGATATTGATAATTAAACAAGGGTGTCACGATGCCTGATTTCATCCATTGAAAGAAATGATCGCGAAGCTCATCCGAACGACGGTTTTCCTGCGGGATTTGCTGAATCACTTCCAGGCGCTGTTGCTGACACGCATAATCTTCATCGCGCAGGATCTCCGGCCAGAGCGGGTCTTGCTGTAGCCAGTTTTCAAGCGATGCTTCGGGCGATTCACCAATCAGGCGGTCCCCGAGCAGAAGATCGGCCGAGCGGAGCAACGTATCGTCTTCCCAAAGCCTGCCGGCATGATACCCGACCTCAAGCCGACAACCTTCTTTCGCCAGCCGTTCTTTCAGCGCCTGCGCCACCAGTTCAAATTCAACGGGCGGATGAAATAGCAGCGTCAGTTTTTCCGGCAGCGGAACATCCGCATCATCATGCAAAGGAATTGGCCAGCCCGGCAGCATTTCTTTGCTGGATTTCACCAGGTCATGATCGATAGGCAAATTATTTAACATGCCGCTGCGCTGGATCAGACGAACGATTTTCCGCGCCTGCGTTTCATTTAACACACCGCGCCGGAGATTGGCGGCGATATAGCAAAACCCAAGGCTGGTGCTGCGTCTTACCGGTTTTACCCGCGCTAATTCTTCTTGCTCGCCAAGAATGATCCTGACCGGATGCTGACAGCTGACATTGTTTTTCTGAGCAAACAGTTGTGGCGTGATCCAAAACTCAATCGCCGCCAGATAAGGATGTTGCAGCGTATACAACGTGTGTTGCTCCAGCCGGACCAGCTCAGGGGAAAACGTGGTCAGGCGGAAAGGTCCGGCACCAATGTGCGGATCTTCAGGGTGCGAAAGCAGGCAATTGAGATCGGCAAAACGATGTGCCAGCCAGTAATCGGGTTTATCGAGATCAAATTGCAGACATAGCGCGTGAGGCTGCGACAGTCGGGTGACGGACGCCAGATTGTGTTTGCCGCGTGACGAATTTTTTAGCTGCTGGAACCGGGCCATCAGTTGCGGTGTTTTAAGCGGCTCGCCGTTATGCCAGAACAACTGACTGCGCAGAAAAAACTGCCAGGTTTTGCCATTGTTACTGACCTGCCAGTGATGTGCCAGATCAGGCTGTGGCGCAGAGTTTCCCGGAATATAACGCGTCAGCCCCGCATGAATGGTATGGGCGAGATGCTGCTCCGCCCGCCCCGTCAGGGTCAGAGGATCCAAAGGCTGGAGAGGGCGGTAATATGGTATGCGTAATGTGGGGGCGTCTTCCTGCCATTGTCCGCCGAGATGCGGTGCCAGCAGGGCATTGAGGTGTGTGGGATCCAGCTGGCTTAATTGCAGTGCCGCAGAATGTTCACCGTTAATCAGTAATTCCTGTAAATAGGTGCCGCGCAGATCTTCGGGTGTTCTCAGGCAGCAGAGCGAGGCGCGTTTACCGCGGCCAGCCTGTGATTTCCATTCAATCCAGCCCGCATCCTGAAAATGAGTAAGTAAAGTTCGCGTATGGCGTTCGCTACAGCAAAAAATGTCTGCCAGCTCTGCCACAGTAAGCTGAACCGGAAACGATCCGGTTTTGAGATGCAGACGCTGGAATTGATTAAGGCGGTTTTGCAGGCGCATGATAAATACGGAACCTTATTTTTCAGGTTAACTTGTTTGTTCAGCATATCGTTTGTTCAGGATATCCCACGCACGGCGCGCTGGCTTGACGCGAAGAAAGAAAGTGTGAGCTAAAACCGGAACAGTATTCATAAACTGTTCACTATTAGTTCCGCAAATCCGGGTACATACTTTGAAAGTGAAAATTATTCCCGCTCAGAGAGGAAACATGTACCGTTTAGCTGCATTTGATATGGATGGCACGCTGCTTTTACCCGATCACACCCTGGGCGAAAAAACACTGGCAACGCTGCGTCAGCTGGCTGAAAAACCGGTAAAACTGACGTTTGCGACCGGCCGTCATTATCTTGAAATGAAAGATATTCTGGCAAATATCGGGCTGGACGGTTTCCTGATCACCGGTAACGGCACGCGTATTCATGATTTAGCCGGCCACAGGTTGCACGCAAGCGATTTGTCCGAAGATTGTGCGCATGAGCTTCTGCACACGCAATGGGATACTCCGGCCAGTCTGCACGTGTTCCGCGATGAAGGCTGGTTTACGTCGCTCGATGATCCAGACTTACTGATCCCGCACCAGTTCAGCGGTTTCCGTTACCAGTTGCAGGATCTGCGTTTGTTGCCGGATTCCGGTAACAGTAAAGTGTGTTTCTGCGCGCCTCACGAAACCCTGCTGGCGCTGGTTCCTCAGCTGAAAGCGCACTTCGGACCGCGCTTAGATTTGTGTTTCTCAGCGGCAGATTGTCTGGATGTGCAGCCTGCGGGCAGCAATAAAGGCAGTGCCCTGGCACTTCTGACGGCAGGGCTGGGGATTGAAATGTCTGAATGCATGGCCTTTGGCGATGCCATGAACGACAAAGAAATGCTGGAAGGCGTCGGGATGGGGCTGATAATGGGCAACGCATTACCGGTGCTTAAAGAGCAATCTCCTCACTTACAAATCATCGGGCATTGCCGCAATCAGGCGGTGTCTCACTTTTTGCAACACTGGCTGCACACTCCACACCTCACCTATTCCCCCGAATAAAAGGTATTGCAGCAAGCCGGGTTCACTTTAACTGTCCCGGCTTTTTTCCGTCATACTTCAAGCTGCAGATGCGCTGGCTGCGTTTGCTCACCCGAATCACTTACTCATGTAAGCTCATCGGGATTCACAAACTTGCCACCTGCCTGCAACACGAATTATTTTGGAAAAATATTAGTTAAGTCCTTCCAGTTGTGCAGCGTAAACGGAAATATCCCCGATATTCTTCGTCACCCAGCTGTCGTCAAAATAGGTATTCAGATAACGTTCGCCGCTGTCGCAAAGCAGGGTGACGATCGAACCTGTTTCGCCTTTCTCACGCATTTGTTTTGCCAGCTGCAAAGCGCCCCACATATTGGTGCCCGTTGAGCCACCGACTTTTCGTCCCAGCACCTTTTCTAACCAGCGGACGGTCGCCACGCTTGCGGCATCGGGCACCTGCATCATGTTGTCGATGACGTCAGGGATAAATGAGGGTTCGGCACGCGGGCGGCCAATGCCCTCAATGCGACTGCTGCATTGCGCGGTGACGCTGGCGTCACGTTGCTGATAATAATCGTAAAATACCGAGTTTTCAGGATCCACCACCACCAGTTCGGTGTCGTGCCCCTGATAACGGATATAACGCCCGAGCGTCGCAGAGGTTCCGCCGGTACCGGCACTCATCACCAGATAGCGCGGCACCGGATGCGGTTCGCGGGACATCTGGCGGAAAATACTGTCGGCAATATTGTTGTTCCCGCGCCAGTCGGTCGCGCGCTCCGCGTAGGTGAACTGATCCATATAATGGCCGTTCAGTTTTCTGGCGAGTTGCTCAGAAGCCGCATAAATCTGGCTGGAATTTTCGACGAAATGACAGCGGCCGCCGTAAAACTCAATTTGCTGAATCTTGCGCGGAGCCGTACAGGAAGGCATCACGGCAATAAAAGGCAGACCGAGCAGCCGGGCGAAGTAGGCTTCGGAAATGGCGGTGCTGCCCGAAGAAGCTTCAATGATGGGCGTATTTTCGCGGATCCAGCCGTTGCACAGACCATATAAAAACAGTGAGCGTGCCAGGCGATGTTTCAGGCTGCCGGAAGGGTGGGTGCTCTCATCCTTCAGGTACATGGAAATCCCGGGTAAGTCATTCAGTGTGAGACGAATTAAGTGTGTGTCGGCTGAACGTTGAAAATCGGCGTCGATTTCTTTAATGGCGTGAGTGACCCAGGAATTACGCATGTTGCAGACTCATAAAAGTGTTTTGATGAGATAAGAATAACGTAATCACCAGAGAAATAAGTTACTCTTTGACCCACGGTTTGCCGTATTTGTAGAAAAATATTCTCCCGGAGTGCTTTATGGTAGATAAAATTGACCTCAAGCTTTTAGCCCTGCTGCAAAAAGATTGCACCCTTTCCCTGAACGAACTGGCGGATGCCGTTAATCTCACCTCCACACCCTGCTGGAAAAGAATCAGGCGCCTTGAAGATGACGGGATTATTCGCGGCAAAGTGGCGTTGCTGGATGGCGATAAGCTGGGGCTGAGTCTGACGGCATTTGTGCTGATCAAAACTCAGCATCACAACAGCGAATGGTATCAGCGCTTTGTACAACAGGTTGAAGCATTTCCGGAAGTACTGGGCTTCTACCGGATGGCCGGAGAATATGATTATTTATTGCAGGTGCAGGTTTCCGATATGAAAAGCTACGATAACTTTTACAAGCGACTTGTGAACGGCATTCCGGGACTGAACGATGTGACCTCAAGTTTTGCGATGGAGCGCATAAAATCGACCACCGCATTGCCCATTTAATGCAAAAGTTGCAGTAAAAAGTTTCATCAGAAACGCATGTTAACTCTGGTATCCTTGTCAGCCTGAAGAGCAAACGGGTATTTGTGATATCTGTTAACTCAATAAAATCATTATTATTTGTATGGAAAACTCTGCGTGAGACTGTTTGCACAATTAGGCTGGTACTTCCGTCGCGAATGGCGCCGGTATCTGGGTGCCGTTGCCTTGCTGATCATTATTGCTGTCCTGCAATTACTGCCGCCAAAACTGGTGGGCATAATCATTGATGGCGTAACGTCAAAACAAATGTCTTACAACGTGCTTTTCGCATGGCTGGGTCTGATGCTCGGCACAGCGATAGTCGTGTACCTGCTGCGCTATGTCTGGCGCGTACTGTTATTCGGTGCGTCCTATAAGCTGGCCGTCGAGTTACGCCAGGATTTCTTCCGCCAGCTCAGTCGTCAGCATCCGGCTTTTTATCTGCGTCATCGCACCGGCGATTTGATTGCCCGTGCCACCAACGACGTAGACCGCGTGGTGTTTGCCGCAGGCGAGGGCGTTTTGACACTGGTGGATTCACTGGTTATGGGACTTGCCGTGCTGATTGTCATGGCAACCCAGATCAGCTGGGAACTGACGCTGCTTTCGCTGGTGCCGATGCCGGTGATGGCGATCATCATCAAGCGTTACGGCGACCAGTTGCACTCCCGCTTTAAAACCGCACAGGCAGCATTTTCCTCTCTTAACGATCAGGCGCAGGAAAGCCTGACCAGCATCCGCATGATCAAAGCTTTTGGTTTGGAAAATCATCAGTCATCACAATTTGCCGATGTTGCCGCGGATACCGGTGCTAAAAACCTGCGCGTAGCCCGGGTCGATGCACGTTTTGATCCGACGATTTACGTCTCCATCGGCATGGCAAATCTTCTGGCCATTGGCGGCGGCAGCTGGATGGTGGTCAACGGGCATTTGACACTCGGTGAACTGACCAGTTTTGTGATGTATCTGGGGCTGATGATCTGGCCGATGCTGGCGCTGGCGTGGATGTTCAATATCGTAGAGCGTGGCAGTGCCGCCTACAGCCGTATCCGCAGCCTGTTACAGGAAGCGCCAGCGGTGGCCGATGGCGCAACGCCTTTACCGGCGGGGCGCGCAGTGCTTGAAGCGCAGATCAACAATTTCCATTATCCCGAACACCAACACGCTGCCTTAACGTCCGTGGCATTTTCCCTGAAACCGGGGCAAATGCTCGGTTTATGTGGCCCGACGGGTTCTGGAAAAAGTACCTTGCTGGCATTGCTTCAGCGCCAGTTCGATGTGACTGAAGGCGATGTGCGTTACCACGGTCTGTCACTCAAAGAGATCCGGCTCGATGACTGGCGCGCGCGGCTTGCGGTAGTCAGCCAGACGCCTTTCCTGTTTTCAGACACCGTCGCGCAGAACATTGCGCTCGGCCGGCCGGATGCCACGCAGGAAGACATTGAGGAAGCGGCACGGCTTGCCAGCGTTCACGATGACATTCTGCGTTTGCCTCAGGGATATGAAACAGAAGTCGGTGAACGTGGCGTTATGCTTTCGGGCGGCCAGAAACAACGTATTTCGATTGCCAGAGCGCTGTTGCTGAAAGCTGAAATTCTGATCCTGGATGATGCGCTATCTGCCGTCGATGGCCGCACGGAACATCAAATCCTGCAAAATCTGCGTCAGTGGGGCAGTGACAGAACGGTGATTATCAGCGCTCACCGGCTTTCTGCGTTGACCGAAGCCAGTGAGATTCTGGTATTCAGTCACGGAAGCATTTCACAGCGTGGCGATCATGACGAACTGGCTGCGAAGCCGGGCTGGTATCGCGATATGTTCCGCTATCAGCAGCTTGAAGCTGCGCTGGATGATGTGCCGGAAAAGGAGGCGGAATAACATGGCTGAACAAAAAGTGAGTAAAATCCAGAAGCTCTGGCCTACGCTTAAACGTCTTCTGGGATATGGCAAACCTTACAGTAAGCCTCTGTCTTATGCGGTGCTGATGCTGTGGATTGCCGCCGCAGCGGAAGTCACCGGCCCGATCCTGATCAGTTTCTTTATTGATCACTATGTGGCGAAAGGTGAAATGCCCTGGGGGAAAGTCAGTTTGCTGGCGCTGAGTTTCATCTTCCTGCAATTTCTGGCAGCAAGCCTGCACTATTTTCAGGCACTTCTGTTTAACCGTGCTGCGGTTGGCGTGGTGCAGCGTTTGCGCACCGACGTCATGGATGCGGCATTGCGTCAGCCTTTGAGCGCCTTTGATACCCAGCCGGTCGGGCAGCTGATTTCGCGTGTGACCAATGATACTGAAGTGATCCGTGACCTTTATGTCACTGTTGTATCGACGGTTTTGCGCAGCATTGCGCTGATTGGCGCAATGCTGGTGGCGATGTTCAGCCTTGACTGGCGACTTGCCTCGGTGGCTATCTGCATCTTCCCGGCTGTGTTTGTGGTGATGGGGCTGTACCAGATTTACAGTACGCCGGTCGTTCGTAAAGTGCGTGCTTATCTGGCGGACATTAATGATGGCTTCAACGAAGTCATTAATGGCATGAACGTTATTCAGCAATTCCGTCAGCAAAAACGTTTTGGTGAACGACTGTCCCGCGCCAGTCAGTCACATTATATGGCCCGCATGCAGACGCTCAGGCTCGAAGGATTTTTGCTGCGGCCATTACTCAGCTTATTTTCATCCCTGATTTTGTGCGGCCTGTTAATCTTGTTCGGTTTCAGTGCCGAAGGCTCGATTGGCGTGGGGGTTTTGTATGCTTTCATCAACTACCTCGGGCGTCTCAACGAACCTCTGATTGAGCTGACGTCGCAGCAATCCATTCTCCAGCAGGCTGTAGTCGCAGGTGAACGTATCTTTGATTTGATGGACCGGACTCAGCAGCAGTACGGACCGGACGATAAGTTGCTGACCAGCGGCGAGATTGATATTCGCGACGTCAGTTTTGCCTACCGCCCGGACAAATGGGTGCTGGAGAATATTACCCTGCATGTCCCTTCACGTGGATTTGTGGCGCTGGTCGGGCACACAGGTAGTGGCAAAAGTACGCTGGCGAATCTCCTGATGGGCTATTATCCGCTGAATAAAGGTGAGATCCGCGTCGACGGGCGTAACCTTGCTGATCTCTCGCACTCCAGTCTGCGAAAGGGAATTGCTATGGTCCAGCAGGATCCGGTGGTGCTGGCGGAATCGGTATTCTCTAACGTGACTTTAGGTCGCGATATTGATGAAGCTCAGGTCTGGCACGCACTGGATATTGTGCAGCTTTCTCCGCTGGTACGGGGAATGCCGGAAGGGTTGAATACGCGTCTGGGCGAACAGGGTAATAATCTCTCTGTCGGACAGAAACAATTGCTGGCGATGGCGCGCGTTTTGGTGCAGGCACCAGAAATTCTGATCCTTGACGAGGCAACGGCCAATATCGACTCAGGAACCGAGCAGGCAATTCAGCGTGCTTTACGTGCCATTCGTCAGCAAACAACTCTGGTTGTAATTGCACACCGGCTGTCGACGATTGTGGATGCAGATAATATTTTGGTATTGCACCGCGGGCAAGCCGTTGAGCAGGGCAACCACTTACAGCTGCTGGCAGAAAAAGGCCGGTATTATCAGATGTATCAGTTGCAACTTGCCGGGCAAGAACTGGCGTCAGCTGAGCAGGGAATTCCTTCCACAGAAAACGCATAAACTGTCAGCTGGCGTAACGCGTTCGCTACGCCAGCATTCTCTCCTCAACGTCTTATCCTCGCGCCATCCCATCCCGCGCACCGTATTCATGCAGGCAAAATACTTGCGGTTTACACCTTGCACTATAAAGCAGCGATGAGCACTTAAATGGTGCGTGCGCTGCTGTGTGCTGTGTGGCGAAACAACTGTGCGCCCGGTCACGATTATTCTGAAAATGCCAGTTTGCGCGGGAATTGCAGGAATCTTTCATCAGTTTCAACTCTGGCACACCCTTTGCTTTATCCCTTGCGTATCGGGCGCGAATCCTCTCGCGGTAAGCCCTTAATTCGAGGAGTGGCACAATGAAGCTGGTTACTGTGGTGATCAAACCTTTTAAGCTGGAAGACGTGCGTGAAGCGCTGTCTGCTGTTGGAATTCAGGGGCTGACCGTAACGGAAGTTAAAGGTTTTGGCCGTCAGAAAGGTCATGCCGAACTTTACCGTGGCGCGGAATACAGCGTGAACTTCCTTCCAAAAGTAAAAATCGACATTGCTATTGCTGACGATCAGCTCGATGAAGTGATCGACGTGATCAGCAAAGCGGCCTACACCGGCAAGATCGGTGATGGCAAAATTTTCGTTGCTGAATTGCAACGTGTTATCCGTATTCGTACTGGTGAAACCGACGAAGCAGCACTGTAATTTCCGGTTTTTATCTCTCATGCCAACCGGTTTGAGATAAATCAGATTAGAAAAACAGTTTTGAGAAACAGGGGTGGGTTAATAATGAAAAAACTTTTATCCATGATGGGGCTGGGCGCAGTGGCATTATTGCCTTCGTTTGCCATGGCCGCAGCACCAGCCGCCGCCAACGGCGCTGATAACGCCTTTATGATGATTTGTACTGCGCTGGTATTGTTTATGACCGTACCTGGCGTAGCGTTGTTCTACGGCGGTTTACTGCGTTCCAAAAACGTTTTATCCATGCTGACTCAGGTTATTGTGACCTTCGCATTGGTCTGCGTTCTGTGGATCCTTTACGGTTACAGTCTGGCATTCAGCGAAGGTAACGCCTTCTTCGGTGGTTTCGGCAACGTAATGATGAAAGGCATTGGCCTGGATTCTGTTACCGGCACCTTCTCTCAGATGATCCATGTGGCATTCCAGTGTTCATTTGCCTGTATCACCGTGGCACTGATCGTCGGTGGTATCGCTGAACGTGTGCGTTTCTCTGCGGTGCTGATTTTCACCGTGATCTGGCTGACCTTCTCCTATATTCCAATGGCGCACATGGTGTGGGCGGGCGGTTTCCTGGCTGCTGATGGCGCGCTGGACTTCGCCGGCGGTACCGTTGTTCATATCAACGCCGCTATCGCGGGTCTGGTCGGTGCTTATCTGCTGGGCAAACGTGCTGGTTTCGGTAAAGAAGCGTTCAAACCTCACAACCTGCCAATGGTGTTCACTGGCGCTGCAATCCTGTATGTCGGCTGGTTCGGCTTTAACGCCGGCTCTGCAAGTGCAGCAAGTTCCATTGCCGCGCTGGCGTTCCTGAATACTGTGATTGCAACGGCTGGCGCAATCCTGTCCTGGACTCTGGTTGAGTGGATGGTTCGCGGCAAGCCTTCTCTGCTGGGCGCAAGTTCCGGTGCTATCGCAGGTCTGGTTGCCATCACTCCGGCGTGTGGTACGGTCGGCGTGGGCGGTGCGTTGATCATCGGTCTGGTCGGCGGTGTGACTGGCCTGTGGGGTGTTGTTACCCTGAAAAAATGGCTGCGCGTTGATGATACCTGTGACGTATTCGGTGTTCACGGCGTCTGCGGTATCGTAGGTTGCCTGCTGACCGGCGTATTCACTTCCAGCTCTCTGGGCGGCGTGGGTTACGCAGAAGGCGTGACCATGGGCCATCAGGTTTGGGTTCAGTTCTTCAGCGTTTGCGTCACACTGGTGTGGTCTGGTGTTGTGGCCTTCATCGGTTACAAAGTGGCTGACATGATTGTAGGCCTGCGTGTTCCTGAAGAGCAGGAACGTGAAGGTCTGGATGTGAACAGCCACGGCGAAAACGCCTATAACCAGTAATGGCTCAGTAACAGGATTTCAGAGAAAGTAGTGCGCTAACTCTCTCATTAAGCAGTACAAAACAATAAAATAATGATGATATGCGAAAGGGGCGATAATGATATCGCCCCTTTTTAATGCACAGTTTTTGCCAACCGTGATCGGAGAATGTTTATTCAGGCGTCCGCTGGCGGATCACGCCTTCCTGTACCGTAGAGGCAACCAGCACGCCATCACGGGTATAAAATTGTCCGCGTACAAAACCACGAGCGCCCGAAGCAGATGTGCTTTCAACGGCGTATAGCAGCCAGTCATCCATACGGAAAGGGCGGTGGAACCACATCGAATGGTCGATGGTCGCGACCTGCATTCCCGGCTCAAGGAACCCGATACCGTGCGGTTGCAATGCAGTCGGCAGGAAATTGAAGTCCGAGGCATAACCCAGCAGATACTGATGGATGCGCAAATCATCCGGCATTTCTCCGTTAGCCCTGAACCAGACCGCGCGGTGAGGTTCTTCTACACTTCCCTTCAACGGGTTGTGGAATTTCACCGGACGCATTTCAATCGGCTTGTGACCAATGAATTTTTCGCGGAATTTTTCAGGGATCAGATGCGCCAGATTTTTGGCAATATCTGATTCTGAAACCAACGTTTCTGGTGCCGGGACATCAGGCATGGTGTTCTGATGTTCGAAGCCGGTTTCCTGGCTCTGGAACGACGCGGTCATATAAAAAATCGGTTTGCCATGCTGAACGGCTTTTACGCGGCGTGCGCTAAAACTGTTGCCGTCTCGCAGAATTTCCACGTCATAAATGATGGGTTTGCTGCTGTCACCCGGACGCAGAAAGTAGCTATGAAAAGAGTGAATACCGCGATCGACGGGCACGGTTTGTTTAGCGGCGTACAGCGCCTGACCGACAACCTGACCACCAAAGACCTGACGCAAGCCCAGATCTTCACTTTGACCACGAAACAGTCCTTCTTCGATTTTTTCCAGATCTAACAGGTCCAGCAGATTTTTTAATGCCTGACTCATAGTGGCCTCATGAAAGTTACCGGTGATATTGACCTAAGTTGTTCGGGATACTGCAGGCAGGAATGTTCTGAAATACACCTTCGCTGACAGGTCTAACCTGTTAATCATAGTGGATCTTTTGAAACCTCAGAAGTCTTGTTTTATCCTCGGGGCGGCGAACTCTGGTTTTTTGTGCCATGATTAATGGGTAAGCTGGTTTAAGTCACTAAGTTCATCGTCGGCGCTGGTTACGTTTGTTACAACTTGTCGACAATCGAATAATAAAAGGGAGAAGGATCAATGAAACTTTGGCAGATAGTAGGTGGAACCGCGCTGTCTCTGACTCTTGCCGGATGCGCACAGCATCACGAGGCTCCAGCGCAGCAACCTCCAGTGAATACCGCGGCCAGCCCGGCCACTGCACCTGCGATCACCGGCCCGAACGTATCGGGTAGCGTGTTCATCAATCAGCGTGTGGCCTTGCCGCCAGATGCGGTTCTGACCGTGACCTTGTCTGATGCTTCGGTTGCTGATGCGCCGTCGCGTGTCATCTCGCAGAAAGTCGCGAGAACCCAGGGCAAACAGTCACCGTTTACCTTTATCCTGCCGTATAACCCACAGGAAATTGCGCCTAATGCGCGTGTTCTGTTAAGTGCGGCGGTGACCATTAATGGTCAGGTAACCTTTGTTACTGACAGCATCAAAGAAGTCATCAATAACGGTCAGGGCACGCGTGCCGACCTGCAACTTGTTCCGGTCGTAGCCGTCCCTGTGGCGACTAAACCGAATGCTCTGGCGCCAATGACTAACCCGTCAAATTCGGGTCTGGGCACGGCACCGGCACCGGTAAGTGCAGTTCCGAAACAGTCAGCAACGTACTAATTCGTTACTTACTTATTCGTGACTCGTGATGATTCAGGCACCGCTCCGGCGGTGCTTTTTTATTTGCGTAATTATGTGCGCAAAACTACCACTTCCAGCCATACTTTTCTAAATCGACTTTGCCTTTCTTAAAGATAATCCCTTCGGCCAGAAGCGCCTGACGCTGACGTTTAAAGTCCTCACCCTGGAGGGAAATTTCACCGTGGCGATTAATCACCCGATGCCAGGGAAGTGTGCTGCCTTCGGGTAACTTTTTGAGCACACCGCCCACCTGACGTGCCGCCCGCGGAGAACCAGCCAGCTGAGCGACGTTGCCATAAGTCGTGACCTGACCCGGGGGAATGGCAGCGATTATCTGGAATACGCGCTGGCGAAAGTTATCGGGCTCTGACATGACATCCTCCTCAGTGTTTGGCAAACAGTATGACGCAAAAAATGTCCTTCTGTCCGTCCAGATTCAGGCGTATTGTTTAAGAAAACAACGGTTGTCGGCGGTTAACTTGCTTTTGCCTCGGGCATCACAGATAATGCCCACCGCTTCGATTCTTTCAGGAGAAATGAAGCCGACAACGTCAATGGGGGCCCTGTTGGTTCTCCCGCAACGCTAACTTGTTAACTCGGTCAGGTCCGGAAGGAAGCAGCCATAGCAGGTGTCGTGTGTGCCGGGATGTAGCTGGCAGGGCCTCCACCAATTTCAGGCCTTCCCGTTTTATCAATCCCCTTATTTTCCCGATTCATTACTCCCTCTTAGCCAAACTGCGCCCATAAAAAAGGGCACGTTATCCGCGCCCTGGTTTGCTGATTGTTTACTGGTTTTTTTAGTGATGAACCAGCGTCGCAAAGTAATACACCAGCGGGATGGCGAGTATATACAATCCCAAAGGCACTTCGCGCACCTTACCGGCCACCACTTTAATGATGATGTAAAACAGCAGGCCACCGGCAATTCCGGTACCGAAGCTGTTGGAAATCAGGGTAATCATCACCATCATCAGCACCGGCAGCGCATCAGTGAAGTTAGCCAAATCGACCTTGCGCAGGTTACTGAACATGTTCAGGCCAATCAGGATCAGCGCAGGTGCGGTCGCTTCTTTCGGGATCATCAGCGCAACCGGTGTGAACAATAGCATCAGCAGGAACATCACTGCGGCAGACAGCGCCGTCAGGCCTGTTTTACCTCCGGCTTCTGCAGCCGCGGACGATTCTATCAGCGCGGTTGCGGCTGGGATCCCCACAATCGGGCCGAGCGCTGCGGCAACAGAGTCCACCATGAATGGACGGTTGATGTGCTTCATATTGCCATGTTCATCAAGCAACCCGGCTTCTCCGCCTACCGCCAGCGTTGTGCCCATCGTTGAGAAGAATTCTGATGCAAAGAAGATGAACAGGAAAGGCAGGAAAGCGATATTAATCGCGCCGATCAAATCGACTTTGCCCAACAGCGGAGCCACTGAGTGGGGCAGGGAAATCCATTGTTCCGGCAGATGCGTCACACCAAACGGAATACCGGCCACGGTCGCCAGTAAAATAGCCCAGAGAATTGCTCCAGGTACTTTGCGCGCCTGCAATCCCACGGCAAGCATCAAACCGAGCAGCGCAATCAGCGCACCCGGCGCGGTGAAATCGCCTAACGCCAGTGCATGTGTCTTTGCATTAGCCATCACCAGTCCGGCGTTACGAAAACCGAGCAGGGCAACGAAAATACCAATCGATGCCGTCAGACCGAGTTTGATGGACTGCGGCACAGAACGTGTGACGACTTCCCGCAGACCAAAAACAGTCATCACGAAGAATAAAATACCCGACCAGCAGGCTATCCCTAATGCGATGGGCCAGCTGATGCCGTCACCGGCCAGCGTGACTCCGACCAGCACGGAACCGCCGATGCCGGGGCCGACCATAAACGGCAGATTAGCGTAGAACGCCATCAGTAATGAGCCCAGCACAAATACCAGGATCACGCCGGTTGTCGCCGCGCCTTTGTCCATCCCGCTCACTGCCAGCAAACCGGGGATCACCACCAGCAAATAAGCAGCGGCGAGGAATCCGGTGATCCCTGCCAGACATTCGGTTTTCACCCGGGTCTGGCGCTGATGTAAATGAAAGCGTCGCTGCAACCAGCTTTCCTGCGTTGAGGTTGCTACGTTTTTAACAGAACTTTCAGACATGCTTAAATTCCCCTGACGATAATTTTTATAATGTTGTGTTTGCTATCATTTCTGTTCCGGCGTGGCGCCGGAGGGCAGATTTATTCCGGCCAGATTTCCAGAACCGGGTCGACGATTTCACGCAGTCCGCCGTCAGTGAGACCTAAGTCAGTCAGATGCGGCCCGGCATTACACGCCAGACATGTGCCTTCGATGGCTTTGAAAACGCGGTAAGGGGGTTCCCAGTCGGCTATCTGTGCGCTGAGTTCACGCAAGTTTTTGAATTGTTCAGCCAGTTGTTCCGCTGGCAATTCAGAGAGCATTCCGGCAATGGGCATATCCACTTTAGCCAGCAATGTGCCGTTTTGGCTGAGTGCCATTCCGCCGCCGCTGGAGATGAGCTGATTCGCCGCCACAACCATATCTGCGGGGGAACGTCCCAGTACCACCAGATTATGGGAATCGTGCGAGTAGGAAGTGGCAATCGCTCCGCGCAGTTCTCCCCAGCCCTCCAGTAATGCCATTTTGGGGGTGGCGTCGTGCCGCCCGTGGCGGTGCTGTACCCAAATCAGGCTGAAGCCTTCCGGGAGTTGTACCACGCCGTCTTTGACGTCAACGGTCACTTCGCTCCACTGTGTAAAGCGTGCGCCTTTGATATTACGCAGACGGGCTTTGCCGTTTGTCAGCCCAGCAATTTTCATGCAGAAGTCGTCTGGAATAAGTGCGCTGAGCCGCATTGTGTCAAGAGGAGGTGTCACTCCACTGGCCGCCGCTGGCGTGAAGAGAAGTTTGCTCTCTTTTGCCACACAATTTCCGGCCACGTATACGGCGTGCGGATGCAGATTTTCCAATGAATCAAACGCGATGATATCTGCCGTACGGCCTGGTGCAATCAGCCCTAAATCTGAACGTTGCATGCGTATAGCGGCGTTGAAAGTCGCCATGCGCAACACATCTTCGGCACGTAACCCGTGTGAAATTAGCAACTTGACTAACGCAATCAGCCCGCCTTTTTCCAGCAGATGATCGGGCGTAACATCATCAGTACACAGCGTAATCTGTGAGGAAAGATGTGGCAGCGCCAGCAACGCAGCAGCGATCTCCGGCAGAAGATAAGGATGCGAGCCGCGGATTTGCAGCGTCAGACCGGCGCGCAGTTTTTCCAGTGCATCTTGCGCAGAAGTCAGTTCGTGATCAGAGGTGACGCCAGCCGCCAGATAGGCTTGCAACTGTTCATCTTTCAGCCCGCGGGCATGGCCTTCGATCAGTTTGCCGCTGTTTAAACCGGCCTCGAGAATTTCCAGCATCCGCCCGCTGCCATTAATCACGCCGTGCATATCCATGACTTCTGCAACCCCGGCGACTTCCGGCCAGCTCAGCATGGTTTGCATTTCCTGACCGTGAAAGTCAGCGCCGGACATTTCTAAACCTGGAGTGGAAGGTACGCTGGAAGGGGCTGCGCAAATCACGCGCAGAGGTAAATTACGGCTCGACTCAACGGCATATTGCACACCGGCGACACCCAGCACATTTGCCAGTTCGTGCGGATCCCAGAACACGGTGGTCGTCCCCTGAGCAACGACAATCCCGGCGTATTTTTCCGGCGAAAGGTGAGAGCTTTCGATATGCACATGGGTGTCGATAAGTCCCGGCGAAAGATAGCGACCGGTTAAGTCATCGACATTTTCTGCCTGAGAGAATTTTCCACGCGGATGGACGCTGGCAATCATATTGCCAATGATCCCGACATCGGCTTCGCGAATTTCCCCCGTCACCATATCGATAACGTTTGCGTTGATAAGCAGACGATCAAAAGGGATTTTCCCTAACGCAGCCTGAACCGCGCGCTGGCGCAGGGGTAACGGAGCAATGTTTTCAGTCATGTCAGTATCCGGATTTACAAAGTGATGGGGCTAATGTAGGGAGAGGGAATGGCTTTGCACAGATGAATTATTTTATCCGTTTATAAGATGCGGTTATGCTGAGCAAACGTTTTCTATTTTTAGCGGGATCCCTGACCATCATGTCTGAACCCTGGCGCCGGTTGCCTGCGCTCTCCCTTAAGCAAATTCAATACTTTGTAACGCTGGCGCAGTTACGCAGTTTCACCGACACGGCGAACCGTCTGGCGATCAGTCAGCCAGCTTTAAGCAGCGCACTGCGGCAAATTGAATCAGTGCTGGGGGGAAAATTATTAAACCGCACCGCTCAGGGAGTCAGCCTGACCGAACAGGGCGAAGCTGTTTTACCTTATGCAGAAAGGCTACTGAATACAGCGCATAGTGCCTTCGATGATATGCAACAAATTATGCGGCAGGGGGGTGATGGAACTTTACGTATCGGATTAGTGCCTTCAGTCAGTACGTTGTTATTCCCGGTCGTTCCGCAGTTATTATCGGAATATTTCCCTGATATGCGTGTGGAATTTCATGACCTGACAAACGATGCATTATTACTGGAACTGGAGAACGGATCTGTGGATTTTGGTATTGGTGCGACCGACAGCACGGTGCCGGATTCTGTCGCGATATATCCGCTGCTGGAAGACCCTTTTGTGGCGGTGATCCGGCGCGATGATCCCTTATCAGAAGGTCATAATATTCCCTGGAGACAACTGGCTAAAAGGGATATTGCTTTGTTTTCAAAAGGAAATGTTAGCAGGCTGGTGAGTTCATTGATTGAAAGTAACAGGCTGAATTTGCGGGTGAGTTATCGAGTGGATTTTCAGGAGACGTTATATGGTTTAGTTCGTTCACGTCTGGCTCTGGCGATATTACCAGAGTTATATACTGCAACACTTAATGATGATGAATTAACAGTGATTCATCTGCAGCAACCCACATTAAGTCGTACAGTTGCGATGATGCGTAAGCCTGCGCCTCTGCGCTCGCCTAAAACAGAACAATGTTTCCAGTTTCTTTTACAAACATTTCACCGGCAGATCAAAGAGAAAGCAGAAAGAAATATCTGAAGAAATAGTTAAAAATTGCTTAAGTTATTTTGTATGAATTATGAGCGTCAGGTCGAAAGGTATTTCGACCTGACTCTGTCTGTCAGCGTACAAATTTCCAGACTGATACCGGGATTTTATCGTACAGCTTGTTCATCGTTAGCTCCGCTAAACGATGATCAGCTGCTGAGTAAAACAATTCCAGCTCGTCGTCGGACAGTTCATACTTATTCTTTTCAATGACACGTTCAAGTGTATCAATAGTGGTGCATTTTCTTAAACGCATCAAATAGTCGATTTTGTTCATCTTAGCCTTTTCATTTTTATCTGATGACTGCATATAAATTATTACTCAAGTCTTCATTAGGGTACAGATGTAGTCCCCTGAGAACATTCTGAATAATCGCTTCTTGGTCTTTTGCCATTGGCGTAAATCAGAATCGTTAATTCCATAATTGCTGAACAGGGTGTAGGTATCATCCAGATACTCTTCAACCAGATCACTTAAATGGGTATCGTCCGGATACTTAATTTTAAAGCTCATCACAAAGGATGCAATGTGCTCAATCAGTTCATTGAGCTGCAGGTTAACAGCAGAAGTGGGGTCGTTGACCCAACCGTGGTGACTGTCACCCAGTGTCGCGATGCCTTCATCGTACAACATTTCATTCAGGTAGCGTAACTGAGCGATATCGTGCCGCTTAGGCGAGTACTCATCCATATCATCCCCTCCGTAATGGTTTATTCGGTGTTGATAACACTCTGTGAGTAAACAACAAAACTTGATGGCTTACAGAAAACGGCTCTCACTACTAACGCTATGAACTGACTAACGCTATGAACTGACTTATACATCAAAGACAATCGCAGTCTTTGGGATGAACTTTCTCAGGCTAATTACACAACATATAATTTAAATATAATTCATTTTGAGAAAGCTGCGCAAACGTATTACTCAAACTTACAATTCTTCAGCCGTTGAACCTTTGAACAAATCAATAATATCAAACTCCAGACCTGCCGGCTTTACAAGGAATGTGACACTTTGCGTCGTGAACTCTTGTGCATTAATGTCCAGACAACCGTTGAAAATCGTCCATCTGAAATGGTAGTTCAGCGAATAACAATTTTCGCCAATTGCAACGATTGACACGATTTGCAAAGAATTGGGTTCGTAACGTGCATTTTCTGAGAAGTAAGTTAAATCACCAATTAAGGGTTCTTCAATTTCAGATAAATAACGTTCAATAATCTGCAGCAAATCTGAAGGAGTCAGATTTTCCCCATTAATAGGGTAGGGGATAAATTTTTTCACCGGTTTTCGCCTTTGAACTCCATACCTTTCTATTATTGCATACTTTTATCAGGATGTGTTTTGAGCAGAGAAAAAAATTTCCAGTGCGAAAAAACATAACTTTCTGATTGTAATGACAATTAGTTTCTATTCATCAATTTTTACCCTTTTCTAACAATTTCGCCTGGCCCGGGGTGTGCAATCCTCGTTCCGAAAGGGCATCTGGTAAAAAATCGAAACAGTTCATGTATTGATACAAAGCTTAGTGTGTGATGTTATATTGTAACGAATGGAGGGGCTATGACCAAAACACTCTTTACACTTTCTTCGCCAGTGCGCTGTCTCGCCGTGCTGGCTGTACTGGCTATTTTATGGGCCGCAATTTACTGGGCAATATCGCTACCATGATTTTTGTTAATAATGTTGAAGTCGGCTATGACCGCCGGGCGGTTGCGATGCCGATCAGCGGGCAGTTTCTTTCGGGCTCACTGACGGCGGTTATCGGGGCTAACGGGGCGGGTAAATCCACTTTCCTCAAAACGCTGGCTGGCCTTCAGCAGGCGGTTGCGGGCAATATTACCTTCACCGGCGGAAAGCGTCCGCGTCTGGCCTATTTACCGCAGCAGGCGGAATTGGATCGCGGTTTTCCGATCAGCGTATTCGACCTGGTCGCCATGGGGTGCTGGCCGCAAAGCGGACTTTTTGGCGGCATAAATCAGCAGTCAGCCACCGCAGTAACTCAGGCGCTTGAGACGGTCGGGATGACTGAAATGTCGCATTTGCCCGTAGGTTCGCTTTCTGGTGGTCAGCTGCAACGCACTTTATTCGCGCGATTACTGGTGCAACAGGCGCCTCTTATCATGCTTGATGAACCTTTTACCGGCATCGATACCCAGACAACGGAACTGCTGCTCAAGGTGATTGCGCAGTGGCATCAGGAAGGCAAAACCGTCATTGCGGTTTTACATGATATCTCAATGGTTGCCCGGCATTTTCCTCATGTGCTTTACCTCAGCGCGCAACAGAATCTGTGGGGAACGGCGCACGACGTATTGGGTCACTTCCCGCATCAGGCGCATGCCTGTATTTCGACCGAACCTTTTTCTCTCGTCGCGGGAGCCGCCAATTCATGATGCTTTTTCATTTACTGGCCGATCCCTTTATTGAGTTTGGTTTCATGCGCCGCGCGTTAATTGCCTGTATCGCATTATCCATCAGCGCCACGCCTCTGGGCGTTTTCCTGCTATTACGCCGGATGAGTCTGGTGGGAGACGCACTTTCCCACGCCGTATTACCGGGTGCGGCTATCGGTTATCTGATTTCAGGAATGTCGCTGGTCGCCATGGGAATTGGCGGTTTTATTGCAGGACTTGCAGTGGCAATGCTGTCAGGCCTGGTGAGCCGCCGCACGCAATTAAAAGAAGATGCCAGTTTTGCCGGTTTCTATCTGGGATCGCTCGCGCTGGGTGTGACGCTGGTTTCCCTGCGCGGTTCCAGTGTTGATCTGCTACACGTTCTTTTTGGCTCCATTCTCGCTATCGATTCCTCAGCAATGATTATGGTCGGCATTATTACCAGTGTGTCATTGCTGGTGCTGGCCTGTATTTATCGCGCCCTGGTCATAGAATCTTTCGATTCACTGTTTTTACGGGTCAGCGCAGGGAAATGGCTGGCGGCGATACATGGGATTTTCCTGGCGCTGGTCGTTGTGAACCTTGTTGCCGGCTTCCAGATCCTCGGCACGCTGATGTCCGTCGGTTTGATGATGTTACCCGCGGCCAGCGCACGTTTCTGGGCGCAGGATTTACCCCATACCTTGCTGAGCGCCATGATTATCGGTGTGATCGCCAGTATCGTCGGGCTTATCTGGTCTTATTATGCTTCGCTGCCCGCAGGCCCGGCTATCGTCCTCAGCGCGACGGTGATCTTCTTTATTTCAGTTTTATTTGGAAAGCGGGGCGGGATGTTAACGGCTTCGCGAACTTAAGCAGCAGTAAATTAATAAGCAGTACCACAATTAAGGGGACATGATGAAAGTATTACCTGTATCACTCGCAGCAGCTGCCCTGCTGTCGAGCCCGCTGGCTATGGCGAAAACCGTGGATGCGGTGGCCAGTTTTTCTATTCTCGGGGATATCGTTCAGGAAGTGGGCGGCGAGCACGTTAAAGTGACGACGCTAGTCGGACCTGACGGTGATCCGCACAGCTTTGAGCCTTCGCCGAAAGACAGTAAGGCGATTAACGCGTCTGATGTCGTTTTCGTCAGTGGCTTAGGTCTGGAGGGGTGGATCGATCGTCTGGTGACGGCTTCCGGTTACAAAGGTCATTTGGTGACGGCATCTGAAGGTGTTAATTCCCGTAAAATGGAAGAAGACGGCAAACAAATTACCGATCCGCACGCCTGGAACAGCATGGCGAACGGCGTGATTTATGCGACCAATGTGATGAATGCGCTGATCAAAGCCGATCCGGAAGATGCTGACTATTTCCGCCAGCGCGGAACCGCCTATATTGAGCAGTTACAGAAGCTTGATGCGTGGGCCAAAACTGAATTCACCGGCATCCCTCAGTCAAAGCGTAAAGTGCTGACCAGCCATGATGCTTTCGGTTATTTTGGTCAGGAATACCATGTCAGCTTTATGGCACCGGTCGGCTTTTCTACCGAAGCGGAGGCCAGCGCCAGCGGAGTCGCGTCGCTGATTAAGCAGATCAAAGCGGAGAAGGTGAAAACGTACTTCATCGAAAATCAAACCGATCCGCGTCTGGTGAAACAGATTGCTGCGGCGAGCGGCGCGCAACCTGGTGGTGAGCTGTATCCTGAAGCACTTTCAGGCCCGCAAGGCCCGGCCACGACGTATATCAAAGCGTTTAAGCATAACGTTGAGACGATCGTTGCCAGCATGAAATAAGATTTCCCCTCCTCACGGTTTCGCTGTGAGGAGGTTTTACATCATGTCTTAACATAAGAAAAAGCCCCGTCGGGCAAGCGGCGGGGCTTTTATTTTTTATGAGGGCGTAATGGAAAGGCGCAGCGTTAACGCTTTTTCTTTCTGCCCTGCACGGCTTTAAAACGCGGATTGCTTTTACAGATCACATAAATCCGGCCTTTACGGCGAACCACGCGACAATCCGGATGACGATTTTTTGCCGAACGTAATGAACTCAGAACCTGCATAACAATTTCCCTGATGTTGTTTACTTTTTACCGAGGAAGCTGCCGAAGCGTTGATTGAATCGCGCGGTGCTGCCTTCTTTTGAATACTCTTTCTGCTTACCGGTGTAATACGGATGGGAAGCGGAAGAAACTTCAATCGTGATGTAAGGGTAGGTTGCACCTTCCAGCTCAATGGTGCGGTCTGTCGAGATGGTTGAACCGACCTTGAAGTATTCATTAGCACTGGTGTCGTGGAAAACCACGGTGCGATACGCAGGATGGATAGCGGGTTTCATAATGCCTCAAGTTGTTATGTTATACTATAACAATGAGTATGCACCCATCTGTTTTCCGGTTCAAGACTCAGGCGAAAAAAAAGGCCGCATAAGCGGCCTTTCGTCAGTATGAGGATCCGTTACAGCGTCGGATGCTCTGTTTTGTGCGTATGTTCGATATCCTCGTTCTTCTTACCGAAGCGGCGACGAACCACTACGAAGAAGACCGGAACAAAGAAGATCGCCAGCAGCGTTGCTGTGATCATCCCGCCCATTACGCCGGTACCTACGGCGTTCTGAGAACCGGAACCTGCACCGGAGCTGATTACCAGCGGCATTACACCGAGGATAAATGCCAGTGAGGTCATCAGAATCGGACGAAGACGCATACGAACCGCTTCAAGTGTGGATTCGATCAGACCCTTACCTTCTTTGTCCATCAGGTCTTTGGCGAACTCAACAATCAATATGGCGTTCTTCGCGGACAACCCGATGGTGGTCAGCAGGCCTACCTGGAAGTAAACGTCGTTACTGAGTCCGCGCATCGTGGCTGCCAGAAGCGCACCCACAACCCCGAGCGGAACCACCAGCATGACCGAGAACGGTATTGACCAGCTTTCGTACAACGCTGCCAGACACAGGAATACGACAATCAGGGAGATAGCGTACAAGGCCGGAGCCTGGTTCCCTGACAAGCGTTCCTGATAGGACAGACCGGTCCAGTCATAGCCGATACCGCTTGGAAGTTTGGAAGCCAGAGACTCCATCATCTCCATTGCAGCACCCGAACTTTTGCCCGGAGCTGGCTGACCCAGAATTTCCATGGATGGCAGACCGTTGTAACGTTCCAGACGTGGTGAACCGTATTCCCATTTCGCACTGGAGAATGCGGAGAACGGCACCATCTGGCCAGCACTGCCACGGACATACAAGTTATTGATGTCTGACGGCAACATACGGTATTTATTTTCAGCCTGAACGTACACTTTCTTCACGCGACCACGGTCGATGAAGTCGTTGACGTAGCTACCACCAATCGAAGCACCGAGAGTGGTGTTGATGTCGGAAATTGAAACGCCAAGTGCCGTTGCTTTTTCCTGATCAATTTCGATTTTGAACTGTGGTGTATCTTCCAGACCGTTTGGACGAACCTGAGTCAGCAAGTCCGGATGTTGAGCAACCATGCCCAGCAACTGGTTACGTGCCTGTGTCAGTTTGTCATGTCCAAGGTTAGCCTGGTCAATCAACTGGAAGTCGAAGCCTGTCGCTGTACCCAACTCAACAATCGCTGGCAAGTTGAACGGGAATACCAGTGCATCTTTAATGGTGCTGAATGCGCCCATCGCACGGCCTGCAATGGCAGGAACTTTATTCTCCGAGCCGCTACGCTCAGACCAGTCTTTCAGACTGATAAACGCGATACCGGTGTTCTGACCACGACCAGCAAAGCCAAAGCCGTTAACCGTAAACACGGACTTCACGTTGGCTTTTTCTTTCGTCAGATAGTAATCGCTGACTTCGTCGAGCACTTTCTGTGTACGCTCCTGGGTCGCACCTGCTGGCAATTGCGCCATGGTCAGGAATACGCCCTGGTCTTCTTCCGGCAGGAAGGAGGTTGGCAGGCGGATAAACAGGAATGCCATGCCGACAACGATCAGCAGATAAATCACCAGATAACGACCGGTGCTGCGCAGAATGTTGCCTACGCTGTCGGTGTAGTGGTGCGTGCTTTGGTCAAATTTCTTGTTAAACCAGCCGAAGAAACCTTTCTTATCGTGATGCTCACCTTTGGCAACCGGCTTGAGCATGGTCGCACAAAGCGCAGGTGTCAGGATCATCGCCACCAGAACCGACAGCACCATGGCCGAAACGATGGTGATGGAGAACTGACGGTAGATAACACCGGTAGAACCACCGAAGAAGGCCATCGGGATGAATACTGCGGACAGCACCATCGCGATCCCCACCAATGCACCCTGGATCTGCTCCATGGATTTTTTGGTGGCCTCTTTCGGAGGCAGGCCTTCTTCGACCATGACACGTTCGACGTTCTCGACGACGACGATGGCGTCATCGACGAGCAGGCCTATCGCGAGCACCATCCCGAACATTGTCAGGGTGTTTATCGAATAGCCAAACGCTGCCAGAATTGCAAAGGTACCGAGCAGGACCACCGGAACCGCAATGGTCGGGATAAGCGTTGCGCGGAAGTTTTGCAGGAACAAGAACATGACCAGGAATACCAGGACGATGGCCTCGAACAGCGTTTTACCTACTTCTTTAATCGAGATTTTTACGAACGGCGTGGTGTCGTACGGGTAAACAATTTCTAAGCCAGCCGGGAAGAATGGCTCAAGCTTAGTCAGTGTGGCTTTTACAGACGCCGCGGTATTCAGGGCGTTCGCACCCGTTGCCAGTTTGATACCCAAGCCTGACGCAGGTTGTCCGTTGAAACGGGCAATAACGTCGTAGTTTTCACCGCCGAGTTCGATTTTAGCCACATCTTTCAGGCGAACCTGAGAACCATCCTGATTTACTTTCAGAATGATTTTGCCGAATTCATCCGGTGACTTCAGACGGGTCTGCGCCACGATAGATGAGTTCAATTGCTGGCCCGGAACCGGTGGTGTACCACCGAGCTGACCTGCTGCGATCTGGTTGTTCTGTACTTTGATGGCGTTGATGACATCTACCGGCGTCAGCTGGAAGTTGTTCAGTTTGTTCGGATCCATCCAGATACGCATCGCGTACTGAGCACCAAACAGCTGAACGTCACCTACACCCGCAGTACGGCTGATAGGATCCTTGATGTTGGAACCGACGTAGTCGGCGATATCATCCTGGGTCATTGAACCGTTATTGGAAATAAAGCCCGCTACCATCAGGAAGCTGCTGCTCGATTTCTCAACCGAAATACCCTGTTGCTGAACTTCCTGCGGCAGCAATGGTGTTGCCAGCTGCAGTTTGTTCTGAACCTGTACCTGCGCGATATCTGCGTCAGTACCGGAAGCGAAGGTCAGGGTAATCTGAACAGTACCTGATGAATCACTGGTCGACGACATGTACATCATGTTGTCGATACCGTTCATGTTCTGTTCGATAACCTGAGTAACGGTATCCTGTACGGTCTGCGCATCCGCACCCGGATAAGTTGCGGTCAGCTGGATAGCCGGTGGCGCAACGGTTGGATACTGTGCGATTGGCAATTTAAGTATTGCCAATCCCCCTGCCAACATGATGATGATCGCAATTACCCATGCAAAGATGGGACGATCTATAAAAAACTTAGCCATGAATTACCGGCTCCTATTAAGACTTCGTCGCTGTAGCGGGTGCTGCTGCGTTTTGATCGACTTCCTGTGCAGTAACCTGTACGCCTGGCTTAATTTTTTGCAGACCTGTCACGATAACTTTATCGCCACTTTTCAGGCCGTCTGTCACGACCCATTTGTCGCCAATTGCCTGCGTTGTGGTCACTGTACGAATTTCAACTTTATTGTCCGCACCAATCACCATCGCCGTGGCATCACCACGTGGGTTACGGGTAATACCTTGCTGAGGAACCAGCAGAGCGTTGTCGTTTACGCCTTCATCCAGACGCGCGCGCACAAACATACCTGGCAGCAGGGCGTCATTTGGATTAGGGAAGATGGCACGCAAAGTAATGGAACCGGTGGTTTCATCAACAGTCACATCAGAGAATTCTAATGTACCCGCCTGTGAATATTCTTTACCGTTATCCAACAGCAGCTTGACTTGTGCTTTGCCGTTAACTTGCTTGAGTGAGCCATCTGCCAGTTCCTGCTTCAGACGCAGGAAATCGTTGCTCGACTGAGTGACGTCAACATAGATAGGATCAAGTTGCTGAACAGTTGCCAGCGCATTGGTCTGGCCGGTCGACACCAGCGCACCTTCAGTTACCGACGAAATACCGATACGTCCGCTAATAGGGGAGGTGACCTTGGTATAAGCCAGATTGATACGCGCGTTTTCAACCGCAGCTTTGGCGCTGACAACAGCGGCGTCAGCCTGAGCGGCAGTGGCCACAGCGGTATCGTAATCTTGCTTACTGATGTAGTTAGTGCCAAGCAGAGGTTTATAACGAGTCACCGTCAGACGGGAAATCTGTGCATTCGCCTGAGCTTTTACCAGATCGCCTTTAGCGCTGTTATACGCGGCCTGATAAGTGGCTGGATCAATCTGATATAACGATGTCCCGGCTTTAATTTCGCTGCCTTCAACGAAATTACGTTTAAGAATAATGCCGCCAACCTGCGGACGTACCTCAGCGATGCGAAAAGCAGCAGTACGACCAGGAAGTTCGGTAGTCACATTCAACGGTTCAGTTTTGAGAGTAACGACCCCAACCTGCGGAGCATGAGGTGCACCTTGTTGAGCTTCTTTATCGTTACATCCTGTAAGTGCTAAGCTTCCGGATAGCATCAGAACTACCGCCAGAGGCGTTAACCCTCTGTTTTTGTTCATAAATAAACCTCAAGTGTCCGATTTCAAATTGTCCAATGGATCACAACATTCCAAATCCATTGCTGCGCTTTTAGTATGTGCGTGCTATGTTACATACATTCAAGAATGTATGTAAATCAAACTCCCCTTAAAGATAAACCTATGGCACGAAAAACCAAATCACAGGCGCTGGAAACCAGACAACAGATTCTGGATGCTGCTGTGCGTGAGTTTTCTGCCCGTGGGGTATCGTCGACATCACTGACTGATATTGCGAATGCAGCCGGTGTGACGCGGGGCGCAATTTATTGGCATTTCAGGAACAAAGTGGAGCTGTTTAATGCGATTTGGGAAGCTTATGAATCCCGCATAAAAGTGCTTGAAGTAGAGTATCAGACAAAGTATCCGAATAATCCACTGCGTATTTTACGCGAAATCTTAATTTACATTCTGGTCGCCACTGTCACCGATAGCCAACGTAAAGCATTGATGGAGATTATATTCCATAAATGTGAATTTGTTGGGGAGATGACATCAGTTCATGAAGCGCGCAAAGCGTTATACATGGAAGGATACGGTAAAATCGAGCGTATTCTCGTGCGCTGTATAGAAGAAAAGCAGCTCCCGGTTGATCTTGATACCCGCCAGGCCGCCATTATTCTTCGTGCTTATCTCACAGGGCTGATGGAAAACTGGTTATTTATTCCTGAAAGCTTTGATTTAGAAGGAAATGCTGGGCGATTCGTGGATACTTATATAGACATGTTGTGCCATTCGTCCTTTCTCACTGCGGTAAAATAACCGCTCAATACTTTCCTGTTAATTAATAAGCCTGCAAATTTATATCCCGTTTTGTTTATAAAATACACACTCTGATGTTGTATTCAGAAACGCTTTTCTCCTTCCTTTCATCGCCAACGCTGCTATTGTCATCTCCATATTATTCATTCAGTAAATGAGTTGACGCTGACGTATGTGTATCCGGTTTTTAGCCGCCCCTTCTGATGTAAGGCTTTCCCTGAAAAAAAGGGGAATGACAGGTTTTTTCACGTTTGTGATATGCGTTGCACTGCTTTTTATCTCCTTTTCCGGCCATGCGGCAAGTAATGATATTCCCGGCAGGAATGAAGTTCAGAACCAGCTTGATGCGTTAAACCGCCAGAAGAACCTGACGCCGGTGGATAAGCTTTCGCAACAGGATCTGATCCACACACTGGAATATCTTGATGCGCTGGAAAGAGTGAAGCAGGAAGCAAATCAGCTGCAAAAACAGGTCGCCGACGCACCGCAAAAGCTGCGGGTCGCCATGGACGGTCTGGATCAGATCAAAAACAATCCGAAAGATGATGTGAATAAAGCTCAGCTTTCCGCTCTGTCGCTGCGTCAGCTGGAAAACCGTCTTAATGACACACTCGACGATTTGCAGTCCTCGCAGGAAGATTTATCGACTTTTAATACGCAGCTGATTTCCCTGCAAACTCAGCCTGAGCGCGTCCAGAACGCGATGTACTCCTATTCGCTGGCGATTCAGAAAATCCGTAATCAGCTCAACGGCATGTCGCCCGGTCAGCAGGATTTACGTAACACGCAACAAAACATGCTGGTCACGCAACAGGCTTTACTTGCGGCGCAGATTGACCTGCAACGTAAGAGCCTCGAAGCCAATACCACGTTGCAGGATTTACTGCAAAAACAACGTGATTACACCAACGCGCACATCAATCAGCTTGAACACACCGCGCAGTTATTGCAGGAAGTGGTCAACGGCAAACGGCTGATTTTGTCCGAGCGGACAGCGAAAGAAGCCCAAACGCCGGACGATGCCTCGAATATCCAAAATGACCCGCTGGTGGCGCAGGAACTGGGAATTAACCGCCAGCTCAGTGAACGTCTGATTGCCGCAACCGAGGAAGGCAACCAGCTGGTTCAGAAAAATATCACAGTTAAAAACTGGCTGGATCGTTCGGCGCAGGCTGAGCATGACCTTAAAGAGCAAATTACGGTGCTGAAAGGCAGCTTATTATTGTCACGAATTTTGTATCAGCAGCAGCAAAATACTATCCCGCCTTCCGGTCTGATGACCGATATGAGCACGCGGATTGCAGATTTGCGGCTTGAGCAGTTCAAAATTAATCAGCAGCGTGATGCCTTATTTCAGGGCGACAGTTACATTCAGGGGGTGGTGACCAACAGCAAAGAGACGATTAATGACGATATCAGCGATGCGCTGGATCAGATTGTTGATATGCGCCGAGAACTGCTTGATCAACTGAATAAGCAACTGGGTAATCAGCTGTCGCTCGCCATCAATTTGCAGATTAACCAGCAACAATTGCTGAGCATCAACCAGTCACTGACCGAAACGCTGACTCAGCAGATTTTCTGGGTGAGCAGTAACAAGCCGATGAACTGGGAGTTCATCAAATCATTGCCGGGCGATGTCAAAAGTCAACTTAGCGACCTGCATGTCAGTATTCCACCGGGTGAACTGATGCTGGGTGCGTTGCATTCCCTGCCGGTGACCATCCCGTTGCTAATCGTTATTTTGCTGCTGTTATGGCGCAGGAAATACATTGATCAGCGGATTGATATGTTGAGTAATGATGTCGGACAACTCAAGCGCGACAGCCAGCTGCACACGCCGCAGGCGCTGTTACTGATGGCTCTGAACGTTTTACCCGGCGTGTTGCTGATGCTGGGCGTCGGCTACTGGCTTTCGCAATGTGATATCGAACCGAGCGACTTTTTATGGACGCTGGCGCAGCGGCTGGCGGTGTTCCAGCTGGTCATGGGCTTTTGCTATCGTATTCTTAAACCCGGTGGGATCAACGAGCGGCACTTTAATACACCTGCGGCCACTTGCGCGCATTATCGTCGTTCCGTCATTCGTCTGAGCCTGGTGATGTTGCCGCTGATTTTCTGGTCCGTGCGCGGCGAGAAAGCACCGCTCGGTCTGGTGGATGACATCATCGGGCAGGTGGTGATTTTCCTGACGCTGCTGGCGCTGACGGTTCTCGTATTCCCGATCGCACGCGATGGCTGGCGTGAAAAAGATTCTCACAGCATTCGTCTGGTGGTGGTCACGGCGATTGCGATTGCGCCGGCTTTCCTGGTCGGGCTGGTGGTCACCGGATATTTTTACACCACGCTGCGTCTTGCGGGCCGCTGGATTGACAGTCTTTACCTGCTGATTTTCTGGAACATTATTTATCTCACTGCGCTCAGGGGATTAAGTGTTGCCGCACGGCGTCTGGCGTATCGTCGTGCGCTGGCCCGCCGTCAGACAAACCTGGCGAAAGAGGGCGCTGAAGGCAATGAGCCGGTTGAAGAACCGCAAATTGGTCTGGATCAGATTAACCAGCAGTCGCTGCGCCTGACCACCATGGGGCTGTTCTTCATCTTCGCGACAGTCTTCTACTGGATTTGGTCTGACTTGTTGACGGTGATTTCCTATCTCGACAGCATAACGTTATGGCATTACTCCAGCACGGTGGCGGGCGCGGTCATTCAGCAAACCGTGACGCTGGGCAATTTATTACTCGGTTTCCTCGCCGTGATTGTGGCGTATGTTCTGACACGAAACCTGCCGGGCCTGCTGGAAGTCGTAGTGCTGTCGCGGCTGCAATTGCGGCAGGGGACGTCGTACGCTATTACCACCATCCTGACGTATTCGATCACGGTGATCGGGGCCATTACAGCGCTCGGTTCTCTCGGGGTTTCGTGGGATAAATTGCAATGGCTGGTGGCGGCGCTGTCGGTCGGGCTGGGCTTTGGTTTGCAGGAAATTTTTGCGAACTTTGTTTCAGGTCTGATTATCCTGTTCGAACGCCCGGTACGTATTGGCGACACTGTGACCATCGGAGCATTTTCCGGCACGGTCAGTCGTATCCGTATCCGCGCAACTACCATTATCGATTTTGACCGTAAAGAAGTGATCATTCCTAACAAAGCCTTTGTGACGGAACGGCTGATCAACTGGTCACTGAGCGATACCGTCACCCGCGTGCTGATCAAAATTGGTGTGGCGTACGGTTCTGATCTGGATAAAGTGAAAGAGATCTTGTTGCAGGCGGCGCATGAAAACGCCCGAGTGATGAGTGATCCGGCACCGCTGGTCTTCTTCCTTAATTTTGGTGCCAGCACGCTCGATCACGAACTGCGAGTTTATGTTCGTGAACTGGGTGACCGCAGTTATACCGTCGATGAACTTAACCGCAGTATTGATAAACTGTGCCGCGAGAACGACATTAATATCGCCTTCAATCAGCTGGAAGTGTATCTGCACAATCAGGACGGCAGCGAGATTCAGGAAGTTAAGCGCGTGTTGAGACAACCGGGTGATGAACCGGATGCGTTGCCTCAGGGCTAATGGGAAGCGGGCAATTCAGGGGAATGCGAAAGGTTCCCCTGATACAGTCAGCCGGACGGCTTAAAGGTAACTAATAGACAGCGTGCTTTTGCTGTTTTTCAGCTTCTCCTGATAATCGCGTTGTACGATTTCCAGTGCTGCGAGAGCGGTTTCCGGTGCAATTTCGTTGCACTCAAGCAGGTAAATCAGATCAACAGCAAGCTGAAGTTCGGGAGGCGCATTTTCTACGGACATATTGGCCAACATTATTATTAGCAGGTTTTGGACTTACCATTATAGATAAGAAAATGGCGGGTCTGAACGCCGGATTAAAAAAATGTGATAAAGATTCAAAAACCTTTTTCCTGCCGCTCGATTTGCCTCTCAATTTTGGCCAGCGCCTGACGACAGCGCATTAAACGTCCTTCCAGCGCAGCCAGTTCCTTTTGCACGCGTTGCTGATCGCTGAACGTGGCGAGTTGTCCGAGCGTGGTTTCCCGATCCTCAATCATCGCAATCAGACGACGCTCGAACTGCTGAGTTTCCGCGAGTTTGGTATAATTATCATGACTTTTTCGCTCGGGCGTCTGGTGCGTTTTACGCAGTGTTTGCGTGGCGAGTTCACGCTGCATGGCGGTGATTTGTGCCACCAGTCGCTCGGCAATAAACGCCACCTGCGCGGAACGTTTCTCAACCACTTCCTGATTGAGTTGCTGTAAATTCATCTTAATTTCTGCCAGATAATCGCGCAGACGGGTGCCTTTGGTTGAGAAAAGGGCGATATCAAACCGGGCCTGCGAAGCGGAAACATGGCCGATGGGTTCGATTTCCCGCGCCAGAGTTTCTATTTGCTGATCAAGGACATGTAAAATTCGTTCAGTGCTCACAGGTTATCTCCATTAATGACACTCATAGCTTACCTGCAACCGGCGGTTATGACACCTTCGTTGCACTTGTATAAACTGGGGGCTTAATTTCTGGCAATTTGTGCGAATCAAAAGGAACTGCATGAAGCGCATATTACTGATTATGGTCGGCTGGCTGTGTGTGGTACTGGCAACGCTGGGCGTTGTGCTGCCGCTGTTGCCCACCACGCCGTTTTTACTGCTGGCCGCCTGGTGTTTTGCCCGTTCGTCTCCACGCTTTCATCACTGGCTGCTGCACCGTTCCTGGTTTGGCAGCTATTTACGTCACTGGCAGGCGCATCGCGCGCTGCCGAAAGGGGCGAAGCCAAAAGCCGTTGCGCTGATTGTGACGACATTCGCGATTTCGATCTATTTTGTGCCGTTATTGTGGGTGCGTATTTTATTGGTTTGCATGATGTTTGCGTTACTGATCATGATGTGGCGATTACCAGTGGTTGACCTTGAGCAATAAAACAGGCGATCATGTCCGGCTGCGGGTTGCTTTTTAAAGCAGCTTTGCATAGATTTGGGCATCTCGTACGTCGGTGCGCTCCCAATTTCCTTCCTTGAACGACATGCTTTAAAAGGGCATGACGGGGGACATTTGACCGCCCGCGTTTAAGTATGAACAGCAGCTTTATCAGGCAATTAACATTATGACCGCTACCGCACAGCAGCTACAGTTTATTAAAGACAGTATCAAGACCATCCCTGACTATCCGAAGCCAGGCATACTGTTCCGTGACGTCACCAGCTTGCTGGAAGACCCAAAAGCTTACGCTGCAAGCATTCAGTTACTGGCCGATCGTTACCGCGATGCCGGCGTCACCAAAGTGGTGGGCACCGAAGCACGTGGTTTCCTGTTTGGCGCGCCGGTTGCGCTGGCTTTGGGCGTGGGTTTTGTTCCCGTGCGTAAACCGGGCAAATTACCGCGTGAAACCATCAGCGAAACTTACGATCTGGAATACGGCACTGACAGTCTTGAAATCCACACGGATGCCATTCTGCCGGGTGAGAAGATCCTGGTGATTGACGACTTGCTGGCAACGGGTGGCACCATTGAAGCTACCGCGAAACTGATCCGCCGTCTGGGTGGGGAAGTGACGGATGCTGCATTCATCATCAATCTGCCGGAACTGGGCGGTGAAAAACGCCTGAACGATGCCAATATCACCTGCTACAGCCTGGTGTGTTTCGACGGGCACTGATTTAAATTCTGCAGTGTGATGTAAAAAGGCCTCGCCGTTAACGCGAGGCCTTTTGCTTTCTGCACTATTCTTTCCCGCTTTCTCCCGTCCAGACTACCATCACCTTATCGTCACCATGCTGACGGCTGAAGGCGTAATATTCTGCTGTCTGCTGTGATTTCTGCACACCTGCACCGACCGCCGGATGTTGTTCCCGGAATTTCCCCAGTTTTTGCCAGTGCTTCAGCAACGCCTGTTTTGCACCGTTCAGCTCATTCCAGTTCATGTCTGATCGCGTTCCCTGTAAAGGATCTGAACCCGTCGGGCCGAACTGACGTCCGCTTTCGTCGCCGTAATAGATTTGAACCGCGCCCGGTGCCAGCAGTAATAAATCCGCCGCGCGTTGTTGCAGGGGAACTGACCCTTTGGCATCGTCAGTGAAAAATAACCGGGTATCGTGTGATGAGAGATAACTCAGCACATTGAAATCCTGCATTTTCTCCGCCATCTGCTGATAGGTGGCATCGATATTTGCAAAACAATTCAGCGCCGCCGCTGCCTGATCCTGAAAATCAAAGTTGATCATCGCGTCGAAGCCATTATCGTAATAATCACTTTTCATTACGCCGTGACCCCAGGCTTCACCGGTCATCCAGAACGGCGCGTCATCCAGCGCCTGTGAAGGATTGGCGGCTTTCCACTGTTTCAGTGCTTCGGCAGAACGCGCTTTCAGCAACGCCAGCGTCGGTTTTTCCACGTGTTTGGCGGTATCGACGCGGAAACCGTCAATGCCGTAATCGCGAACCCACTGACTGAGCCACGTCACCAGATAATCGCGGGGCGTAGCGCCGGGGATTTCGCGGGCGGCGGTATCAGGTTTATGACGATAGAAAACAGGCAGGCCGCTGGCTTGTGTGGATCCGGTTTTGATATCCGGCAGGAACGCCAGCGACATGGTCAGATCGTCATAACCGGGCGAGTCATAATCGCCAATATCGGTGCGGATCCATTTTTTGCCCCACCAGGTGCTCCAGCCGTCTTTGTCGCTGAAATTGATGTAATCATTAAAACTGTGCCAGTTCTGGCCGGGGCCAGGTTTCCAGTCGGTCCATTTTTTGCCCAGCGTCTTTTCGATTTCATCGCCTTTGAGATACAGCGAGCCAAAATGGAACGTTTGCATATCCGCCAGCGTGGCGTAACCGGTGTGATTGACCACCACGTCAAAGAGAATGCGGATCCCGCGTCTGTGCGCCTCGCTGACCAGCTTTTGTAAATCTTCGCCGGTGCCCATATTGGCATCGAGTTTTGTCCAGTCGAGCGTGTAATAGCCATGATATGCATAATGCGGGAAATCGCCTTTGGTGCCGCCACCGACCCAGCCGTGGATCTGCTCCAGCGGCGAACTGATCCACAATGCGTTCACGCCCAGTTGTTGCAGATAATCCAGTTTGCTGGTCAGTCCGGCCAGATCGCCACCATGGAAAGTGCCGATTTCCTGCATTCCGTCACTGTGACGGCCATAGCTGTGATCGTTATCCGGATTGCCGTTTTCGAATCTGTCGGTCAGCACGAAATAGACGGTGGCGTTTTGCCAGCTGAACGTGGCGGGAGTTTTACGCGTCGCAGATTCCAGCAATAGCAGGCCGCCGCTGGCCGGATCGGGCGTCATCGTGATGTGGCCATTAGCGACCACTGCACTCTGGCCGGAATAAAAATCACGCACTGTTTCGCCATCGCTGAAGGTACCGGATACCTCCACGGTCAGCGGTTTGCCATCCTGGCGCGGACAGGTTTTTGTCACGGCAGCGACGGTTTCCTGCGCCGTTTTCAGGCTCAGCTGAAGCGTGGGCGTGCCGCTGCGGGTATCAATGCGTACCTGATAATCGCCCGTGCGAAACTGTTTCCAGTTTACCGGCGGATGACTTTCACAGGGTTGCAGCGACAGCATCTCATTAAGCTTTACCGCGCCCGAAGGTTGCCAGCACTGATTATCCTGATGTAATTCCAGTGTGCGCTGTCCTTTGGATAACGTGGCATCGCTGGTGAATATTCCGCTGACCGGCTCAGCAAACGCAGGAAAACCTTCCAGCGCCCAGCTGGCCTGTGCGGCGGGGGAAACGAGCAGTAATAAAGGCAATGTCAGGTATTTCATGGCTCTCCTTACACGGGGCAGGAAGCATTATCAGAACAGAGGTGAATTCAGTGTAATCAGTGTGCAAAATTTGCCCTCATCCCCTTGTGCGAATTGTCAGGAGGAGGACGACGGTGGAGAAACTGCGGCGCGGTACGCAAAAAGTAAAGTAATAGGAATGATGGCGACCCTGCTGGTACACTAAGAAGTGGCAGTCTGGCGCGTGCATCATTATGCTTAGCCTTTAGTCGCCGGTTCGCCGACCCGCGCAGAAAATCGGGTTAAACGATGTTTTTTCGTGTATCGTCAAATTATTCATTATAAATCAACGATGAAGTGTTAATGAGCTATCAGGTTCTTGCCCGTAAGTGGCGCCCCCAAACTTTTGCCGACGTCGTCGGACAGGAACATGTGCTGACCGCACTGGCCAATGGCCTGTCGCTCGGGCGCATCCACCACGCTTACCTGTTTTCCGGAACCCGTGGCGTCGGGAAAACCACCATCGCCCGTCTGCTGGCAAAAGGACTTAACTGCGAAACCGGGATTACCTCCACGCCTTGTGGCGTGTGCGATAACTGCCGTGAAATCGAGCAGGGTCGTTTTGTCGATCTGATTGAAATCGATGCCGCTTCCCGTACTAAAGTCGAAGATACCCGCGAACTGCTCGATAACGTGCAATACGCACCGGCGCGTGGTCGTTTCAAAGTTTACCTGATTGACGAAGTGCACATGCTCTCGCGTCACAGCTTCAATGCGCTGTTGAAAACGCTGGAAGAGCCGCCTTCGCACGTCAAATTCCTGCTGGCGACAACCGATCCGCAAAAATTACCCGTCACCATTTTGTCGCGTTGTTTGCAGTTCCATCTGAAAGCGCTGGACGCTGAACAGATCCGCAAACAGCTTGAACACGTATTAACGCAGGAAACCATCACCACTGAACCGCGTGCGTTACAGCTGCTTTCTCGTGCTGCCGACGGCAGTATGCGCGATGCGCTGAGCCTGACCGATCAGGCAATCGCCATGGGGCAGGGCGCCGTCACTACCGAAACCGTGGCGCAAATGCTCGGTACGCTGGACGACGAACAACCGCTGGCGATGCTGGAAGCGCTGGTCAGCGCCGATGGCGGTCAGATGATGGCCCAGGTTGAACAAGCCGCGTCACGTGGCGTGGACTGGGAAAACCTGCTGGTGGAAACACTGGCGCTGCTGCACCGCATTGCGATGGTTCAGCTGTTGCCGTCCGTGCTCGATAACCATTACGCGGCTATCGAACAACGTCTGCGCGAACTGGCGCGTGTTATTCCGCCGGCTGACGTTCAGCTTTATTACCAGACCTTACTGATTGGCCGCAAAGAGCTGGCGTATGCGCCGGACAAACGCATGGGCGTTGAAATGACCCTGTTGCGTGCGCTGGCCTTCCATCCAAAAGTAATTATTGCTGAACCTGCTCCGCAGCCGGTCGCAGTTCCGGCGGCTGTAGCGCCACAGCCATCGCGTCCTGCTGTAGCGCAGCCGCAGCAGTCGCCGCAACAAAACTACAATGCGCCGCCGCCACAGGGCAATGCCGAACCGGCCGCGATGCCGGATTCCACCGCGCAACTTCTACAGGCGCGAACACAATTGCTCAGGCAGGGGAGTACCACCCCAAAAAAAGCTGAGCCGGCAGCGCCAGGAAAAGCGCGGCCGGCAACCTCAGCACTGGAGCGCCTCGCTTCGGTGACTGAACGTGCGCAGACTCTGGCGGTGAAGAAAGAACCTGCCGCGCCGGTAAAAGAAGAGGCTTATCGCTGGAAAGCGACGATGGAACCGGAAGTCGCACCGGAACCGGTAGCGACACCGAAAGCGCTGCGCACCGCGCTGGAATATGAAAAATCGCCTGAACTGGCTTCCCGTCTGGCGGAAGAAGCGATTGAACGCGACGAATGGGCGGCTGAAATCAGCCGGATGACCATTCCGAAACTGGTGCAGCAACTGGCGCTGAATGCGTATCGCGAGCAGCCGGAGCCGGGTAAAATTTGCCTGCACCTGCGTTCCTCGCAAAAGCACCTGAATTCGCCGTCCGCGCAGAAAGTGCTGACGGATGCCTTATCGGCATTGCATCAGACGCCGGTTGAACTGACCGTGCTGGAAGATGATAATCTGGCGGTGAAGACGCCGCTGGAATGGCGACAGGCCATTTATGAAGAAAAACTGGCGCAGGCGCGTCAGTCTATTATTGCGGATAACAACATTCAGACGCTGCGCCGTTTCTTCGACGCGGAGCTGGATGAAGAAAGTATCCGCCCAATTTAAACGCCGCGATTGTGACGCGGCCATTGCTGAGAGAGAAGACTATGTTTGGAAAAGGCGGCATTGGTAACCTGATGAAACAGGCCCAGCAAATGCAGGAAAAAATGCAACAGGCTCAGGCGGAAATCGCTCAGCTGGAAGTGACCGGTGAGTCAGGCGCTGGCCTGGTGAAAATCACCATCAACGGTGCGCACAACGTGCGTCGCGTTGAAATCGATCCAAGCCTGCTGGAAGACGATAAAGACATGCTGGAAGATCTGATCGCTGCGGCGTTCAACGATGCAGCACGTCGTATCGAAGAAACTCAGAAAGAAAAAATGGCAGCCGTGTCTGGCGGCATGCAGTTGCCACCAGGCTTTAAGATGCCGTTCTGATGCAAACCAGCCCTCTCCTTGAATCTTTAATGGAGGCGTTGCGTTGCCTGCCGGGCGTTGGCCCGAAGTCCGCGCAACGTATGGCATTCCAGCTGCTGCAACGTGATCGCAGCGGCGGAATGCGGCTGGCGCAGTCTTTAACACGTGCTATGTCTGAGATCGGCCACTGTGCCGATTGCCGTACCTTTACCGAACAGGAAATCTGCACCATTTGCGCCAATCCACGGCGTAAAGAAAACGGTCAGATTTGCGTGGTTGAAAGTCCGGCGGACATCCATGCGATAGAACAAACCGGTCAGTTTTCTGGTCGCTATTTTGTGCTGATGGGGCACCTGTCACCCCTTGATGGCATCGGGCCTGACGACATTGGTTTGGGCCGTCTGGAAGAGCGTCTGGAGAGTGAAAACATCCAGGAAGTGATTCTGGCGACCAACCCGACGGTAGAAGGCGAAGCGACCGCCAACTATATCGCTGAAATGTGCGGCCAGTTTGGCGTGCTGGCGAGCCGTATCGCGCACGGTGTGCCGGTCGGTGGCGAACTGGATATGGTCGATGGCACCACGCTGTCACATTCCCTCGCCGGGCGTAACCCCTTCCGGTTCTGACTGTTATACGGGCGCAGCCTTCTGCGCCTCGTATTATTCTGCTATCCCTCTGCATTTCTTCTTAAAAATTTCCTCCTGCGCTTGAAAAGCCTGACATATAACCCCACTTATTCCTCAACGTCTGATTTGGTCAATAACAGTATCTGGATTGAGGTAATTTGATGAGTATGAAAGGACAAGAGACACGTGGCTTCCAGTCTGAAGTAAAACAACTGCTTCATCTGATGATCCATTCTCTGTATTCAAACAAAGAAATTTTCCTGCGCGAGCTGATCTCCAACGCCTCGGATGCAGCCGACAAACTGCGTTTCCGCGCACTGTCCGCACCTGAGCTTTATGAAGGTGATGGCGAGCTGCACGTCCGTCTGTCGTTTGATAAAGAAAAACGCACCCTGACACTGAGCGATAACGGCATCGGTATGAGCCGTGATGAAGTGATCGACAACCTCGGGACTATCGCCAAATCCGGCACCAAAGCGTTCCTGCAATCCGTGGGTTCCGAGCAGGCGAAAGACAGCCAGCTGATTGGTCAGTTCGGTGTCGGTTTCTATTCTGCATTCATCGTGGCGGATAAAGTCACCGTGCGCACCCGCGCAGCCGGTGCCAGCGCTGACGAAGGGGTATTCTGGGAATCTGCCGGTGAAGGTGAGTACACCCTGGCGGACATCGAGAAAGCAGATCGCGGCACTGAAATCACCCTGCATCTGCGTGAAGATCAGGACGAATTCCTGGATGACTGGCGCGTTCGTTCCATCATCAGCAAATACTCTGATCACATTGCGCTGCCGGTTGAAGTCGAAACCCGCAACGAAGAAGACGGCACCGTAACCTGGGAACAAATCAACAAGGCGCAAGCCCTGTGGACCCGCGGTAAAGCCGAAGTAACCGACGAAGAATATAAAGAATTCTACAAACACATTTCTCATGATTTCAGCGATCCGCTCAGCTGGAGCCATAACCGCGTTGAAGGTAAGCAGGAATACACCAGCCTGCTGTATATCCCTTCACAGGCACCGTGGGATATGTGGAACCGCGATCACAAACACGGCCTGAAACTCTATGTTCAGCGCGTGTTTATCATGGATGAAGCCGAGCAGTTCATGCCGAACTACCTGCGTTTTGTTCGTGGTCTGATAGATTCCAACGATCTGCCTCTGAACGTGTCACGTGAGATCCTTCAGGACAGCCGCATTACCCAGAACCTGCGCAGTGCGCTGACCAAACGTGTTCTGCAAATGCTGGAAAAACTGGCGAAAGACGACAACGAAAAATATCTGCAATTCTGGAAACAGTTTGGTCTGGTATTGAAAGAAGGTCCTGCAGAAGACGGCGCAAACAAAGAAGCGATCGCCAAACTGCTGCGTTTCGCCAGCACCCGCAACGACAGCAGCGAGCAGACTTTGTCGCTGGAAGAGTATGTGGCGAACATGGTGGAAGGTCAGGACAAGATTTATTACATCACTGCTGACAGCTATGCCGCGGCGAAGAGCAGCCCGCATCTGGAACTGTTCCGCAAAAAAGGCATTGAAGTTCTGCTGTTGTCTGACCGCATCGACGAATGGATGATGAGCTATCTGACTGAGTTTGATGGCAAAGTCTTCCAGTCCGTCAGCAAGGCCGACGATACACTGGACAAACTGGCTGACGAAAGCGAAGAGCAGAAAGAAGCTGAAAAAGCGCTGGAGCCGTTCGTTGAGCGCGTGAAAACGTTGCTGGGGGACCGTGTGAAAGAAGTGCGTCTGACGCACCGTCTGACCGATACACCAGCCATCGTTACCACCGGTGCCGACGAAATGACCACGCAGATGGCAAAACTCTTTGCCGCTGCCGGTCAGGAAGCGCCGGAAGTGAAATACATCTTTGAGCTGAACCCGGAACACGCGCTGGTGAAACGTGCTTCTGATGTGGCTGATGAAGACCAGTTCAGCGAGTGGATTGAGCTGTTGCTGGATCAGGCGCTGTTCGCAGAACGCGGCACGCTGGAAGATCCAAACCTGTTCATCCGCCGTATGAACACGCTGTTACAGGCGTAATCGCCGGGCGTAAAACGAAAGGGTGTCGTGAAAGCGACACCCTTTTTTATTGCCTCGCTTCTTCCCGGATCCATTCCCTGAAAGCACGGATCTCCGGCTCGTCACGGCGCTGAGAACTCACCAGCACGGTCGTAGCGCGATCCACTTCGCAAAAGCCCGCCGGCGCAATCAGAGAACCTTCCTCCAGCTCTTTCTCCACCAGCATTTTCGGTGCGATACATATCCCCAGCCCGTTTTTCGCTGCCTGGATTGCCAGTATCAGATTATCGAAATGTTTACCGGTACTGACATCGCCCCGCGCACCCGTCGCCTTTGCCCATTCCTGCCAGGCATTGATCTTCGTATCTGCGTGCAGTAAGGGCAGGGCGCCGAAATCCGGCGGCGGCATCAGGCCATGGCACAAGCCAGGCGCACAAACCGGCCCGATAAAATCAGAGGCAATGTGCATAGCGTCAGTGTCTGGGTTTTCAATGTGCGGACCGCTTTTTATCAGTACATCGGCACGCTGGTTTTCCAGTTGTCCGGGCGGGGTCTGCGTCTGAAAAGAAAGCGTTATCTGCGGATAAAGTTGTGAAAACCGGCTGATGCGCGGCAGCAGCCACTGCGCCAGAAAGCTGGGCGAGCAGGCAATGATAAGATGCTGTTCGCTGCCATTTCGGATCTCGTGACAGGTTTTTGCTATCTCATCAAATACCCGATCGCAGCAGGTTTTCAGTTTAATTCCGTCAGCGGTGAGAAACACGCGGCCAGCTGTGCGATTAAATAACACCGTCCCCAGCCAGCCTTCGAGATTTTTCATCTGATGGCTGACCGCGCTGTGTGTCACGTTCAGGGATTCCGCCGCTGTACTGAAGCTTTCAAACTGCGCTGCCTGTTTAAAATAATGCAGGGCACGCAGCGAAGGGAGATCATTCATTTTAAACCTTGTGAGTTTTTTTCATCTACTGTGTCTGTTTATATCATTTTTTTTGCCGCTGAAAGCGCATTAACCTTGTCGCATGTTGAATCACAGGAGGTAAAAATGCGTCAGTCTTCGCCGGTAAACGGCACTTTTACGGGTACTCTTATCGGCATTCTCGGCGGGGTGATCCTCAGTACCGATTCCGTTTTTATCCGCCTGATGTCGGTCGAAGACTCATGGCTGATCGTGGTACTGCGCGGTCTGTTTATGTGGGCACTGGTGGCGATGTTGTACCTGTTCTGGCCGGCTTCGCGTTCCACGCTGGGCGTACCGTGGATCACCCGTAAAAATGCGCTGTCTACGCTGTTCTTCTGTATTGCGTCAGCGTGTTTCGTCAATGCGCTCAACCGCGGCAGCATCGCCACGGTGCTGGTGATCATCTCTTCCACACCGTTTGTGTCGGCATTGATTTCGTGGATTTTCTTCCGCGTTCGCATTGATAAACCGCTGATGCTGGCGGCACTGGCCGGAATGTCGGGCGTCGCCGTGGTGATGAGCGGACGCAGCACGGGCCACGACCCTTTCGCCAACTATTTTGCACTGGCCACGGCGGTGTCGATGGCGCTGGCGTTTATCTTCGCGTCGAAAGTCGAAAGCGGCACCGTCGGGCTGCCTTCACTGGGCGGTATCCTGGCCTCTTTTTGTGTAGTGATTTTTTCCGGTGGCAGCGTTTTGCATGGTTTACCCGCCTTAGCCGGTGAACAATGGCTATGGATAGCACTTGAAGGCGGGGTAATTATGCCGCTGGCGATGGGGCTGATTACGATGTCGACACGGCTGGTTTCTCCGGTCAATGCGGGGCTGTTTTTGCTGCTGGAAACCGCACTGGCACCGCTTTGGATCTCACTGTTTTTAAATGAGGATCCTGCGCCGACGGCGGTTGCCGGTGGTGTGATCATCGTGCTGGCGGTGGTGTCGCAAACCTGGTGGGTAAAACGCCGGATAGCGCAGGCTTAACCCCAATTTCAGCGGGGGGTGTTCCTTGAGCAAAAGTGCTCAGAATGGTATGGTTGACCGGTTTTCGTGATTCATAATAATTACATGCAAGGGGATTTACGCAATGCGTATCATTCTGCTGGGCGCTCCGGGCGCAGGTAAGGGTACTCAGGCTCAATTCATCATGGAGAAATTTGGTATTCCTCAGATTTCTACCGGTGATATGTTGCGCGCCGCTGTGAAGGCCGGAAGTGAGCTCGGCAAGAAAGCAAAAGAGATTATGGATGCCGGTAAACTGGTGACCGATGAACTGGTTATCGCACTGGTGAAAGAACGTATTCAGCAGGAAGATTGCCGTAACGGTTTCCTGTTAGACGGTTTCCCACGCACCATTCCGCAGGCTGATGCCATGAAAGACGCGGGCATCAAAGTGGATTACGTGCTGGAATTTGATGTGCCTGATGAACTGATCGTTGATCGCATCGTTGGCCGTCGCGTACACCCGGGCTCTGGCCGCGTGTACCACATCCAATACAATCCGCCAAAAGTGGAAGGTAAAGACGATGTGACTGGCGAAGAACTGATCACCCGTAAAGATGATCAGGAAGAAACCGTGCGTAAACGTCTGGTGGAATACCATGAGCTGACTGAGCCGCTGGTATCTTACTACAGCAAAGAAGCAGAAGCGGGTAACACTCAATACGTCAAAATTGACGGCACACAGCAGGTTTCTGCTGTGCGTGACGAACTGGCTGCAATCCTGAGCTAATCGTCTGCACTGCGCGCTACCACGGGGTGACTTCGGTCGCCCCGTTTGTTTTTTTAGGGTCTCCATTTCCAATACCCAAAATAATTCGAGCTGCAGGAAGGCGGCAAGCGAGCGAGTCTCGATGAGCTTACTGAAGTAAGTGATTCGGGTGAGTGAACGCAGCCAACGCATCTGCCGCGTGAAGTATGAAGGGTATTAATAACAATTCGCATTGATAGCTTATGCCGTTGTTCCCATCGTCTTTGTTTTCGTTACAATGACCTGCGCCTCTTTTCAGCATTGCAAATTGCAGCACCAAAAAACGGCGGCGCCCATCATTTTTCACACGGCTTCAATGCCTTCAATTTAGGATATTCAGCATGACGCAGACTAAATTCGGTGTTCTCCTGGTCAATCTTGGAACACCGGAAGCACCGACTCCGCAGGCCGTTAAAAAATATCTGGCTGAGTTTTTGAGTGATATCCGCGTCGTGGATACGCCCCGTCTGCTGTGGTGGCCGATCCTGAATTTGGTGATCCTGCCGCTGCGTTCCCCGCGCGTGTCCAAACTGTATAAAGCGGTCTGGATGGAAGAAGGCTCGCCGCTGATGGTGTACAGCCGCCGTCAGCAGAAAGCGCTGGCAGAACGTCTGCCGGGCACGCCGGTTGAACTGGCGATGAGCTACGGCAAACCGGGCATGAAAGAACCTATTGAAAAACTGCTGGCGCAGGGCGTGACTAAAATGGTGGTACTGCCGCTGTATCCGCAATACTCCTGCTCAACCAGCGCCGCGGTTTTTGACGGTGTGGCGCGCGTGCTGAAATCTCAGCGTCGCCTGCCTTCAATGAGCTTTATCCGTGACTACGCCACTCATCCGGCCTATATTTCTGCGCTCAAAGCCAGCATCGAACGTTCCTTTGCTCAGCATGGCGAACCGGATCGTCTGGTGCTCTCCTTCCACGGTATTCCTAAACGTTTTGTCGCTGAAGGCGATGATTATGAACAGCGCTGCCGCGATACCGTGCAGGCGCTGACCGACGCACTGCAACTGCCGTCGGGCAAAATAATGCTGACCTTCCAGTCGCGCTTTGGTCGCGAACCGTGGCTGACCCCGTACACGGATGAAACACTGAAAGGCCTTCCGGCTCAGGGAGTTAAGCATATTCAGATCATGTGCCCTGGCTTTGCGGCAGACTGTCTGGAGACGCTGGAAGAGATCAAAGGCGAGAACCGTGAGATTTTTATTCATGCAGGCGGCGAGCGCTTCGAATATATTGACGCCTTAAACGACCAGCCGGAGCATATCGATCTGCTGCAACAACTGGTCACTCAGCACTTCTGAATGAAGCCTGAGCTTTTTGAATTTCCCGAGAATAATGAATGAAATTTCCTGGTAAACGTAAGTCTAAACACTATTTTCCGGTCAGCGCGCGTGACCCTTTATTGCGTGATTCCATGCTGCAGGCCATGCAGCCGGAATCTGAAGCCGGGGCCTCGTACATCGTCGGCATCGACCAGACAATGGTCGATATTGAAGCGCGCGTGGATGAAAATTTTGTGGCCCGTTACGGCCTGACGCCGGGTGAATCCAATATTCTTGACGATGATATGTCCGAAGCGCTGTATCAGGAACTGATGAGCCACGCGCTTATCAGCCATCAGTTTGCCGGTGGCACCGTCGGTAACACGCTGCATAACTATTCCGTGCTGGCTGATGACCGTTCGGTACTGCTGGGCGTGATGTGTAACAACGTCAAAATCGGTGATTACGCTTACCGCTATTTGTGTAACACCTCAAGCCGTGTGGATCTTAACTTTCTGCAAGGCGTGGACGGCGCAATTGGCCGCTGTTTCACGCTGATCAGCGACACCGGCGAGCGCACCTTTGCTATCAGTCCGGGCAAAATGAATGAACTGCATGCCTGCAGCGTGCCGGAAGATGTGATTGCCGGCGCGTCCGCGCTGCTGCTCACCTCGTACCTGCTGCGCAGCAAGCCGGGCGAACCGATGCCAGAAGCCACCATGCAGGCCATTGAATACGCTAAAAAATACCATGTGCCGGTAGTGTTAACGCTGGGGACGCAATACGTCATCGCGGAAGATCCGCAGGCATGGCGCGATTTCATCCGCGATAACGTGTCGATTCTGGCGATGAACGAAGACGAAGGGTTTGCGCTGACCGGCATGAAAGATCCGCTGATGGCGGCGGATAAAGCGCTGGACTGGGTGGATCTGGTGTTGTGTACCGCCGGACCGAACGGTCTGTTTATGGCGAGTTATACCGAGGACGAATTCAAACGCACGACTCAGCATCCGTTGCTGCCGGGCGCGATTGCTGAATTTAATCAGTATGAATTCAGCCGGGCGATGCGTCGTGAATGTTGTCAGGTTCCGCTGAAGATTTATTCCCACATTGCGCCGTATATGGGCGGACCGGAAAAAATCATGAATACCAATGGGGCGGGGGATGGCGCGCTGTCTGCGCTGCTGCATGACATTGCCGCGAACGGTTTCCACCGCACTTCAGTGCCGAATTCCAGCAAACATACCCGCGAGTATCTGACGTACTCCTCACTGGCGCAGGTGTGTAAATACGCCAACCGCGTGAGTTATCAGGTGCTGAACCAGCATTCACCGCGCCTGACGCGAGGATTGCCGGAGCGTGAAGACAGTCTGGAAGAGAGTTACTGGGAACGTTAAATAAACAAGGCGGGGATTTTCATCCCCGCCTATAGTTTTTATCCGCAATAGGCCCAATGCAAGTTTTTAGGCAGTGTTCCCCAGCTTTTAATACAGACATTTTTATAATCGTTCAGACTGACGTTATAAAGTGACCGACCGGTTTTTGTTTTCCCAATAACCTGAACATTTTTAGCCCCACGTGGCACTTCGACAGTGACGGTGTTGCCTAATGCCAGACGATGATCAATGGTTGCATTTGATCCGTCTTCCCGGACGTATTTAACTTTATAAACGCCAATATAACCGCCACCGTTTTTCAGTGTAACCCTGAAAGAATTTTCCTTAATGGTCTTATCTACTGCGGAAAGTTTAAGTGGGATAGTGGCTTCTAACTTTTTCGTTTTCAGGTTGTTATCTGAAACCTCATAAATGGACAATTCTCTTTTGAGGTTATTAACTTCAACCAATAAAAAAGTTTCTTTGAACGTCGCACCACTGTTGGCGTAATAATCGCCTACAGACATTTCATGAGTATGGCCGTTGAAAATAGCTGTAATATCATAATCGCTATTTTTTGCCGTCATCTTTTGCAGGCGTGAATTCGCTGCACCCATATTTTTAATATGCGAAAGTAATATAATAGCCTTACCTTGTTTACGGGCGTCAGCGAGTTGTTGTTCCAGCCAGTCTACAGAAGGGGTGACTTTTACTGTATATTTGCGGGCGTCTTTCATACTAAATCCGCTAAATTGCTTGGTGTATTCGGCGTAGTTGTTCAGTTGGAGAAAACGAATGCCTGACATATCAAAGCTATAGGAGAAACTCCCAGTATAGTTCGTCGAAAGAGAAGGGAATGAATAACCTGAAATTACGTTGTAATCGATCGCATTAATATTTTTACGCGATTTAAGATTGTTGGTCAGCTCACGGATACTGCGTACGGCACAGTTATTGGTGAAACAATCATCGACATTATTTTCATAGTCATGATTGCCTAACCCATACCAATAATCATGGTTAAGCGTTCCCAGGGCTTTTTTCATTTCTGTCCACTGCCAGTCATGACCAAAATCTGTGATATCACCGTTAATGATGGTGCCCTTAAAGGCATCACCATAAGTACTTTTCAGACTGTTGAGCACTTGGTACTGATTGTAGATAGCCGGTTTTGCCTGCTCTTTTTGGTCAACACCGTCGGGTGTGCGAGCATATTGCGGATCAGAGGTAATTGCGTAATATTCAATTGAATGGACAATTTTCCACCATTTATTGTCCTTGTTGTTTTCCGGATAATACCACTTGTTACGGCTTGGATTACCATCTTGTTTTGCTTCAAAAAAGTGGAGTCCATCTGACCAGTTTGCGGAATAGATTTCGCCTTTGGTTCCTGTTTCACCCCAGCCTTTAGGAGAACCGAGTGAACCATAGGATACTGTACTATCTCCCTGCTCGTTTTTTATTTTTTCCAGCGTTCTGGTTTTAAAAGTACCAAGAGATAATTCCACATCTTGTACTGTGTCTGAGCTGATCGTATAGTCTATTTTACGCTCTTCGCCATTAACTTTATAATTCACTTCACCGGACGTAAAGGCGAAGTCACCGTTGGTAGTGATAACCGGTTGTTCATTAGTGGATGATGCAGAATACAAGGTGTTTAAATTATCAGACATTACTGCGTGAGTATTTTTGTCTGGGTCTACACTGTCCTCAGGTGATTCTGTATGTCCCTGACCATGGGCATCTGAATTATATGTTCTTCCATCTATAATTGATGCGGGAACATTCGTGCCAGGCGATATCGAATCCGAAGATATCGATCCTGCAGGTATCGACCCTGCAGATATCGACCCCGCAGATTCCGAACCTGAATCCATGAACGTAATACCCGGCGCGGTATAAGTAGAGGCAGCATAGGAGGTTGCAGAGATAATTGATAAAATTGCCAGGGTTAATGTTTTTTTTGTTTTTTTCTTAGATATATTCATGTTTATATTTTCCGTCAATATCCATATTAAAGAGGCTGGATGATAACGGATGATTTTCTTAAGTATATGGAATTAACTATTAAAATTTATTAACATTAATTCCGTGAATAACATCAGCAAGGCTATGTGTTGACGATAATTAATTATTGCCAATTCTGAACTCAAACTATCCCATCTGAACCTGATTCCTTCCAGATGTCTTTGCGCGATATAACGCGTCATCCACACGTTTAAACAGTCTGGTGAAGTCTTCTCCGGTTTCGTACTGCACCACACCGACGCTCACTGTCATCGAAGGTAAATCAGGATGCTTATACTCTTCAACGGCTAAGCGGAGCGTCTCAGCGACGTGTAATGCGCCTTCCAGACCGGTCAGCGGCAGCAAAATCAGAAACTCCTCGCCACCCCAGCGGAATACGGTATCGCTTTCGCGGATCCCCGTTTCCAGCGTTCTCGCCAGCATCACCAGTGCATCATCGCCTTTGTTATGCCCGTGCTGATCGTTAATTGCTTTGAAATGATCGGCATCGACCAGCATCAGACTGAAATTGTGCGTGCGTTGCGGATTTTGCGTCCGCGCGTTTTCTACCAGTTGCATAAACTGGCGGCGGTTGCCCAGTCCGGTCAGCGGATCACGGAGTGCGGCGTGTTCCAGCTCCTGCTCAAGGCGCTTTTGCTCGGTAATATCGTGAATGATGCACAGCATCAGACGCACGCCATCCACGTCCACCGGGCCGGCGTAAGTCTGCACATGGCGCAGATTACCGTCCGCCAGTTTGTGCACAAAGGTCAGCGGTTTATGTCCGCCGGGCAGACGGGCGATTTCATGCATCACCGGCAGCACGTCCTGGCCCATCGCATTGATTTCCCAGGTGTGTCTCATGCACATTTCGTCGCGTGTATAGCCATAGAATCGTGTCGCCGCCAGATTCGCATCGACAATCTGCCCGTTATTAGCAGGGTCAATCAGCAGCATTGGCGCCGTATTAGTCTGGAAAAATCGCTCATAGAAACCGCTCTGATCACGGCGGTAAGGTCGGGCTTCGCTCAGGAACGAACCGGGTGCCGGAACGTTGGCCGCGGAGGTGTGCGTTCCTTCGAACACGATGACCGGTTCCTGCAAGCCCAATTGTGCCAGAGAAAGACGGCAGCTCAGGGGAAAGGCGCGGCCTTCTTTGTGGATGGTCCAGATTTCAATGACCTGATCGCCTTTTTGCAGATGAGGCAGATAGGACTCGAGGGATTGCAAAGACTGGACCGAAAACTGACCGTTGCGCAGGGGGCCCAGCAAACTGTTACCCGCAAGTTTTCGGGCCGCCGTATTAGCGAAAATAATTTGCTGGTTATGTACTGAGACAACCCAGACCGGCGTGCTCAAAATGTTCAATGTTTCCAGATGGGATAGCAACATCGCAGTACCGGTCAATTTTTGACATAAAAAGAGAATACCGCGAAATGATCTGATTAGGTGTTTTTTATGTCGCGAAAGTTAAAGGGAATTTTTTGCGGGAAGGGGGGCAGGCGCAGCAAAAGTACTGCGCCCGGCGTTAGGAACAAATCAGATCGGGCAAAACGGCCTTTTTTCGTCTTCGGTCATGGCATCTATCTGCAACATATCGACCATGCTGTTGGCAATTTCACGTTCGCCCATCACTACGCGATTTGCACCACGTTCCAGGATGTAAGTCACTTCGTCATCATAATGCGCGCGGGCGATAATCTCGATATTAGGCCGTTTGGCACGCGCAGAGGCGACGATTTCTCCGGCTTCGTAACCATTCGGAATGGTCACCAGCAGCCAGCGGGCGCAGTCGAGACGCGCCAGATCCATCACTTCCTGATTGGCAGCATTGCCCAGCACCGTGCTGATGCCCTGATCGCGCAGCGCTTCGACACGCGGACGCGAATTTTCAATCACCACCAGCGGAATTCCGGCGGCCTGAAGTTTCTCACCGAGCAGGCTGCCGACACGTCCATAACCGACCAGCAGTGCGTGATTGCATAAATCGAACGGGATTTGCTTCTCGTCTTCAACGGCTTCTTCAACGCTCTGGTCTTCGATGGTTTCTGTTTTCGCCAGATATTTTTCCAGCAGCGTGAACAGCAGCGGGTTAAACATAATCGACAGAATGGCCCCCGCCAGTACCAGATTGCGGCCATGTTCAGACAGCAAACCCAGTGAAATCCCAAGGCCTGCGAGAATAAAGGCGAATTCACCAATCTGCGCCAGACTGACGGAAATCGTCAGTGCGGTGCGTTTGGAATGCCCGAACATTTTCACCAGCAGGAACGCGGCGATGGATTTACCGAACACGATGATCGCCAGCGTGGCAATCACGGTCAGCGGTTCACGCACCAGAATCATCGGGTCGAATAACATGCCAACCGAGACGAAAAACAGTACCGCAAACGCATCGCGCAGCGGTAACGTGTCGTGCGCTGCACGCTGGCTGAGTTCGGATTCATTGAGCACCATACCGGCGAAGAACGCACCCAGCGCGAACGACACATCAAAGAATTCGACGGCGCCGTACGCGATGCCCAGCGCCAGCGCCAGAACAGACAGCGTAAACAGTTCGCGTGAACCGGTACTGGCGGTTTTGGCGAGGATCCATGGCACCACGCGGCGGCCGACCACCATCATCAGCACCATGAACGCAATCACTTTACCAATGGTCACCGCCAGTCCGGTCAGCAGTTCGACCGGGCTTGAGTGATGGCTTTCCAGCATGCCGCTGAACGCAGGCAGCAGAACCAGCGTCAGCACCATCACCAGATCTTCAACAATCAGCCAGCCGATGGCGATTTGCCCGCGCTGGCTATCAATCAGTTGCCGTTCTTCCAGAGCACGCAACAGCACCACGGTACTGGCGGTGGACAAACACAGCCCGAACACCAACCCGGTCGCCAGATCCCAGCCCATCAGACTTGATAACCCCATCCCAAGCAGCGTCGCTACCGCGATTTGCGCTACAGCGCCGGGAATGGCTATCGACTTTACGGCGAGGAGATCTTTCAGGGAAAAATGCAGACCGACCCCAAACATCAGCAGAATGACGCCGATTTCAGCCAGTTCCGGGGCCAGTGAGGTGTCTGCAACGAAGCCCGGTGTAAAAGGGCCGGCCAGCACGCCAGCGGCGAGATAGCCAACCAGAGGAGAAATTCGCAGGCGGTTGGCAAGCATTCCTAACAGGAAAGCCAGGACCAGACCGCCAACGATGGTAGTGATGAGAGGCGTAGAATGATGCATTCAGACTCCTTCTGGTTATGCATAAAGCAAATATGTTGCTGATTGTTTCTAAGTTTATGGTAAAAATCGTTTTCGCGTTGGGGAATTTTGGCCTTTTTTATTAAAAATCATCAGCAGACGATAAAAAAAATTCCAACGCGGGATTTAAATGGGTTTTATCAGGCAGATATCAAGGGAATAAGGGTTCAGACGCTGCCGATATTTAACTATCGGCAGCCGGGAAGGAAAGGTTAAGGGCTATTTGCGTTCAATATTTGGCAGGAATGCTGTCAGGATCCCAAGCAACGGCAGGAAGGCACAAATCTGATACACCAGTTCGATGCTGGTTTTATCCGCCACATAGCCGAGAACCGCGGCGCCCAGCCCGCCCATACCAAAGGCCAGACCGAAGAACAGGCCGGAAACCATGCCGACTTTGCCTGGCATCAGCTCTTGCGCAAACACCAGAATGGCTGAAAATGCCGAGGCCAGGATCACGCCAATAATCACGCTAAGCACGCTGGTCCACATCAGATTGGCATGTGGCAAAAGTAGCGTAAATGGCGCGACACCCAGAATTGAGACCCAGATGACGTATTTGCGCCCAATCCTATCGCCCACCGGCCCGCCGATGATGGTGCCCGCTGCGACGGCAAACAGGAAGACGAATAAATGGATTTGCGCGCTTTGTACCGAGACGCCAAATTTATGGATCAGGTAAAAGGTGTAATAACTGCTCAGGCTGGTCAGGTAGAAATACTTTGAGAAAATCAGCACCAGCAGAATACCCATCGACATCGCCACGGTTTTACGCGGCAGCAGGGTGATATTGCTGTTCACCGGGCCACGCTTTTTGGCGATCTGATTTTGCTGGCGATACCATTTACTGATTTGCAGCAGCACGACAATCCCCAGCAGCGCCGCCAGCGAGAACCATGCGACGTTGCCTTTACCGTAAGGCGCGATGATCAGCGCCGCGAGCAACGGGCCAAGTGAAGAACCCAGATTGCCACCGACCTGGAACAGCGACTGCGCCAGCCCGTGACGTCCGCCGGAAGCCATACGCGCCACGCGCGACGATTCCGGATGGAACACCGAGGAGCCTGTGCCGACCAGCGCCGCGGCCAGCAACACCACCGGAAAACTCTGCGCGACCGCCAGCAACAGCAGGCCGGAGAGCGTAAAGCCCATGCCGATCGGCAGAGAATAGGGTTGCGGATGCTTGTCGGTGTAATAGCCGATAAGCGGTTGCAACAGCGAGGCGGTTATCTGATACGTCAGGGTAATCAGCCCGATTTGCGTAAAGCTCAGGGAAAACTGGTTTTGCAGTAACGGATAAATCGCCAGTATCAGCGACTGAATCATGTCATTGAGCAGATGAGAAACGCTGATCGCCGCCAGAATAGAAAACGCAGTCTTTTTGACTGCGTCTTTCTGCGGGCTGACTGGCGTTGACGTCGTGTCTGTCATAGCGGAGGAAGCCTTCTTATTGTAGAGGTGCAGGGTACCTGCCTGTCAGTCGACTTTAGCGATATCGGCAAACTGGCCTTTGAGTAAACGGCAAAGATCGCCTGCCGCCAGTTCAATATCAAGTCCGCGTTTACCGCCTGAAACATAAATCGTGGAAAACGTCTGCGCCGGACTGTCGATCACCGTCGGCAGCAGTTTTTTCTGTCCCAGCGGACTGATGCCGCCGACCAGATAACCGGTGATGCGCTGGGCGATAGCCGGATCTGCCATGTCGGCTTTTTTGGCTTTCAGGGCTTTGGCGACCTTTTTTAAATCCAGCTTCGACGCCACCGGCGTGACGGCAACGGCCAGATTTTTGGCATCGCCGTTGAGCGAAACGAGCAGCGTTTTATAAACCTGACGCGCATCCAGCCCGAGCTTTTTCACGGCTTCATCGCCAAAATTGGTTTCATCGCTGCTGTGTTCGTACGGGTGAAGGGTAAAGCTGACGTTGTTTTTTTCCAGGAGGATGACCGCGGGTGTCATGATTACCGCCTATTTTATTTACTTTTTTGTTCGGAAAATCGTCATCAGCTCAATCTGATGAAAACAAACAATAAAGTATGATTACTGAGCGAGGATGAAATAGTAGAGCAATGAATGGTTATTGCCAAGACCCGCCGCAGATTGATACCCTGTGCGCGCCGGTGCTGTGCCTGAAAAGGCCGGTACTGAAGCTATAACTAATAAAATGAAATTCCTCTTTGACTGGCCGGCCTTAAAAACCGGCCATTTTTTTATCCTTTCAGCAGCTCCGGCAAATTCCCTTCGCCGTACAAATGCAGCGCACCGACTGCTACCACATAGTTTCCTGCAGGTAAGTCCAGCAGCTGTTTTTTCCAGCGCACATTTCGCTGATTCATCAGCACATCGTATAAATCACTGCTAAAGGTATTCGGAAGCTGCTCGACCGCCAGCCCTGGTTTGCTGTCCAGCCACCAGCTGATCATGGTTTGCAGCAGGCGCGCGTTGGTGTGCCAGTGCGTCAGGGTATCTTCCAGCAGTCCGAGCCCGTCGTCGGGAAGTTGCTGCAACAGCGCAAACTGCTCCTCCGGCCCTTCCAGTTCAATGACTGGCGTGTTCTGCTCTTTAGCGTTGTGCAACAGCTGATAATCGATGCCGTAATTTCCGCGCAGTCCGAGACGCTGCGCCTGCGTGGCCTGCAACATCAGCGCGACCTGCCATGACGGCAAAGGATTAAGCGTCCACATCGACACACCCAGTTCTTCGCATAAACGTTCGACGTGCAGATATTGCGATTCAGAAAGGCGTTCAGCCAGCGGAGGATATTCGCCGGTCATACTGAAAGGGGAATCGGTGCCGCTGATATCTGCCTCGACTATCAGCGCATCGGCTTTTTTCAGGCGGCGCAACAGTTGCGCAGGCAGCGGTTGCATATCCTGCGTGCCCATATGAATACTGCCGACCAGATGCAGGTAGCGATTGCCGGGAAGCCGGATATCCAGGGCGGGATAGGAATACTCAGCGGGAAACAGCCAGCGAAGCCAGCTGAATGCCCGGTTTAAGAAAGGCGCCATAATGCAGGGTCTCCCGAAAAATGAGAGACCATGCTAACGCGGCTGCGATTTAGCGAACAGGGGAAACGTCTTGTTTTTTCGGCGTGTTTTTCATGACTGTCCTTTTTTAGGTGAAAAGCGCAACAGACGGTTTGCGTTGGCGACCACTGTGATGGAAGAAAGCGCCATCGCAGCACCCGCCACTATCGGGCTGAGCAGAGTTCCGGTCAGCGGATAAAGCACACCGGCGGCAACCGGAATACCAATCACGTTGTAAACAAAAGCACCCAGCAGGTTCTGCTTCATATTTCGCAGTGTCGCCTGAGACATTGCCAGCGCATCGGCGACACCGTTCAGACCCGGGCGCATCAGCGTAATCGCCGCGGTTTCAATCGCCACGTCGCTGCCGCTGCCCATCGCAATACCGACATCCGCCTGAGCCAGCGCCGGAGCATCATTAATGCCGTCGCCAATCATCGCGACCTGCTGCCCTTTGGCCTGCAAAGCTTTGATGGCGTCGGCTTTCCCTTCCGGACGCACGCCGGCAATTACTGTGTCAATTCCCGCCTGCGCCGCAATAGCTTGCGCAGTTCGCGGGTTGTCGCCGGTCAGCATCACCAGCTGATAACCCCGCTGATGCAGGCGCTGCAACGCGCTGACGCTGTCTTCACGCAGCGGATCCCGCAGGGCAAACAGCGCCGCAATCTTGCCGTTAGCAGCCAGCAATACCGGCGTGGCACCTTCGCTGGCTAACGTATCCAGCATCGTGTCAGCCGCCTGAGTATCCACCCCGTTTTCATGCATCAGCGCCTGATTGCCCAGCAGCAGGGATTGTTCTTCCACGTCACCGCGCAAACCCAGCCCGCCAAGGGTACGGAAATTCGCGATATCAGGGATTTCCAGCCCTTGCGCTTTTTCAACAACGGCCTGGGCAAGAGGATGGTGTGAACCTTTTTCCAGTGCAGCGGCAAACCGTAAAACCTGTTGTTCACTGAAACCGCTGAACGTATGAATGTCTGTCACTTTCGGCTGGCCTTCGGTCAGCGTGCCGGTTTTATCAAACACCAGCGTGGAAAGCGTACTGGCTTTTTGCAGTGCATCGGCATCGCGCACCAGCACACCAAACTCAGCGGCGCGTCCGACACCGGCGGTAATCGACATCGGCGTTGCCAGACCGAGCGCACAAGGACAGGCGATAATCAGTACCGTTGTGACAATCACCAGCGTATACATCAGTTGCGGTTGCGGACCAAAGAAGTACCAGATGGCACCGCTGAATAACGCAATCAGCACCACAACCGGTACGAAGACAGCAGAGATTTTATCCGCCAGTTTCCCGATTTCAGGTTTACTGCTTTGGGCTTCACGCACCAGATTAATAATGCGTGAAAGGGTGGTCTGGCTGCCGATGGCATCTGCGCGGAACAGCACGCTGCCGTCTTTCACCAGCGTACCGGCGTGCACTTTTTCACCCTGCGATTTTTGCTGAGGGATCGGCTCCCCGGTCAGCATCGCTTCATCCATCCAGGCTTCACCACGTTGAATTTCGCCGTCAACTGGCACGCGGTCACCGGTCGTCAGGCGCAGCGTCATACCTTGCTGAACGTCAGCCAGCGGCAGGTTTTTTTCGCCTTCTTCGGTAACCACGCGAGCGGTCGGCGGGGTCAGATCCAGCAGGCGTTCGAGGGCCTGAGACGAACGCTGACGTCCGCGTTGTTCCAGCGCGTGGCCGAGGTTAATCAGACCAATAATCATCACGCTGGCTTCATAATAAAGATGACGTGCCTGCATCGGGAACGCATCCGGCCACAGGCTGACGGCGAAGGAAAATATCCAGGCCGCACCGGTACCGAGCGACACCAGCGTGTCCATATTGGCGCTGCCGTGCATCAGGCTTTTCCAGGCGCTTCGGTAAAAATGGCCGCCCGCGACAATCATGATCAGCAATGTCAGCAGGCCGACAATCAGCCAGCCGGTCTGGTTGGTGGCGGTCACCATCATTTCACCGCCGAGTAATCCCCATAACATCATCGGGATACCCCCAGCTAAGCCAAGAGCCGCCTGCCAGCTGAAGCGGATCATACTTTTGCGTGAGGTTTGTTGCTGGCGCTCACGGCGTTTAGTTTCGTCGATAATGATTTCGGCGCCGTAACCGGCGTGTTCAACGGCGGCAATCAGCGCATTCTGGTCGGCATTACCGCTGACCAGCGCACTGCGTTCCGCCAGATTGACGCGTGCCCGTTCGACACCGCTCACGCCTTCCAGCGCCCGCTGCACTTTACTGACGCAACTGGCGCAGCTCATCCCGCTGAGCAACAGCTGCACGCTGTCGTCTGCGGTTTGTGGTGCATGAGTTTCTGCCGGAACAGGTGACGCCGCCGCTGACAGGGGTTCCGGCAAAACTTTCGCCTTATCGGTCAGCGGCTCAGATTTTGGGGATGCGTCTTCCACCACCTGTGCTTCATAACCGGCGTTAACCACGGCATCGACCAGACTCTGGCTGCTGGCATCGCCTTTGACGATGGCTTTATCCAGAGAAACTTCAACGGCAGTCGTGCCTTCCACGGCTTCCAGCGCTTTACGCGTTGAAGCCACGCAGTGCCCGCAGGACAGGCCTTGCAGAGATAATACGGTGGTTGTCATGATCATTTTCCTTGGGTTAACTTCACTCAGGACAGAGGATAAACCTTCCAGCAAGGGGAAGGTCAAGCCGCAGTCTCTGTTATTTTAATTTCATGGCGTATGATGTTCGTATCATGCGCAACAATCAGCTTGTCGTGGAGGCGAAATGAACATCAGTGATGTAGCGAAAAAAACCGGTCTCACCAGTAAAGCGATTCGATTTTATGAAGAGAAGGGGCTGGTTACTGCACCGGCTCGCAGCGAAAACGGCTACCGCAGTTATGCGCAAAAACATATCGAAGAACTGACGTTATTGCGTCAGGCGCGGCAGGTCGGATTCACGCTGGAAGAGTGTCAGGAACTGGTGGCGTTATTCCACAACCCGGATCGCCACAGTGCGGACGTGAAAGCGCGGACATTAGAAAAGGCCGCCGAAATTGCGCGGCACATTGAAGAACTGAAAGTAATGCGTGAGCGCTTACTGACGCTGGCTGATGCCTGTCCGGGTGACGAAGGGGCAGACTGCCCGATCATTGATAACCTCAGCGGATGCTGTCATAAGCACTGAGATTTTGTTTTAGCGAGCCTCAGGTTCCACGCGCAGCGTCGCGCCTTCTACGCCGGTGATCACCACTTTGTCACCGACGTTCAGCGGCGACGCGCAAATTGCCCGCCAGCTGCTGTCACCGATCTGTACCCGCGTAAACTGGTTAGTGACCGGTTCCAGCACGGTGGCATGAGTGCCTACTAACTGCTGGCCGCGCTGGTTCAGCGCTGAATTGCCTGCAGATTTGTCGACACGCTGATTCAGCCACTTCCACCACAGCCACGCCGCCAGAATGGTCAGCAGCGCAAACGCCGTGCCTGACCATTCCCACGGCAACGGCAGGATCCAAGTGACAGCGCCTACTAAGGCTGCCGCCACGCCGCTCCACAGCAAGTAACCACTCGCACCCACCAGCTCAGCCGCCAGCAACAGGCCGCCCAGAGACAGCCAGAATACGTGCGGATTTGCCATGAAATCGTGCAGCATTATTTGCCGCCTTTGGTTTCTTTCAGCAGCTCAGCAATCCCGCCAATGGAGCCCATCAGACTGGTGGCATCCAGCGGCATCATGATGATTTTGCTGTTATTAGCAGAACCGATCTTGGTCAGTGCATCGGTATATTTTTGTGCCACGAAGTAGTTAATCGCCTGCACGCTACCGGCTTCAATCGCTTCAGACACCATTTTGGTTGCCTGGGCTTCTGCTTCCGCCGCACGTTCACGCGCTTCGGCCTGCAGGAACGCTGACTGACGCTCACCTTCCGCTTTCAAAATCTGCGACTGCTTCTCACCTTCAGCACGCAAAATGGCAGACTGACGCACGCCTTCAGCTTCCAGAATATCGGCACGTTTTGTACGTTCGGCTTTCATCTGCGCGTTCATGGCGGAGATCAGTTCAGCAGGCGGACGCACATCACGGATTTCGATACGGGTGATTTTGACGCCCCACGGATTGGTGGCTTCGTCGACGATATGCAGCAAACGTGCGTTAATGTTGTCGCGTTGTGACAGCATTTCGTCCAGTTCCATGGAACCCAGAACCGTACGGAAGTTGGTCATGGTCAGGTTAACGATCGCCTGTTCCAGATTGCTGACTTCATACGCGGCACGCGCCGGGTCAATCACCTGAATAAAGCACACGGCGTCGATGGCAACGTTGGCGTTATCGCGGGAAATCACTTCCTGAGAAGGAATATCCAGCACCTGTTCCATCATATTGATTTTACGGCCGATGCGGTCCACAAACGGCACCACCAGATTCAGCCCCGGCATCAGCGTTTTGGTGTAACGGCCGAAGCGCTCGACAGTCCACTGATAACCCTGAGGCACAATTTTGATCCCGGCGTAAACCACCAGCAGCGCCAGCACGATCAAAATAAGGATAGGAATGGGAATCAGATCAAACATAGGGTGAACTCCTGTAAAACTGTGTCCTGACTAATCCGGATGAAATAGTCGAGTAAAAACATGTCCCTGGCACACTGGCCGACCGGCAAAGTGTGTGCTCAATTGTCGCACAAATAACCGTTACATCGTATTAATAAAGGATAGTTCAGGGGATAAAAGGCGGAGGAAAGCACAAAAAAAACGCACGTCCTGTTCAGTGACGTGCGTCTGATGTTTTACAGCCGGGCAGTATGAATTAATACAGCAGAGAATATAGCTGGCGGCGATATTTGGCAGCCAGCGCATCGCCGGTACCGAGAGCGGCCATGATATCCATCAGCGTTTTACGCGCTGCACCGTTCGCCGCGCCTAAATCTTTTTTCAGCGGCGCCATCAGCAGTTCCAGCGCTTCTTCGTTGCGCCCGACCTGATGCAATTGCAGGCTGAGTTTGACGATGAGTTCGGCGTTCTCAGGATCCTGCTGGAGTTCCTGTTGGAGGAGCTGAATTTCCGGCGTGTCGGCGGCCTGTTTCAGCAACTCGATTTGCGCGATCAGCCCCTGATAACGGGAATCTTTATCCTGTAACGGAATGGTCGCCAGCACGGCTTCGGCATCATCGGTGCGGTTCAGATGAATTTGCGTTTCCGCCAGCAGCAAGCCGATATCACTGCGGTAATTGCTCAGCTGCCAGGCATCTTTCAGCAGCGGCAGGGCTTCCGCCACATTGCCCGCCTGCAGCATTTCCTGCGCCTGAGCGAGTTTCAGTTCTTCTTCTTTCGGCAACACTTTTTGCAGCAGTTCGCGTATCACTTCTTCGGGCTGAGGACCCTGGAAACCATCGACAGGCTGACCGTCTTTAAACAGGTACACGGCAGGGATAGAACGCAGACCAAACTGCTGAGCAATCATCTGCTCGGCATCGCAATCCACTTTTGCCAGGATCAGCTGACCGGCGTATTCCACAGCCAGTTTGTCGAGAATCGGCCCCAGTTGCAGGCAGTGCTGGCTGCGTTCAGACCAGAAATAGAACATCACCGGCACAGACATAGATTGTTCCAGCGTCTGGTGCAGGTTGGATTCGTTGATATCGATTACTGTAGGTTGTGCAAGCATGAATTCTGTCTCTCTGACTAAGGCGTTAAAAGCATTAAAAAGGAAATGGGGGCGACTCGTGCCGCTTCAACCCCTTATCGTTTTTACTTAGCTGTTTCCGCGTAATATTTTGTCCATCAAACGGGCTGGCAACAGTCGTTTCAGCACCGTCAGTGCGTGGGCGACCAGCGTGACCGGATAACGAAAACGCGCGCGCGGGTTTTCTAAAGCATGGTGTAGTTTGGGTAAAACTGCCTCCGGCTTGAGCGTAAAACGTCGTGCAATGCCCGGATTTTCTACCGGCTGATCGGCTTGTGACTGACTGACGTTGGCGGTGAAATTACTGCTCAGCGGGCCGGGTTCAATCAGGCTGACCTGAATTCCCGAGCCGTGCAGCTCCATACGCAGCGTGTCGGACCAGGCTTCCAGCGCAAATTTACTGGCGGCATAAACGCCACGACGCGGCGTGGTAATCAGCCCCATCACCGAACTGGTCTGGATAATGCGTCCTTCGCCGTGCGGCAACATGGCCGGCAGCAAAAGCTGCGTCAGCTGATGCGTGCCAAACAAATTGGTAGAAAATTGTTGCTCGAACTGTTCACGGCTGATGCTGTTAAGTGGCCCGTAAACGCCGTAACCCGCGTTATTAAACAGGCCGTACAGACGGTTTCCCGTCAGCGCGATGACCTCGGCGGCGGCGCGTTCCACACTCTGTTTGTCATCAAGATCGAGCTGAACAGTTTCAAAACCCATTTGTTGCAGCGTGTCGATATCTTGCGTTTTGCGGCATGCCGCCAGTACCCGGTAGCCACGAGCGCGTAAATCCTGTGCGGCGACCAGCCCGATACCGCTTGAACAACCGGTGATTAATACAGCTTTTTGCATAACTTTACCTGTGGGATGTCCCTATTTTTTATGACTGTGATTTACTAGGGAGTCGGATGAAAAGGTAACGTCTTGGTTTTACTCACGTCCCGGTATTATTTTATTCGTCGTATTTTAAACTTAATGCGTCAGCAGCGGTGTGAGTTTTTCTGACATCCAGCCGGCAATAAACGACTGTGCTGCCAGCGCCGGATGCAAACCGTCGTCCTGCATCCATTCAGGTTTAACGGCGACCTGTTCCATAAAGAACGGTACCAGCGGGATATTTTCCTGCTTCGCCAGCGCCGGATAAATAGCGTAGAACGCATCACCGTAGCGACGGCCATAATTAGGCGGCAGGCGGATTTGCATCAGCAGCGGTTGGGCATTGGCCTGTTTGATCTGACTGATAATCTGCGTCAGCGTTTGCGAAATGGTTTGCGGCGGGAAACCGCGCAATCCGTCGTTAGCGCCCAGTTCAATCAGCACCCAGCGCGGATGGTGTTGTTCCAGCAACGTTTGCAAACGCGCCAGCCCTTGTTCAGCGGTATCGCCGCTGATGCTGGCGTTAATAATGGTGGGCTTGTCACCTTCTTTTTGCCATTTATTATTCAGTAATGTCGGCCACGATTCGGCTACCGGAAGGCGATAGACAGCACTCAAACTGTCGCCAATAATCAGCAAGTTATCAGCAGCAACGGCGCGAAAACTCAATAATCCTAACAACATAAGGAAGGGGAGATGCCAGCGGAAAATGTTCTTGAAGTTCATCATTTAAGTAAGCACGTCGGTCAGGGTGAAGGTCAGCTCACCATCCTGTCCGGTGTGGAGCTGGTTGTCAAACCTGCCCAGACAATTGCCCTGATTGGCGAATCCGGTTCCGGTAAATCCACCCTGCTCGGCATTCTTGCCGGGCTGGATGATGGCACCAGCGGCGACGTGAAGTTGCTGGGCAAATCCCTTGGCGAACTTAATGAGGAAGGGCGCGCAGCGTTGCGGGCAAAAAATGTCGGCTTTGTGTTCCAGTCGTTCATGCTTGTGCCGACGCTCAACGCGCTGGAAAACGTGCAACTTCCTGCGCTGTTGCGTGGCGAAAGCGACAGCAGCAGCCGTCAGCAGGCGGTGCAGTTGCTGGAAAGTCTCGGGCTGGGCGGGCGTCTGCATCATCTTCCGGCGCAGCTTTCCGGTGGCGAACAGCAGCGTGTGGCGCTGGCGCGGGCATTCATCGGTAAACCTAAACTGCTGTTTGCCGATGAGCCGACCGGCAATCTGGATCGCGCAACCGGCGAACGTATTGTTGACTTGTTGTTCTCACTGAACCGCGATGCGGCGACCACGCTGATCCTGGTCACGCATGATGAACAGCTGGCGGCGCGTTGCCAGCGGCGCTTACGTCTGCGCGACGGGAAATTGTGGGAGGAAGCATGATCTGGCGCTGGTTCTGGCGGGAATGGCGATCGCCTTCGCTGCTGATTGTCTGGCTGGCGCTGACGCTGGCGGTCGCCTGTGTGCTGGCGCTCGGCAGCATCAGCGACCGCATGGACAAAGGGCTGAGTCAGCAAAGCCGCGAATTTATCGCAGGCGATCGCGTGTTGCGTTCCGCGCATCCGATTACCGAAGCCTGGCTACAGGATGCGCAGTCACAGGGGCTGAAAGTCAGCCGTCAGCTCTCGTTTATGACCATGACCTTTGCCGGTGAAACGCCGCAGCTGGCGGCCGTCAAAGCCACCGATCTGGCGTATCCGCTTTATGGCGCGTTACAAACCGAACCGGCAGGGCTGAAACCTGAGCCGGGAACCGTGCTGGTTGCGCCACGTTTACTGGCGCTGCTGAACGTGAAAGTCGGTGACAATCTGGACGTCGGCGATACCACGCTGAAAATTGCCGGAGTGATTGTTCAGGAACCAGATTCGGGGTTTAACCCGTTTCAGACCGCGCCCCGCGTGATCATGAATCTGGATGACGTACCGAAAACCGGTGCCATTCAGCCGGGCAGTCGCCTGACCTATCGTTATATGTTTGCCGGTTCTCCGCAGGCTATTCAGACGTACGGCGAGGCGATAAAAGGCCTGCTCAAGCCCGATCAGCGCTGGAGCGGCATGGAAGATTCCGAAGGCGCGCTGGGCAAATCATTACAACGTTCACAACAATTCCTCACATTGTCGGCGCTGCTGACGCTGATGCTGTCGATTGCTGCCATTGCCGTGTCGATGGGGCATTACTGTCGCAGCCGTTACGATCTGGTTGCGGTGCTGAAAACGCTGGGAGCCGGGAAAAAGGCGCTGCAAAAACTGATCATCGGTCAGTGGCTGGCGGTGCTGGTGCTGGCGGGAATTTGCGGCAGCGTGGTCGGCCTGCTGTTCGAAGCCGTGCTGATGAAAGTGCTGGCGCCGGTTCTGCCTGCCGCGTTACCGCCTGCCGGTGGCTGGCCGTGGGTGTGGTCGATGGGCGCGATGGTGGTGATCTCGCTGCTGATTGGTATCCGCCCGTATCGCCAGTTACTGGCCACTCAGCCGCTGCGTGTGCTGCGCAATGACGTGGTGGCGAATGTCTGGCCGCTGCGGTATTTCCTGCCGGTGATGGTGCTGGTGGTCGTCGGTCTGCTGGCGGCACTGATGGGCGGCAGTTCGCTGCTCTGGTCACTGCTGGCGGGCGTGCTGGTACTTTCGCTGCTGCTCGGTGTGATTGGCTGGGGCGCGCTGTTGCTGCTACGCAAGCTGACGTTTCGTCAGTTACCGCTGCGTCTGGCCGTTAACCGTTTGCTGCGCCAGCCGTGGGTGACACTCAGTCAGCTGGCGGCGTTCTCGATGTCATTTATGTTGCTGGCCTTGCTGCTGGTGATGCGCGGAGATTTGCTGGATCGCTGGGAGCAACAGCTGCCGCCGGACAGCCCGAATTACTTCCTGCTTAATATCACCAAAGAACAAATTCCGCAGGTGAAGGATTTCCTGCATCAGCATAAAGCGGAGCCGGAAACCTTCTATCCGATTGTGCGGGTTCGCCTGACGAAGATTAACGACAAGGTTGCCACGGATATCATCAAACCGGACGATGCGGGCGGCGAAGCGGTGAACCGTGAGCTGAATCTGACCTGGATGGAGGGGCTGCCGGATCATAATCCGCTGGTCGCGGGCAACGGGCCACCGAAAGCCGGTGAAGTGTCGATTGACGAAGGGCTGGCGGGGCGGCTGGGGCTGAAGCCAGGCGATACCGTGACGTTTAGCGGCGATACGCAGGAATTCAGCGCCAAAATCACCAGCCTGCGGAAAGTGGACTGGGACAGCCTGAAGCCGAATTTCTACTTCATCTTCCCGCCGGGAGCGCTGGACGCTCAGCCGCAAAGCTGGCTGACCAGTTTCCGTTATCACGGGGATGTCAGCACCATTACGCAGCTAAACCGCCAGTTCCCGACACTGAGTTTGCTGGATATTGGTTCTATCCTGCGGCAGGTCGGTCAGGTCTTACAGCAGGTGAGCAGGGCGCTGGAAGTGATGGTTCTGCTGGTGATGCTGTGCGGTGGATTGTTATTACTCGCACAGATTCAGGTCGGCATGCGTCAGCGCCGTCAGGAGCTGATCGTTTACCGCACTCTGGGGGCCAGCAAAAAAATGCTGCACCGGACGCTGTGGTGTGAGTTTGCCGTGCTTGGTCTGGTGGCGGGTATCGCTGCCGCGATTGGCGCGGAAGCCGCACTGTGGCTGCTGCAACGCAAGGTGTTCGATTTCCCGTGGGAACCGAATTACCTGATGTGGATTGCGGTGCCGGTGGTTAGCGCGGTGTTGTTGTCCGTCTGCGGTGGCTGGCTGGGGGTGCGGTTGTTGCGGGGGCGGGCATTATTCCGGCAATACGACGCGTAGTTTCTAAACTCCTCCCCCTGCGAAGGGGGAGGCAGGGAGGGGGTTTTAATGGCTAACTGTTTGTCAAAGCACACTTTAACTATGAGATTTTGACCTTAATACCCCACCCCAACCCTCCCCTTCGCAGGGGAAGGAGCCGATCAAATCAAAGCTTTTCAACTGCCCACTCAATGCCGCTGGCGTATTCTGCCGGCAGCATCGGAACCAGTGCGTTGAGAGTGTCTTTCAGCAGGCTGGCGCTGGCGTCGTTGAGATTCAGGTGTCCGACTTTACGACCCGGACGCACGTCTTTCTCGTACCAGTGCAGATTGACCAGCGGCAGGCTCAGCCACTCTTCTGACACATCCGTGCCAATCAGATTCACCATCACCGACGGCGTACTGACTACCGGTTTCGGCAGCGGCAGACCAAGGATGGCGCGCAAATGCATCTCAAACTGGCTGTAGGACGCGCCGTTTTGCGTCCAGTGACCGCTGTTATGAACGCGCGGAGCCAGCTCATTGATCAGCAAACCTTCGCTGACCACGAAACATTCCATCGCCATCACGCCGACATAATTCAGTTCGTTGAGAATGGCTGACAGCATGCTTTCTGCCTGCTGTTGCAGGGCTGCGTCCGGCTGCGGCAATGCGACGCTGGTGCGCAAAATGCCGTCCTGATGCAGGTTGTGGGTCAGCGGATAAAACACAGTGTTGCCGTCGTGACCGCGTGCGCCCACCAGCGAAACTTCGCCGGAAAAATTGATGCCCTGCTCAACGATGCATTCGCCGTAGCAATCCTGCGGCAGAGTTTTTTCTTCGCCAGAACGTAAGCGCCACTGACCACGGCCGTCGTACCCGCCGACGCGACGTTTAACAATCGCCAGTTCGCCAAGCTGAGAGAAGACCTGCGGCCATTCGGCGGCATCAGCCAGCAACTGCCACGGCGCAGTTGCCAGGCCGAGCTGGTCGAGCAACTGTTTTTGCGTCAGGCGGTCAGCCAGACGTGGGAAAATCTCGCGGTTAACAAACGCGTTGTGCGTTGCCAGTTCGCGGGTCAGTGCAGTTTCCGGCCAGCGTTCGATTTCAGCGGTGATCACGCTTTGCTGATATGGCACGGCTTCCGGTTCGGCATCCAGTCCGACGGGATACACGGCGATGCCCAGCGGTTCACCCGCCTGACGCAGCATCCGGCCTAACTGACCGTTTCCAAGGACGCAAACCGGCTTCATGCTTCCTCCCGCGGATCGGGATTATTCAGCACGTCGTCAGTTTGCGCGGTGCGCCATGCCGCCAGATTTTTAGCAATCTCAGTATCGTGCAGCGCCAGAATTTGTGCGGCCAGCAATGCGGCGTTAGCGGCACCGGCTTTTCCGATCGCCAGCGTACCGACCGGAATACCACGCGGCATTTGTACGATGGAATACAGACTGTCGATGCCACTCAGGGCTGCACTCTGAACCGGAACACCGAGCACCGGCACCAGCGTTTTTGCCGCCAGCATGCCTGGTAAATGCGCTGCGCCACCGGCACCCGCGATGATCACATCAAAGCCATTGGCGGAAGCCTGCTCAGCGAAAGTGAACAATTTATCCGGTGTGCGGTGAGCGGAGACGATATCGACATGGAAAGGAATATTCAGCGTTGTGAGAACTTCGGCGGCGAACTGCATGGTCGCCCAGTCACTTTTAGACCCCATAACGATGGCGATTTTTGCCGGGGTAACGTTGGATGACATGTCTTTAAAGCTCCTGTGATTCGGAAATAGAAACTGCGAGGGCGCAAATGATAACACGCTCCGTGAGGGAGGAAAACGGTTGCGTGGCCGGAAAACGGCGCATTTTTGATGAGAAGTTGGCGGCAGATTTGTATAATCCAAACCAATATATTAAAGACAAACTTGAGTGGAAACTGATTTATGACGCAGGCTTTACTGGCACCGATTTATGATTTTCTTCACTGTGAAACACCCGCTCTGTGGGTGGATGTGGCGCTGGAAAATCAGACGGTCATGCTGATTGACCACGCTAACTGTGAAAAGAAAGCGGCGGCGACGGCGATGAGCCTGATGACGAAATATCTGGATCGCACCGAACTGCTATTTTGTGCGGCGCGTCTGGCGCGTGAAGAACTTCATCACTTTGAACAAGTGGTGGAAATCATGCAAAAACGCAATATCACCTACACCCAGCTTTCACCGTCGCGCTACGCAAGCGGCATGATTAAACATACCCGCCATCACGATGACCTGAACATTCTGGTCGACCGGCTGATTATCGGCGCTTATATCGAAGCGCGCTCCTGTGAGCGTTTTGCCAAAATAGCGCCGCATCTCGATGAAACCTTGTCGCGTTTTTACACTTCGCTGCTGCGATCTGAATCACGCCATTTTGCCGATTATCTGGCGCTGGCAGAGCAATATGCCGGAACGGATATCAGTGAGCGGGTAGAGGAGTTTGGCAGGATTGAAGCGGAATTAATTCTTACACCAGACGAACAGTTCCGCTTCCATTCAGGCGTACCCGTTACCCTTCTTACTTCGGGCTGCTGATGCGTTGACTGCGCTCATTCACCCCGGTCACTTAGTCAGCTAAGTTCCCGGGGATTCATGAGCTTGTCGCCTTCCAGCAACTCAAATTATTTCGGGTAACGTTGAGGTGACTTAAAACGGGAAGCTGATCAGCTCGACGTTATCGGCGGTGACTTTCACCATCGACCCTTCTTCGTGCCATGCGCCGAGTACCACGCGGTGGCCGGTTTTGTTTTCCAGCGGCACATCGTGGATCGCCGGGCGATGGGTGTGACCGTGGATCATCCACTCGACGCCAGCCATCTGCATTTCGCTGACCACCGCCTGCGGGTTCACATCCATAATCTCCAGTGATTTGCCCTGATTTGACGCTTTGCTGTTGGCGCGCATTCTGGCAGCAATGCCCAGTCGCCATTTCAGTGGCAGCATCAGGAAAAGTTTCTGGATAAACGGATTGTGGACTTTTTTGCGGAAGTTTTGATACGCGACATCGTCGGTACACAGCGTATCGCCGTGCAGGATCAGGATGCGACGGCCATACAGCTCGAGCACTTTTTTCTCCGGCAGCAACGTCATCAGGCTGTCGCGGGCGAAACGTCTGCCGAGCAGAAAATCGCGGTTGCCGTGAATAAAGAAGCAGGGCACGCCTTGCTGGTGCAAATGATTCAGTGCGGCGGAGATTTCTGCGTGAAGCGGCTGCGGATCGTCGTCGCCAATCCAGGCTTCGAACAGGTCGCCGAGAATGTACAGAGCATCGGCCTGTGGCGCATCTTCACGTAGAAAACGAAGGAAACCGGCAGTGATTGCCGGTTCCTGTGCGCAAAGATGGATATCTGCGATAAAAAACGTGGTCATGCCGACGTGTTCTTAAAAACGTCGGTTATTCGCTGACTGTCACGCTTTTGATCACAACATCTTCTTTTGGAACGTCCTGGTGCATACCGCTGCGGCCCGTTTTGACGGCTTTGATCGCGTCAACCACGTCCTGACCTTCAACCACTTCTGCGAATACGCAGTAGCCCCAACCCTGTGCGTTTTTGCCGCTGTGGTTCAGGAAGTCGTTGTCAGTTACGTTGATGAAGAACTGTGCGGTAGCAGAATGTGGATCGTTGGTACGCGCCATCGCCAGCGTGCCTTTGGTGTTTTTCAGGCCGTTGTCTGCTTCGTTATCGATAGGTGCATCGGTGTTTTTCTGGTTCATGCCTGGCTCAAAACCGCCGCCCTGGATCATGAAGCCGTTAATCACACGGTGGAAAATTGTGTTGTCGTAGAAGCCTTTACGGCAATAGTTCAGGAAGTTTTCAACCGTGGCTGGCGCTTTGTCAGCGAAAGTTTTAATGACGATGTCGCCGTGGTTGGTGTGGAAAGTGACCATAATTATCATCCTGCTAATGTTGATGTGTGCTCTGTGTCAGAGCGGCTACTATAGCCTTTTCTTATACCATAACTCAAAAGTTGCCGTCAGCAGCGCCTTTATGACCACTAAAGCCCGTCCGGCGGCCTTATGCCGTTTCGGTGAAATCATTTTCGTTATATTATGGCCGTTAGTGTCGCTTAAATGCGCCAACGTCATTTTCTACGCCCAACACACGGAATAGCCTGATGCTGAAGATTTTTAATACCCTGAGTCGCCAAAAAGAGGAATTCAAGCCAATTCATGCCGGTAAAGTCGGGATGTACGTGTGTGGGATCACTGTTTACGACCTGTGTCATATCGGCCACGGTCGCACCTTTGTGTCTTTCGACGTAGTGTCGCGTTACCTGCGTTACGTCGGTTATGACCTGAAATACGTGCGTAACATTACCGATATTGACGACAAAATCATTAAACGTGCCGCGGAGAATGGCGAAACCTTTATGGCATTGACCGATCGTATGATCGCCGAAATGCACGCGGATTTTGCTGCACTGAACATTTTGCCGCCGGATTCTGAGCCACGTGCCACCGGGCACATTCACGAAATCATCGATATCGTGCAGAAGCTGATCGACCGTGACCACGCGTATGTGGCATCGAACGGCGACGTGATGTTCTGGGTGGAGAGCGATCCTGATTACGGCGTGTTATCCCGTCAGGATCTGGATCAGTTGCAGGCAGGCGCACGCGTTGAAGTTGAAGCTAACGTGAAACGCAATCCGATGGACTTTGTGCTGTGGAAAATGTCCAAGCCTGGTGAGCCGAGCTGGACGTCACCGTGGGGCGAAGGTCGTCCTGGCTGGCATATCGAATGTTCTGCTATGAACTGCAAACAGCTTGGCGCGCATTTCGATATCCATGGCGGCGGTTCTGATCTGATGTTCCCGCACCACGAAAACGAAATTGCTCAGTCCAGCTGCGCGCACGACGGCCCGTACGTCAACACCTGGATGCACTCCGGCATGGTGATGATCGACCGCGAAAAGATGTCCAAGTCACTGGACAACTTCTTTACCGTGCGCGATGTGCTGAAATATTACGACGCCGAAAGCGTGCGTTACTTCCTGATGTCTGGCCATTACCGCAGCCAGCTGAACTACAGCGAAGAGAACCTGAAACTGGCACGTACCTCGATGGAACGTTTGTATACCGCGCTGCGCGGTACGGACGTTACTGCAACGCCAGCCGGTGGTGAGGCTTTCGTGGCGCGTTTCCGTGCGGCAATGGACGACGATTTCAATACGCCGGAAGCCTATTCCGTGCTGTTCGATATGGCGCGCGATATTAACCGCCTGAAAGCGGAAGATATGGCGGCGGCCAACGGTCTGGCAGCAGAATTGCGTCAGCTGGCGGGCGTGCTGGGCTTGCTGGAGCAGGATCCGGAGCTGTTCCTGAAATCTGGTGCGCAGGCGGACAACGACGATGAAGTTGCTGAAATCGAAGCGTTGATCAAACAGCGTAACGATGCCCGCGCCAGCAAAGACTGGGGTATGGCGGATAAAGCGCGCGATCGTCTGAATGAAATGGGCATCGTGTTAGAAGACGGCGCGAACGGCACCACCTGGCGTCGTAAATAATCTCCTTCATACCTGAAGCCGCAGCAGCGTTGGCTGCGTTCGCGAACCCGAATCACTGACTTATGTCAGCTCATCGGGATTCGTTCACTTGCCGCCTTGCTGCAACTCCAGTTATTTTGGAGATGCGAGACATATAGCCTCCTTCCGGGAGGCTTTTTTATAAGGATCATCCTGTGACCCAAATGCTTCTGACGTATCAGCCTCCGTATGACTGGCAGTGGATGAAGGCGTTTCTCGGTGCGCGTGCGTTGCAGGGCATCGAGCAGCAGGACGGCGACTATTATCAGCGGACGCTGGCGGTAATACACAACGGCGTGCGGCTGAACGGCTGGTTGCGGCTGCGGCCTTTGGTGGACATTAACAGCGTCGAACTTGAGATTTCGCCGTCGCTTGAGCCGGTGACGGATAGCGTGGCAAAGCAGGTGCGGCGTTTACTTGATCTCGATGCGCAGCCATTACTTATCGCTGAGGGTTTAGGTCCGCTGGCTGAAAACGCCGTGGGATTACGTCTGCCGGGCTGCATCAACCGTTTTGAGCTGACGGTCAGGGCCATTCTCGGGCAACTGGTCAGTGTGAAAATGGCCGCGACGCTGGCAACCCGGCTGACCGAAAAATGGGGCGAGCCGGTGAGCACGCCGTTCGCGGCGCTGACACATTTGTTTCCGTCTCCGGCGGCGATGGCGAAATTAACGGTCGATGATTTACGCGGTATCGGCGTGCAGGCCAAACGCGCAGCCTGTCTGATCAATATTGCGCAGGCAGTGGAAGAAGGGCGGTTGCCGCTCGATGACATTACCGATGTGCAGGAAGGCGTCCGGTTACTGCTGGCGATGCCGGGAATTGGCAGCTGGACGGCCAGTTATGTGGCGATGCGGGCATGGTCTGCGCCGGACGTTTTTCTTGGCGGTGATTATCTGATTAAACAGCGTTTTCCGGGCATGACGCCGGGAAAAATTGCCCGCTATGCCGAAGTCTGGAAACCGTGGCGTACCTACGCCACGCTGCATTTATGGTTCAATAATGACTGGCAACCGGATATGCCTTAATCCATGCCGGCTAAGGTTTTTCAGGCGGGAAAATGCTGTCGTCGGTATGAACGCTGGCGGTTTTCTGTTGCGGCTCATAGCGGAAAACCCGTCCCCGTCCGTTATTTTTGGCGGTATAACAGGCCTTATCCGCCTGCGCCATGTACTCGCTGCCGCTGACGGTGGGGTCATTCATCTTCGTTAATCCGGCGCTGGCACCGATGCGGTAAATTTTGTCTTCCCAGATAAATTCGAACTGATTGATTTCACTCACCAGTTTGGAGAGGGTGTTCAAACCCTGTTCCACCGGACAATCAAATAAGATCAGCGCAAACTCATCGCCGCCCAGCCGCGCGAGGCGATCACTGTTGCGCATGTGTTCCTGCATCAGCGTACTGATCTGACGTAACAGTTCGTCACCGGCGGCGTGCCCGGCCGTGTCATTAATCGCTTTGAAATGATCCAGATCGATAAACGCCAGACAGTGCGACTGATGCGCAGTGGCTATCAGATTCAGTGCTTTTTTCAGGCTGGATTCGAAACTGCCACGGTTCGACAATCCGGTCAGTAAATCGTGGGACGCGCTGTAACTCAGCCTGCGCATCAGTTCGCGCGATCTGCTGACGTCCTGCAATACCAGCACGATGCCGATCGGTTCATCTTTTAACGTCCGCAGCGGAGACACCGCCAGCTGGACATCAAACAGACCGGTATGATGGCCGTGCAACACCAGCGAACGCTCAACGGAAGAGTGAAGATTTTCATTGATATCAAAATGCAGCAGATTATCGATTAGCGGACCATCCTGCCCTTTGCTGATGAGCACAATGCGGTTCACCGGCTGGCCCTGCGCCTGTTCCTCTGTCCATCCGGTCATTTTCTCCGCCACCGGATTCATGAACGTGATATTCATATTCCGGTCGGTGGAAATCACCGCCTCGTTGATGGAATTGAGGGTGATGTGCATGAGTTCTTTCTCTTCATGCAGCGCTTCCGAAAGACGCTTATTGGTCATTTCGGTATGTTTGAGCTCGTTGATATCTTCAATCTGAGAAATGAAATATAGCGGATTGTGTTCTTCATCACGCACCAGCGACACGGCGAGTAAAGCCCAAATCACTTCTCCGTTACGACACAGGTAACGTTTTTCCATGGTGTAGGTCTGGATTTCATCGTTAAGCAGTTGCTCCAGCATCGCCAGATCCTTGCCCAAATCCTCCTGATAAGTAATTTCCTGGAAGGTCAGCGTGGTGAGATATTCCGCCTCATACCCCAGCAGATTACACAGCGATTTATTGACCTGCAGCAGCCTGCCTTGCGGGGATACCAGCGCCATGCCGATTGCCGAGTATTCCATCGCGTTGCGAAAACGATTTTCACTTTGCGTGATATGCGATTTCTCTGCCCGAAGGGCGTGCATCGCCATCGCCATGGCGTTTGCCGGAGTCAGGATCAGCAGCAGTGGCAGGAAAATCAGCCCCTGAGGAATTTGCACGACGGTATGCGGCTGCACGGAAACAATGCCGCTGGTGTGCAGCAAGGCGATCATCAGCGTCATCGACAGGAAAATAATGAACGCTTCAATGCGGGGTAAACGGATGGCGCACCACAACAGCGGAATGGTGATAAAAGCGAAGGTATAAGGCAGCCATTTGAGCGCCAGAAAACCTGCCGCCAGCGTGATGATGAGCGTCAGAAGCAATCCGAAAAAACGCCCGGAAGTCAGGTTTTTCCTGAAATAACCGCGCTGATAAACCAGCCCGAGCGGGGTAAGCGCCAGGATTGCGACAGCTTCAGACATGAACCAGGTAGCAAAACGACTTTGCAATTCCACCGGCGATTGAATGTTCAGGATAAACAGGATCATGATCAAGGCGCTGACCAGCGGACAGAAAATGACTGCAACCATCAGGAATCTGACCCAGTAACCGAGGCCGGTAAGGGGATCCTGCTCCGGCAACAATCGCCGCAACAATGCCGCGCAAAATGCGGCTTCAAAAAGATTGTTAAGCAGATAAGGCAGATAGCGCAGGAAAGGCGTGCCCAGAACGGAATGTGCCGCTGCAATGCCCAATGCGCTGGCACACAGTAATGGCAGCCAGTCTCGGTAGCGATGGCGAAACAGAACCGGGATCATCAGCGCTGTTGGCAGCCACAAGCCAGCAAGGCTGGACGATTTCTGGATCACGTTCATACAGGCGAGCGCCAGCAGGCAGACAGAAATGCCTAACAGTACGTGAGATGTCCAGTTCGCCCGGCTTATTGTGATCGAGGGTGGTTTGCTTTTTTCCACGGTGAAAACCTTTTTCTGACTGGTGTTTGGATCCAGAACAGTTGTAGTGATGGTCGTTTTTGTATTTTTTATCACTCAGGCGTCACCATGAGCACAAACAATGACACGTACTATCAGTATCGGAAAAGCGTGACTAATTATTAATATAATTTTTACGTTACGTTGGAATAGTTGACGAATATTCCGGCCGGATGGCCGGAATAAGAGGGTCAGAGCAGAAAAATGGTGGCGAGGCCGAGGAAGATAAAGAATCCGCCGGTATCTGTCAGGGCGGTTATCATCACGCTGGAACCGACCGCAGGGTCGCGCCCCAGACGCACCATGGTCAGCGGAATAACCACGCCCATCAGCGCTGCCAGCAGCAGGTTCAGCACCATCGCCAGCGTCATTACGGCGCCCATTTCCCAGTCGCTGTACAGCAGCCAGGTCACCACGCCCATCAGTCCGCCCCAGACGAGGCCGTTAATCAGCGCGACGCCCAGTTCCCTGAACATCAGGAACTTCAGGTTACCGAGCTGGACATGGTGCAGGGCTAGTCCGCGGACAATCATGGTGATGGTTTGATTGCCTGTATTCCCGCCGATGCCGGCAACAATTGGCATCAGGGCAGCCAGCGCCACCAGTTGTGAAATCGTATGTTCAAACAAACCGATCACGCGCGACGCCACGAAGGCCGTACACAGATTGATCGCCAGCCACGCCCAGCGATTACGCACCGCTTTAGTGACCGGTGAAAAGACATCCTCTTCCGGGCTCAGCCCCCCCATGCGGCGTAAATTGCTGTCGGTGTCGTTATTGACGAAATCGACGATTTCTTCCACCGTCAGACGTCCCATCAGCTTGCCTTTTTTGTCCACCACCGGCGCGGTGATCAGGTCATAACGTTCGAACGCACTGGCGGCGTCTTCGGCTTTATCTTCCGGCTCAAAACTGGTGAGATCGGTGACCATGACGTCTGAAACCAGCGTATGCGGCGGGTTCAGCAAAATCGCCGTCAGTGGCAGTTCGCCTAATAACGTGTTTTTACGGTCAGTGATAAACAGCTTATCGGACGCTTCCGGGATGGCTTTATTCAGACGCAGAAAGCGCTGCACGGTGCCGAGAGAAACATCAGGGCGAACCGTCAGCAGCTCGAAGTCCATGATCCTGCCGACGCACTCTTTATTGAATTTCATCACCTCGCGCACTTTATCGCGCTGACGCGGATCCAGTGAGGTAAGCACGCGGCCCGTCAGGTCACGCGGCAGATATTCGGCCAGATAGACCTGATCATCCACATCCAGCAGAGACATGGTTTTCAGCAGGTCTTTATCGCTCATTTCCTCAATGAGACTGTCCCAGACGGTTTCAGAGACTTCGACCAGCGCCTTACCGCGGGCAGCGGGTTCAACCAGCCGCCACAACGCAAGGCGTTCGTGAATGGGTAACGCTTCCAGCACATCCGCCACGTCAGCGGCATGGAGTTTCTGCACCCGCGAGCTCAGCTCCGCGGTGTAATCCATCAGCCTGGCGCGGGTGGCATCATCAACGTCAATTTCTTCACCGAGAATGCTGTCAGCAAGATCATCGGTGTTAAGCAGGAGATCGAGGATCCGGCCACGACTCTCGGCGAGTTTTTGACCGTAACTTTTTGGTTTTTCGGCAGACATTCGGGATCCTTAGTCCTTATGGTAGCGGCAGGTTTTGAGTGTGCCGGTACAAGTTTTGTCGGAAGTCGGTTCCTGAGGTGCGACAGTTTGCCCATCTGTTTGCTGTTGTTTTTGGTTCTGATGGTGGGAATACGCGCCGATACCGGAATAGACCAGACGTCCTAACAAAATAATGAAGCTGATCGATAAAACGATTTTCGTCATTGTGATGTTGGTTTTTCGAGACATAATTTTATCGCTTAAGTAAATCGTTGCTCCGGTGGAAGGATGAAGAGCTGCAAATGATAACGTTTACAATATATAACACATCTAAACGAGCAGCCAGATAATCAAATAAAGGCGAATTTCCGTTACGTCCATTTTTGTAAACGAGTAATTTTCCTTTTTCCTGGGATTATTCTATATCACTGGATATAAAAACCATTTTGTTAGTCACGCGATGAATTTGTTTAAGATGATTTTTACGTTAAAACACAAAGATTGTGTTTAATGATCTGCATCAAGGGATTTAAGATAAGTAACATTAGAATTCAGTCTTATTTTGAAGCGTTGTACTCTGACCTCCGCTGTATTCTTTTTTCTTCAGTTATTTTGTGTGAAGTGACGTTTTTACTACGATAATTTTAGACGACGTCTGCAACTGCGGTTGTCAGCCAGCTTGTCTGGCGTCCGTTACACGATGAATCACTCACCGCGGCATGAAGTTCATGCGCAAAACTTAGATGGACTGAATGCGTAAAATTTTTTCCTGGCATGAGATTCGCCATAAATGGTGGGGACTTCCCATCATTTGCGCGCTGGTCTTGATCCCCGTTACCTCATGGCTTTCTCCGATCATATTCTTGCCTGAAGGTCGCACCTATCTGATTTATATGCCGTTGGCGACGTGTGTTGCGCTGCTGATGGTATTTGACTGGGCTGCATTACCCGGGATCGTCCTGACGTTGTTCCTGCGTTATTATTTCAGGGTCGGCGCAGAAATGGCGACGTTGCTGACGGTTATTTATTTCACCTCTCTTTTTCTGGCCTGGCTCGGATACCGCTGGCAGGCCGGAAATCGCTGGTCGGCGCCATTAGGTCTGATGAATCTGGCGTGGATGCGTGTCGGCTGGTTGCTGGTTTTCCTCACAGTCTTCTTCATGACCGTACTGCAGATTGTGGTGGAAAGCGGGTTGCTGCCGGGTTATCTGGGGCTGGTCACGGCTGATTTTGTGACGTTGCGGACACTCATCAATTTGCAGGCGATGATCATCGGCATTTTGCTCAATTCGCACGTTATTTACCTGGTGATCCGCATGATTCGCCAGCCCCGCTACTGGCGCGTGTTGCGGATGATGTTGCGTAAGCAGCGGGCGCCGGGCGTGAAAACCACCGAAATGGTGGTCTGGTTTCTGGTCATGGCCACCATGGTCACGCTGCTCAGCGTGCCCAGTATAAGCGAGCCGTTCACAAAAATTTTGCTGAGTGATTACACTCTGACGCTGCTTTTCCCTGTGATGCTGTTCGGGGCGTTACGCTATGGCTATTACTTCATCAGTATCGTATGGAGTATTACGCTCACTGTATTATTCTACAATTATCAGGGGTTTATCTCAGAAACCGGCTTTGTCCATAATCTGGTCTTTGTCTCAGCGCTGATGCTGGTTTACACCATTACGCTGTTGCTGATGTCGGCGCTTTCTTCGCGCCAGCGACTGCTGATGAAAAAATTCAGATCAGCCGCCTTGCTGGATCCGGTGTTTGGTTTGCCTAATCTGCGTGCCTTTAACCGCGATTTAGCCCGCCATCCGCGTTCCATGCTTTGTTTCATCCGCGTGTCGGATATGGACGTTCTCAGCCGTAACTACGGGATGCAGCTGCGGATCCAGTTCAAACAGCAACTGGCGGTCGGGCTCAAACCTTTCCTTCAGTCCGGCGAGCGTGTGTATCACTTACCCGGCTATGATCTGGTTCTGCGCCTGAACTGTGAAGATGCAGATATGAAATTGCAGGGGCTGCATGATTATCTCGAGGATTTCCGCCTGCTCTGGAACGGGTTGCCGTTGCATCCCAACATTGGTTTGTCGTACTGCACGGTATATTCGCCAGTCGAGCATCTGCCTATTTTGCTGGGTGAACTCAGTGGTATTGCAGAAGTTTCACTGACCACCGGTCAGCCTGAGTCGAATAAAAGCGACCACAGTCAGGTTCAGCTGGAGATCAGAGACAAAGTCGACATGCTGCACAAAATTCAGCGTGCTTTAGATGACGACCGCTTTGTTCTGATGGCTCAGCCGATACTGGGCGTTCGCGGCGACAGCTATTACGAAATCCTGCTGCGCATGTTTGATGGTTCGCAGGATACCCTGATCACGCCGGATAAATTCCTGCCGGTAGTTCACGAATTCGGGCTGTCTTATCAGATGGATATGTGGGTACTCCGGCATGCGCTGATGTTTATTAATCAGAACCGTGTACGTCTGCCGAGCCTGCGTTTTGCCGTGAATTTCACGCCATCGACGTTATGTCGTCCGACGTTCACCCGCGATTTTAAATCGCTGATGCTGGAATATGAAATTGAGCCGTTCCAGATCGTTCTGGAAGTCACCGAATCGCATCTTTTGCAGAATATGAAATATGCCGACTTCGCGATGCGGGAACTGCGTGCTTATGGCTGCCGGATTGCAATAGACGATTTTGGCACCGGTTACGCCAGTTACGGACGTCTGAAAGCTATTCAGGCCGACATCCTGAAAATTGACGGCAGTTTTGTGCGCAATATGCTCACCGATTCACTGGATGCTTACATTGTGCAATCTATCTGCCAGGTCGCACGTATGAAGCATCTGTCTATTGTGGCGGAGTATGTGGAGACGGAAGAACAGAAAGCCGCGCTCCATGCGCTGGGCGTCGATTACATGCAGGGATATCTGGTGGGTAAACCGGAGCCACTGGCCACATTGCTCGATTTCCCTGCTACCTGATTTCGCGGGGGATTGGGGCATAGAAAATAAAAAGCCCTCTGAGTGGACTGACCCCATAAAGTTGGACAGTTCATGTTAAGCGGCTTTCAGGGCCTGGGTTCGGTATTCTACCGGACTCAACCCTTTTAATTTCAGGCTTATTCTTTCGTTGTTGTAGTAATGGATATATCCCTCTATCGCCTCCCTCAGTTCCCTGAGACTCCCGAACTGGCTCAGGTAAAAACACTCCGATTTCAGCGTACCGAAGAAGTTCTCCATTACAGCATTATCCAGGCAGTTTCCTTTACGCGACATACTTTGCGTTATGCCCTCTGCCTTTAATTTTGCCTGATAGGCTGCCATTCGATACTGCCAACCCTGATCCGAGTGCAACAACGGGGCATCTTCTGGACTGAGCTTTGCGAACGCATCACGCAGCATGGTATTCACCATTTCCATCACCGGTCTTTCCGACAGGCTGTATGAGATGATTTCCCGGTTAAAAAGATCGAGAACCGGTGACAGGTACAACTTTTTACCCTGTATCGAGAACTCTGTAACATCCGTAACCCACTTTTCGTTGGCTTTTGATGCACTGAAGTCCCGACTCAGGATGTTGGAGGCTGCCTTGCCCGCTTCCCCTTTCCAGGCGCGATATTTCTTCACCCTGATAAGCGACCGGAGCGACACCTCTGCCATCAGCCGCTGTACTGTTTTATGGTTCACCAGCAGCCCCTGCTTTCTCAGTGAGAGCGTGATCCTGCGGTAACCATAACGCCCTTTATGATGGTGGTATATCTCTCTGATTTTGTCTTTCAGTCCGGCATGCCTGTCCACTCGCTTCAGCGCGTTCACATTGTGATACCACGTACTGCGGGACATCCCCGCTGCACGCAGAAGGTCACTAAGCGCATAATTACGCCTTAGTTCACTGATTATTGCGGCTTTTTGCCGTTTTTCTCGCTTTGAACTAAGGCCTTTAGCTTTTTTAGGTAGGCATTCTCTGCACGCAGGTAACGGAGCTCAGCCCGCAGCTCTTCGGGAGATAACTTTTCCAGCGCCTCATCGGTAAGTGGGGATGCTTTTTTGGGTTTTGTCATGCCTTTGCTCCGGCCGGGTTTTATGCTCAGAAGTCCATTCTCACCAGCGTCTTTGTAGACATTAACCCAGTGCCGGACGACGGTCTCGTTTGAGATATTAAACCGTGCGGCAGCTTCGCGCATTGAAAGTTCTTCACCGAGAACAGTCCGGACAACAGCAATCCGGAATGCCGGAGAATGGCGGTCATTTTTCCAGGTAATGCCATCAATACCGTGTAATTGCCAGGCTCTGACCCAGCGACGAACGGATGTTCTTTCGACACCAAAACGTTCTGCGGTCCGTTGTGTCCCGTCATTGCCGTAGAGGTAATGGCTGACCACAGCCATTCTGGTTTCGAGGGTATATTTTGGCTTCGCCATAAAAAACTGCACCTTACTCAGTTGGGTGTCCAACTTTTGGGGTGCAGTCCAGAGCACGTTGTGCCGGAGGGCTTTTTTACTGCGACAAACGAATTAGTCTTCCGTGGCGCCGTCTTCTTCTTCTTCGAGCATCAGTTTCCAGCCCGTGACGTCATCCCAGTAGCTCTGTTCTTTTTCAAAATCCAGCTGAACCAGGTTGTTCTGCGCCAGATAGCCGGCCGGGAAACGCAGCGTCCAGTGATTATCATCGGTAGATAACCGCAGGGATCCCGGCGTGGTTGTGGACTGGCGCTGGTTATTGAGTAATGCGCCAAGACGCAGCAACTGGATCAGCGGAATGTAGTGCTTCTTCTTAAACAGATTCAGGCGTGGCAATTCTTCCAGCTTGATGGCTTTACGATGGAAACGCACCAGCGTCGCCAGCAGCGTTTGCTGTTCCTGATTAAAGCCCGGCAAATTAGTGTTTTGCAGGATATAAGAAGAGTGGCGATGCATTCCGGTGTGGTTAATGCTCAGACCCACTTCATGCAGCATGGCGCTGAATTTCAGCAGTGATTCCAGCTGTGGCTGCACCAGTTTGGTATTTTGCGCTAACCACTGGCTGTATAGCTGCTCGGTGGTTTCCAGCACGCGGCGTGCCTGTTCCCGGTCGATATTGTAATGGTCGGCCAGACTTTTTGCGGTACGCGTGCGGATGTCCTGATGACGGAAACGACCCTCCATCTCATACAGCACACCTTCACGCAGCGCGCCGTCTGAAAGACGCAGCTCTTTGACAGCCAGCGCATCAAATACGCCACGCAAAATCGCCAGTCCCGGCACAAACACTGACTGACGGTCTTCTGATAAGCCCGGTAAATCCAGATCACTGAATTTTTTGAAATCCAGCACCGCTTCGGTCAGCATTTCGAGACGTTCAGGGGTGATCAGTCCATCTTTCTCCCCCATTGCGACCAGCACTTCGTAAGCCGCTTTGATACTGCCGGACGCGCCCAGCGCATACTGCCAGCCTTGCAGACGGTACTGCCAGGCCAGTGTTTCCAGCTTCTGTGCGGCAGCGAGTTGCGCGCGTTTGAAGTTGCTGCGACTGATTTCGCCTTCCGGGAAAAACATCTGCGCAAAACTGACACAGCCCATACGGCGGCTTTCTGCCAGCAAAGGTTCGAAATCTTCGCCGATGACCAGTTCCGTAGAACCGCCCCCGATGTCGATGACCAGCTTGCGACCTTTTTCCGGCTGCGTGTGTTCAACACCCATAAAAATCAGACGGGCTTCTTCCTGTCCGGAAATAATTTCAATCGGGTAGGGGATCACTTCTTTCGCACGCCTGAGGAACTCCTCGGCGTTCACCGCCTGACGCAGGGTATGCGTGCCGACGATGGTGACGTTGCTGTCCGGAAAACCTTGCAGACGTTCTGCAAATAAAGCCAGGCAATCCAGCCCACGTTGCATGGCTTCTTCACTGAGCACACTTTTATTGTCGAGACCATCGGCCAGATGAACGCGTTGTTTCAGGCGACCTAAGACCTGCATCGCGCCGTTAACCACGCGCGCGATGACCATATGGAAACTGTTCGATCCGAGATCGATAGCCGCAATTTCCTGTGGCTTGGCGTTCATTGGGCTGTTTTTAAGGGGCATAGTTGTGTAGCGCTCCAGAGATTCAGGCTTGCTGACTTTGTTGTTCCAGATCTTTCAGATATTCGTAAATCGCCAGCTGCGCACGCACTTTGCGACGATTTCCGCGTGGAACATACCGGTTGCTCAGTTCTTTATCAATCACTCTGGCTTTTACCGTGTCACTAAACAGCAGTTCGAGAATATCCAGAACGCGCTGTTTAAGGCGTGGATCGAGCAGGGCGACAGCAACCTCAATTCGGTAATCGATATTACGGGTCATCCAGTCAGCAGAAGACAGGAATACTTTGGTATCGCCACCATTTTCAAAGACATAAACACGGTCGTGCTCAAGATAGCGGTCAATAATACTGGTCACCTGAATGTTTTCGCTAAAGCCCGGTAAATTAGGGACCAGCGAACACATACCGCGGATAAGTAAACGGATTTTCACCCCGACGTTAGACGCGACGTACAGGCGGTCGATCAGTCCTTTATCCACCAGATTATTGATTTTCAGCGTAATACCGCCTGTGCCGCCAGCCTGTACATTGGCAATTTCTTTGTCGATCAGGCGATACAACATGTCGCGCGAGTTTTGCGGCGACACCATCAGATGTTCGAAAGAGACCGGACGGTAAGGGTTCTCAATAAAGTTAAACACCCGGCGGACTTCGTTGGTGATGCGCGCATCCGCGGTGAGCAGCGAATAGTCGGTATAAAGGCGGGCGGTTTTCTCGTTAAAGTTACCGGTCCCAATATGAGCATAGCGGACAATTTCATCGCCTTCGCGGCGGGAAATAAGAAAGAGTTTTGCGTGAATTTTCAGGCCCGGCGCAGAGAAAATAACGTGTACACCGGCTTCTGTCAGACGTTTCGCCCAGTGAATGTTGGCTTCTTCATCAAAGCGCGCCTGAAGTTCGACGACGACGGTCACTTTCTTACCGTTGTGCGCCGCGTGGATCATCGATTCGATGATGCGTGAATCTTTCGCAACGCGGTAAATATTAATTTTTATGGATAAAACGTTCGGATCGAACGACGCCTGGCGCAGCAGCTCCAGCACGTGTTCAAACGTATGATACGGATAATACAGCAGCACATCCTGCTCGCGGATCGCCGCAAAGCCGTTGCGGAATTTATCGAACCATAAATGGCGCAGGCGTGGCAGCGGGCGGTTGACCAGATTGGCTTTACCGACATTCGGGAAACTGATGAAATCTTTAAAGTTATGGTAACGGCCACCGGCGATCACGGAATCATAGTTCGAGATACCCAACTTGCCGCGCAGTAATTCGACCATTTCATCGGGCATATCGCGCTGATAAACAAAACGCACCGGCTCGGCGGTCAGACGCTGTTTCAGGCTCGATGACATCAGTTCCAGCAGGCTCGATTCCATTTCCGTGACCAGATCGTATTCGGCGTCACGGGTCATTTTCATCGAATAGGCATTCAGCGCGTCGTAATCAAAGAAGCCTTTGAAAATATCGTCCAGGCAATAACGCAAAATGTTATCAAGCAGGATCATTGGTTTGCGGCGGCGCGGAGCTTCCGGCGGCAGATTGACGAAGCGCGGCACTTTATCTGAAGGAATTTCCAGCAGCGCATAGTGAATTTCTTCGCCACGGATAATTTCGACCGCCAGATAGGTGTAATCGTCTTTGAGGAACTGCACCAGATTGGTGTCGTGATTAATCAGAATGGGCGTGATGTGCTGGCGCAGATGATGTTTGAAATACTGACGCAACCAGGCTTGCTGATTCTCAGAAACCTGCCGTTCGTTAATCAGGAAGATCTGATTACGCGCCATTTCCAGCAGCAAATCGTTGTAAAGGCTGTCAAATTCCTGATCAATACGCAGAACTTTCGCCTGAATTTTTTTCAGTAAATGACGGGAAGCACCCAGAAAGCCTTGTTCTTCACTGATGAGGATCCGTCGCTTTAAATCGGCAAAACGGACTTTATAGAACTCATCCAGATTATTGGAGTAGATCCCTAAAAAACGCATCCGTTCGATCAGAGGATTGCTTTTGTCTGCCGCTTCCTGCAACACGCGCTCATTGAAGGACAGCCAGCTTAGTTCTTTCTCGATATAAAGCTTTTCCTGACCCATTTTCACTCCGTTCATTTAGCTTGCAACCTGGCCCATACAGGCAAATTTGCCCGAAAACACCGCAATTTAGCTCAGCTTATTCCTCGTGTTACGGGCCATATTTTCAGGTCAGCGCAACAGGAAGCTGTCAGTGAGAGGGGCCTAGTGTCTGCTATCAATATTGCGAAAGATTGACAGGAAAGTCCAACATAACTGGGGATGATTTCAGGAGAGTTTATATCAGGGGAATAAATGAGAGAAAAAGGCAGGAAAAGTCTTACCGGTGAAGGAGTTCTTTTCCCCTCACCGGTAATGTATGGCCTGATTTTTACTGCGCTAAACAGTACAGCACTAAACTATACAGCACTAAACTATACAGCACTAAACTACACAGCGCTGGCGCCAATCAGTGATTCAGTTTTGACCTGAACCGGTTTGGTTTTGTACTTCGCCAGGAATTGCGGCTGGAAAATACACATGCGGATGGCGCTGCGGTATTCCCCGTTCACAAAGAATTCCTGTTTCAGTTCACCTTCGATCTCAAACCCTAATTTGCTGTAAATGTGGATCGCCTTTTTATTTTCTTTATCCACGATTAAATACAGTTTGTAGAGGTTCAGAACAGAGAAGGCATAATCCATCGCCAGACGCACGGCATCACCGGCAAAGCCTTTGCCCTGATGTTGCGGGTCAATGATTATCTGAAATTCCGCGCGGCGGTGAATATGATTAATTTCCACCAGCTCCACTAAGCCGACCGGTCCGCTTTCGAATTCTATAATAAAGCGGCGTTCGCTCTGGTCATGGATGTGTTTGTGATACAAGTCGGTCAGTTCGACGAAAGCCTCGTAAGGTTCTTCAAACCAGTAACGCATGATGCTGGCGTTATTATCAAGACGGTGAACAAACGACAGGTCGTCCTTTTCCAGTGGACGTAATCTGACGCTGTTATGGCTAAACATGGGGTGTTCCTCAACTATAAAAGCCGTTTTATGAGGGTAACCTTCGTAAATATGAGGTCTGAAACAACCGTGTTTCAGATGAAGGTCGGCGCACAAACGACGTTTAAACGTGCGCCGGGATGTGCATTATATCGGGTGAAATGTAAACAAATGTCAAATGATGGAAAATAAAAAACCGGCACGTGGCCGGTTTATAGTGAAATCGTGAGGCGAGAGCAGATTAATCTTCTGCGTATCCGCGCTCACATAGCGGATTGTTATCCAGAAACGCCTGACCGTTTTGCAGTGATAAACGTCCGTCAACAAACCAGCTGACCACCAGCGGATAAATACTGTGTTCCTGCGTTTGCACGCGGGCAACCAGCTCTTCTTCCGTATCCTCAGCAAAAACAGGCACTTTGGCCTGTAAAATCACCGGGCCGCCATCAAGTTCTTCCGTCACGAAATGTACGGACGTGCCGTGTTCGGCATCCTGATTTTCAATCGCCTGACGGTGAGTATGTAAACCCGGATATTTCGGCAGCAGGGAAGGGTGGATGTTAATCATGCGCCCTGCAAAGCGCTGAACGAATTCGGCGCTCAGGATCCGCATGTAACCGGCGAGAACCACCAGAGAGGGCTTAAAGATTTCAATAGCGTCAGCCAGTGCAACGTCAAAGGCGATGCGATCTTCGTAAGCTTTTACATCCAGCGCATGTGCCGGAATATCGGCTAAACGGGCTCTTTCAAGCCCGTATGCAGCGATTTTATTACTGAAGACTGCACTGATTTCTGCGTTGATTCGTCCCTGCTGGCAGGCATCGATCAGGGCCTGTAAGTTGCTTCCCTCGCCCGATACCAAAACCACAATCCTTTTCATATCCCTACCTGTCGTCTTCAGTGAATAGAGTGACCTGACTGATTACTCAATAACGACGCGCTCAGCGGAGTCAGAGGCCTTAACATAGCCAATTTTCCACGCTTTTTCACCCTTGTCATTCAGTAACGCAATGGCCTGGTCGGCAAGTTCTGCCGGAAGTGCGACCACCATGCCCACGCCACAGTTAAAGGTGCGGTACATTTCGTGACGGCTGACGTTACCGGTAGTCTGCAACCAGGTGAAGACGTCCGGCCACTGCCAGCTGGCTTCTTCGATGATGACCTGAGTGTTTTCCGGCAGTACGCGCGGAATGTTTTCCCAGAAGCCGCCACCGGTCAGGTGAACGATACCGTGAACGTCCACGTTTTCGATCAGATTGAGGATCGACTTCACGTAAATTTTGGTCGGTGCCAGCAGGTGATCGGCCAGGGATTTGCCTGCCAGCGTGGTGGTTTCCGGGTCAGTGTTGCTGACTTCCAGAATTTTGCGCACCAGGGAGTAACCGTTGGAGTGCGGGCCACTGGCGGCGAGGCCGATCAGCACATCGCCGTCAGCCACTTTGCTGCCGTCGATAATTTCTGATTTTTCCACTACGCCAACACAGAATCCGGCGACGTCGTAATCTTCGCCGTGGTACATGCCCGGCATTTCAGCGGTTTCGCCGCCGACTAACGCACAGCCAGACTGTTTACAGCCTTCTGCAATACCGGTGATCACACTGGCGGCGATATCGACGTCCAGTTTGCCGGTGGCGTAATAATCGAGGAAGAAGAGGGGTTCAGCGCCCTGAACGATCAAATCGTTGACGCACATCGCGACCAGGTCGATACCGATAGTATCGTGGCGCTTTAAATCCATCGCCAGACGCAGCTTAGTGCCAACGCCGTCGGTACCCGAAACCAGCACGGGTTCACGATATTTTTGCGGCAGCGCGCAGAGAGCACCAAAACCCCCTAATCCACCCATAACTTCCGGGCGACGGGTCTGTTTTACTACACCTTTAATGCGATCTACCAATGCGTTACCGGCATCGATATCTACGCCTGCGTCTTTATAGCTGAGAGAGGTTTTGTCGGTCACTGCGAAGTCCCCACGGCGGTTTGGGTTGGTGGTTGAAGAATAAAGCGGGGCAATTCTAACAGTGGAAGCAAACGTTTGCGAGCGCCTTATTCAGAGTCACTATCTATACTTAAAGATACCACACTTAGCCGAAGTCATTGGCGTTGCAGCAAGGCAGCAAACGAGCGAATCCCGATGAGCTGACTTGAGTCAGTGATTCGGGTGAGAGAGAGCCGCTAACGCAGCTGCGGCTTCAATGAAGAAGGATAAGTTGATTTGGATCAGGCTAATTGGTATGGCGTTCAAAAAAAATGGCGTTATAATCTCGCGATTTTTTTTTGCAGCTCAACCACCTTAGGAGAATAAATAATGAAGATCGTCGAGGTGAAACACCCGCTGGTGAAACACAAGCTGGGCCTGATGCGTGAAAACGACATCAGCACGAAACGTTTTCGCGAACTGGCTTCTGAGGTGGGAAGTCTGCTGACGTATGAAGCGACTGCCGATTTAGAAACTGAAAAAGTCACCATCGAAGGCTGGAATGGCCCGGTGGAAATCGATCAGATCAAAGGCAAGAAAATTACTGTCGTGCCAATCCTGCGTGCCGGTCTGGGCATGATGGAAGGCGTACTGGAGCACGTTCCGAGTGCGCGTATCAGCGTCGTCGGCGTGTACCGTGATGAAGAAACCCTGAAACCTGTGCCGTATTTCCAGAAGCTGGTTTCTAACATCGAAGAACGTCTGGCGCTGGTCGTTGACCCGATGCTGGCCACCGGTGGTTCTATGATTGCCACCATCGACCTGCTGAAAAAAGCCGGCTGCCAGAGCATTAAAGTGCTGGTGCTGGTTGCCGCACCGGAAGGGATCGCCGCTCTCGAAGCCGCGCACCCGGACGTTGAACTCTACACCGCCTCGGTGGATCAGGGGCTCAACGAGAAAGGCTACATCATCCCGGGGCTCGGTGATGCGGGCGACAAGATATTTGGTACGAAGTAAATAAGCGTTTAGCCGACTAATCAGTCGGCTTTTTTTTGCTCGTCATACTTCAGGCTGCAGATGCGTTGGCTGCGCCCGTTCACCCCGGTCACATAGCTATCTATGCTCCCAGGGACTCACGGGCTTGCCGCCTTCCTGCAACCCGAATTATTTCGAGCAAAGGGTTCGGTTTAATACAACATCACACCATTGAGAGGATCACATTCATGACCCGTCGTGTCATCGGGGTAAGCGAACGTCCGCCATTGCTGCAGACAATCCCCCTGAGTTTCCAGCATCTGTTTGCCATGTTTGGTGCCACCGTTCTGGTTCCCATTCTGTTTAAGATAAACCCGGCAACGGTGCTGCTGTTCAATGGCATAGGGACTTTGCTGTATTTATTTGTCTGTAAAGGGAAGATACCGGCGTATCTCGGCTCGAGTTTCGCGTTTATTTCACCTGTGCTGTTGCTGTTGCCGATGGGGTATGAAGTGGCGCTGGGCGGATTTATTGCCTGCGGTTTACTGTTCTGTCTGGTGGCGCTGATAGTTAAGAAAGCCGGGATTGGCTGGATCAACGTGATGTTCCCGCCCGCGGCGATGGGTGCAATCGTGGCCGTCATCGGGCTTGAACTGGCCGGTGTCGCAGCGAATATGGCCGGATTGCTGCCTGCCGATGGCGCAACCGTGGATTCCACCACCATCACCATTTCTCTGGTGACGCTGTCGGTGACGATTCTGGGTTCCGTACTGTTCCGCGGTTTCCTGGCGATTATCCCGATCCTGATTGGCGTGCTGGTCGGTTATGCACTCTCGTTCTTCATGGGCGTAGTGGATGTTTCTGCTATTGAAAACGCACACTGGTTCGCGCTGCCAACTTTCTACACGCCGCGTTTTGAATGGGTGGCTATCCTCACCATCCTGCCTGCAGCGCTGGTGGTGATTGCTGAGCACGTCGGGCATCTGGTCGTGACGGCAAACATCGTGAAGAAAGATTTGCTGCGGGATCCGGGTTTGCACCGTTCGATGCTGGCGAACGGTCTGTCGACCGTGCTGTCCGGTTTCTTCGGTTCAACGCCAAACACCACCTACGGCGAAAACATCGGCGTGATGGCGATCACCAAGGTTTACAGCACCTGGGTTATCGGCGGCGCGGCAATCCTGGCTATTCTGCTTTCCTGTATCGGGAAACTGGCGGCGGCCATTCAGGCGGTGCCGGTACCGGTGATGGGCGGCGTCTCGCTGCTGCTTTACGGCGTGATTGGCGCTTCGGGGATCCGCGTACTGATTGAATCGAAAGTCGATTACAACAAAGCGCAGAACCTGATCCTGACTGCGGTGATCCTGATCATCGGCGTCAGCGGAGCGAAGATCCACATCGGTGCTGCTGAGCTGAAAGGCATGGCGCTGGCGACGATCGTCGGTATCTTCCTGAGCCTGTTGTTCAAAGTGATTGAGATTTTCCGCGGCGAAGAACAGATCATTGACGTGGAAGATGAGCGGGAAAATCCGCCAGTCTGACCGTGATCATTCCTGACCGTCAGGCACCTGCTTGCCGGTCAGGTGCTCGGATCGCAAGCGGTTGCACCGGGTACAGTTCATTTCACGACGGATCCTTGCTAGAATTCGGCAGTTCCTTTTATTGACGTGACAACATCTGCGGTCTTTATGCCGCTTCGGTTGAGGTGCTTCTGAATACGCCGGCACAGCTTTCCCTGCCACTTTATCTACCCGATGATGAAACCTTTGCCAGTTTTTATCCGGGGGAAAACCCTTCTCTGCTATCTGCCATTCAGAGCGCATTGCATCAGGAACACGGCACCTATATTTATTTCTGGTCACGCGAGGGCGGCGGCCGCAGCCATCTGTTACACGCAGCTTGCGCAGAATTATCGCAGCGCGGCGAAGCGGTGGGATATGTGCCTTTAGACAAGCGGGCTTATTTCGTGCCGGAAGTGCTGGACGGCATGGAGCATCTGGCGCTGGTGTGTATCGATAATATCGAAGGCATTGCCGGTGATGATGAATGGGAAGCCGCTGTTTTCCATCTCTATAACCGCATTCTTGAAACCGGTCGCACGCGTCTGTTTATTACCGGCGATCGTCCTCCGCGTCAGCTGAATCTCAGCCTGCCGGATCTGGCTTCCCGTCTCGACTGGGGGCAAATCTACAAACTTCAGCCACTTTCCGACGAAGAAAAACTTCAGGCATTGCAGTTACGCGCCAAACTGCGCGGCTTTGAATTGCCGGAAGACGTGGGCCGTTTCCTGTTAAAACGGCTGGACAGGGAAATGCGTACGCTGTTTATGACGCTCGATCAGCTCGATCGCGCATCTATCACCGCGCAACGCAAACTGACGATCCCGTTCGTGAAAGAAATTCTCGGGCTGTGAGCGGAAGGCTTTAATGGGAAAGGACAGCCGGGTTCGTGAACCGAACCCGAATGTACTGGCGGGGTTATAAAATCTCTTTAAACTGTTCCGGCGGACGACCTAAACGCGCTTTGCCGTTGGCAACCACAATCGGACGTTCAATCAGCCGCGGATGATCCGCCATTGCCTGTAACAGTTGTTCCTCGCTCAGGTCTTTATCTTTAAGATTCAGATCCTTATAAATCTGCTCGCCTTTGCGCATCAGTTCCCGCGCCGAGCTAAAGCTCAGCAGCCCCAGCAGTTCTTTCAGCTTATCCACCGACGGCTGAGTTTCCAGATACAAAATCACCTGCGGCTCAATGCCTTCTGCTTCCAGTAATTTCAGAGTCTCACGGCTTTTTGAACACGCCGGGTTGTGGTAAATCGCGACATCATGTGGCATTAAAATTTCTCCATTCTGGCGCTGAAATCAGCCTTTCTGATACTGACGGAATCGCCCCTGCAACTGACGAAGCTGGTCGATGCGTGCGTCGTAACGGGCCTGTTCCAGACTGCCTAGTTTTTGTAATGCGCTGGCGTTGCTCAGCATTTCAATCGCCTGATCCAGACGGCCAATTAACGCCATGCTTTCCGCTCTGGCGGCCAGTTCCTGCGCACGCAAACCCTGCGCCGCAGCGGCCTGAGATAACAGATCCCAGCCATTCGGATCACCCGGGTAATTGAAAGTATAGCGGTTGAGGATCTTCATGGCATTGGCCGGTTTCGCCCCTTCGAGGTAAGCGTTGGCCAGATTGAGCTGAAGTACCGGATTTGAGCTGGTCGCCGCACCCGCCTGTTCCAGACGCGCAATAGCCTGCGGTGCACGTTTGCTCTCGATATCGGTATCGGTCGCTAAATCCAGCAACCATTCGTTGCCGGGATTTTGTGCCAGCAGCGGCTCGAGGATCGCCCGTGCCTGATCGTATTTTTTAGCTTTGTAGAATTGCAGCGCATGGCCGTATTTTGCTGCCAGCTGCTCACGGATATTGCCGTTGCTCAGCTTCAGTAAATAATCATCGCTCAGCGGGAAACTGTCGGAACCGTACATCCCCAATATGCGCACTTTCGCCATGGTGTAATCTTGTGAAGATTGCACAATCGGGTGCGGCATCTGGTTGGCGCGGTTGCGGATATCGGCCAGACGGCTGTCGGGTAACGGGTGCGTCAGCAGCATTTCCGGCGGGCGGGTCGAATAGCTGGCCTGATCGGCCAGTTTTTGCAGGAAGGCGGGCATGGCCTGCGGATCAAATCCGGCACGCTGCAAAACCTGAATGCCGATACGGTCCGCTTCCTGCTCATTGCCTTGCGTGAAGCTGATCATGCCTTGCTGCGTGCCTGCCAGCGTACCGGTCAGCGCTGCCATGCCCATTTGCGGGCTGGCCATCGCCAGCAGGATAGAGCCCAGTGCGCCCACCCAGGTCAGCGGGGCGTTGCGCTGCTGATCTTCCATCGCGCGCGCCAGATGGCGCTGGGTCACGTGGGAAATTTCGTGCGCCATAACGGAAGCCAGCTGGCTCTCATTATCGGTATAACGGAACAGGGAAGAGTGGATCACCACGTTGCCGCCAAAGAAAGCAAAGGCGTTCAGTTCATCGTTATTGACGATAAAAAAATGAAAAGGAGTACGGACGGAATAAGCGTGTGCTACCAGCCGCTGGCCAAGTTCATTGACGTACTGATTAAGCAGCGGATCGTTTATCAGCGGCGTGCTGGCGCGCATCTGACGGACGTAAAAATCGCCCATCTGCAGTTCCTGATTGATGCTCAGCGTGCCGCCTGCGGTGGTACCGATATCGGGTAACTGGTCGCTTACCGGCGGAGCCAGGGGTGAACTGGTTTTGGCAGAACTCACCGGCGTTGACCAGAATGAACTGTCATCCGCACCTGCGGGCAGAATAGAGCCTGTGAGCAGGCTGCCCAGACACAGGGCAATCACCGTTTTTTTCAACCGCATGACCATAAACATTTGCTTCCCAATAAGTGAACCGCGATACCGATGAGCTTTGCGAGCCTTTCTTCCATGATCAGTGAGTCAGACCATTATTTTCTGACGCTTTTCTTTGCGCCTGTCTCTATAGTAGCTATCCTCGTGAGAGTTTAAAACACTGTGCAGCTACAGTTGTATGACAACGAATTTTTTAGATAGTTACTTGTGTCTGCGCGCGCAGGGAACATACAGCGCACACCCGCCAGAACAGGAAACTACAGGAGCGTTCTCTGATGTTGGACATGTTGTTACAGTGGTATCGCCGTCGCTTTACCGATCCCCAGGCCATTGCGCTGCTGGCCATCCTGGTCGCGGGTTTTTGTATTCTTTATTTTCTTAATGGCATTCTTGCTCCGCTTCTGGTGGCGATTGTTCTGGCGTATTTACTGGAATGGCCAACTGTTCGTCTGCAACATGTCGGGCTTTCCCGCACGCTTTCCGTCAGCGTCGTGCTGATTATTTTTGCCGGTATTTTACTGCTCGGCATGTTCGTCATTGCACCGGTTACCTGGCAACAGGGCGTGAATCTGATGACAGATTTGCCCAGTATGCTTAACCGTTTTTACGATTTTGCCGCCACGTTACCCAAGCGTTATCCGGCGCTGGTCGATGCCGGTATCATCGATATGATGGCCGAAAACATGCGCAGCAAGTTATCCGGGCTGGGCGAGTCTGTGGTGAAATATTCACTGGCCTCGCTGGTTGGCTTACTGACGCTGGCGATTTACCTGATTCTGGTGCCGATGATGGTGTTCTTCCTCCTCAAAGATAAAGAGCAGATGCTCAATGCCGTGCGTCGCGTGCTGCCACGCGATCGCGGGCTGGCCGGACAGGTTTGGGTGGAGATGAATCAGCAAATTACTAATTATATCCGCGGTAAAGTGCTGGAGATGATCATCGTCGGTGTCGCCACTTATCTGGTATTTGTGGTGATGGACATGCGTTACTCGTTGCTGATGGCGGTGCTGGTGGGCATATCTGTGCTTATCCCGTATATCGGCGCGATGCTGGTGACCATTCCGGTGGTGATTGTGGCGATGTTCCAGTGGGGACTCGGCGCGGATTTCTGGACGCTGATTGTCGCGTATCTGGTCGTTCAGGGACTCGATGGTAACGTGATTGTGCCGCTGCTGTTCTCAGAGGCGGTAAACCTGCATCCGCTGGTGATTATTCTGGCGGTTGTCGTGTTTGGCGGGCTGTGGGGATTCTGGGGTGTATTCTTTGCAATACCGCTGGCGACGCTGGTCAAAGCCGTGGTTCACGTCTGGCCGGATGAATCACTGAACGAAACGGTCTGAGAACCGGCTCTGAGTGAAAAATAAAAAAGCGCGTCTGCGCTTTTTTTTATGAACGTTTGTCAGGCGTGAGAGATCAGGCAGACTTCTCGTTCAGATAGGCCATCACGATGTCATGGTGGTTAGTGGTTTTGAAGTCGTCGAACACTTTCTCGACCTTGCCATTGCCGTCGAGCAGGAAGCTGATGCGATGGATGCCGTCGTAGGTTTTACCCATAAAGGATTTTTCACCCCAGACGCCAAACTGCTCGCAGACCTGATGATCTTCATCGGAAAGCAACGTGAAGTTCAGCAGCTCTTTTTCAGCAAAACGCGACAGTTTTTCTGGCTTATCGGTGCTGATCCCCAGCACTTCGACGCCTGCACTTTTCAACTGATCCATGTTATCGCGCAGTCCGCAGGCCTGTACCGTACAACCCGGGGTCATGGCTTTTGGATAGAAATAGACCAGGACACGCTGTCCCTGGAAGTCGGCCAGATTAATTTGTTCACCATCTTGATCGGGTAAACTAAATTGCGGCGCAGGATCACCGGCTTTCAGTGGGCTCATTGTCTTTCTCCGTATCTTTCAGCTGTTACTGCAGTTTATCTTCATTCTCAGAATAACTAACGACGTTAATACTGCCTTGCGCTTTCAGTTCTGTACATAGCTGATGAAACGCCTGCTCAATAATTGCCGGATCGGTATTTGCCGCGCTGTGCGCCGTGATCTGAATAGAAAGCTGCGCGGGCAACGTGGCGTCCGCCGGACGGGTTTTTGACGCAAGTTCGGCGATATTCATCTGATGCGTATCGAATAAATCGGTAAAACGCTCAATCAGATGCGGCGAGTCTTTGACTTCCACTTTCACCCACACAGTTGCCGGCATCGGCGGGCGCTCATGCGCGCTGGTGCGTTTCATCACAATCAGCAATTCAAGCTCCGCCCCTTTTTGCGGCAGGGTGGATTCAATCAGGGTGATGGCGTTCCAGCTGCCGGAAAGCAGCATGATGAACGTAAACTCATCGCCCAACATTGCCAGCCGGCTGTCTTCGATATTACAGCCGCAGCTGCTCACCTGACGGGTAATAGTGTTGACGATACCAGGGCGATCGGCACCCAATGCGGTGATGACCAGATAATGTTGTTGTGGCTGCGGCAAAATGGGTCTTCCTGTCGTGCTTTGGAGTATTCCCAAGGTAAACATAAAAAAAACCGCCGGACAAGCGGTTACCGCTCGTTGATTGCTTGCTTTTGCAGTGGTGTCAAAAGTACCATGAGTGACCTGTTTGTGGAGGGGAAGGTCAATGTTTACGGGAAGTATTGTTGCACTGGTTACGCCGATGGACACCAAAGGTGCCGTCGATCGCGCAAGTCTGAAAAAACTGATTGATTATCATGTGTCCAGTGGTACTGCGGCGATCGTTTCCGTTGGCACAACCGGAGAGTCAGCAACGCTGAGCCACGAAGAGCATGGTGACGTGGTCTTACAAACACTGGAACTGGCCGACGGCCGCATTCCGGTGATCGCAGGCACAGGTGCAAATGCCACCGCTGAAGCGATTTCTCTGACGCAACGTTTTGAAAAAAGTGGCGTTGTTGGCTGCCTGACAGTCACCCCTTATTACAACCGTCCGACTCAGGAAGGCCTGTATCAGCACTTCAAAGCTATCGCTGAAAACACCTCCCTGCCGCAAATTCTCTACAACGTGCCTTCACGTACCGGCTGCGATATGCTGCCGCCGACCATCGCGCGTTTAGCAAAATTGAAGAATATTGTTGCTGTTAAAGAGGCAACAGGGAACTTAAGTCGTGTTAGTCAGATCCAAGTGCTGGTTGATGATGAAGATTTCATTCTGCTGAGCGGCGATGACGCCAGTGGTCTGGACTTTATGCAGCTGGGTGGCAAGGGCGTTATTTCCGTTACTGCTAACGTCGCTGCCCGTGAAATGGCACAACTTTGTGAGCTGGCTGCTCTTGGCAATTTTGCCGAGGCGCGTCGCCTGAATCAGCGCCTGATGCCTTTGCATCAGAATTTGTTTGTAGAAGCAAACCCAATCCCGGTGAAATGGGCCTGTAAGGCACTGGGTTTGATGGCAACCGATACGATGCGTCTGCCTATGACGCCGTTAACAGATGCTGCCCGTCCGGTCGTGGAAGAAGCATTAAAAAGCGCCGGTTTGCTGTAACTCTTAGGAAGATTTGATGGCCTCTTTATTTGACAAGAATAGTTTCCAGATGACCCGATTGCAGAAAACAGCCGTAGCAAAAGTCGTGGGTGTTTCCCTGATTATGCTGCTGGCTGCATGTTCCAGTGACCAGCGCTACAAGCGCCAGGTGAGCGGTGATGAAGCCTACCTGGATGCGCCCGCGCTGCATGAGCTGAAAGCACCATCAGGCATGATCCTGCCAGTGCAGAACGGCACTTATGATATTCAGCAAGGCGCAATGCAGGGCGCGGTAGGTAAGCAGCTCGACATTCGTCCACCTGCCCAGCCGCTGGCATTGCTGAACGGTTCTCAGACTCAGTTCTCCGGCGACACCAGTACCGTGCTGCTGGAAAACACGCCGCAAAACCGTGATTTGTGGAACAACGTCGTTAAAGCTGTTGAGCAAAATAAATTCAAAATTGCCAACCGTGATGACGCGAACCAGACGCTCTCCACCGATTTCATTGACTGGAATCGTGCGGATGAAGACTTCCAGTATCAGGGCCGTTATCAGATCAGCGTGAAACAGCAGAGCTACCAGCTGGCACTGACCGTGAAAACGCTTGAGCTGAAACAGCAAGATAAAGCGGTGACGTCTACTGCCGAAATCCAGCGCTACAACAGCCAGATGATGAACGCCATCACGGCGAACCTGGATAAAGTGCAGCAGGATACTCAGGCGCGTCTCGATAACCGCCGCGTAGGTGAAATCGACGTCCAGAGCGGCGCTGATGATACCGGCTTACCGGTGCTGATCGTCCGTTCATCTTACGGTGTGGTCTGGGATCGTCTGCCTAATGCCCTGGCGAAAGCCGGCATGAAAGTGACCGACAGCAGCCGTCCGCAAGGTACAATGTCTGTGACTTACAAACCGCTGAATGACGATGCGTGGCAGACACTGGGTGCGAAAGATCCGGGCCTCAGCTCCGGTGATTACAAACTTCAGGTTGGCGACCTCGACAACCGTAGTAGCTTGCAGTTCCTTGATCCGAAAGGACATGCTCTCAGCCAGTCGCAGAACGACGCGATGGTGGCGGTCATGCAGGCCGCGTTTAGCCAGAGCAGCGCAAAATAATACCAAGGGGCTCCGGCCCCTTTTTACATCTGTTTTTTCCACTGGAGTAAGTAAAGATGCAAAAGTTAGCTGAGTTGTATCGCGGCAAGGCGAAAACCGTCTACACCACCGAAAACCCGGACCTTCTGGTACTGGAGTTCCGTAACGATACGTCAGCACTGGATGGTCAGCGTATTGAGCAGTTCGACCGTAAAGGTATGGTTAACAACAAATTTAACCATTTCATCATGGCTAAGCTGGAAGAAGCCGGTATTCCTACGCAAATGGAACGCCTGTTGTCTGACACTGAAGTGCTGGTGAAAAAACTGGATATGGTCCCGGTTGAATGCGTTATCCGTAACCGTGCTGCTGGTTCGCTGGTAAAACGTCTGGGCATTGAAGAAGGTCTGGAACTGAACCCGCCGTTGTTCGACCTGTTCCTGAAAAACGATGCGATGCACGATCCGATGGTCAACGAGTCTTACTGCAAAACGTTTGGCTGGGTGAACGAAGAAAACCTCGCACGCATGAAAGAGCTGAGCTACAAAGCCAACGACGTGCTGAGCAAACTGTTTGATGATGCCGGTCTGATCCTGGTCGATTTCAAACTGGAATTCGGTCTGTTCAATGGTGAAGTGGTGCTGGGTGATGAGTTCTCACCAGACGGCAGCCGCCTGTGGGATAAAGAAACCCTGAACAAGATGGACAAAGACCGTTATCGCCAGAGCCTCGGTGGCCTGATTGAAGCCTATGAAGAAGTGGCTCACCGTATTGGTGTGAAACTGGACTAAGCGGCGCGTTATTTTTTTAGCCAGACTGCGCAATCGTTTACGCGGTGCACACTTAACGGGTGATGGTCTCCGTCACCCGTTCTCTTCCCTGCATTTAATTTTCCTGTTTTCACACTGATTCCTTTCATTTAATCCCTTCGTCACTAAAATTACGTCCTTTCGCAGATGGTATTAACTGCGTGTGCTGGCTAGTCTTAAAAAAACAGGTTGGAGGTATCTATGCGTTGGCAAGGGCGTCGCGAAAGCGACAATGTAGAAGACAGACGCGGACAGGGATCTAACGGCGGCGGCGGTTTAGGTGGCGGGGGGATGCGTCTGCCTATCCGTGGCAAAAGCGGCATTGTTATTATCATTGTGGTGCTGGTTGCCGGTTATTACGGTATCGACCTCACTCCGCTGATTGACGGCGGACAGTCCGGCGGTATGCAGCAACAGACACAGTCACAATCCATCAGCCCGAAAGATGATGAGCAGGCAAAATTCACCTCGGTGATCCTCGCCTCAACGGAAGACACCTGGAAAGAGATTTTCCAGAAGCAGGGCATGACTTACCGTGAGCCGAAACTGGTGGTGTATCGCGGCGCAACCCGTACCGGTTGCGGTACCGGCCAGTCGGTGATGGGCCCGTTCTACTGCCCGGCGGACAGCACGGTGTATATCGATTTGTCTTTCTATCAGGAATTGCAGAACAAACTCGGCGCGGGCGGTGATTTTGCGCAGGGCTATGTGGTCGCGCACGAAGTCGGTCACCATGTGCAGAACTTGCTGGGTACTGAGCGTAAGGTTCGCGAGATGCAGCAGGGCGCATCGCAGACGGTGGTGAATCAGCTGTCGGTGAAAATGGAATTGCAGGCTGACTGCTACGCCGGTGTCTGGGGACACGCCATGCAACAGCAAAACGTTCTCGAAGAGGGAGACCTGAAAGAAGCGCTGGATGCTGCGCGTGCCATCGGCGATGACCGTTTACAGCAGCAAAGTCAGGGACGCGTTGTGCCGGACAGCTTCACACACGGTACGTCTGAACAGCGTTATACCTGGTTCAAACGCGGATTTGATACCGGTAATCCTGACCAGTGCAACACCTTCGCCAGCCGCTGATTAACAGGCAATAAGCGCTGGTCTGCTGCCAAAAACTGTTCAATAATCAATGACCGATCCAGAGAGGCTCAGTGAGCCTCTCTTTTTTCCTCATGTTGAACCGCTGGGAATGCCATGGCTTTTCTCGATCCAACCCTTTTGATTTTACTTGTCTTCGCCGGTCTGGGCATCATCAGCCACAACAGCGCCGTCACCATCGCAATGTTCTTCCTTCTTACGGTACGCATTACGCCGCTGAACAACTTTTTCCCGTGGATTGAAAAATACGGTCTGACCATCGGCATTATTATTCTGACCATTGGCGTGATGGCGCCGATAGCCAGCGGAAAAATCAGCGCCAGCACCGTGGTGCATTCTTTCTTCCACTGGAAATCCATTGTCGCCATTCTGGTGGGCGTGCTGGTGTCCTGGCTTGGCGGACGCGGCCTGACGCTGATGGGTACACAGCCGCATCTGGTGGCGGGTTTGCTGGTAGGCACCGTGCTGGGCGTGGCGATGTTTAAAGGTGTGCCGGTCGGGCCGCTGATCGCTGCCGGTCTGTTATCGATGATTGTCGGGAAAACCTGACATGTCAGTCACTTTGCCACAGCAACAGATGCAGCGGCTGGGCGTCCGGCGTTTGCTGGTGTTCAGTGGCGACGCGCTGTGGTGTGAACAACAGGCCATTCAGTTCTGCGCACAGAGTGCCGGTGACTGGCTCTGGCTCAGTGATTCCGCGCGTGACGACGTGAACGCCTGTTCGCCGTCAGCGGCACATACGCTGCTGGGGCAGGATGTTTTTCACGGCGTGTTTGATGCCCGCCATAGCCTGAATGTCGAGGCGCTGGCGGCATTTTCCGGCGCATTGAAAGCCGGAAGCTGGCTGATTTTACTGGTGCCGGAATGGAGCGCCTGGGCCGACACGCCGGATGCCGATAGCCTGCGCTGGAGCGAACAGCCGCAGGCGATCCCCACGCCGCGCTTTATCCGTCGTTTCCAGTCTTTGCTTGAACAAGACCGCAGCGTCACGGTTTGGCGGCAGAATCAGCCTTTTGAGCTCGCGCCGTTGCCCGTTGCAGCAGACTGGCTGCCACCCGACGGTCAGCCCACCGCTGAGCAATCGCAAATTTTACAACAACTGATGCAGGCTCAGTCCGGCGTGTGGGTGCTGACCGCGCCGCGTGGTCGGGGTAAATCGACGCTGGCGGGCATGTTGATCCGTCGGTGGCCGGGCAGCTGTTGCGTGACCGCACCGGCCAAAGCGTCGGCCAGCCAGATACTTAATCAGCCAGCTGAATCTGCTCATTTTATCGCGCCTGATGCGCTGCTGGCGTTATGCCGCGAAGGCGCTGTAACCGGCGCTGACTGGCTGATTATCGACGAAGCTGCTGCTATTCCGGCACCGATGCTTTCAGAGCTGGTTGCGGCTTTCCCGCGTGTGTTGCTGACCACTACGGTTCAGGGATATGAAGGCACGGGGCGCGGGTTCTTACTCAAATTCTGTGCGTCTTTGCCGCAGTGGCATGACCTGCGTCTCAATGCGCCGGTCCGCTGGTCAGCTGCCGATACCCTCGAACCGTTCATCAGCGATTTATTGCTGTTTGATGAGCATCTGCCGGTTGCTGAACAGACGGGCGGCACATCAGAAATAGTCCCGGTTAATGCCGGAGACTGGCTGAGTGAACCGGCGCTGTTGCAGGATTTCTACGGCCTGCTCACCAGCGCGCATTACCGTACGTCACCGCTGGATTTGCGTCGTCTGCTGGATGCGCCGGGCATGACCTTCAGCGCATCGCGGATGCACAACACGCTGACGGGGGCGTTATGGCTGGTGGATGAGGGCGGACTGAGTGCGGAACTGGCGCAGGACGTCTGGGCGGGCAGGCGACGTCCGCGGGGCAATCTGGTCGCACAATCACTCGCAGCTCACGCGGGTTTCCCCGAAGCCGCCGTATTACGTTCACGGCGCGTCAGCCGCATTGCGGTACATCCCGCGTTTCGCCGTCGGGGTATTGCCCGTGATTTGCTGGCGGAACAGCAACAGCGTGCGCAGCAGGCGGGGCTGGATTTCCTGTCGGTGAGTTTTGGCTACACGTCAGGTCTGGCGTCATTATGGCAGCAGGCCGGATTCCGGCTGGTGCGTATCAGTATGCAGAAAGAAGCCAGCAGCGGATGTTATGCCGCGATGGCGATATTACCGCTCAGTGCGGCAGGGCAGGCGCTGGCAGAGAGTGCAGAATCTCAGCTTAACCGTGACTGGCGCTGGCTGGCGCCGCTGATGGATCTGGTGTTACCGCTAAACAGCCCGGCAGACACGCAGCCTGACGACGCGGACTGGCGCGAACTGAACGGATTCGCTTTTGCTCATCGTCCGCTGGAAAGCAGTTTACCGGCGCTCAATCGCCTGCTTTTACACAGTGCTTTGCCGCTGACCGCGCTGCGCGCTTATCTGCAACAGGGGCAGAGCGTGGCTCAAATCGTCACGGCGCTGAAACTTTCCGGCCGTAAAGCCTTGCTGACCCGCTGGCGTCAGGAAACACAACAGGCACTGAAAGACGCGGGAACTGCGGAATAAGTCACCGGTTTTATTGCAAAAAATGGAAAGACTCGTTCAATAAAACCCGATTTCACTGACCGGCAGGCGGCGTATAGTGAACCCATTAATCGACAACGGGAGAGAGCAATGAGCTCAGAACAGATTATCGTCCAGCAGCCGGAAGAAATAGCTAACCAGCTGATTTTATTGTTTCATGGCGTGGGTGATAACCCGATTTCAATGGGCGAAATCGGTAAGTTTTTCGCTGTTTCATTCCCGCAGGCGCAGGTGATCAGCGTCGGCAGTCCTGACATTTGTGATTTTGGCCGCGGTTTCCAGTGGTTTTCCGTGCAAGGCGTGACCGAACAAAACCGTCAGCCGCGTGTGGATGCCGCAATGCCGGCTTTCGTACAGATTGTCCGTGACTGGCAGCAGAAAACCGGTGTCACGCCGGAGCACACCACGCTGGTGGGCTTCTCCCAGGGCACCATCATGGCGCTGGAATCGACCAAAGTCGAAGAGCATCTGGCGTCGCGCATTATCGCCTTCAGCGGACGTTTCTCGTCTTTGCCGGAACAGCCGATTGCCGCCGGTACGGTGGTACATTTCATTCACGGCGAGCAGGATCCGGTGATCAACCCGTTCCAGTCGAAAAGTGCGGCAGAACGTCTGAAGTCTCTGGGCTGTGACTGTACTCTGGATTTGCAGGCCGGTATGGCCCACGGACTGGATTCGCATATGATCAACACCGCCATTGCTCATTTACAGAATTATGAGCCGAAATCGCACCAGCGCTGATTTTGCCGAGATTTAAAAAAGAAACGCCCCCGGCTGCATGACAACCGGGGGCGTTTTTTATGTCTGCCTGATGGCGATTATTTGCGGTTTTTACGCATGAAATCATCCATAAAGTTAGTCAGCTTTTCCGCCGCTGGCAGTGAAAGGGCGTTATAGATAGACGCACGGATACCACCGATGGCGCGGTGGCCTGACAGACCCGAGAAACCTGCTTCATGGCTTTCCGCCAGGAATTTCTTCTCCAGCACCTCATCCGGCAGTTTAAATGCCACGTTCATTTGTGAACGGTCCGCTTTGCTGCTCCAGCCGTTATAGAAACCGTCGCTGTTATCGAGCATCGCGTACAGCAGTTCCGCTTTGTGGCGGTTGGTCTGTTCCATATTGTCCAGACCGCCGACATCATTGAGCAACCAGCGCGTGACCAGCAGTACCACATAAATCGCGAATACCGGCGGCGTGTTGAGGTTGGAATGGGATTCCACCTGACGGCGATAATTCAGGAACGATGGCAATTCGTCAGACGACGCTTTCACCACGGTGTCGTGCACCAGCACGATAGTGACGCCCGCCGGGCCGATGTTTTTCTGCGCGTGGGCATAGATCACTGAGAATTTATTGGCATCGCAGGGTTTGGACAGGAAATCAGAGGACATATCGCAGACACGCGGTACATCGTCACGTCCCAGAACGCGCTGGAACTGTAAGCCTTCCACCGTTTCGTTGGAAACGTAATGCAGATACGGCGCGTCAGGCGAAAACGCCAGTTCTTCATCCGCGGGCAGGCGGTTAAACCCGCAAGATTCACCGCTCCACAGCACTTTCACCGGCCCTTCGCGACGCGCTTCGGTGACGACTTTGCTGCTCCAGTAACCGGTATCCAGATATTCTGCGGCATGTTTCTGACCGCGTAACAGCGTCATCGGTACCATCGAGAATTGCTGCGTTGCGCCGCCCTGCAGGAACAGAATGTGGAAATCTTTCGACAAGCCGAGCAGGGTGCGGATGTTGTTTTCGGTTTCTTCAACAATGGAAGCAAACCAGTCGGAACGGTGGCTGATACCGAGGATCGACAGGCCGACTTCCGGCACTTCTTTGATCGCCGCTTCAACTTGTGCGAGTACGACTTCCGGCAATGCGCCGGGACCACCGGAGAAATTAAGGGCGTTACGTGAAATCATGATTATTCTTTTCCTTCTGGCGCATCAGCCGATGCACCGCTGTGCGCAAAGGCACGGGATAACAGCAACTCTCGGCATGCTGTTTTAACTTTATTCATATGGATTTGTTTGTGCGGGAACATCACTTCCAGATCCATCGCGTGGACGACCATCGCCGGATCGATTTCAAAGACCAGCAAACTGCCGTCCGGCGTTTCGCTGCAATCAATGCCCAGATAATCGAGCTGCGTGGTCTCAAAAATAGCCTTCAGCGCCTGCTGATGACGGGCAACGAATTCATGGAAGTTATTCAGGAACGCGGCTTCTTCTTCACGTTTTTTCTGATCTTCATACATGAAGGCGTTGACGTAATGCACCATCCAGTGCGACGAAATCGCCATATGACAGGCATAAGGCACGCCGTCGATCAGCGAAATACGGTATTTACGGAACTGACCATCAGCGTTGCTGTAATCAATGAACTGCGAAAGGAAATAATCTTCCACCTGCACACGGGTCAGATAACCGGCCAGTTCATCCGGACTGGTTATTTTTTCCAGACCATGACCGCCGTGCGAACCGGCTGGTCGCAGGATCACCGGAAAATCACTGCCGGGCAATGCGCTGCTCAGGGAGATGTTCCCTTCCGCTACCGCAGATAAAGCCGAGAATGTCACCGGATGCGCCTGCGCAATGGTTAATCCCGGCTGATTTTGCAACAACGTGCTGGCGTTATGACGCTCGGAGTTGGGGATATGTTGCGGCGCATTGATGACCGGCACCGGCCATTGGCGGGTGATACTTTCCAGCTGCTGTAACAGGAACAGGTTTTCAGTGGTGGCGCTGATGGCGACCATCAGCACATCATGCTCAGGGATCGGCGCTTCAAACGGCGCTTCGGGCGTGATGTAGTAATAAATCAGCTCGATATCGCTGTTTTCCAGCAGGCAATCCAGCGGCACATTGGCCGATAACGTGCCGGGAACCATCAGCATCAGCAGGCGCATTTTTGCCGGTCGTTGTGCGGCATTCAGGGTATAAACCTGCTGCATAGCCAGCGCCTGATCCTGAATAGTCAGCCCGAGATCGGTGCGCTGCAGGCACAACATGACGGTGGACAGGTTCATCCACAGCACGGCGTCATCAGGGTTTTGCTGCGCGCGGGTCACCAGCTCCTGTGCGATGTCAGTACACTCATCACCGGCGATGCTCATACGTAAAAACGGAGCCAGTCCCAGAAATTGCGTGGCGTCGAAATGCTCAGACGCAGCCTGAACAGGGTGGGAAATAGGTAGTGTTTGCAAAGGACGTGTTCTCTCCGTGCATCGGTTTCACGTTGCATGTTACCGGCAGGGGAGAAAGTCAATCGGCGGAGAATCGCTAGATTATCCGCCGACTAATATTGATTAAAGATGAAGGGCTACCGGATGGAAATTACTTTTTCTTCGGCCACTCGTCATCTTTATCCCATTCCGCATTGTTGTCGCGGTGCGGTGGGATCTCCGGTTTGTCTTTCAAAAACTTCTTAACATCCACGCGGTTCAGCTCTTTGATCCCGCTGATTAACATCCCGACCAGTATGATCAGAACGATCCACCAGTAATCTTTAAGCCACTCCATGGTGTGCTCCTTTAAGGGGTGAGAGGGCGATAAATCGCGGAAATATTTCCGTCATCTGACCGGCTAACCAGTCTGCGGCGGCCACTTCCTGTCCTGTCCAGGCGCTGATGAGAACGTGCGGTGTAAGCAGTTTCTCGCACTCCTGCGCCAGCGGACGGTAACTCAGATGCCAGGGTTCAACGGCGACACCACCGGTATCTTCTGCGTACGGTCGATAAAAACCAAATTCCGCCATATGTGCTGAAAGCCACTGATTCAGCGGATAAAAATAACCGCCTTCCTCGTATTCCCACGGCTCCAGCTGCAACTTTTTATCAGCCGGTAACAGAGAAGGATCGTACACATCCAGATCACTGCCCCAGTGATGGCGGCTGGCACCCGGCAGCGCCGACCAGCGTAAAATCAGCTCACAACGTTCCGCTGTGGTTAACTTACTGATATCCACCGGCTGGCTGTTCTTATCTAATACTGGTCGCTCGCCGCGAAATTTGCCATTCCAGATCGCCAGCTGGCGACTGAAATCACGAAAAGTGCTGGCCGGTTGCAGATCAAAACCGGCAACACTGGCGGCCTGGCGCATTTTTTCAAATGCCTGCGCTGCCTCTTTCTGCAACCGGTGCGGGCCTTCGCCCAGCGTCACCAGATGCTCAGCGGAGCGGCCGGTCAGCATTTCATGGCTGATCATGCGACTAACTGTTCCATGATGCGCTGATACATGCGGCTCAGAACCTGCAAATCTGCCGCGTGAACGCATTCATTAATTTTGTGGATGGTGGCGTTGACCGGCCCGAGTTCGACAACCTGCGCGCCCATCAGCGCGATGAAACGCCCGTCAGAGGTGCCGCCGGTGGTTTGCAGTTCCGGCGTGATTTCACTGTAGTGACGCACGGCGTTAACCACCGCATCGACCAGCGCACCGCGTGATGTCAGGAACGGCTGACCGGAAACCACCCAGTGCAGGGTGTATTGCAGGTTATGCCTGTCCAGCAGTTCTGCCACGCGCTGTTTGATGATGGCGTCAGTCAGTTCGGTGCTGAAACGGAAATTGAACTGCACATACAGTTCACCGGGAATGACGTTATTGCTGCCGGTACCGGCGTTGATATTGGCGATCTGCATGCTGGTCGGCGGGAAAAATTCGTTGCCGTTATCCCACACGGTGGCGACCAGTTCATTCAGCGCAGGCATGGCGCGATGCACCGGATTGTCCGCCAGATGCGGATAGGCGACATGTCCCTGAACGCCGTGTACGTGAAGATTAGCGGTCATCGAACCGCGGCGGCCATTTTTCACAATATCGCCGACGCGCGTGGTGCTGGAAGGCTCGCCGACTAAGCAGTAATCGAGGCGCTCATTGCGTTCCATCAGCGCGTTGACCACTTTTACGGTGCCGTTTACGGCGCTGGCTTCTTCATCTGAGGTGATAAGAAACGCCAGACGACCCTGATGATTCGGGTTTGCGGCAACGAAACGTTCCGCCGCGACCACCATCGCCGCCAGCGAACCTTTCATGTCTGCCGCACCGCGACCATATAACATTCCGTCGCGCAGCGTAGGCTCGAACGGACCGGTCACCCACAGCTTATGATCGCCGGTCGGTACGACATCCGTATGACCGGCAAAGGCCAGCGTTTTACCTTCGCCGCGAGTGGCCCAGAAATTCAGGGTATCGCCAAAATGCATGGGTTCCACGTGAAAGCCAGCGGCTTCGAGGCGGGCAATCATAATTTCCTGACAGCCAGCGTCATCCGGGCTGAGGGAAGGGCGGCGGATTAACTGTTGGGCTAAATCGAGAACCGGACAACTCATGTTACTTCACCTGTGCGAGAAATTGCTGATAGGTTTCTGGTTTGAATCCCAGCAGGGACTGACCGTCGGCGGCCAGCAAAAATGGGCGTTTGATCACCGCAGGCTGTTCGAGCATCACCGCTTTGGCGCTGGCTTCGTTATCACAGGCTGCGCGCGTGGCTTCATCAAGTTTGCGCCAGGTCGTTCCGCGCGTATTGAGCATGGCTTCCCAGCCTTGCTTATCCAGCAGGTTCTGCAACAACGTATCATCCAGCCCTTCGACACGGTAATCATGAAACTGGTATTCAACTCCGTTTTCTTCCAGCCAGCGGCGGGCTTTTTTCACGGTATCGCAATTTTTTATGCCGTAGAGAATAAAAGAGGTTGGAGCGGAAGTCTTTGCCATAGAAAAACGTAACCTGTCAGTAAAATAAGAACTTTTTACCCGCATAAAAACGGACGTAAGGATGGAACACATAATGAGGCAAAACGGCCGCAGGATCCAGACGGGGCGGGATTGTGATCGCGCTTAAAAAATAATGAAGGCCTTTTTACATGCTCAAAAAATAGACGTATAATCCGTCCGTCCAATCAAGGGGAGTAAAATGTTAGAGCAAGAGTTAGGTCACTGGAAAGACTTTATCGACCGTATGTTGAAAGCGTAATTGCCCGCATCGTTACCGTTAAAGCAAAGAAAAGATTTATTCTCAGTGCAGTACGTCATTATAAAAAACGTTTGTTCAGGAAGACCATTACGTCCGATTTAGCGACGATTCTCACAGCCAGTAAATCATTAATAAAAAAGGCGTTAATTCACATTAACGCCTTTTTTGTTGCCTGAAATTCAGCGCCGTTATTTGTGATCTGCGGGCACTGTCTCAGCGATATCGGCAATCACGGGATGCGCGGTTTTCCCGGGAAACCGGCGGCGGATCAGCACAAAGAACAGCGGCACGAAGAAGATGGCCAGGATAGTTGCGGAAATCATCCCGCCGATGACGCCGGTACCGACCGCGTGCTGGCTGCCTGAACCTGCGCCCATGCTGGTCGCCATCGGCAGAACACCAAACACAAATGCCAGCGACGTCATCAGTATCGGACGCAGACGCATTCTCGATGCTTCAAGCGTGGCCTCCAGCAATTCCTTGCCGCGAACATTCAGGTCATTGGCAAACTCGACAATCAGAATAGCGTTTTTCGCCGACAGGCCGATGATGGTCAGCATCCCGACCTGGAAGTACACATCGTTTTCCAGCCCGCGCATCCAGGTGGCAATCACCGCGCCGAGTACGCCGAGCGGAACGACCAGCATCACCGAGAACGGAATGGACCAGCTCTCATACAACGCGGCCAGACACAGGAACACCACCAGCAGAGAAATGGCATACAGCGCCGGAGCCTGCGAACCTGACAATCTTTCCTGATACGACAGACCTGTCCATTCGAGGCCAATACCTACCGGCAATTTCGCGACCAGTTTTTCCATGTCATCCATCGCCGTACCACTGCTGATGCCCGTTGCCGGTTCACCCACAATTTCCAGTGCGGAATAACCGTTGTAACGTTCCAGACGCGGTGAACCGGTCAGCCATTTTGAAGTGGCGAAAGCCGAGAAGGGCACCATGGTTCCGGCAGAATTTCGCACGTACCAGCGGTTGATATCGTCCGGCAACATGCGGTATTGCGCTCCGGCCTGCACATAGACTTTCTTAACGCGGCCACGATCCACGAAGTCATTGACGTAGGTTGAGCCCCACGCGGTACTCAACGTGCTGTTGATATCAGCGATCGCCACGCCCAGCGCCTGTGCTTTCACCTGATCGATGTCGATCTGCAATTGCGGACTGTCATCCAGACCGTTGTGACGAACGCGGGTCAGGTTACTGTCTTTCGACGTCATTTCAAGTAACTGGTCGCGTGCTGCCATCAGCGCGGCGTGACCCAGCCCGGCGTGATCCTGAAGTTCCATATCAAAGCCGGTCGCGCTGCCGAGACCGTTGATGGCGGGCGGGCTGCTGGCGATAACGCGGGCTTCGGTTATCTTGTTAAACGCTTTGGTCGCCCGTTCAATCAGAGCAAAAGAAGAATCGTCTTCACCGGTGCGTGCATCCCACGGCGTCAGTCGCACGAACATACGGGCCACGTTCTGCCCGTTACCGCCGGGGCCTGCGCCGATGGTCGAGAATACCGAAAGCACGTCTTTCTTATCTTCTTGCAGGAAATACTTCTCGACCTTTTCCACTACTTTTTGCGTCTGCTGCAACGTCGAACCCGGCGGCAACTGGATCTGCACGGTGAATACACCGCGGTCTTCCATCGGCAGGAATGAGGTTGGCAGTTTGATAAACATGACGGCCAGCAAGGCGACCAGCGCCGCATAACCGAGCATGTAGCGCACACTGTTACGCAGAACGCGCGCCACGCCGTTTTCGTAGCGACGGGCATTGCGGTCGAACATCCGGTTAAACCAGCCGAAGAAGCCGCGTTTACCGTGATGATGTCCCTGCGCGATAGGCTTGAGAATGGTGGAGCACAGCGCCGGTGTCAGCGTCAGGGCGACGAACACTGACAACACCATCGCGGAAACAATCGTAATGGAGAACTGACGGTAAATTGCGCCGGTAGTGCCGCCGAAGAAGGCCATCGGCACGAATACTGCCGACAGCACCATGGTGATACCGACCAGCGCACTCTGAATTTGTCCCATCGATTTTCGCGTCGCCTCTCTGGGGCTGAGGCCTTCTTCGCTCATCACGCGCTCGACGTTTTCCACTACCACGATGGCGTCATCCACCAGCAGGCCGATGGCGAGCACCATCGCGAACATCGTCAGGGTATTGATGCTGTAACCGAACTGATGCAGTACAGCGAATGTCCCCAGCAATACCACCGGCACGGCAATGGTCGGGATAAGCGTCGCACGGAAGTTTTGCAGGAACAGATACATAACCAGGAACACCAGCACGATCGCTTCAAACAGCGTTTTCACTACGTCGGTGATCGCCGCTTTGACGAATGGCGTGGTTTCGTAGGCGATTTCGGCTTTCAGCCCGTGCGGATAATAATGAGAAAGCTCTTCAAGACGCGCACGGACGGCCTTGTCCGTTTGCAGTTCGTTGGCACCGGACGCCAGTTTCACACCCATACCGGATGCGGCCTGTCCGTTATACCGGCTGAGCAGGGCGTAGTTTTCCGCGCCAAGGCCGATGGTTGAGACATCACCAAGTTTGACCTGCGAACCGTCCTGATTCACTTTCAAGGTGATCTGGCGGAACTGTTCAGGCGTCTGTAACTGAGACTGCGCGTTAATGGTGGCATTCAGCGCCTGAAAATCTACAGAAGGCGCACCGCCGAGCTGACCGACGGCCACCTGACTGTTTTGCGCTTTAATCGCGGTGACCACATCGGCGGTAGTGAGCTGATAATTATTCAGCTTGTCCGGGTCGAGCCAGATACGCATGGCGTACTGCGAACCGTACGCATCAATGCTGCCGACGCCGGGCACGCGGCTCAGCGGATCCTGAATATTAGACGCCACATAGTCGGCGATATCCTGCTTATCCATGCTGCCGTCTGTGGAAACAAACGCCACCATCATCAGGTTGGTATCACCGGTCTTTGAGACGGTCACGCCTTGCGTCTGCACGTCCTGTGGCAGACGTTTCAGCGCCTGTTGCAGCTGGTTTTGCACCTGCTGGAGCGCTTCGTTCGGATCTGTACCGGCAGTAAAGCTCAGGGTTATCTGAGACTTACCGTCGTTACTGCTTTGCGAAGACATGTACATCAGATTATCGAGGCCCGTCATGTTTTGTTCGATAATCTGGGTAACGGTATTTTCTAATGTTTGTGCTGATGCGCCGGGATACGTTGCAGAGATCCTGACGTTTGGCGGAGCCAGATCAGGGTACTGCTCAACCGGAAGAAAATAGATCGCGAGTGCGCCGGTCAGGGAAATGATGATCGCTAAAACCCAGGCAAAAATCGGGCGATCGATGAAAAAGTTAGCCATGCTTCAGGAACCTCGTTGTCACTCTGGCGTGAGTGACTAACATCAGCAAACAAACACAATGCCAGTAATCTGACAAAAAAATCCCCTGAGCATTGTCTTCGTAGAAATTGTCTTTTCAGAAGAGGTCTCAGAGGCGGTACTGTCCCGGCGGGACGGAGCGAGTGTTAGAGTGGTGTTCTACGCCTAAGCACTTTACCTGTTCATATGGCATAAAACGTGGAGAAATAAAGGAGATAATGTAAAAAATCCTCCCCGTACACAGGGTTATCTCTCAGCGATATTCGCTGAAACAGTCTACTCTTTGGCTATCTTCATTTTTATGACATCCCGGCAGGAGCTGTCCAGATGAGTTTGCTAATAAATTCCGTCTTTGCCCGTCGTTTATATCTTTGCTGGTTGATCGAGAATGAACAAAAACCGAATGTGCCAAAGCTGATGGAAATCACCGGCTGGCCACGGCGCACTTTGCAGGATGTGCTGAAAGCTCTGCCCGGAATGGGCGTCGGGCTGGAGTTTGTACAGCAGGGCGTGCGCAACAATGACGGTTATTATCAGCTCTCGAGCTGGGGGCCGTTAGATCCCCAATGGATTGAACGTCATAGCGAGCAACTTCTGGCCGCGATTGAGCACGGTTGACGGTAGCGGCAGCCGATGAATCCGGCTATGCTGCCTGGCTTCTCTCACAACTTCTGAGCGGGGGCACGCAATATGTCATCTCATGACAAGTCATCCAGAATCGAAAACGTCCGGAACCAGTTACTCTCTGATAACTGGTATGTTCTTCGCAAATACACCTACGACTTAATCAAGCGCAATGGCGAACGCCAGCCGCAGTCCCGCGAAGTGTATGACCGGGGAAATGGGGCGACAATCCTGCTTTATAACCGGCCTAAAAAAACCGTCCTGCTGATCAAACAGTTTCGTATGCCGACCTATGTCAATGGCAATCCGACCGGTATGCTGCTGGAAACCTGCGCCGGTTTACTCGACAACGATTCGCCTGAAGACTGCATCCGTAAAGAAGCGATTGAAGAAACCGGTTTTGCGGTGGGCAAGGTAGATAAACTGTTTGAAGCCTATATGTCGCCGGGAAGTGTGACGGAGATTGTTCACTTTTTTGCCGCAGAATACGATGAGTCGCAGCGTCAGAACGCCGGTGGCGGTGTGGAAGATGAAGATATCGATGTGCTCGAAGTGCCGTTCACCGACGCACTGGCGATGATCAAAGATGGCCGCATTAAAGACGGCAAAACCATTATGCTGTTACAACATGCGCAAATTCAGGGCTGGCTGGCATAACGTTTCCGCCTCTGAACTTCAATGAAATGAGCTTCAATGAAATGAGCTTCAATAAAAAAGGCACCCGACGGTGCCTTTCGTCTTTTAGTGTTCCTGACTGATAGCGACGCTACCCGCATGACTTTTCATCGCAGACCACGGCAGAACCGACCATTCAGGGCCCTCGCACGAACGTAAAACGCGGGCGAACGTCGGGTCAAAATACAGTCCTTTCTTCGTGAAATACCACGCCGGGAATTGCCAGACAGAAGTATCCGAGTAATCACAATCATCATCACTTTCTTCGGTCGGCTTTTTCATTTGCTCCGGATACGCCGCCGTCAGCTGCTTCACCAGCCACGGCGCCCATTTCTTATCGCGATAATCCGCAAACGTATCAAAATCCACGTCATTTTTGCCCGTCAGGGTACGGTCTTCCGCATTCAGATAATGGAAAGGCGCGCCTTCGCCAACCCATACCACATCTTCCAGCGTCAGTGTTTCTGCGGTTTTGGCATTGAGGTTGACCGGCGATTCGCCGAAATCAGGATGCGCACCGCCACAATCATACGAGGTAAACACGCTGACACTGACGATTTCATCACTCAGGTATTCCGGTGTGACGGTCTGCTGATATTCACCCTGACCAAACCGGCTCGCGCCCAGCATACAGGCATGCCAGCCGCTGACTTCCTGCCACAAGCGGGTACGCAATTTCTGGTTAATCGCCTGCATTTCCGTTTCCGGATAGCCTGACACAATTTCAAAGAAGCTGATTTTCGACTGCGGCTCCGTCCACCATTGCAGCTGGTAGCCCATGAAATTCTCGTTTTTACCCGCTTTGAGTTGCAGCGCAGATAACCGCAGATACTCGTAAGGATCGGTATGAATAAGCGCGCTCAGGTAGCCGTCGTCCGTGGCTGCTGCGGGCATTTGCACCGGTTGCAGCTTCACCGGCAATGTTTTTCCTTGCGGATTGGTCCAGTTGCCTTGCCAGCCGCCATTCTCATCTTTCGTCAGGGTCAGCTCAGGACGCGGGGTATCGTCAAAATCGTCCAGACCTTCCTGAAGTTTCAGTTCCTGACCATCCAGCGCACCGTTGAGGGGTAAATCTAAATGATATTTCTGATAGAAATACCGGCCAGTGACTTCGTCTGGTTTATTTAAATCCAGTTCGAGCACAATGCTGGTTTTACCCAGCGTGCCGGAGTACACCACCGGCGGCTCTTCAGCCAGCGCAGGCAGTGAAAACACGGCTATCAGCCAAATCCATAACTTCATCTGAATCTCCCGGAGAAATGAAAGTCATCCTTTACGCCATTATTTTTCGTTATTGGCTTTGCCAGTGTACTGAATGTTTCGTTACGTCACCATTACGTGATTTCATATCCGGCGAAAAATTATCCTCTGTAAAAGCCCGATCGGGCGGGGTATCTCTTTCTTATTTCGAATAAAAAATGCTGCATTGTTGGCAGTCTCTTGCCGGGTGTTACGCTATTATCAGAAAGATAAATCCAAACAGAGCTGAAACTCATAATGTGCAGATGGATAACCGCCCCTTTATGCCTGCTGGGCACCCTGCTGGCTTTTAGCACGCAGGCTGAGCCGTTACAGGCCATTTATAGCGACTGGCAGGTCAGTTGTGACAACCTTAACCACTGTGTCGCGCGCAATTCTCAGGACGGCCAGGAACTGGTGATGAAAATCAGTCGTGAAGCCGGACCGGAAGGAAAATCCTCCGTCAGCATTGATTATCAGCGTAACAGCGATGAACAAAGTGCAGATGCGCCGGTTGCCGGACGCCTGCAAATGAACGGCAAAACCCTGAGCTTTAATCACCGTGAATGGGATGTCAGTAAAAAACATCTTTCCACAAATAATCGTCTGGTAGTGAATGATTTTATCGCCGCCATTCGCGAAGGCAGCGCAATTTCGCTGGCGGGTAAAGCGGATCCGGCACAACCGGTGCCTCCGGTGATTTCCCTGAAAGGCATAAAAGCCGCATTACTGGCGATCGATGCCCAGCAGGGGCGCGTCGGTACTAAAACGGCGTGGGCTAACCGCGGCACAAAACCGGTAAATACCGTACCGCCGATCCCGGCCGCGCCGGTTCTGCCGCATTTCAGTGAACCGCAGGCGTTAACCGAATCTGAAATCTCAGCCATCACGCAAAACGCGGCGACCACGATTGAGAATAACGATTGCAGCCTGGATCCTTCTGAACGTGAAGTGCATATTTTTGCCTTGAGCAGCGACAAGGCCCTGATGACCGTCAATTGCGATATGGGTGCGTATAACCTCTTCGCACTGGGTTTTCTGGTGAACCGGCAGGCGCCTTATAAGATGGACGATCTGGCGCTGAATATGCCGTTTAAACTGGGCGAGGATGAGGAGTCACCTGAGCTGATCAATGCGGATTTCGATCCTAAAACCGGCACGCTTTCGACCTATGACAAAGGGCGGGGTATCGGGGATTGTGGTGTTTCATCGCGCTGGATATTTGATGGTAAAGCGTTCCGGCTGGCGGCGTTTGCTTCTGAACCCAGCTGCGACGGGTACAGCAGCGGCGGAGAATGGCCGGTACTTTGGGTGACTCAACCGTAATCCCGGCACAAACTGAGAATAAAAAAATGCCCTGTGAGCTTTCGCTTGCAGGGCATTTTCTTTTGCAGTGTTACGTCGCCGGAAAGTTTATTCGGACGCTTTCACCACGACTTTGTTGCTGGCGAACTCAACGTTCATATCAGCAACGATTTTGCAGCGCTTACGGGTTTCGACTTTGCCGTTGACCATAACCTGGCCTTCAGCAATCACTGCTTTCGCAGTACCGCCGCTGTCACACCAGCCCATAAATTTGAGCAGATCGCACAGTTCTACGTGCGGGTGTTTTTCGAGAAAGAAAGTTTCCATGTGTTCCTGACTTTTATGTAGTGCGAATTGTTTAAGGCTTACTGGCGCTGATGTCGTGATATTCCTCGCACGCCTGCAAGGTATTCTGAATCAGCGTCGCGACCGTCATCGGGCCAACGCCGCCCGGCACCGGTGTGATAAAGGAAGCGCGCTCGGCGGCGGCATCATATTCCACATCGCCGACAACTTTACCACTTTCCAGGCGGTTAATACCGACATCAATGACAATCGCGCCCGGTTTAATCCATTCGCCGGGAATAAAGCCTGGTTTACCGACCGCAACCACCACCAGATCGGCATTCTCAACATGATGTCGCAAATTTTTGGTGAAACGGTGCGTAACGGTGGTGGTGCAACCGGCCAGCAGTAATTCCATGCTCATCGGACGGCCAACAATGTTGGAAGCGCCGATCACCACCGCGTTCAGACCGAAGGTATCGATACCGTAACGCTCGAGCAGCGTCACGATGCCACGCGGCGTACAAGGGCGCAGCGTTGGCGCACGCTGGCACAGACGGCCGACGTTATACGGATGGAAACCGTCGACGTCTTTGTCCGGATGAATGCGTTCCAGCACTTTAATGTTATCGATACCGGCGGGCAGAGGAAGCTGCACCAGAATACCGTCGATTTCGCTGTCATTATTGAGCTTTTCAATCAGATCCAGCAATTCGCCTTCGGTAGTGGTTGCAGGCAAATCGTAAGACCGAGAGATGAACCCGACCTCTTCACACGAACGGCGCTTGCTGGCGACATAAATCTGCGAGGCCGGGTTTTCACCTACCAGCACCACAGCCAGACCCGGCGCACGTTTTCCTTCGGCCAGTCGTTGTTGAACACGCGCCGCAACTTCGCTTCTGACTTGCTGCGCAATCGTTTTACCGTCAATAATCTTTGCTGCCATCAGGGAATAAATCCATCAATTAATAAATGCAGGGGGATGCGCCTATTTTGTCAGAAGCGGCGGGCGCTGTCAGGCGTTGAATGCGAATAACTTGTTTAAACGGGTGAGAATTGCGGGCGAGAATTTAACCTGAGACAGTGGCGAAAAAAGTGTCTATTTTAGATATGACTCTTTTTAAATCATAAGGAAAGAAACAAATGACACGCAAAGTGGGGATCATCGGTGCCGGTCATGTGGGCGCTGATGTTGCATTCTCTCTGGTCACGCAGGGGTTGTGTGACGTGATTGTCTTGCTCGATGAGAACGGACCTAAAGCGGCCAGTCAGGCGCTGGAGTTGCGTGATATGGCGTCGCTGACCGCTTCACGCGTGCAGGTCATCGCCAACGATTACAGCGAACTGCGTGATGCCGACGTTTTAGTCATCGCAGTCGGCCCGAAAACCTTACTGCGTGAAGATCGTCTGGAAGAACTCGCGGAGACCCGCGCCGCCGTGCGTGAAGTTATCCCGCGCGTGATTGCCAGCGGTTTCGGCGGCGTTATCCTGAACATCACTAACCCGTGCGATGTCATTACGCAAATTATTCAGCAGACCAGCGGCTTCCCGGACACGCAGGTGTTTGGCACCGGCACGTCACTGGATACCGCGCGCATGAAACGCGTGGTCGGCGAGTTCTTTGGCATCGATCCGAAAAGCGTGACCGGCTATGTCATGGGGGAACACGGCGAATCGCAGTTTGTCGCCTGGAGCACCGTGACACTCGGCGGCCGTCCGGTGGCGGAACTGGCGGGCGATCGTGACGTCGACTGGGCAAAAATGAACGATGCCGTGCGCGGCGGTGGCTGGGAAATCCTGCAAGGGAAGGGCTGGACCAGTTTTGGTATCGCGACAGCAACGGCGCGACTGGTGGATGCGATTTTGTCCGATGCGCACAGCGTCTGGCCGGTTTCGGCCTGGGACGAAGAACTGGGTGTTTATATCGGCCAGCCCGCGGTCATCGGCAAAAAAGGTATTGTGCAAACGCTGCAACCGGAACTGACTGCTTACGAAGGTGTGGCGTATCACGCTTCCGCCCGTGTTATCGCGGCAGCGCTGAAATCTGAAAAATAGCCAACACCCGTCACATAACGTTGCAAGGCGGTCCGGGAATATCTGCAAATTGTTCAGGCATTAAGCAGAGAGTTCGAAAGCCATTGACTCGTCCCGGTCTGCCCGTATAATCCGAACCCGCAACGCTCCCGAAAGGGACAAGCAATGCGCCCTTAGCTCAGTTGGATAGAGCAACGGCCTTCTAAGCCGTAGGTCACAGGTTCGAGCCCTGTAGGGCGTACCATTTCAAAGAAATAAATCTTTCATCAGCCAGCTCACACCTGCCACAACCACCAGATTCACTATCACACTGATGGCGAACCAGGTTTTAAAAGGCTGTTTTTTCGTTTTATGTCGAAAAAGCTGCTGGCCAAAAATCGCTCCAATCCAGCCACCGGCAAAACCAAGCAGCAGCAAGGTGAATTCAGGAACTCTGCTCGTCGAGTGACAGGCGGCTCGTTTGTCCACACCGTAGAAGACCAGCGTCAGCAGATTGACGATTAAGAACCACATCACAAAAGGGTGGGGGAAACAGGCGCTGCCAGCCGCTGCGGCTATCAGCAACAGATAGCTTAAATATTTGAAATTCATAGTGTTGACTGCATAACTACGCCTTCAGCCTGTACGCCGGAATGCGCCTTGTCGTCCCGGTCAGCGTATCAAATACCTCGACTTCAGCCGTGGCTATCGCCATTCCCGTTTTTCTCAGCCGTAAAACATCAGCCGCAATACGCTGAAGTCCGAACCAGAACAGTCCGTCCAGCGGATTGACCTCCAGCCCGGCTTCCAGTGCTAACCGGAGACGATCGCGTGGCACTTTGGTTTGTTGCGCGATTTCCCGGTAAGTGGCTTCCGTTGTTCCTGTCGCATCGATGCGCCGGATACGGGTCGTAAGACGGTATTGAAACTCATCGGGTATCCCGCCCAGATCCATTTTGAGACTGTAGACGCAGCCGAAGCGTTTGCCATTAAACAGGACATTTTTCTGACTGAGTTGCAATTCATCGCGCACGCTGTCAATGAGCTGGGGCGCGCGGGTAAGCAAAAGCCGGAAAGGCAGCTCAAAGCTGGTGACATAGTCCACATTGAGCAGGGCGATACGCAGGCGCTCTGCGGCGCCCGCCTTATTTTCCTGACATTCGGCAATCACATCTTTCCATTGCTGGATAAGGCGAGGGGATTCTGCCGCTTCAGAAAAATGGTATTTTTCAATCTGGTAATCAATGCGTCCGGTCACACCAAATTCCCTTCTGGTCACATTTAAGTATCGGTTGATTACTTTATACCAGCGACAGGTCATCACCGGAAGCCTTCACGAAGGCCTCACTGCGAGGACAGAATATGTCTCCGGAACGCATCACGCCATTTCCTGCTGGCTTAGAAATACTGCCTTAGAAATCGAGTTCCAGCGCAAAACATAAATAGGCCATCAGTGGCGCACAATGCCTGAACTGTTCTGCACAAAAATCGACAACATCTGGTTTGCACAAGTCTTCAAAGGCGATATTTTTGATCGCGATATAATCTTTGCGTTTTAATTCAGCTAACAGCGGGTGGTTATTGTCGTAGCCTCTTGGCGGACGGACCAGGCTGTCGCCATCCATCGCAAACCCGTTATCGTGCAATGTCTTAAGGGCTTTTTGATAGGCATTCGGGTTCTCATCAATGCAAGCCCGAATGGCGTTTAAGGCTTTTGATTCCGGATGCCAGATCCCCGCTGCAATAAAACAGCCGTCTTCGGCGATGTGCAGATAGAGGCCGGGCGCGTGAACGTCTTTGCCCTGAAAGTGACGAAACTGAATGCCGACATTGGTTTTGTAAGGCGTTTTATCTTTGCTGAACCGGCTGTCGCGCTGCGGGCGCATCAGGCTGCCACCGACTTTCTTGGCGACGGCAGTCAGCCTTGGAGAAATAGCAACAATCTCAGGCTGCATCTGTTCGATAAAGTGCAGCGCCGGGGTTCTCAGCGTGTTCTCGTATTCGTCCTGATTAGCCTTAAACCAGTCACGGGTGTTGTTCTGCGCGAGTTTATTCAGAAATTGCAGACCGGCGGCGCTAAAAATTGTCCCTGCCGCAACCGGCGTTTTAGGTGTCTGAGTCGTCATTATCGATAAGCCTTTATCACTGCCAATGGGGAATCAGGGTAAATCCTGACGCCAGACCGGACTCAGTGCAAACTGAAAAGTAAAATATTTTCCCTTTAATAAGGCTCATTTGTCCGGGGTGATCCCGATCACAAAAAATCCGGCGCAGCA